>JANWYI010000047.1 GCA_025055255.1 Anaerolineae bacterium | reverse complement strand
AAATAGACGTGGAAGGCTACGAGCTACCTGTGCTGCAGGGTCTTTCACAGCCTATTAAGGCGCTTTCCTTTGAGTATACACCAGAATGGCTCGATCTGTCAGCTGCGTGCATGGCACGTCTGCAGGAACTGGGCGACTACGAATTCAACGCCGTATACAAGGAGACCTTTGTCTTCATGCAGCCGAACTGGTTAAGCCCAGAAGCAGTCTACCGTATGCTGGAGAATCATCCGAGCAAGCATCGTTCAGGCGATATCTATGCACGTCTGAAAGGCTGAATATGTTTAGGTTTGACTGGATCGTGCCGAGCGTCCTAGCAGCAGGTTCGATTCCTTCCACGATAGAAGACTTGCAAACGTTACACGCGGAAGGCATTCGCGCTATTGTCTCGCTCACTGAGCATCCGCTGACTGCATGGCAGTCGTTCTCAGCTGAGCTGTTTGCTTCGCTTGGCATCGAAACATATCACTCGCCGATTGAAGATTTCAGCGTGCCAAGTGAGGCACAAGCGAACGCGATTGTTGACTACATTGATGCAATGCAAGCTGCAGGTAAACCTGTCTATTTGCACTGTCATGCTGGTATTGGACGTACAGGGACACTGTTGCACGTTTATTTCATGCGGCACGGACAGAGCCTGCGCCAAGCTGTGCTGAGCGTGCAAGCGCGCCGTCTCCAATGCTACTTTTACATGCTCTCCGAGAGGCAGCGCGCTTTTCTGCAGCAGTATGCCCGTCAACTCTCCATTTGAGCGTGCCGATAGCTGTTAAGAAAGTTGCGTATTGCCAATGCAGTTGCTTGTGGCTGCTCCAGCATCGGCATGTGTGCAGCATTCTCGATAACTACTAGCGTGGCATTCGGCATTTGACGCGCCATTTGCTCAGCGCGCTCAGGCGGCACAATTGGATCGGAATCACCGCACAAAATCAAGGCGGGCACGTCAATCTGCGGCAATAAGTCGCTGCTGTCAGGGCGATACATCATGCCGCGCAAGGCACTTGTCAGACTCGTAGAAGGCGCAGATAACATCATGGCGCGCGCTTGCTCTTGAATCGGCTCTTCTGCGTTCAGATTTGGTGCGAACAGACGCGGCATGAGTGCCTCAACCACAGCAACAGCGCCACGCTCCATGACCTGCCCGATCAACTGTTCACGCGCCTGTTGCTGCGCCTCGCTATCTGCCCAAACGTGCGACGCAATCAAGCCAAAGGCGCTGAAGCGCTGCGGCGCCAAGCGCCACAGTGCTAGTGTCACATAGCCGCCCATGCTGTGTCCCATGATAGCAGCTTTTTCGATACGTAGCTCATCCAGCAGCCTCAAGACATCCTGTGCTAACAAGGACATCTCATAAACGCCTTCGGCTGCCTCGCTCTGCCCGAAACCGCGCAGATCAGGAGTAATGACGCGATAGGCGTCGCTCAGACTGCGCACTTGGTAGCGCCATAGACTGCTGTTGAACGGAAAGCCATGCAGTAAGACCAGCGGCATGCCCTGCCCTTGCTCACTGTAGCTTAAGACCATTGGCTTCATGGATTCTCAGCCTACCTTCGGGATAAAATTGCACTCACACGCCTATTCTACCTTGATCGAGCCAAACTCATGCGGATACTTGAGGAGCCAGTCATTGAGATTCGTCCATTGACGTCTGAAGATATCCCAAATCTGCCTCAGATTCGTCCCACGTATCGCACAGATACTATCTTGGCAGTTGAGCGCAGCGGCAGCGGCTATCTAGTCAGTTGGCGGCTGACTGAGCGGCGCCTAGACAAGCCCTTCGACAAAGGTGGTTTGTACGACTTCACGCCTGAGATGCAGGCAAGCATTCGTGAACGACTCAAGCGCGGCGAGTCTGCGTATCAGCGCGTGGCAGTTGCAAACAGCACGCGACTTGTTGGCTTGCTGGACATGACGTGGCAGGCGTGGAATCAGACTGCCTACATCTGGAATTTAATGGTTGACCTAGACTTCCGTAGGCGAGGCATTGGCAGAAGGTTGTGGCATCTAGCTGTGCGTGCCGCACAAAGCTGGAACGCGCGCGCTATCACACTAGAAACGCAGCAAACAAACATCGCCGCTTGCCGCTTTTATGCCCAAATGGGCTGTCGGCTAGTTGGCTTAGACGAGTCAATGTATGCGAATGTCTCTGAGTCGCCTGATGCGCTGATCACAGAGATCGCGCTGTTCTGGGCGTATCCGCTACGTTAGCTGCAGATCGGCAAGCGCAGCATGACCGTTGTGCCTTCTCCCAAGCGACTCTCAAGGCTTGCATCGCCGCCATGCAGTAGCATTGTCTGGCGCACAATTGGCAAGCCCATGCCAGCACCTTGCTGCTCTTGGTGTTGCCGATCCGACTGCACCATAATCTGCCAGACGCTCTCCAAATCGGTCTCGGCAACGCCACGACCACGATCTATCACTTTGACCACAGCGAACTGACCTTCGCGGCTAATTTGGATGTGAACAGTGCTGAATCGATCACTGAACATAATCGCGTTGCGAATAACCTCATAGAATGCGTTGACAAGCAGCCTAGATGACCCATATACCTCAACTGGCTCAGCGCTGGTGTAGCTTGTCTCAAGGTTGATATTGTACGCTGTCAGCTCAGGGTGGGCAACTGCAACAGCGTTCTCGATCAGCTCAAGGATTGATAGGCGTTCGCCAAACTGCTCGATGTGCCTCTCGGCAACGCCGCTTGTCAGCTCAGTGTAAGTGACGACTTGCTCGGCAAGGCGCAACAGACGCTGTGTGCCACTGCGGATCAAGTCAACGCTCGCAGCCATGTCTAGCTGGTTGTCACGACTGTGTGCTACAGCGTCCACCAATAGGTCGAAGCCGCCTGCGATACAAGTCAGCGGCGTGCGCAGCTCATGTGAGAGCAGTTGTACTAGCATCCATCGCGCGTTGTCCAGCTCACTCTCAACTTGTTGGCGTATTGCCTGAGCGCGTCCTAAGCGGCTGCGCACAGAGGCGATCAGCTCAGGCGGCTCAAAAGGCTTGACTAAATAGTCATCTACGCCTAGTTCACGTCCAAGATGGATTTGTTTTCGTGAGCCGTATGCAGTCAGGAAAATGAACGGCGCAGCACGCATGAACGGTATTTGGCGGACTGCTTCAAAGAAGGCGTAACCGTCCATGTGCGGCATGACAATGTCACTGATGACCAGCTGCGGCGTGCATTTTCCTTCAGTGATCATTTGCAGAGCATCTTGACCATCACGAGCGGCGACTACATGATAGCCTTCCAATGACAGGATTGCAGATACTGCTGCGCATATATCTTCATCGTCGTCCACAACCAAAATAGTCGCCTGCGCTTGCATAGTCATGAGCTCCGATGTCAGCAGTTCAGTAACTATGGTATCACAATAGTATTTGTGATGAATAGAAGAGCTACGCTCAGCACACTGACGGCAATGAAGAAAATGATCGAGAGAATCATGCGTTCACCTGCTGTTAGCCCGAAGATGCGCTTTGGCTCCACGCGCTGCGCGGCAGGACTCGGCACATCATCGAACATAGGTAGCTCATCTTCCACAAGATTGCTGCGAATATCGTCTAGATTGTCGTCCACGCCTCTACTGGTCATGCTCCAAAAGTGTCCTTCCTCACTTTTTTCTGATAATTGTATGAAGAATTGTGCCTCAAAGCAAGCATCTGCTAGTCTTGTCGCCAAATTTGCCATTCTAACACAGGCGCGATCACGCCGTGTCGCGCACCAAACTGTGAGATATGGCTGCCGTCATCCAGGACTTCAAAGCTAATGCTGTTTTGCACATGGTCGAGCAGACGGACGTGCGGCACTTGCGCGATCAGCTCCAAATAGTAACTGCCACTGCGCAAGTATGTGCTAGGCAGGAAAATACGCGCTGTGTAGTTACCCGCCGCCTGCGTCGCCTCGTAACGGCTCAGATCGCTATCGAAGTCTGTACTGGTCAACACGCACGTGCCGTCACTGTTGTACAAGCGGAAAGCAATCTGTGCTGCACGCATGGGACGACGCACAACGTAGTCTATCTCGACGAAAACGCCTTCGCTCCAGTTAACTTGCGCGCTGATCGCGTCGCGGCAATCGCGCAGGCGCACGGCTGTAAAAGCGAGGTCGGTATCTGTGGAAGGCTCAAAGCGCCGCTCGCCTGCTAGCTCCATGCCTTGCCGCACATAGGTATTCACTACGCTCTGAATATCGCCGTACGCTGCTACACGACCGCTGCTGAGCAGCAGACCAACGTTACACAGGCGCAGCACAGTTGGCATGTTGTGGCTGACAAACAGCACAGTGCGTCCTTCGCCTGCCACTTGGCTCATCTTGCCCAGACTTTTGCGCTGAAAAGCCGCGTCGCCAACTGCGAGCACCTCATCCACAATCAAGATTTCAGGCTCCATATGTGCAGCAACGGCGAAGGCAAGGCGTAGGAACATGCCGCTTGAATAGTGCTTGACAGGCGTGTCAATGAATTTCTCGACTTCGGCAAAAGCGACGATTTCATCGAACTTACGGACAATCTCAGCACGCTTCATGCCCAAGATTGAGCCGTTCAAGAAGACGTTCTCGCGCCCTGTTAGCTCAAAATGAAAGCCCGTGCCGACTTCTAGCAACGAAGCAACTCGTCCGCGCACGACTGCGCGCCCTTCGGTCGGCTCGGTAATGCGCGAGAGAATCTTCAAAAGCGTGCTTTTGCCCGATCCATTCCTGCCGATAATGCCAAGCACGTCACCGCGCTGCAGCGTAAACGAGACATCGCGCAGCGCCCAGAATAGGCGCTGATCAGCTTGAGCGCGGCGACGAAACGGCGCGCGTAAAAAACGTGCGACTGTTTCGCTCAGCGTATAGTAGGCAACTGTCTCGCCGATACGATACTGCTTGCCGATGCCGTACGCTTCAATAGCAGGCTTACTCACTCTTGAACTTCTCCGAAACGTTACAGCTATGCACGAGTATAGCGCTAGGCAGCACTTGTGGCAGGTCGCGGTATAGCAACTTGGCGTACAATCACCTGCTCACCATCTATGCTGACCAAGTTAAAGGCAATAGGTTGCTCAGGCGTCGGCTGCGGCGCGCGTTGCTCAGGGTAGCTGGCAAGCTGACCAAACGTGCTAGGTGCTGCACAATATAGAATGCCATTGTTCCAAACCTGGCAAGCATGATGAATGTGCCCGAAGAAAACGCCGCGCAGCCGCGCGCGTGCAGGCGCGATAGCGCTTTGAAAAGCCTGCCAGTTTTCTAGCAGCATAGTGCCGCATAGCTCGCCATTGGAGTCGCACCAACCGCTATCAAGCCAAGGCGTATCTAGCGGCACAGGCGGATGATGCAGGGCGATGATCAAAGGCACGCCTTCTGACGTGCAAAGACTGCGCAGTGCCTCAAGTTGCGACTCGGTCAATATACCTGTGTGATCGCGGCGATTAGAGCTATCCAAGATAGCAATCTGCACGCCTTTGATGCTGAAAGTGCAGTCGTAGCGCTCATTTGGCGTGTGAATGCCAATCAGCTCACGCTGCAGCAGGTCTGAGTTGTCATGGTTGCCATTCGCGTAGTAAATCGGAAAGCGCAGCTGTGCCAAGAGCGGCTTGGCGAGCGCGTATTCCTCAGCCGCACCATTTTCCACAACATCGCCTGTGTGCAGCACAAAGTCAATTTTAAACGGTAGTGCATTGATAGCACTTACAACTGCTTCAAAATTTGGATAAGAACGATGTCCATAGTGGGCAAAATCTGGCGTGCTGATGTGCGAATCGCTGATGTGGACAAAGCGTAGCATAGCTTAACCTTGCTCAGGGCGTGTCAGTGCATATTGGCGGACGACTAGCTGCGAGTCGGTCAGAGTGACTAACGCGAAAGCAGGTGGCTCTTCAGGCGCCGGCTTTGGATTACGCTGCTCTGGATGAGCGGCAAACTGAATCACAGTGCTGGGCGCGCTGCAGTAGAAAACGCCGTCGTGCTGGACTTGGAAGGCGCGATGAATGTGACCAAAAAGGACGCCGCGCAGTCGCTCACGTGCAGGTGCAATCGCAGCGCGGAATGCCTCGCCTTCGTTCAGCAACATGCTGCGGAAGCCAAAACTTGCCCAGCCCTCTGCCATCCACGGCGTATCGAGCGGCAGCGGCGGATGATGCATAGCGATGATCAGCGGCATGCCTTCAGGTGTGCACAGCGCGCGCAAATCAGCGAGTTGGCGCTCAGTGAGTGTACCATTCGGCACAAAGCCGTTGTTTGTGTCTAGAAGGACGACTTGCACTCCATCAACTGTGAAACTGTGGTCGTAACGCCCACTTGGCGACTCAATGCCAAGCAGCGCATTTTGCAATAGCGCAGCATTATCATGGTTGCCCACGACGTACTTGACAGGGAAGCGCAAGCGCTCTAGCAGGCGGCGTGCCAAAGCGTACTCTTCAAATGAGCCGTATTCAGTCACATCGCCGCTGTGTAGCACAAAATCCACTGAGAATGGCAGGCCGTTGATCGTCTCAATCACTTTTTCCAGATGACAGTAGCTGTTGAAGCCGTTGTAGATGAAATCAGGCGTCTTGCCCAGATGAGAATCGCTGATGTGGATAAAACGCATGTCCTCATGCCTTTTTGCAGTGCAGAGTGCACTCATTAGGTATCAATTTTATCCTGTTTTCCCTTGCTCTTCTTAGGGGTTAGAGAAATTGCAGTCCTTCTGCGACTTCGATTAGTTACAGCTGTCCTTGCAGAATTTTGTGAGTAGGCGCAAGCTGTGGCTCTGGCTGATGTCTTTTTTGCCGTGACCTTGTACGTATAGAGCTGATTACCAGTTGCTGCTGGGCAAGTGCGTTGACCTTGACTTTGCTCTGCTGCTCTGCCTCAATTAAGGCTGCGCGTGAGTTGTTTGTGAGCAATGCCTCACCTGTGCATGCAGCGTCTATGTTCGTCATTTATCTAGCGGCGCTTTGACAAGCGCAAGAGCGCGTGATTCTGCGAGAGTCGCTCAGTGCTGTGTTGTACGGCGCCGGCGACCTTCATTCATGAGAGTATGCTACAATAACGGCTCATGGAGCTGTCAATCATCATCGTCTCGTGGAATGTGCGCGACTACTTAGCACGATGCCTTGACTCAATCGCTGAGTCGCTGCGCACAGCGCCTGTGGCGACCGAGATCATCGTCGTAGACTCTGCCAGCAGCGACGGCACAGTCGCCTTGCTGCGCGAGGCATATCCGCACGTGCGTACTTTGCCGCAAGCGGAAAACGTCGGCTTCACGCGCGGCAATAACATCGGCTTAATGGCTGCACAGGGCGAATTTTTGTTCTTGCTCAACCCTGATACTGAAGTGCGCGGCGCTGCCCTAGCAGAGATGGTGAGTTACATGCGCGATCATCCCCAAGTTGGCATTTTGGGCGCGCATACGTTGAACACAGACGGTACGCACCAGTCCTCGCGGCGGCGCTTTCCAACGCTGCTCACAGCGTTCTTCGAGAGCACTTGGCTGCAGCCATACGCGCCAAAAGGTCTGCTGGAGCGATTCTACGCGCGCGACATTGCCGATACAGACATCGCTGCAGTGGACTGGGTACAAGGCTCGGCGCTGATGCTGCGGCGTGCCGTCTACGAGCAGATCGGCGGCTTAGACGAAGGTTACGTCATGTTCAGCGAGGAAGTAGACTTTTGCAAGCGTGCTAAATTAGCAGGCTGGGAAGTGGTCTATCATGGCGGCGCATATGTAGTGCATCACGGCGGCAAGAGCACGGAGCAGGTCAGCGCTGTGAAGCACATTCACTTCCAGCGCAGCAAGGTGCGCTATTTTCGCAAATTTCATGGTCTTGGCGCCGCAACAGCGCTGCGCATGTTTTTGATAGCCAGTTACGCGCACCAAATGTTGCTAGAGAGTCTGAAAAGCGCGCTCGGCTCTAAGCGCGCCTTGCGCCGCGAGCGCGTACGTACTTATCGGCAAGTCATTCGTGCACTATTTGACAAGGTCTAGAGCGGAGACTATGCGAATCGGTTTCATCACAGGTGAATATCCGCCTATGGAAGGCGGTGTTGGCGCCTTCACACATGAGTTAGCAGCTGCACTGGTCGCGCTCGGACACGAAGTGTACGTCTTGACGCATTGGCGCGCAAAAGGGAACGACGAGACAGGCGTTCAAGTGGCTGCTGAGGTGCGCGACTGGAATTGGGCGGCGCTGCTGCAGGCACAGCGCTGGGCGCGCCGTCATCGCCTTGAAGTGATCAATCTGCAGTATGAGGCGGCTGCTTTCGGCAAAGTAGCGCCTTTGGTGCATCTCTTGCCGTCACGCCTAAGCGACTTTGCTACGGTCACTACTTTTCACGACCTGCTTGTGCCGTATCTGTTCCCGAAGGCAGGCGGTCTGCGCTACCGAGCGCTGCTCAACCTTGCGCGCACTGCTAGAGGCGTGATCGTCACTAACGTGCAAGATGAGCAGCAGCTTGCCAAAGAGCGCGGCATGCCGCCATTGCGCCGCATTCCAATTGGCTCAAACATCGCGCCTGCGCCGCTGCCTGACTTTGATCGCGCAGCAGTGCGCGCTGCGCTCGGCATTCCTGAGAGCAGCGTGCTAGTCGGCTATTTTGGCTTTTTGAACGCCAGCAAAGGTGCTGCTTGTCTGCTGCGCGGCGTGGCACGTGCGCTTCAAAGCGGCGTAGATGCCTACTTGGTGCTGATTGGCGGACGCACAGGCACAAGCGATCCGAGCAATGTGCATTATGCTGAGAGCATAGACGCGTTGATCAGTCAGCTAAGCCTGAGTGAGCGCGTGCGGCGCACAGGTTTCGTTGAGAGTGCAGCTGTAAGTGCATACCTGTTAGCGTGTGACATGCTGGCATTGCCGTACACTGATGGCGTCTCGTTCAGGCGCGGATCGTTCATGGCGGGCTTGGCGCATGGCTGTCCAATTATCACCAGCACACCTGCTGTTCCGTTGCCAGAGCTGCATCACGGCGATAACGTCTACCTTGTGCCGCCTGAGCAGCCTGAAGCACTTGGCGAGGCAATTCGGACGCTTGCCGATGCGCCGCAGCTGCGCGCACGCCTTAGTCAGAATGCCTGTCAGCTCGCGGAGCAGTTCACATGGACGCGCATTGCGCAGCGCACGGCTGATTTCTTCCTTGAAATACTCACAGAGAGCGCTGAACAGCTATGAGCCGAACGGCACGTCTGATTCTCCTCGCTTACTTCTTATTTGCCTTCTTGTACAGCCTGATAACGCCGTTGCTAGAAGCCTCAGATGAGCTGTGGCATTATCCAATGGTGCAATATCTCGCCACGCATGGCTTCAATCTGCCTGTTCAAAAGACAGGCGTCCAAACAGCGTGGCGCCAAGAAGGCAGTCAGCCGCCGCTTTACTATTTGTTAGCTGCTGCGCTCACTTTTGCCTTCGACACAAGCGATCTGTCTCAGATCAGGTACATCAATCCACATGCCGACATCGGCGTCATCGTGCCTGACCGAAATGTCAACATGACCATTCATACAGCAGCGCGCAACGCTGCATCAGGCACTGTCAGGGCAATTTATCTCTCACGCTGGCTCTCAATTGTGCTTGGCGCGCTGACCGTCTGGCTGACTTATCGCTTGGCACAAGAGCTATTTCCGCAGCGTGAAGGCGTGGCGCTCTTAGCAATGGCAACCGTTGCCTTCAATCCGATGTTTCTGTTCATCAGCGCCAGCGTGAATAACGACAATCTCTCAAACATGCTGGCAACGGCGCTTTTGGTCTGCATTGCGCGCCTGATCAAGCAGAGAGAGTCGCCGTCCATGCGTGAACTGGTCTTGATCGGCGTCCTGAGCGGCGCAGGTATGTTAGCGAAGTTCAACATCGGCTTTCTACTGCCAATCATCGCCTGTGCATTGGCGCTGAACGCCCTTCGCGCCCACAGTCTGCGCGCGTTTGTATTTGGCGCGGCGGTCACAGGCGGCTTGACAATCTTGATCGGCGCATGGTGGTACGTGCGTAACTGGCAGCTGTACGGCGATCCGACTGGGCTGAACGTTTTCTTGGACATCGTGGGCAGGCGCCCTGTCTCTGCAAACGCTGCACAGCTCTGGTCGGAGCGCCATACTTTTTTGATGAGCTACTGGGGATTTTTCGGCGGCGTGAACGTGCCGTTTGCCGACTTCGTTTACACAGTCTTCAACAGCATTGCAGCGCTGTGCGCAGTTGGTCTGTTGCGCGCCGCATTTGGACGACATCTTTGGCAAGTGAACGCGCTGTGGTTAGCGCGTGCGGTCAGCCTCGCATGGATCGCCGTGCTGTTCAGCGGCTTGCTACGTTGGACAAGCGAGACATGGGCGTCGCAAGGGCGACTCATGTTCGCCGCGATTGCGCCGATCAGCATCTGGTTAGCGCTAGGTGCATGGCAAATCGGCGGCAAGCACCTAGCACGCCTAGTCGCAGCGTGGTACGTCTTTGCGGCAATTGCAGGGCTGATCACCATTTTTTCCGCTTACAATCCGCCTGTTCTCTCGTCCTATCCACCTGATTCGGATTTGCGAAGTACTGCCTTTTCCGAGCCAGAGTCGCCCGACACAACTGCGCTTGTCTTACACAGTGAGCATCTGCTTGAGTTGACAGCTCAGCCTGCTGAGTACGTCATGTTTCACCTCAACTTTCAGCAGACGGCGACCATGCGCCGCGACTGGAGCCTATTCGTCCACTTGGAAAACGAGGCGGGCACAATCGTGGCACAGCGCGACGTTTTTCTGGGCGAAGGCTTGTGGGCGACTAGTCAGATGAGGCACATCGGGCAGTTTTGGCAGAATCGCGTGGCAGTGCGCCTGCCTGACCACACTTACGCGCCGCAGACCTTGACGGTCTGGCTAGGCTTTTACGATTTGAAGACAGGCGAGCGCATGTGGGCATACAGCAACGGTTTGCGCAGCGACCGCGTCAGAGTTGGCACAGTGCGCGTTGTGCCGCGCCGTGTTGACTCGGACATTCCTAATCCGATGCGCGCGAACCTAGGCGACGCTGTAGCGCTCGTCGGCTACGATATTCAGCCGCTCAGCGCACAAGTCGGCGAGACGCTCACGCTGACGCTGTATTGGCAACGACTGCGTCCGCTCCAGACCGATTACCGCGTCTTTGCACAACTGGTACAGCCGAATACGTCAAACGTCTACGCACAAAGCGACGGAATGCCTGCCAGTTGGACGCGACCGACCAGCACGTGGCAAGAAGGCGAGATCATTGTGGATCAGCACAAGCTGACTGTGCGTGAAGGCACGCCGCTCGGCGACTGGACGTTGATCGTCGGCATGTACGAGCTGCGCAAGCAGGTTGACCGAGAAGAGTTTATACGACTACGCCTGCACTTGCCCGACGGCGCTCAAGCAGAAGACTTTGTGACGCTGACGCGCCTGCGCGTGCGGTAGAGCGCGTGGCGCAACTTCAGGAGACATTCGCCATGCAACAGCGGCGCTCACGGCTGCGCTTCATTTTGGATAACCTCGGCTGGTTGATCGGCTCGCTGTTGCTGGCGTTTGCTGTGTGGTACGCTGCGCTTTCAGGGCGCGATCCCGTCGAGCAGCGCCGTCTCATCGGTCAGGTGCCGATTGAACTGCGCTACGATGAAGGCTTGATCGTAGCGAATCGTCCACCAACGGCTGCCCAAGTGACCGTGCGCGGCTTACAATCGGTCTTTGAGACGCTTGAGCTGCGCCAGGTCAAGGTGATTGCCGACTTGAGCGGCTTGCCGCCGCGCGATGAGCCGTACAGCATCGAACTGCGCGGCATTCTTGCGCCTGAGGTGCGTGGCGCAGCTGTGGTCGCCGTGCAGCCGAGCCGTATCAGTGTGCAGTTGGCACGCCGCGCTGAGCAGCTGCGCAGCATCAGCGTACGCTATGAGCCGCCGCCGCCCATCGGCTACGCTGTGACAACGCAGCTTGCACAGACTGAAGCGCTTGTCGTCGGCGCTGCGGAGCGCGTGGCACAAGTCGCTGCTGTGCAGGTCAAGGTGAACGCACAAAATCAGCGTGGCACTTTTACAGTCACCTTGCCGCTCAGCGCTGTTGACGCTGATGGTCGCCCAATCACAGACGTAACGCTTACGCCTTCAGAGGTCGCTGTGACAGTTGATGTACAACCGCGCTCTGATGTGACCGAGTTGGCTGTTGAGCCGCGCCTGATAGGCGAACTACCGAATGGTTACTTGCGCGTCAACCAGACTTGGTCGCCGCGCCGTGTGTTCGTGCGCGGCAATCAGCGCGCTATTGAAGCGATGAATGGCGTGATCTTCACTGAGCCAATTGACCTGAGCAATCGTACACAGACCTTTACACAAATTGTGCGCTTGAGCGTGCCAAGCGGCGTGACGTTGCTAGAGCCGCGCGACATCACAGTGACAGTTGAGATAGAGCCTGTGCAAGGCAGCCGCGAGTTCACAGGCATTCCTGTGCAAGTGCAAGGCATTGACACAGCTGACTTTGCCGTCACAGTGCAGCCTGAGCGCGTGACTGTGATTGTGCGCGGCGCACAAGTGGCACTTGAGACGCTCACAGCTGAAGATATCCGCATTTTTGTCTCGCTAAGCGGCTTAGGCGTCGGCATTCATCAGGTGAAATTGCAGGCGACCGTTGCTCGTGAAGGCTTCAGCGGCGATAACGTGGTAATTCCCAATGACGTAGTCGAAGTGAACATCACAGCGCGCAATCCGACGCCAACGCTGATGCCGTAGCATCAAACTGCCGTCTCAAAAGGCAGACGCTATAATCTAGCGTGAGAGGGCTGCAAGCGTGGGAACTGAGGTAATCATTGGGCTGTGGGCAGGCAGCGGCGCGCTGATTGGCGCGCTGATCACACCTTTGGTCTACTGGGCAAAAGGGCGCAAGCCTGCCAGTGGCTTCTTTGCGGGCGTCCTAGCAGGTGGACTAGGCAATTTGCTGTTCTTGTTACCGCTGTGGGCGCTGTTGCGCCGTCGTCTGCCTGATACGCTGCGCGAGCAGCTGACCGCTTACAACATGGGCATAGGCGCTGTGCTTGGCGGCAGGTATGAAGAGGCGCGCTGGTATTTCATGAAAGTGGCGACCGCGAACCCGCAGCATATCGGCGCTTGGCTGAACCTTGCCTACCTTGCCACTACGCCGCTCGAAGCGTGGAGCTATGTCGAGCGAGCGCGCGCCGTCAATCCTGCGCATCCACAAGTGCAACAAGCAGTTGCTATTTTGTGGAGCCAAGTGCAGAGCCATTATGCGGCTCAAGCTGCCAGTCAGAATCGTTAGCTGTCATGTCTTAATGGAATAAAGTATGCGCACTCTGCGAGGCTTGAATCGCCCGTTAGCGCTGTTTTTGTGGCACAGCGCCATTTTTCATGTTGGCGCGCTCGGCGTCGCCGACGTCGTGCTGAACTTCTACTTTGTCAGCTTGGGCTACGCAGCGGACGCTATCGGTCTTTTGCAAGGCGTTTCCAGAGTTGGCGGCGCTTTTCTGGGCATTCCAATCGGTATCCTCGCAGATCGCATTGGCGCAAAGCGCGTGATCATCGGCGCAACGCTGCTGGCTGCGCTCAGCTACTTGCCCATGCTGCTTATGCCGACTTTGCCTGTGCTCTTCCTCAGCCGCGCAATTTTCGGCGTGGCGCTGAGCGCAGCCTTCATCGCCGCTGCGCCATTCCTGATCGCACTGGTCGAGCGTCAACATCAAGCTCACGCCTTTGGCTACTATCAGGTTACTACGCTGAGCATGGCTGCTTTTGGCAGTCTGTTAGGCGGTACCTTGCCAAGTTGGCTTGTCAGCACTTTCGGCTTGCCTGAGAGTGCAGTGCGTCCTGACCTTCCTGCAGCGCAGACGCCGTTCGCCTATGGCGGCGCGCTGTTGGTCAGCGCTTTGTTGTGTCTGGTGAGCCTACTGCCTCTGCTGCGCTTGCCAAACGTGCGCCACGCGCGTCCGAATGTGCCGCTTCCGCCTTTGCGCGCTGTGCCTTGGCGTTCGACGCTGCTTCTTGCTTCTCCGATCCTGATTTTTGGTCTCTCAGCAGGCTTAACTTTTCCGTTCTACAACCTGTTCTTTCGGACGCGCTTCAGCTTGCCTGATGATGAGGTCGGCGCGATTCTGAGCTTTGGCTGGCTGATGATGGGCGTGGTCGGTGTGACGACGCCATGGTGGGAACGGCGCTTCGGCAGACTGCACGGCACAATTATCACGACGTGCATTGCCGCCGTTGCTTTTCTCGCGCTCAGCTTTTCAGAGGCTGTCTTGTTTGGCACATTGATGTTTGTGATCGCCGCCTCAGTGCGCAACCTGCTCGTGCCGCTCTATGAGCCGCTGCGCCTAGAGTACATTGATCGCAGCTTGCATAACTTGAGCAGCGCCGTTGGCTCAGTGTTCTGGAGCATCGGCTGGTTCCTCTCAAGCAGCTTGAGCGGCATTCTACAGCGCGATTTCAACTTCACGCTGATTTTCGGCGTGGTTGCGGCATTGCAATTGCTCACAGCGCTGAGCGTTGCGCTAATCTTCCGCAAGCCGCCACAGGCTGAACCAGTGGCACAGCCTGTGGCGCAAGCCGCTGACTAAGCGCGCACATGATAGTTGCCACGTCCGATCCATTTATAGGTCGTCAGCTCGCGCAAACCCATTGGACCGCGTCCGTGCAACTTCTGTGTGCTAACTGCGACCTCAGCGCCTAAGCCGAACTGTCCGCCATCTGTGAAGCGCGTTGAGGCGTTTACATACACTGCTGCTGAGTCCACCTCTTGGACGAAGCGCTCTGCGTTTGCCGCATCTTCGGTCAAAATACCGTCACTGTGTGACGTGCTGTGCGCTGCAATGTGCTCAAGCGCCTCGTCCAGCGAGTCCACAACGCGCACGCCGAGAATCAGGCTGAGCCACTCAGTATCCCAGTCGCTCTCGCCTGCGGGCAGCACGTCTTGCGCTGCGCCACTTGCATTCAAGATGCGAAAAGCGCGTGGATCAGCGCGAAAAGTCACGCCACCTTGCCGTAGACGCTCTGCCATGCGCGGCAAAAAGCTCTCAGCAATTTGGCTGTTGACCAAGAGCGTGTCTAAGGCGTTGCACACGCTCGGACGCTGCGTTTTGGCGTTGTAGATCACCTCGATGCTGGCGTCTTGATTGGCACTAGCGTCTACGTACAGGTGACAAATGCCGATGCCGCCTGTGATGACAGGAATCGTGCTGTTCTGGCGGCAAAACTCGTGCAGGCTGGCGCCGCCGCGCGGAATAATCATGTCTACATAGCGATCTAGGCGCAGCAGCTCTGCCACATATTGCCGATCAGCGCTATCAATGAACTGGACAGCCTCAGCAGGCACTTGACATGCGGCTAGAGCGTCTTGGATAGCACGCACGAGCGCGCGATTGCTGTTGAGTGTCTCTTTGCCGCCACGCAGCAAGACCGCGTTGCCTGTCTTGAGCGCAAGCGCGGCAACGTCTACTGTCACATTTGGACGCGCCTCATAGATCACGCCTAGGACGCCAATCGGCACACGGCGACGCTCCAGATGCATTCCGTTCGGCAAAACTCTGGACTCAAGCACTTCGCCGACGGGATCGGGCAACGCAGCGACGTTGCGCACGTCCTGAGCAATGCTTTTCAGCCGACCTTCTAGCGAAAGGCGATCTAACATTGCAGAGTTCATGCCGCTGGCGCGTGCAGCAGCGAGGTCTTCAGCGTTGGCATGCATAATTGCGTCATGTTGAGCGATCAGCGCGTCAGCAATCGCATACAGAGCAGCATTCTTTTGATCTGTGCTGAGACGGGCAAGCTGGCGCGCCGCAGCGCGTGCGGCACGACCAAGCGTAGTCAAGTCAATGGTCATGGTCAAATCTCCAGAGCAAAGGTCTCTTGGAGCGATTGTAGCGCGCCTGTGCCGCTGAATGTTCGTCTGATCGAACAAAAACGGCTGAGGTCACTTGCCTCAGCCGTCTAGCGCTAGATGTCCAGCGTAGCTTCTTTAGAGTGCTGGATGATGAACTTGCGGCGCGGCGGCACGGACGGTCCCATGAGCATTTCGAAGGTTTGGTCAGCTGCCGCAGCATCTTCACTAGTGACGAGGAGCAGCGTTCGGTTGGCAGGATTCATGGTCGTTTCCCACAGCTGCTCAGGATTCATCTCGCCCAGACCCTTGTAGCGCTGCACCACGACCTTGTCAGGCTCAGGATAGTCAGCCAGTGCGCGCGCCAAGAGCTGATCTTCCTTGATGTTCGGCTCTGGGTAGAGATAGCGCACCTGCTTACGATATTCTAGGCGGAAGAGCGGCGGCTGCGCGATGAACAGGCGGCGCTCACGGATCAAGTCAGGCATGTAGCGGTAGAAAAAGGTGAGCAGCAGCGTGCGAATGTGCGCGCCGTCCACATCAGCATCCGTGAGGACAATCACGCGACCGTAGCGCATTTTCTCAATGTTGAAATCCTCACGAATGCCTGTGCCAAGTGCTGCGATCAGCGCCTTGATCTCTTGGCTATCCAAGATTCGGTTGAGCGTAGCACGCTCTGTATTAAGGATTTTTCCGCGCAGAGGTAAAATAGCTTGAAAATGTCGGTCACGAGCTTGTTTAGCACTTCCACCAGCGCTGTCGCCTTCTACGATAAACAACTCAGTAATCATTCCTTTATCAGAGCAGTCAGCCAGCTTGCCTGGCAGAGTCGTGTTTGTCAAGAGGCTTTTGCGTTCGCCCAAAAGTAGCTCGCGCTGTTTATCGAGCGCGTCCTGAATGCGCATAGTATTCAGGCATTTCTCGACGATCTTGCGTGCCTCACGCGGATTATTCTCTAGAAAGTCGTTAAATGCCTCTGACACAACTGATGAGACTGCGGCGCTGACTTCGGCGTTCATCAGCTTGACTTTGGTCTGGCTCTCAAACTGCGGCGCGGGGTGACGCACGCTGACAATCGCCGTCAAGCCTTCCAGCGTGTGCCGACCCGTGAAGTTAGCGTCGCGCTCCTTGAGAAAGCCCATCTTGCGCGCGTAAGCGTTGATCACGCGCGTGATCGCTGTGCGCAGACCTGTTTGATGTGTGCCGCCATCAGGCGTGTTGATGGTGTTGGCGAAGGCAAGCTCAGTCGTGTTGGTCGAGTCCGTGTACTGGAAGGCAAACTCGACTTCCATTGTCGCCTCAATCTCACGCCCTTCCACCAACATGGTGAACTTATGCTCGCCAATGCCAGAGATGACCTCATGAATCGGCTCGCGGTGGCGATTTAGATAGCGCACGAACGAGCGCAGACCGCCTTCAAAATAAAAGGTCATCTCGCGCGGCAGCGGCTTCTCACGCTCATCCACTAGGCGAATGGTCACGCCGCGTGTGACGTACGCCATCTCGCGGAAGCGATCTGCCAGAGTCTTGAAGTTGAAGTCGAAGTCGCGGCGCACGCCTTCGAAAATCAGCGCGTCAGGATAGAACGTGATGTGTGTGCCAGTCGGCGCGCCCTGCGGCAACGGCGCCACAGCTTGAACCTCGCCTTGCGGAACGCCGCGCACATAGCGTTGCCGCCAGATGTAACCGTCACGATGCACCTCAGCGACGAGCCACTCGGAAACGGCATTCACAGCCTTCACACCGACGCCGTGCAAGCCGCCTGAGACCTTGTAAGCGCCGCCGCCGAACTTGCCACCAGCGTGTAAGCTGGTCATCACCAGTTCCAGCGTCGAAATGCCCTTCTGCCAATGTTTCTCAACAGGAATGCCACCGCCGTTATCCGAGACCGTGATTGAGCTATCAGCGTGAATGGTCACCTGAATGAAGTCGCAGCGCCCCGCCATTGCCTCATCAATGGCGTTGTCCACCACTTCGTAGACCAGATGATGCAAGGCGTGAATATCCGTGCCGCCAATGTACATCCCCGGACGCAACCGCACTGCCTCTAGCCCTTCAAGAGCGCGGATATCCTGTCCGGTTTGCTGCCGCTGCGGATCAGTCACAACATCCTCCACATTTCACCACAAGCTGCTGGAAAGGCTGATGAGTAAAGCTCAAAAGGCAACTTGATTGTACCAGATTTTCTGCGGCAGGTCAAAGACAGATGTTCGCAGTGCGCTTTCGGAATTACTCGCGTCTGCCTACGCTGAGATACGGTACACTTGTGCTTGCGCAGGACGCGAGAGGAACGGAGAGATAATGTTCATCACTTTTGAAGGCGGCGAAGGTAGCGGTAAGACAACGCAAGTTCGTCTGCTTGGCGAGCGCTTGACACAACTTGGCTATCAGGTTATGGTCACGCGCGAGCCTGGCGGTACGCCGCTTGGCGCAAAGCTGCGCGCTTTGCTGTTGGACGTTGAGAGCCAAGTTGAGCCGCGCGCTGAGCTGCTGCTCTACGCCGCTGATCGCGCGCAGCACGTCGCCACACTGATTCGACCTGCGCTGGCTGACGGTAAAATCGTTATTAGCGACCGCTACGCTGATAGCGCACTTGCCTATCAAGGCTATGGACGCGGGCTTGACCTGACGGCTCTGAGACAGATTATGGTGTTTGCTACAAGCGGTCTGCAGCCTGACCTGACCTTTTTCCTCGACCTCGATCCGCAGCAAGGCTTGGCGCGGCGCGCTCAAGCAGGCGCGTCGAATCGCTTTGAGGCGCAAACGCTTGAGTTCCATCGGCGCGTGCGCGAGGGCTATCTCGCGCTGATCGCTGCTGAGCCTGAGCGTTGGGTGCGCATTGACGCTGATCAGCCGCTTGCCGTCGTGCAAGGCACAATCTTCGCTGTAGTGGAAGAGCGGCTGCAGCTACTGCAGCGTTAGCGCAATGGATTGAGTAGGTTGATCATCAGCGCCAGCACCCAGCCGCCTACCATGAGCATCCCGAAGCGTCCGTGCAGCTGTGCTGTTTTGCGCAGCACAGGATTGAGCGCCGCAGGCTCAGTGTTGACGGCAACGCGCTGGATCAAGCCGTAGGCTTGTGGCAACGTGAGCAGCGCAAGCAGCGCAAACCAAGGTGCTATGCCGGAGGCGACGATCAGGACGAGCGTCACATATGTAGCGCCGATCAGCAAGTAGTATTCCCAGTTGGCGCGCTTTCTGCCTAAAATTGTGGCGAGCGTTCGCTTGCCAATCGCCTTGTCGTTCTCAAGGTCGCGCAAATTGTTGGCGTGAAGGATCGCCGCGACCAAGAAACCTATCGGCAATGAGGCGATCAGCGCTTCGAGGCTCACCTGACCTGCTTGCACAAAGTACGCGCCAATGACGATGATTGGTCCCATGAAGATGAAAACCGCGACCTCGCCCAAGCCGATGTAAGCAAGCGCAGCCGGACCGGCTGTGTAGAAAAAGCCGACCACCACGCTGACAATGCCCAAGATCAGGATAAACTCGCCGCTCACGCTCACGATGTAGAGTCCGATGACCGAGCCAAAGCCAAAGGCTGCGATTCCGCCCCAGAAAACTTGACGTGGCGTCAGCTCGCCACGCTGAATTGCGCCGCCCATGCCTAGCGAACGCTCGTTATCCGCGCCTTTGACGTAGTCATAGTAGTCGTTGATCAGATTCGTGCCTGCTTGCAGCGCAATTGAGCCGATCAGCGCTAGAGCGAACATCAACGGATTGAAGAAGCCATGCCATGCGGCAATCGCCGTACCAAGCAGCACAGGCACCACAGCCGCTGTGAAGCTGAACGGACGCGCTGCACGCCACCATATCCGTACAAAGCGCTGCACGGACGACTCTTCAACGCGCACGTCTGTTTGACGCGGCTGCCACGGGATCAAGCTCGGCGTGATAAGGTCAATCAGCAGGCTGAGCAGCCAGCCTGTAATGGCAATCGCCACAATTCCTGCGCCTAGGCGATTGACGGCGTAAAGTTGCGCCGCGTCCCAAGCGTACCTGCCAATGCCGCGCTGCGCGCCAAACAGCTCCACGCCGACAATTAAGGTCATGCTGTACGCCAAGCCAAGTTTTAGACTGTTGATAAGGCTTGGCAGCGCAGCTGGCAGCGCCACTGTCCAAAATTCATCCCAGCGCGAGGCGCCATAGCTGCGCGCTACCTCAAAGTACTTCGGATCGATGCGGTAGACGGCTGCAGCTGCATCCAACAGCAAAATCGGCATGAGGCTGAAAGCGAGCGATAGCACGCGCGCCTGCTCGTTAAAGCCGAAGGCAAGGACGACAAACGGAATCAGCAAGATTTTGGGAATTGGATTGATCGCTGTAATGATCGGACGCAGCAAGGCACTGGCAGTTGTGCTGATGCCAATCAACAAGCCGAGCGCGATGCCTAGCAAGCCGCCTAGCAGGAAGCCGAGTGTGATGCGCAACAAGCTAATGCCCAGCTCTTGCCATAGGCGACCGTTCTCTATCATGCGCTGCAGCTCAAGCACCACTTGCGAAGGCTGCGGAATGAAGCGCCGATCTAACCAGCCTTGCACAACAGCCAGTTCCCAAAGCGCGATCAAGGCGAGCGGCGAGATCACAGAAAGCCAGCGTCTGCTCACAGTTTGCTTCCCTCAACTCGTTCGAACTACCCAGATTATAGCGAGCGCGCTGTAAACGTGAGCGGCAATTTGACTGAGAGCGGACTTTGCGTAAAAAAGGCGGCAACAGCCGCCTTATCTGCTAGGCTGCTTCCTTAGGTTGTATGCGCCATAGACGCACGAAGAGTGGATTGCGCCCTGATTGCAGATGGTCAATAAAGCTGACCAGCACAAAGCCGATGATGAACAAACCGACGATCAATGCCACCTCACTTGCGCCAATCTCGCCGAGCTTGCTCAGTCCGCGCTCGCCTTCAATCCAGATGCGCCGCAGTGAGCCGACCATGAAGCCGACTAGCGCTGCCACTGTCACTGTGTAATGATGCTTGAGCATCCAGCTCAACACACGCGAGAAAGCGATAATGCCAACTGCGGCGCCTAGTGCAACCGCTAGCACACTGCCAATGTCCAGAGTACGCACAGCGTCCAGCACGAACTTGTACTGTCCCAGAATCAGCAGAATGAATGAGCCAGAGATGCCCGGCAAGATCATGGCGCAGATGGCGACTGCGCCGCTGAAAAAGAGCGTTGGAAATGAGTGATCAGCGTCCGCCAGCTCAGGCAGTGCCACGAGCCAGTAAGCGAACAGCGCACCTGCGATCAGCGCCAGAATGGCTGTCAGATTCCAGCGCAGGAATAGTGCCACTGAGATGATCGAGGCGACGATCAAGCCGCCAAAAAAGGCGTAGACGAGCGTCGGCTGTTGCTCAAGCGCAGTGCCGAGAGCATTAGCCAGCGCTAGAATAGCCGTCAAAATGCCTGCGCCGAGCGCCAACAAGAAGAAAAATGAGATGTGCCTCAGCAACTCGCTAATTTTGAGGCTCAGCAACAGCCGAATTGCTCTGAAATTGAAAGATTTGATTGCATTCAGCAGCGTGCTGTAGACGCCTAGAATGAACGCCATTGTGCCGCCGGAGACGCCCGGCACAACGTCCGCAGCGCCCATAGCAACCCCTGTCAGATAAAGCCGTAAAAATTGGCGCAGTGTGCGCGGCTGGCTGAAATCTTGCGTTTGCATGACATTCCCACACTGAGTTGAATAGCCTTGCGTACAAACGCACAACTATGCCTGACTCAGCGGCGAATGTCAACAGGCAAGTATATTCAAACAGCATTCAACTACGCAGACGCGCATTGTCTCTGCAGCAGCTGACTTGCTCAGCAACAAATGCCCTGGCACATGACACTGAGTGACACTTGTCTTGCTCATCTGCAGCCGACACGACGCACAGAATTGCTCGTGTGACCTATGTCGCATGCACCTGACGGATCAGCGGCGCGGCGATTGGCTCAAGTAAAGGTAAATCGGTCGGATTGCCCAGTCGCTGTTTAGCACGCTGAAACCTGCCTCTGGTCGGCTTGGTACGCCGTCATTGACGTAGCCCGGTAAAGACGCAAAGTTTAAGTTCCACAGGATCATTGGACCCATGAAAGACGCCAATGGCTCACTTTGCGCCAACTCAAAGGCGCGCATGATGTACTGTGCCTGCTGAACTTCGCTCAGGCGCGTCATCCAGGCTAGACCGAGCTCAGTCGGCGGAATGGCGAGCGGACCTGCCACATGGTCGCGGTAGCGCAGGTTCTCGAAGCTCGCCCAGCCGAACTCAGTTGCCCACAGCTTGCCGTTAGCGTGACCGAATTCCAGCATAATTCTGCGATAGTCCTCGATGTTATCTAGGAAGAAAAAGAAGCGCTGATCGTCCCAGCCTTGCGAAGGATTGGCACAGCAGCGCGCGTCTGGCGGATTTGCCCAGCCATACGGATGAATGCCAATGCCGAAATTCGGATCGTTGATCGGCAAGCCTGCGCTGTACAGCTCGCGTAGCCAACGCCGATCATTGACTGAGCCATCAGGTGTATCGCCAGCTGGCGCCGGACCTGCTGTCAGCACTATGATGTCGCTGGAGCGTTGCCGAATCGCGCGGTAGGCAGCGTCGAAGTAGCGCTTGTAGACTGCGCCGCTCTTGGGCAGACCTGTCCATTCACGCGCCAAGTTCGGCTCGTTCCAAATCTCGATAGCATTGATATAGCTCGTTCCCCAGTTGTCCAGCAGAGTGCCGATGAAGGCTGCATAGGTGTTCGGATCGCTAGGCGGACCTTCCAGCTTGCCGCGCGCCTCAGGCGGACGCGCCCAGTCAGGCGCGTTGACGATGCTGATCATGATTTTGAAGCCGCGTCTGCCTGCGTAGATCAGGTTATCGCGTATCACGCTGAAAACCTGTGTAAATTGACCGGGCTGTGGCTCCATCTCGCGCCAATTGACCTGAGTCTTGATCCAGCGCATGCCCATGAACTGGACGCGATCTACCAGCAGCTGCCATGCGTCAATCTCGACGTTAGCGTAGGCTTGAATGCCCATCAAGTCGGCATTCAGCGTCGGCAGCGGCGGTAGAGTCGGCGTGGGCGTCGGAGTAGGCTCAGGCGTGGCAGTGATGATCACGACCTGCGGCGTCGGCGTAGGCGGGTCAACGACTGGACCGAAAGGCGGGATGAATGGCGTCGGCGTGGGTACGCTTTGCGCGCCGATTGGCACGAGAAAGCTCAAACTCAGCAACACCAGCAGACCAAAAGCTGTGAGCAAGCGCAGCTTCATGTTTTTCCACCTGTTCGAACATGAGCAAGCAACAGCATTGTACCAGAGAGTCCAATGTTGAGCGCATAGCTTAAAACATGCTCATAAAACCGCAGCAGTCGGCCTTTGCCGACCGCCGCCTCACATAGCATGTGTCAGCTGTCCGCGCTCAGTCAGCTTCACTCCTTGTCCACGACTGGCTCAAGCTCTCTGATGAAGCGCGAAGGTCTCTCCTTCGCAGTGAACAAGAACAGCCCTTCAGAGGCGCGTGTCATCGCTACGTAGAGCAGCGTGCGCTCGCGCTCCATGTGCAGGGCGAGTTCCTCTTCAGAGAGCGCATGGCTTCTGCGCGGCAAGATGTCTTCATGCAGACCGACAACGAACACAACAGGGAACTCAAGTCCTTTAGCAGAGTGAATGGTGAGAACCTTGACCTGCTCTTCAAACAAGTTGAATTCGTCTTGAGTGTGTATGACTGAGCGTAGCTGCGCACGCTGCAATGCTCTCTGATATTCTTTGCACAAGTCGTTTGTCGGCGCTAGGATAGCAAAGTCTGAGAGGCGAAATGTCTCGCCTTCAACCAAGCTGAGCAACTTCTCCAGCAATGCGCTCGGTACGTGGTTCATCCGCTCAGCTTGGACGATGCACGGCTTTGGACCAGTGCGCTCAATCGGCTCAGGATCAACGAACTCTTCAGCGTTCCTAAGCTGTTGATTGTGCGCATAGAGGTGAGCCGCGGCTTCGGCAATTTGGCGCGTGTTGCGGAAGTTCTTGCGCAGACTGGCGCTTCTACCGCGCATGTTCAGTCCTAGATCGCGCCATGCAAAGCCGCGCGAGTAGATGCTCTGCGCAATGTCGCCGACCATGAACAGACTGGTCTCAGGCGAAGTGCCGAGTAAAGTCAAGATGACGCGCAGGCGCGCAGCGCTCAAATCTTGCACTTCATCTACAATGATGTGGTCGTAAGACGGCTGGAGCGGCTGCTTTCTCAGCTCTTGTGCAGCAAGCCGCGCTAGGTCATTCCAATGTAGTCTTTCGCGGCGTGTCATCTGGTACGCTTCATAAATCTGCCACACGACTCGACGTGCTGTCTCATGCAGCGCTGTGCCGCGACCATGCCGACGCCAGCTCAAGTACTCCTCAAGCGTTGTCACGCCGCTTGGCAAAACAACGTGCATTATCTCCTCGACTAAGAAAGTCTCAGTTGCTGGATCGTTCGGAGCGAAGTGGCGCGCAAAAGTTTGTGGCTGTGCGCGTTGCACGGCATAGATCGCCTGCTTGATTGCCTGCTTGCACTCTTCATCGTTTTCAAAACATCGCGGCACATTGCCAAGCCGCTGCTGTACGATCCTGCGCAGCCAGCTGTCTACTGTGTAGACCTCTAGGCTCTCAGGCACAGGGTTCATCAGCTCCTCAATCATGGTTCTCGCCGCATTGGCGAGCGTCCTGTTATAGGTCAAGAACAGGACGCGCTTGCCGTGCTTGGCGAACTCAATCGCGCGGTAGACGGCAATAGTCGTCTTGCCTGAGCCTGCGCAGCCACGCAACAAAACTGGATGATTTGCCTTTAGGTCAACGAAGTGGCGCTGCTCGTCGGTCAAGTTCAGCATCAAGCGCCTGATCCTGCCTTCGATGTATCCTGCCAGCTGGTCGAGCGTGGTGCGATAGAGCAGCTTTCCTTCACGGATAGCACGCTCAAGCGCTGCATTGGTTGCCAGCTCTTCAAGGCGCTCAAGGACGTGCGGCGGCAAGCCGATGTTCGCAAGTGCCTCAAGCGAAGGCGACTCCTGAACGGCTTTGACTAGATTTTTTGGCACGCCGAGAATGCGCAAGTGTGATTCGGGCAGGTCTCTGAAGCGATTGTCAGAACCTTCGACTGGTATCCGCGAAGGCAACGGCGCGCCGTATGGACGCGAGAAAGGTCTTGACGGCGTCTCAGGCTTTGGCTGCGCTTTCTGTGGCAAGGTGTATGGAAACAGGCGCGACAGTGCAGAAGCCTGATGAAAACGCTCCACGACGCTGTGATCGCCAATATCGTGAAGTTCAAGTTTGCCGTCGTGCCAGCGGTAGATGACGCGGTCTCGATCTGAGAGATAGAATTCCCAAAAATCGCCGTTCTGCAGACGATGTGCCTTGAGCGATGGATGCGGCTGCGAAGGGTTGCTGAGCAGAAGCTCAATTTTCTGCTCTACCTTCGCGCGCTTGTAAGACTCTAAGTTTTTGCGAAAGCGCTCTGTCACTAAAATTGGAATGCTCATACCTGAACTGAAATGCATATGTTTTTCTCCTGCTTAAAAGCGATCTGAAACGCTGAACTATTATAACTCAAAAATGCAACAGCAGATGAGGTATGTCACATCTGCTGTTGCATTATAGGTCTAGGACTTGGTACGCTTAGCGACCGGCGCGCGCAGCCAGCTGTGCCGCTTGATCAATGCGGCGCGATTCCCAGTGCGGTCCGCCGAACAGACCGTCGGTCTCGAAGAAAGCTGTGTACCACGGTTTGACAGCGAAGATGTCAATGTCTAGGAAAAGCGGCATGATCGGGAACTCGCCTTCGTAACCGAAGAGCAGCTCTTCTACTTCGCGGTAGAGTTGACGGCGCACCTCAGGGTCGCTCTCACGCGCAGCGCGCTCCAGCCGACCGTCAATCGCCTCACTGCACGGACGCGAGTCGATCTTGCAGCTCAGCACGTCGTGCAGCCAATTATGCGCATCAGGGTAGTCTGGCAGCCAGTTGATCAGATACATATGCGGACGTTCGTTGGCAGGCGTGTCAAGGCTGATTGTCTTGAGCAACACTGTAAACTCCGCCTGCTCTAGCACAATTTTCTCGCGCGGACAGCCCAGCACAGTGTTCGCCACATTCTGCAAGTACTCACCCCATTGTGTGCGGCGCGGCGTGCTGAGAATAGTGATAGTTGGGAAGCCCTCGCAGTTTGGATAGCCTGCCTTTGCTAACTCTTGACGGGCAAATTCAGGGTCAAAGCCGGGCGTGTTGGGCTGACCGATGCCGACTTCGTTGATCGGCACGGCGCCGAAAATGCCTGGCGGCACAAAGTGCGCCATTGGCACGCCAGCGCCATTCAGCATTTCTGTGATGAAAGTTTGACGGTCTAGCATGGCGCTAAAAGCGCGGCGGACGTGCACACTGTCAAAAGGCGGCTTATCGTAGTAGAAACCGAAGTAAAAGACAGCAAGGTCGCTGATTTGGCGCAGTTCCTCGCTCAGCACAGGGTCTTGGCGCGCGGCATTCAGCTCAGCCTCTGGCACGCCTGCTGTGTCCACCTGATTGGACTTATACAGCGACCAAATTGTGCCTGCATCGTTCACGACAACTGTGCTGACGCGCTCTAGGTTGCCGCCATATGTGTCGTTCACCTCAACGTAGAGCGGATTCTTGACGAAAACGCG
>JANWYI010000046.1 GCA_025055255.1 Anaerolineae bacterium | reverse complement strand
GCTGCGGCGCAAGCAGCACAAGCAGTTGGCGCGCACGCCATGACCGATATAACAGGTTACAGCCTACTTGGTCATGCGCGCGAGATGGCGAGTTTGAGCAAAGTGGACATCGTCATCAGCTACAGTGCGTTGCCGTGGTTGCAAGGCGCACAGCGCTACGCCGAGCTGGACTGCTTCCCTGGCGGCGCAGAGGCCAATCGTGCCTACTATGAGCCGCATGTGACTTTTCCTGACGACCTGCCGCACACAGCGCGCATGATGCTTTTTGATCCGCAGACAAGCGGCGGCTTGTTAATCTCGGTCATGGCGAGCCGCGCGCCTGCTTTGCTAGATGAGTTAGCAGCGCGTGGCGTGCAGGGTTGGTCTATCGGTCATGTGATTGAGGGTAGCGGTAGGCTGCGCATTGAGCATTGAGCCATGATTGAACGCTTGCAGAAGTTGCTTTCCAAAGCTGGCATTGCCTCGCGGCGTGAGGCAGAGCTGTTGATCCAACAAGGGCGCGTCACAGTCAACGGCAAGCGCGCTGTGCTGGGCGACCGCGCCGATCCTGATGTAGATGACGTGCGTGTAGACGGCGAGCGGCTCAAAATCAACACGCCACGCCTCTACATCATGCTCAATAAGCCGATGGGTGTGGTGACAGCGGTCACGCCGCAGCACCAAGAGACGCGCCAAACCGTGCGCGACTTAATCCCGATTGAAGGGCACTTGTATCCCGCTGGAAGGCTAGACGCCGATAGCGAAGGCTTGGTGCTGATGACCAACGACGGCGACCTGGCTGAGCGCCTGACACATCCGCGCTATCAGAAGACCAAAGTCTACGAAGTGACCGTGCTTGGGCGCATTCCGGACGAAGCTATCGAGATTTGGTCGCGCGGCGTGATGCTGGATGACGGCATGACCTTGCCTGTGCAGATCAAAGTGCTGCGGCGCGACTCACAGACCAGCACGCTGCAGATCACTATGACTGAAGGTCGCAAGCGCCAAATTCGGCGTGTGGCAAACACGCTTGGTTACCCTGTACAGCGCCTCGTGCGCACGCACTTCGCTACGCTCTCGCTAGGCAACCTACGCCCTGGCGAGTGGCGTCATTTGACTGAATCAGAGGTCGCGGCGCTGAAAGCGTTCGCCTACAGCCTGACCATGATGCCGCGCCGCTTTGTGCCACGTCCAGTGCGCAAAGTTAACTTGGCAGAGCATGCCAAACCCAGTGCGCTGCGCCGAAGCCCTGAGCCGCGCCGTAAGTCTGCAGAACGTCCGTCTAAGCGCACTGAGAAACGCAAGGCACGTCCTGCTAAGCCAAGCGCCAAGCGTCCGCTAAGCCGTGGTAAGCCGAGCGGCACAAAACGTCCGCCACGTCGCCGTCCGTCATGAAGAATGCTCTCGCCTAGCGCGCTGCTTGCCTAGTTGCGCTACAATGTCGGCAACGCAGGCAGTGAGGCAAGAGAAATGCGCGGCAAAACGTGGTGTCGGCGGCTTTGCACGCTATGGCTTGCGCTCAGCATGACTTTGGTCAACTACACGCCAAGCGCTGCTCAGGAAGAGACCACACATATCGGTTTTGGCGTCCACTACGGACCAAACACTGGTGTCTCAATTGACCTAGTGAATCGGCTCGGCGTAGACTGGGTTAAGGTCTACACCATTGAGTCTGCCTACGCTTTTCGCGGCAAGCGTGTCCTGTATCGCTTTGACATGACCTATCCTGATGACTGGAAACAGTTTCAACAGGCTATTGCCGCAAAGGCGCGCGCCATTGCTGCAGCGCCAATTGAGGCAGTCGAGATTCATAATGAGCCGAACCTGAGCCATGAGTGGAGTGGCAGACCGCCAAATGCTTGGCAGTACGTGCAGGTGCTGCGCGTTGCGTACACAATTATCAAGCGCATTAAGCCGAGCCTAATTGTGGTCTCTGGTGGACTGGCGCCGACTGTCACCACGCCTGACCGAATGGCGATCAATGACCTTGACTACGCCCGCGAGATGTTCGAGAACGGCGCTGGCGACTACTTTGACGCTTTCGGCTATCATCCATATGGCTACAATTTGCCGCCTGAAGCCGATCCGTTCGGTCCGCAGCCGCTGGTCTTTCGGCGCACAGAGCGCATCCGTGCCTTGATGGAGGAATACGGCATTTACAAGCAAATCTGGCTGACTGAGTTTGGCTGGCTGCGCGATCCGCGCGAAGATGGCTTCAATTGCAGCAACTACGATCCCGCCTTCGCAGGTTTCGCTTGGATGGCGGTCAGCGGCAAGCAGCAGGCAGAGTATCTGGTGCGCGCCTTTGAGTATGCACACAAAAACTGGCAATGGGCTGGCCCGATGTTCGTGTGGAACATGAACTGGCAACAGATGGACTGGCTAGAGCCGTGTAATCACATGCGCTGGTTTGCCCTGCTGCGCTACAATGGCGAGCCAACGCCTGCCTACTATGCCTTGCAGCGCATGCGCCGCTACCCCAGCCGCTATTTGCCGCGCCTATGGCTTGAGAATAGCGTTTTAACAGCGGAAATTTCGCTATTTTGTCCGCAGCGCTTTAAACTCGGTACGTTCGCCGTTCACAACATCGGTTATCCTGCCAATTTAGAGCTGACCGTCTTGCCTGTGAACAACGGTCAGCTGTTCGTAGAAATTGATCCGCCGCGCCCAAAACTTGGACAGCGCGTCACAGTGTACGTCAACGCGCTTGATCTGAAATTGCCCGGACAGTATCCTGTCTACATCAACGTGCGCACTGTGATAGATGGTCGCGTCGTCTCGCAGAGCGTGCAAGGCTATGTGACGGCTTGGCATCGTGAAGGAAGCTGCTAGGTTTATGACGGTTTACATTTGTTACTGTTACGCAGATTCACGCTTGGCGAGCAAACTCGCGCTTGATTTGATGCGGCGCGGCATGAACGTCTGGATTGACCAAGCAGCGGAAGGCACCAGTGCTGAGACGCGCCGTCTCGACCAGATACAGGGCATTGTCGAGTCTGACCATTTTGTGCTGATCCTCTCAGCAACGGCTGTAGTTGATCCAGAGACGTTCGATCAAGTGCGCGTGGCAGTCGAGCGCAAACGTCCGATTATTGTGGCAAGGCGGCAAGAGGTTCATTTGCTGCGCGACCAAGAGCCGTTGCTGGCAGGCGCACCTGTGATTGACTTCAGCCGTGCGCGCTACGACGAAGCGCTGCGCGAGCTGATCGCGCTGCTGGGCGGCGATCCTGATACAGCACCTGATGAGCGCTTGGTAGACCCAGAAGAAGCGACGCAATGGTTGCCCGGCGAATGGCGTGTCACCTTTCACAACACACGCAATGGTCTCTCAGGCGAAGGTCAGTTCTTGTTTGAAGCAGACGGCAAAGCAACGGGCATCGTGGTGACAGAGCAAGACGGCTTGCCAATGGAAATGCGCATTTTCGGCAAATGGTGGCTGACCGATGATCGGCTCTCAGTGCAAGGTGAGTCGAAAATCTTTGTGCCAGTCGAAGATTCTGACCTGCCAGAGCGCTTCACCTACTCCATGACGTTGAAAGTGTTGGAGATGACGCGCGACCAGATCAAGGCGTCTTCTTCCGCAGGCGATCAAGCAGTGTTCAGCCGTGTGACGACTCAGAATACACAAGCAGGCTAGGTTGCAACTGAACAATTAGGCATTTGCGTGGTCTTCAGCGAAAATTGGCTCAAGAGGCACGTCTTATGAGCGAGATGGACATACAGATCGATCCACAATCCGAGCAGGACGCCAAATCGGCTGCAGAGATAGATCGTGGCTTCACTTATCGCGTCACAGTTGCCAGCTTGATTGTCGGCGTGTTCTTGGCAGGCGTCGCTGCGTTGATTCTCTTCAGCCTTGTGCGTCCCTTGACCGCAGACGAACGAGGTAACGTGAATTGGTCAATTGGCGGCATTCTGTACCCAGTAGCAGCCGTCTTTGTCGGCACAATTTTATTCTGGTCGGTCTTTGGCTTGCCGCTGCGCGTAGCACGTCGGCGTGGCGTGATTCTCGACCCTGAAGTCTATCCTTGGACAGGCGCTGTGTTGCTGGGCGTGCTTTTCATTGGCGCGTTTGTACTTGCGGTCTTGCTCCGCATTATCTGAGAGACCATGTCCACACGCGCCACACCTGAAGGCACGCGCCGCTTCGCTGAACGTCAGCCTGCGGCGCGCCAGAGCAACTACCGCCAAGCTGTAGACGGTTTGTGGCTCTCCTCGCTTGGACATGGCACTTACCTCGGCGAACCAGACGATGCCACTGACCATGCCTATCGCGCTGCATTCACTGCATCATTGGCGCACGGCTGTAACGTCTTTGACTGTGCCGTCAACTATCGCTATCAGCGCAGTGAGCGTGTGCTTGGCGCATGGCTGCGCGAGATGTTTGATTCAGGCGCCTTGTCACGCGATGAAGTCGTGGTCGCTACCAAAGGCGGCTTTGTGCCGTATGACGGCGTGCCGCCTGATGATCCGCGCGTCTACGCCTACGAGCAATATATCAAGACAGGCTATGCCAAAGCGCACGAGTTTGCTGCGCGCTACCAACACTGCATAGCGCCTGCTTATCTTGAGCAGATGATCGCGCTCAGCCTTGAAAACCTTGGCTTAGAATGCATTGATATCTACTATCTGCACAACCCTGAGACGCAATCCATCGCCATCAGCGCGCAGACCTTCCGCGCGCGTCTGCTGGACGCCTTCGAGACGCTTGAACTGGCTGTTGAGCGCGGTCAAATTGCCAGCTACGGTCTTGCCACATGGACCGCTTTCCGCGCCCTGCCCGACTCACCTGACTATCTCTCGTTGACCCAAATGGTCAGCCTCGCTGCCGAAGTCGGCGGTCAGAGCCACAATCTGCGCTATGTGCAGCTACCTTACAACTTGTTCATGACTGAGGCGTATGCTTTTGAGAATCAGCAACTGGGCGAATCGTTCCTGAGCGCAATTGAAGCGGCAAACCAGCTTGGCTTGACCGTGATGGTCAGCGCGCCGCTGATGCAGGGACGCCTCTCTGCCATTGGATCGCCAAAGATCGCAGCCGCCTTTCCTGAATTGCGCAGCAAGGCACAACAGGCGCTGCAATTTGTGCGCAGCACGCCCGGAGTCTGCACAGCGCTCATCGGCATGGCGCGCGCTGCGCATGTGTCGGAGAATCTTGCGCTGACTGACCTGCCACCAGCTGACAGTGCGCTGATCCGCGCGCTCTATGACCGAGCCTGACCATCGCACGCCTAGAATGCAGCGGAGCTATGTCGGAGACTTGAGCTATGCCTGAGCTGCCCGAAGTTGAGACCGCTGTGCGCGCGTTGCGAGCGCCGCTTGTTGGACGCACCATTTTGAGCGCGCACTTTCCAGAGCCGCCGCGCCGCATGCTCAACTTGCCTGCTGATGTCTTCGCAGCGCGCGTCAGCGGCGAGCGCATCCAAGCGTTGACTCGGCGTGCCAAGTACCTGATCTTCCAGCTCAGCACGCAGAGCATGATTGTCCACCTGAAGATGACAGGACATTTGTACGTCTTGCCGCGTGGACAGGCTGATGAGATGGATCGCTGGCTGCGCGTGTGCCTCTTGCTAGATAACGAGGCGGAGCTACGCTTCTCGGACGCGCGGCGCTTTGGACGAGTCTACCTTGCAGCGCAGCCTGAGGACGTCTTGCCGCCACTCGGTCCAGAGCCGCTGGATGATTCGTTCACACCTGCCATGTTTGCAGAGCGTCTGCGCAAGCGCAAAGGTGTTTTGAAAAGTCTGCTGCTTGATCAGGCTTTTATTGCAGGCATTGGCAACATCTACGCTGATGAAGCGCTGCACATCGCAGGCTTGCATCCACTGCGGCGTGCTGAGAGCCTGAGCGCTGCTGAGGTCGAGCAGCTCTATCACGGAGTTCGGCAAGCGCTGAATGACGGTCTAGCACGCATGGGCGCCAGCATCGGCTGGTATCGGCAGCCGAACGGCGCGCGCGGCGAGGCGCAAAACTATCTGCGCGCCTATCGCGGACGTGGCGACGCGCGACCATGTCCTGTGTGTGGCACGCCAATCCACACAATTCGCATCGGTCAGCGTAGCGCGCACTTCTGTCCGACTTGTCAACCGTTGCTGTAGCTGCTCATCAAGCGCTCTATGTGCGCTTTGACCGTCTGCCATTCTGTGTCGAGGAAGCTATAGTAGACCGAATCGCGCCGTCTGCCATCAGGCATGATGTAATGACTGCGCAAGACGCCCTCGCGCACAGCGCCGAGCCGCTCAATGGCGCGCTGTGAGCGGACGTTCAGCGCATCGGTCTTGAGCTGGACGCGCACGCACTGCCAGACTTCGAAAGCGTGCCGCAACATCAAATATTTCGCCTCAGTGTTGATAGCAGTGCGTTGCCAGCGCGGATTCAGCCACGTCCAGCCGATTTCCACGCGCCGATGCTCAGGAGTGATCTCATCAAAGCGCGTGCTGCCGACGATCTCACTTGTGGCGCGGCTGACTGTGACAAACGGCAATTGGTTGCCTAGAGCCTGCTGTTCGAGCGCGTAGGCGATGTAACGGTCAGTGTCAGCGCGGCTGCTAATCCGTGAGAGAGTCCATTGCCAGATTGACTCGTCCTGTGCGGCTTGCCAGAGCGCGTCGGCGTGGTCAGGCTGCATCGGTATCAGCTGGACGTGCGCGCCTGTCAGCGTGATTGGCTCAACCTTGATCATATTTCCTCGCGCAGCAAGTCTTCCCACGTCTGCCGACGGCGCGCTAGGCGCCATGAGTCGCCTTCCAGCACAACCTCAGGCGGCAAAGGACGCGCATTGTAGGTTGATCCCATGACTGCGCCATAGGCGCCGACGTGCAGTATAGCTAACAGATCGCCTTCGGCAAGCAGCGGCAGCAAGACGTGCGTCCGCAGCACGTCTGCGCTCTCGCAGATCGGTCCGACGACGTGCGCAAGCGTCCGCTCAGCGTCCGATTGGCGCAACGGCAGCACGTCGTGCGTTGCGCCGTAAAGCGCAGGACGAACTAGCTCGGTCATGCCGCCGTCAACCACGTAAAATGTGTCACTACTAGCACGCTTCACATACTGTACCTCGACTATCAGCACGCCGTTTTCCGCTGCGATGTAGCGCCCTGGCTCTAAAATCAAGCTAATTTGTCGACCTGCTAACAACGGCTGCACAGCCGCTGCGAATGCCTCTACGCTTGGCACAGGCTCGCCGATGTAGCTTACAGGGAAGCCGCCGCCTAAGTCCAGTGTCCGCAAGAATGGAAAGCGATCTATGAGTGCAAGTGCCGCTTGTAACGCCTCGACCGTGCGCTCGACACTTTGCAGTTGGCTGCCGATGTGGACGTGCAAGCCTTCGATGCAGTACGGATCGCGCTCTGGATCGTGTGCGTCGAGGATGTGCGCGGCTTGGTCTAGTGGAATGCCAAATTTTGCCGCTGCATGACCAGTGGCGATGTGCGGATGCGTGTCGGCATGGACATCAGGATTCAGGCGCAAGGCGAGGCGCGGACGGACGCCTAGTGCGCGCGATAGCTGTCCAATGCGCGTCAACTCGCCGCTGCTCTCCACATTGATCCACGCCACACCGAGCTGCAGCGCGTAGTCCAGCTCGTGGCGCGTCTTGCCGACGCCAGCGAAGACAATACGCTCAGGCGCGACGCCTGCGCGCACGGCGCGGAAAATTTCGCCACCGCTGACAGCGTCAAAATGCGCGCCTGCAGCGCTCAGCGCGCGAATCACAGCGAGATTTGCGTTTGCTTTCAGACTGTAATGAATCTCAGCTTGCGGAAAGGCGCTCTGCAGCGTCCGCAGCTTGGCGCACATGCCGTCTAGGTCGTAGATGTAGCATGGCGTGCCGACTTGCGCTGCAATCTGCGCTAGGTCGTGCGTACGCCAATACAATTTGCCGTCGCGGTAACCTAGCATACCTAGCGACTGTCCACCTTTGCTAGAAAGTCAAAAATTGCGCTGTAAAACGCCTCTGGTGCTTGCTCGTGAATGGCGTGACCGACTTCAGGAAAGACGCGGAATTGGCGCAGCACGCCGCGCCGCTCTGCAGCTTTCTCCACAAAGCGTCGTCCTGCAGCAACTGGATTCAAGGCGTCGCGCTCGCCAAGCATGAGCAGAAGCGGCGCTGTGATCTGGTCAGCGCGGCTGAGCGAGAGGTCGCCGCCTTGAGCGACCATCTCACAAAAAGCCTCTACCCACGCCTGTACCCAGCTGATGACGTCCTGCTCGGGATGCTTGGCAACGGTCTCAGGCGACACCCAAGTTGGCGGCAGGCTGACGCGCCGCGCATGGTCGCAGGCGGACTGATCGAAAGCGCCAATGGCGCCCCACGCCGTCACGGAGCGGCACAAGTGCGCGCGCTCAATGCCCAGCAGCAGCGCCACCTCGCCGCCATCGCTGAAGCCGAAAATATGTGCGTCGCGCCTGCCCAGCAACGCCAGGAGCGCCGCTAAAAATTCGCCCATCACAGCAGCGTCGCGCTGATAGAAGTCAGCGGGATAGGTGCGCTTTGGCGGCACGCTCCGTCCGTAGCCTGCTAGGTCAGGCAAGATGACGCTATAGCCCTCTGCTACCAAGCGCTCTGCTAAGCCTAGATGATCGCGCCCGACTTCCATCCAACCGTGCAGGATCATGGCAGGCACGCCGCTGCCCAGCAGCTCGTAGTAAATGGTCTGACCGTTGACATCTATCACAGGCATGGCGTGTGAAAGTCCCTGTCTGCTCAGCCTGCCGCGCGTTGACGCCGCCCACGGCGCAATACTTCGGTCTTGAGCTGACCGCAGCCTGCTTGAATGTCAATGCCGCGCCGCACGCGCACTGTGCTGCTGACGCCGTAGCGCGCTAACGTCGCTCGGAAAGCGTCCACACGCTCAGGGTCAGATGGCGCGCCGCCGTAGCCGCTCGTTGGATTGAGCGGAATCAGGTTCACATGACACAACAAGCCGCGCAGCAGCGTGCCGAGCCGCTCTGCTTGCTCAACTGTGTCATTTTCCCCGCGAATCAGCGCCCACTCAAAAGTGACGCGCCGACCGGTCTTCTGGACGTAATAGCGCGCTGCATCCAGCACCTCGCGGATCGGATAGCGCCGATTGATCGGCAAGAGCGCGTTCCGTTCAGCGTCTGTAGCGGCGTGCAGACTAATTGCCAAGCCGACTTGCAAGCCTTCGTCGGCAAAGCGCTTGATCTCAGGCACTAAGCCAACTGTGCTGAGCGTGATATGCCGCTGACCGATGTTCAAGCCATTTGGATCGTTCAAGCGGCGAATAGCGCGCATAGTGTTCTCATAGTTGTGAAGCGGCTCGCCCATGCCCATCAACACCACATTTGAAAGCCGCTCGCCTTCGCGCTCCAACAGGCGCGCAAAGTGAATTACCTGTTCAACGATCTCGCCTGCGCTCAAATGCCGCGCAAAGCCCATTTGACCAGTGGCACAGAAGATGCAGCCCATAGCGCAGCCTGCCTGAGTCGAGATACAAGCTGTGCGCCTGCCATCATCGTACTCCATCAGCACGCTCTCGATCAGCTGACCATCAGCAAGGCGGTAGAGCCGTTTCGTCGTAGCACTCTCGACGCTGTGCTGCTCAGCGACCTGTTCAAAGCTGCCAATGCGCGTCTTCACAGCCAGTTGCTGCCGCAGCGCTTTTGGCAAGTTTGTCATCGCCTCAAATGTTGCGACCTTGTGCTTGTAAAGCCATTCGGAAATCTGTCTGGCACGAAAAGCAGGCTGATCTAGCTCAGCCATGAGCGCGCTCAGCTCAGCATCGCTCAAGTCATACAAGTTGATCAACATCTCAGTCATAGTTGCGCCCGTCTAGCAAAATAACGGCTCAATTGGAACGCCAAAGCTGCGAGCATCGGCAAAAGCATAGTTAATGGCGCGCTTCCGCACGGATTGCCGCCAATCGGCGTCGGAGTCGGCGTTGGACGGCGCAAACTGCCCGGCGGCAGAGCAGTGAAGGTTGCTGTGACAAAAGGCGTGTTAGTTGGAAAACGCGCTGGAGTGATGGTCGGCAACGGCGTGGGTGAAGCGCGTGGCGGCAACGGCGTGCGCGTCGGCGTGATGGTTGCCGTGAAGGTTGGCGTCGGCGTAGTCTCCAAGTAGGGCGTCCAACGGACAGCACGCTCTGCGCGTTCAGTGCGCAGCCATGCCTGCCACTCAGCATAAAAGGTTGCCACATTGACGCCAAAGAAAGTCTGGAAGGCAGATTCGAAATCCTGCGCCTCTGCAAGTGCGCGCCCAAAGGCGAACGGCGCCTGTGCGCCAACGCGCTCTGCCATGTAAAGTGTCAGCAAGTAACTCTGTGCTTGCCACAAACGCTGCTCTGAAGCATTAGATGACTCAGGCAAGCGTGTCAGCTCAGGCAAAGTCAACAGCGGACGATTGGTGCGCAGCCGCTCGCGCACAATGCCGAGTGCGCTGCTGTTTGGCGTCGTGTTGTAAAGCTGTGCTAAGCCTGCCTTGAACCATTCAGGAATCGGCGGCGCATTTTCCCACAGCACAGCGTAAGCGCGGCTCACGATCAGGTCAGTCAGCCGATCTTGCAGCTCATTGAGCGCGAGCGTCTGACGGCGCAAAAGTGTGAAACCATAGCGTTCATAAATGGCGAGCGCAGCATTTGGATCGCAAGCGCGGCGCGTGCCGCCAATCGTGCGCGACTCGATATACGGCGGCGCCTTGACATCTGCTAAGTTGCGCAGACAGAAGGTGACGTCAGGGTCGTAAATCACAATGCGCTGACTCGGCGCAACGTCTGTCTGCTGCGCAACTAACTCAAAGACGCGCATTGCATTTTGATGTAACAGGTCGAGCGCTAGATCGGCGTTGTGGCTATAAAGCTGTAGCGTCGTGCCGATGCTCTGCCAGCGGTTGACAGGCTGTGGTGCGTTGCGTAAAGTGTCTTGAAACAGAAACTCGCCGCTAGCAACGCTCAGACCTTCAGTGCTTTGAACTTGCCACTCAAAGCGCAGTGGCGTGAACGGCATTGGCGCTTCCTCTGGCGTGAATTCCCAGACGTAGGTGAAGAGCGCAGTCTTAGCGTCCAATGGAATGCCGTGCTGTCTTGGCGTGAGCAGCGGCGCAATGTTTAGTGCGCCATCAGGCTGATAAATGCGCAAGTAAAGTGTGCTGACATCTTCAAACGGCACGTTTGCCGTCACGCTGAAGCGCACAGCCGCAGGGAAGAGCATCTCGCTCTCAGCGCGCGTCAAGAGCGGCACAAGCGTGCGATTGGGCGTGACAGAAGGCGTCGGCGAAGCATCGGGTTGCGCCGCGACATAGTTAGCTGCGCTGAACAGACAGAGCAGGAGCAAAGCAGGTAAAATCAGGCGCTTCATGTGCCTGATCTTAGCATGCCAAGCGCCTTCTGGCTAGAGACGGTACAAAGCGCCGTACTTCTGACGCAGGTAGGTAAGATACGGCGTAACGTCTAACTTGCCGACCGTGCGCGCGATCAGCTCAGGCGCTGTGTACTTGCTGCCATGCTGGTAGATGTTCTCGCGCAGCCAGCTGTGTAACGTGCTGAATTCGCCACGTCCGATTTCATCAGGAATCTCAGGATGCTCTGAAAGCGCCTTAGCATAGAACTGAGCCGCTAAGATGTTGCCGAGCGTGTAGCTTTGGAAGGCGCCGCCGATCAACATGCCGTACCAATGCACGTCTTGCAGCACACCATCTCGATCATCAGGCGCGCGCACGCCTAAATCCGCCTGATAGCGCGCATGCCACGCCTCTGGCAAGTCAGCGATCCGCAACGTGCCTTCCAGCAACTGTAACTCAAGGTCAAAACGAATCATCACGTGCAAGTTGTAGGTCACCTCATCTGCCTCAGTGCGGATGAGCGACCGTTCGACCTTGTTCACAGCGCGATAGAACTGATCGAGTGAGATTCCGTTAAGTTGACGCGGGAAAATGCTGAGCAAGTGTGGGTAGAAATACTGCCAGAAAGCATAGCTGCGTCCAACTACGTTTTCCCACAAGCGCGATTGACTCTCATGCACGCCTGCTGAGGTGCCTGCTGCCAATGGCGTGCCTTCGTAATCTGCCTTGATGCCTTGCTCATACATGGCATGACCTGCCTCGTGCAGCGTGCTGAAGAGCGGATCGCTGAGCGTATTTTCAGGATAGCGCGTGGTGATACGCACGTCACCGCTGTTCAGCCGTACAGCAAACGGATGCGCTGTCTTGTCAAGGCGTCCGCGCTCGAAATCGTAGCCAAAGCGCTTGATCACGTCGGTTGTGAAGCGCTCAATGTCCTCCGATGGATAGTGTTGATGCAGGAATGTGTCATCAGCAGGCGCTTGGTCTGTGATTGCCTGCGCCAAGGGCACAAGCGCTGCACGCAACTGGCTGAAAAGCGCCTTGATGTCATCAGCTTTCATGCCGTAGTCAGCAGCGTCAATCAGCGGATCAGCGACGTGGTCGTATGGCGCAAAACATTCGGCGTAGCGGTAGCTGAGGTTAAGCGTCTGCTCAAGATATGGCTGCAGACGTGAGAAATCATTGGCAGGACGTGCCTCTGTCCAAACTTGATAAGTTTCTGAGGTGTGCTGCGCAATTGCGGCGACCAGCTCAGCAGGCACTTTGACGGCGCGCTGATATTCGCGGTGTGTCACACGAATCAGCGCAGCGTCGTCTGAGTCAGCAGGTAGGCTCTCAGCGTAAGGCATGAGGTCGTCCAGCAACTTGCCCAGCGCAGGATCAGTGAAGCGCGCGTGAGTCTGCTGTGAGAGGTAGGCAAGCTGCTTGCTGCGCACAGCAGCGCCGCCGCGTGGCATATAGGTCATCTGATCCCAGTAAAGCGCAGCGCTGATGCCGTTGAGCAGGCTGACCTCAGCAAGGTGCGCACGCAGCGCTTGAAGTTTCGCAGTGTAATCAGTCATGTCAGAAGGAGTCTCTCTCTTGTAGACAGTTACACGGCGATCATAACACACTGCGAAGCTACCCTCAACACTGCAGCACTGCGAGCTTTCTACAGTATCTCTGTTACAATAGATGCGTCTCATCTACCATCCGCAGTATACACACAGCATGACAGGTACGCTCCTTAACGTCGTGACCATTCTGGCAGGCAGCGCGCTGGGCATTTTGATCGGCAGCCGCTTCTCAGCCAACATACAGCAGAGCGTGGTGACAGGCTTAGGCTTAGTTACACTGGTCTTGGGCGTGCAAAATGCCTCACAAAGTGGCAACATCTTAGTGCCGTTGCTCAGCCTTGTGATCGGCACAATCATCGGCGAAGTGCTAGACGTTGACGGCAGGCTGAAAGCGTTCGGCGCATGGCTGCAAGTACGCTTCGCTAACGGCAAAGGCGACGCAGAGAGTGCGAACACGGCGCGCCTGCGCTTCATCAGTGGCTTTGTAACTGCGAGCTTGGTCTTTGGCGTCGGACCAATGGCGGTGCTCGGCGCGCTTCAGAACGGCATAGACGCCGCTGACATTCGCTTGTTAGCAATTAAGTCCACTCTTGACTTTTTCGCCTCGATTGCTTTTGCAGCGTCGCTAGGTATTGGCGTGGCATTCAGCGCCTTGCCGATTTTTGTCATACAAGGCGGCTTTGCGCTGACTGGAATGTTTCTAGCAGAGTCAGCGGGCGCTGCGCTAGGCGCTGAGTCGCCGCTCATCCGTGAGTTGACGGCGAGTGGCGGCTTGATTTTGATGGGCTTAGCGCTTGTGCTGCTGGACGTCAAGCAGCCGCGCGTTGCCAACATGCTGCCTGCGCTGATCGTAGCGCCGCTGATTGTGCTAGGCGCAGCGCTGCTGGGCGTGCCGATTTATCCCTAGATCAGCTGCCGCGACACAGAAATAAGCCCGATGGATCGTTCAACGGAGCACGGTAATCGAAGGTACGACCTTCGTAGACGAAGATGAACTGCCAGCCGGGCGTCACAATGCGATCTACTGCCTGACCGGGACTTGGGCAATTCAGCTGTGAGTTGCTGTACTCGCGGTAGCGCCAAGACCAGCGCGAACGTGGCGTGTTGAAGCTCTCAAAGGTCAGCGTCGTCTCAAGACGGCGACTGAGATCAGCAAGCGCAGCGTTGATGACAGCAGGCGGCTCAGTGTTGGTAGTTGGACGCGGCGGCAAAGTGACCTGAAAAATGGCACCTGTCGGATTGGTGCACAAGCGCAGAGTGCTGCGGTCAGCTGCAGCGACGCGATACTCATAGCGGACGCCGCGCAAAATGAAGACGAACTGGTAACCGATCACCTTCGTCGGCGTCACAGCCTCGCCAGGGCGCGGACATTCAAGGCTGTTGTCGGCAAAGTCCACGCCGCGCCATTCCCAGCGTGAGGTCGGATTGTTGAAATCGGCGAGTGTGATCGTGCGTCCAAGTCGGCGACCGAGATCAGCCAGTGCGTCCTCAAAGGCAGGCGGCGGCTGCTGAGCAAAGCCAGCGAGACTTGGCGCGGTCAGCGCACAAAAGACGGCAAGGCAAATCCACCACCAAAAACGCCGTTTCACGGCAGAGCGCTCCGTAAAGGCAAGCAAGGCACATCACTTCCAGTCTAGCGCACTTTACGAAATGCGCCACAGACACTTATGAGAGCTTTGTTTATGCGCAAAGTAGCTTTGTAAACTTACAAGAGCGCAAAGAGCAATTATCGCTTGCTTTAAGAGCAGTTTTGGCGTACACTGTCCGATAAAGTGCTAGATCAGTAGAGCAAGGAAGGTGTGCTATGTCGGGTCTTGCAGCGTTATTCTCAGGTTTGAATTTTCAAAGTACAATTCGGCGTTACTGCGATCAAATTGGCTGGCGAATCGCTGACATCAACGACAGGCGCGCCTTGCTGAAGTTCAACATGCGCTCTGGACGCACGCAGTCGCTGTGGATTGTGCGCTACGACACTACGCTGGAGTTTTCCGTGCCGAGTATGGCGCAGTTCGACTCAGAAGATCGCATCCCGCACTATCTCTCAACAGTTTTGCTCAAGCGCAGCGCGCAAAACAAGATCGGCTTTTGGTGCATTGAGCAGATCAGCGGCAGACATGTCTTCTCATATATGCACAATGCCGAGATGTCGCTGATCAACGTACAATACTTCGAAAGAGTGGTCAACGCGCTCGTCACAGAGTGCGACACATTTGAAGGCATCCTAATTGACATGCTACGCTGAGGATTTAGGCAGGAGATGGTTCAGGCGCTCGCAGCGAAGAGCGCCTGTTTATTCATTAGCTTAGCCTCTTGCTGTTGACTCTTGAGCAATGCGTGCGCGGAGGAAAGCCAAGCCTTCCTCGTAAGTGTCAAAGAACACGACGCGGTTGAAGCGCGCTACCTTGAAAATTGCCTCGCAGACAATTCGTACGAGGAATGTCGCGCCGACAATTGCAATATTGCCGCACATTGGATGACGCAGCACTGGTGCATCGCTCGCACGCACGGCGTGGTAGGTCGCGCGCGTAGCCTGTCGCACGTCAATCAGAATGTGAATAGGCTGACTCGCTGAGTTGTAGATGCACTCCTGCTCAGGGTAAAGACTAAATACTTCATCAATTGTCCATGGATCAACAAAAGTAGCCTGTAGAATCCGACCGTTCTCAATCAGTTCTTGCGTGACGGGCATAGTTAGGGCTCATTGAGCGGCTTGTGACCGTAAAGTTGGTTGCGGGAGATCCTAGCATCACTTTTTGCCACTGTTGAGTTTGAATGTGTTAACATTTCTCGCAGCAGGACTTTTCAAATCAGCAAAGAGCGACTTTAGACGATGTCTGAGGGACAGAGCGGCTTGGACGCCATCGTGCAAACATTTCAGCGTGCTAAGACTGAGCGACGCGCTACTTTCATGCCTTTCTTCACAGTTGGCTACCCTGACTTGCCGACATCGCTTCACGTCTTGCAAGCGTTAGCAGAGGCAGGTGCTGACGCACTAGAGATCGGTATGCCGTTCAGCGATCCGTTAGCCGACGGACCGACTATCCAACATGCCTCACAAGTGGCGCTAGAGCGTGGCACGCGTCTAAGCGATTGCATTGACGCTGTGCGGACGTTGCGCGCGCGTGGCTTGGATGTGCCACTGGTCATGATGGGCTATTTGAATCCGTTGCTCGCCTACGGTCTAGAGCGCTTTGTGACAGAAGCGGCTGAGGCAGGTGCCAGCGGCTTCATTGTGCCTGATCTGCCACCTGAGGAAGCAGAGGAGTTTAGGGCGCTGTGTGACGCACACGGTCTCGGCTTCACGCCGCTCATCGCGCCGAATAGCACGCCAACGCGCATCACTGAAGTTGCTAAGACAGCGCGCGGATTCCTGTACTTGGTCTCTGTGACAGGCGTGACAGGCGCGCGTGATACTTTGCCATCTGACCTGACTGAGTACATCGCGCGTGTCCGCGCTTTGACTGACTTACCGCTCGCTGTGGGCTTCGGCATTAGCAAACCGAGTCAGGCGCGGCAAGTAGCGGCGCACGCTGATGGTGTGATTGTAGCGAGCGCGCTCATCCGTCTGATGGAAAGCGAGGGCATTGAGGCTGTGCGCAGCCTTGCGGCAAGCCTGCGCGCGGCTTGTGTGATAGAATAGTAGTCATGCACACAAACTTAGGACGGTCATTATGGCTGAGCGAAAGATACGCGTTTTGGTCGCTAAACCGGGTTTAGATGGGCATGATCGCGGCGCAAAAGTTGTGGCGCGTGCTCTGCGCGACGCCGGCATGGAAGTTATCTATACAGGCTTGCGTCAAACGCCTGAGATGATCGTCGAGGCGGCGCTACAGGAAGACGTGGACGTGATTGGGCTGAGCATCCTCAGCGGCGCACATATGGCATTGGTGCCGCGCATTTTAGAGCTGATGAAAGCGCACGACTTGAACGATGTCAAGGTTGTGCTAGGTGGAATCATCCCAGACGAAGACGTGCCTGTTCTGAAGCAGATGGGCGTCAGCGGCATTTTCGGTCCGGGCAGCGATACCCAAGAGATCATAGAGCACATTCGCAAGGTAGTCTCACTTGAGTGATGTAGCGACGCTGCCGCCAATCGTGACGGCGATTCGAGAGAGCAGACGCGCCCTAGCACGTTTGTTGACACGCATTGAGAATCATGCCGCTGCCTCAGAATTGGCGGCGCTCTATCCGTTCGGCGGCAAAGCACACCTGATTGGCGTGACAGGCGCGCCCGGCACAGGCAAGAGCAGTTTGGTTAACTGGATGGCGAAAGCGTACCGTGCTGAAGGCAAGACGGTCAGTATTTTGGCAGTTGATCCAACCAGTCCTTTTAGCGGCGGCGCCGTGCTGGGCGACCGCATCCGCATGCGCGACCTACACGGCGACTCAGGCGTCTTCATCCGCAGCATGGCGACGCGCGGCAACTTAGGCGGCATTGCGCGCACCACTAAGGACATGATCCGTGCGCTAGATGCTGCTGGCTTCGACATTGTGCTGATCGAGACAGTCGGCGCAGGTCAGAGCGAGGTCGAGATTGCCTCAGCTGCCCAGACTGTAATCGTAGTTGAGGCGCCAGGACTAGGCGATGATGTGCAAGCGATCAAAGCGGGCATCCTTGAGATCGCAGACATTCTCGTGGTGAACAAGGCGGATAATCCTGGTGTAGAAAGCACGTTGCGCGCCTTACGCGCTGCGCTCGATCTCGGTCACCGCGTTGAGCGCGTCATGCATCACGGCAAGCTGATGGACGTGCCTGCTGTGCCCGTCATCGGCGAAGACTCGGCTTGGCAGACGCCAATTCTCCAGACAATTGCTACGAATGGCACAGGCGTCTCAGAGCTTCTGACAAAAATTGCTGAACATCGCGCCTACTTGCAAGAGAGCGGCGTACAGCGCCTGCGCGAGCGCGCCAGTATCAGCGCTGAGATCGAGGAGCGCCTGCGCGACCTGCTCCTAGCGCGCCTGATTGAGCGAGTTGGCGCGGCGCACGTGCAGGCAACAATCGAGCGCGTCTTGCGGCGCGAGATTGATCCGAATAGCGCTGCGCAAGCACTTTTAGCCGACTCAGGTTAGCGCGTCGCTGTGACCGAGCCGTTTTTGAATGCAGCATGGCGTCTCTGGCGCAATTCGCGCGCCTACCGCGCCTTGCCGCTAGTTGCAATCTGGTTAGCAGCGTTGCTGCGCTTTCACGCGCTAGACGCGCAGTCGCTCTGGAATGATGAAGGTAACACGCTGCGCTTGATTCAGCGCGACGTGCCTGAGCTGCTGGGCGCAGCGAGCCGCGACATCCATCCGCCGCTCTACTACCTGCTCCTGAAAGCGTGGTGGACGCTGACAGGCGAGAGTGAGTTCGCCTTGCGCGCTTTTTCGGCGCTGAGCGGCATTTTGAGCGTCGCCTGTGCTTATGCGCTTGGCGTTGCACTTTTTGCGCGCGGCGTCGGCACAGTAGCGGCATTTTTGACCGCGCTCAACACTTTCAGCCTGTACTACAGCCAAGAGGCGCGCATGTATGCGCTCATGGCGCTGATCGCGGCGCTCGCCATGCTGTGCTTTGTCAAATGGCTCGACTCGCGCCGTCTCGCGCTGCTGAGCGGCATGGCACTCTTAAATGCAGCAGGTCTCTACACACATTACGCCTATCCGCTGACCATAGCGGCACAAGTCGTGCTATTTGTCGTGTGGTTTGCAGCGCGGCGTGAGTGGCGGACGCTCAGCGTGTACGTTGCGGCGAACACATTCACAGTCGCGCTTTTCTTGCCGCAGTTGCCAACGGCGCTGCGGCAATTGAGCAGCTGGAGTCAGGCAAGCCGCGAGACGTCCTCGCTCATCGGTCAGATAGAGACAATTAGCACATGGCTGCTCTACGGCAGCACTTTTGAGCGCCTGAATCAGGGTCTGGTGCTGTTGACGCTCATCAGTGCGCTGCTCGGCATGACCTTCGGCGACTGGCTGAGACGTCCGCAGCGTGCAGCGCCGTTGTGGTGGCGGCGCGCCGTGCCGACTGTGTGGCTGATCATCGGCATTGGCGGTTTCCTCGCCCTCGACCTCTATCGCACGGCAAACCTGAAGTTCCTGTTGCCGCTGCAAATTGCAGCTGCGCTGCTCGTGGGACGCGGTATATGGCTGTTATGGGAACTTGGCTCGGCAAATCTTGTTGCATGGCAAGAGGCAGCGCCGCGCGTGGTCGCCGTCTTGCTGAGCTACGGCTTGGTCGGCGCTGCGAGCAACGGCATTCAGGCACTGTACAACAGCTCAGCCTATGCACGGAGCGATTATCGCAGCTTGGCAGCGTACATCGCGCGCGAAGAGCGCGCAGGCGACGCAATCTTGCTCAGCGCACCTAATCAGATCGAGGTCTTCACGTACTATTACAGAGGCAACTTGCCAATCTACGGCGTGCCAGAGGGCTTAGGCGGCGACGATGCAGCGACTCGTCGGCAAACCGAGGCGATTTTGGCGGCGCATCGGCGTATATTCGCCGCTTTTTGGGGCGAACTAGAGCGCGATCCGCGCCGAGTCGTGGAGCAGGTGCTGAGTGAGCGCGCGTTTGAGATTGACACGGCTTGGTTTGGCGACGTGCGCCTTGTGCGCTATGCTGTGCTCGGCGCGCTCGGCAAGCCGCGTTTGGTCATGGCGCGCTTTGGCGAGTCGATCACGCTGCGCGAGGTCGCGCTGAGCGCTGAGCGCCTTGCAGCAGGCGATGTGCTCGGCGTCGCACTCACGTGGCAGACCGATCAGCCGCTGAGCGTCCGCTATCGCGTCTCAGTGCAGTTGCTTGACCAATTCGGTCGCCTTGTGGCGCAGCGCGACGCTGAGCCGAACAACAATATGACGCTCACCACGCTCTGGCAACCGAACGTACCAGTGCGCGACACGCACGGCGTGGTCCTCCCGCCAAGCGTGCCACGCGGCACCTATCAGATCGTTGTGGTGCTTTACAGCCTAGAGAGCGGCGCACGTCTGCCCGTCAACAGCAGTGACGCGCTGCCTATCGGCACACTGGAAATCGAGTGAGCCTCAATCGCCACAATGTTGCCGCCAATGGTGTCCGCGCCGTGCCAAAAGCTGATCAGCGGCTTCAGGACCCCACGATCCGCGCGCATACATCACCAGCGGCGGCGCTTCTGGGCTCTGCCAGCCTTGAATAATTGGGTCAACGATCTGCCATGAGATTTCAATGCCGTCGCTGCGCACGAAGAGCGAGGCGTCGCCGTTGAGCGCGTCCAACAGCAAGCGCTCATACGCTTCTGGCAGGGCATTGTCGCCGAAAGTCTCGCGGTAGCTGAAAGATAAGTCCACTGTGCGAGTCTCTTGGTACGAGTCAGGCAGTTTCACCTCAATTTTTAGGTGGATGCCTTCATGCGGCTGAATGCAGATGCTGAGCGTGTTCGCCTCAAACTGATGACCGCGCGGCAAGTTGAACATCAAGTGTGGCGGACGCCGAAAGCGCACAATCACCTCGCTTATCTTGCGCGCCATTGCTTTGCCAGAACGTAGATAGAATGGCACGCCCTGCCAGCGCCAATTATCAATGTAGAGGCACAGCGCAGCATAAGTCGGCGTCTGCGAGTCAAGCGCGACGCCTTTCGTGGCGCGGTAACCTTCGTATTGCGCGCGCACAGTGTCTTCTATCGCTACAGGGCGAACTGCCTTGAGGACTTTCGCTGTCTCATTACGCACAGCGTCAGCCTCGAAGGACGCAGGCGGCTCCATGGCGATCAAGGCGAGCAACTGCAGCAAGTGATTCTGGAACATATCGCGCAGCACGCCTGACTCGTCGTAATATTCGCCGCGATGTCCTACGTCCACCTGCTCAGCGACCGTAATCTGGATGTACTCGATGTAATTTCGATTCCAGAGCGGCTCAAAAATCGCGTTGGCAAAACGCAGGAACAGGATGTTCTGTGCTGTCTCTTTGCCGAGATAGTGATCAATGCGATAGATTTGATGCTCAGCGAAGACCTCGCGCAGTGCTGCGTTCAAGGCGCGCGCCGACTCTAGATCGTAGCCGAACGGCTTCTCCACCACAATGCGCCGCCAACCTTCTTTCTCCGTACAGAGCTGCAGCGCACCTAAGTTTGCGGTAATCGGCGCGTACAGTGCTGGCGCTGTTGAGAGATAGTATAAGCGATTGGCGGCGCCACTTTCGCGCTCGCACAGGAAAGCGTTCAGGCGTTGCATGTCGTCTATCTGTGTAGCGTTGCCGCTGACGTAAAACACGCGCTCACTGAAGGCTTCCCAAGCGGCTTGGTCAAAGGTGTGATTCGTGAATTCAACCGCGCCGTCGCGCAACTTGGCGCGGAATGCCTCATGTGAGAGCGGCGTGCGCGAGACACCGACAATTTGTAGATTGTCGGGCAAACGGTTTTTGCGACACAAATTGTAGAGCGCTGGGATCAATTTGCGCTGAGTTAGATCGCCAGAGGCGCCGAAGATCACGAGCGTGTTGGCGCGCTGTGCGCTATCCATCTTGAGACTCCGTATTATTGACAGGAATCGCGTCTGTTAGATCATAGCTTGAGCTGTGCCGAACGGCGATTCTAGGCTTGCCGCTCATAGTTTGTTATAAACAGTCAAACAAACTCAACAGGAGGTGAAATTGGCAGTCGAACTGGTCTTGGTCGTGGTAGCGGCGCTCCTGCTGTTGAGCATATTTGCCAGCAAGGCGGCCGGCTTGCTAGGCGTGCCGTCGCTGTTGCTCTTTTTGCTCTTGGGCATGTTGGCAGGCAGTGAAGGCATTGGCGGCATTGCTTTTGACGACGCTGCATTGGCACAGGCGATTGGCGTGGTCGCCTTAGCGCTGATCTTGTTCGCAGGCGGCTTAGAGACAGATTGGGACGTGGTCAAGCCGACGCTGCGCAGTGGACTATCTTTGGCGACGCTCGGAGTAGTCGTCACGGCGATATTGGTCGGCTTTTTTGCGCACGCTTTCTTAAATTTTGGCTTGCTGGAAGGCTTGCTCTTGGGCGCGATTCTCTCCTCAACTGATGCAGCAGCTGTCTTCGCTGTGCTGCGCGGACGCGGCGTGCATCTGCGCGGCAAGCTGGAACCATTGCTGGAGCTAGAGGCGGGCAGTAACGATCCAATGGCTGTCTTCCTGACCATTGCGCTAACAAGCCTTGTGGCACAGCCACAGCAGCCGATCAGCCTATTTTTCCTTTTTTTCCTCCAACAGATGATCTTAGGCGTGCTAGGCGGCTTTCTGATCGGTCGGCTCGGCTTGTGGTTGATCAATCGCCTGCGTCTTGAATATGACGGACTGTATCCCGTGCTGACTCTTGCGCTCGCCATGCTGACCTACGGCGCAACAGCGGCGCTCGGCGGCAACGGCTTTTTGGCAGTCTACTTGGCAGCGCTGTTCTTGGGCAACCACGATTTCATTCACAAAAAGAGCCTGACGCGCTTTCATGACGGCATGGCATGGCTGATGCAGATTGCGATGTTCCTCTCGCTCGGCTTGCTGGTCACGCCTTCGCAACTCGTGCCAATGGCAGGCATGGGCTTGGTCGTGGCGCTTTTCCTGATGCTGGTGGCGCGTCCGCTTAGCGCACTAGTTGCGCTCTTGTTCTCGCGCTTCACGCTGCGCGAGCGGCTGATGGTCGGCTGGGTTGGTCTGCGCGGCGCTGCGCCAATCATCCTAGCGACGTTTCCGCTCTTGGCAGGTTTGCCTAAAGCAGACACGCTCTTTAACCTTGTCTTTTTCGCCGTTCTAGCCTCAGTCCTGCTGCAAGGTCCGACGATTGTGCCAATTGCGCGTTGGCTTGGCGTTGAGGCGCCGCAGCCGCGCCATTGTCCAGTGCCTGAGATGCCGCTGAAGGATGCAACTGTTGAGATCATCTTGCCGCCTGACTCAGCGGCTGTTGGACGTCAACTGTTGGACGTCGGCTTGCCGCATGGCGTGTTGGTTGTGCTGATCGGGCGCAACGGACAGACCTTCGTGCCAAGCGGCAGCACCACGCTTGCCGCGCGCGACAAGCTCTTGCTGATCAGCGCGCCTGAGGATCGTCCGATGTTAGCGCAAGCCTGTGCCATGCTGACTCTGCCTGCCGAGCCGCCGACTGATGAACCGTATCAGACAGGACAGACAATGCCTGAGCCGCTCTCTGAGCGCCAAACAGCTTGAGACTCGTGCAGTTTGCCGAATGAGTAGTCCAATTTGGCTGAATGTGCTAGGATCGCGCGCGAACCGCACAAGATTAGACACATAAGACGCAATGACTGCATCGTCTCAGGTGACCAGCGAACTGCAGGCGGCGCTTAGCGCCGACATCCGCTTGCTCGGCGGCTTGCTCGGTGAGATCATCCGTGAGCAGCATGGCGAAGAAGCCTTTGCCTTAGTTGAGCGCGTACGCGCTGAGAGCCGTGCGCGCCGCGCCGAGCCAGATAATCCACAGCACACGGCAAACTTGCAGGCGACCATTGCCGCGCTTGACTTGCCTGCCAAGCAAATTCTGATCAGAGCGTTCAGCAACTACTTCCAGCTGATCAACATCGCCGAAGATCAGCAGCGGTTGCGCGTGCTGCGCCAGCGCGAGCGCGACGATCAGCTGGAAGAGTCAATCCAAGCGGCTGTGCGCGAGCTGCATGCTGCAGGCATCACTGCAGAGCAAGTGCGCACTGCACTCCATCAAATTTGCGTCCGCCTTGTGCTCACGGCGCATCCTTCTGAGGCAAAACGGAAGGAAGTGCTGCTCAAACAGCGTCACATTGCTCAATGGTTAGCTCAGCACGACCGCACTTCGCTCCTACCACGTGAGCGCCGCGCTGTGCTGAAAGCCATTTCAGAAGAGATTGAAGAACTCTGGCAGACTCGCCCGACTCGTGCCGCGCGCGCTACTGTTGCCGATGAAGTAGACTTCGGCATCTACTTTCTCACCACCACGCTCGTTGACCTACTGCCAGAAATCTACGCTGAGCTGCAAGAAGCGCTGCAAACGTATTACCCTGAGGCGAACTGGGACGATTTGCCGCCGCTCTTGCGCTACGCCTCATGGATCGGCGGCGACCGCGACGGCAATCCAAATGTGACCGCTGATGTGACGCTTGAGGCATTGGCTACTATGCGCGCCGCTGCGCGCGACCTGTATCTGCGCGAGGTCGCCTTTCTGCGCGATCACCTCACACAGTCAGTTGACCTAGTCAGCGTCTCTCAGGCGCTGCGCGACGCCTTGCCCAATGCCCATGCGCATCCCAAGTATCCAACTGAACTCTACCGCCAGTATCTCGACATTGTCTACACGCGCCTGAGCAACGATTATTACGCTACTACTGACGACCTGCTCAACGATCTGCGCTTGATTGAGCGCAGCTTGCGCGAAAATCGCGGCACGCACGTTGCCAGTGGCGCTGTGCGCACCTTGATCCAAAAGGTGCGATTGTTCGGCTTGCACCTTGTGCCGTTAGACATCCGTGAGGACGCACGGCGCTTCAGCACAGCGCTGACTGAGCTATTTCATGCCTACGGCGTTTGTGATAACTTCGCTGCTTTGCCTGAGGCAGAGCGACAAGCCATCCTGACGCGCGAGATCGCCAACTCACGCCCGCTTTTCCCTGCAGAGCCGCGCTTCTCGGCTATCACGGAGCAAGTCATCGCCACATGGCGCATGATCGCGCGCGCGCATCGGCACTATGGCAGAGATTGCATTGATACCGTCATCGCCAGCATGACTCAATGCGCTAGCGACGTGCTGGGCATGTTGCTGTTCGCCCATGAAGTTGGCGTGCAGGATCATGTAGACCTTGTTCCGCTTTTTGAGACAATAGAAGACCTGGACGCCGCGCCGCGCATCATGCGCGAGCTTTTCGAAAACGCGACGTATCGCGCACACATCGCCAAGCGCGGCATGCGCCAACAAATTATGCTTGGCTACTCAGATAGCAACAAAGATGGCGGCTACCTCGCCTCAAACTGGAGTCTGTACGTTGCCCAAGAGCGTCTAGCTGCTGTCTGCGTTGAGTACGGCGTTCAGCTGGAGCTGTTTCACGGGCGCGGCGGCAGCATCGGGCGCGGCGGCGGACCGACAAACAGCGCCATCCTCTCAGCGCCAAGCGGCACGCTGCACGGACGCATTAAAATCACTGAGCAAGGCGAGGTGATCGCCTATCGCTACAGCAATCCTGCTATTGGCAGACGGCACTTGCATCAGGTATTGAACGCTGTGCTGCTCGCCTACATTGCACCGCATCGTCCGCCGCCGCGCGAGGCATGGCGCGCCGCTATGCAAGTCTTGGCAGCTGAAGGCGAGCGAGCGTATCGCGCGCTCGTCTACGAGACACAAGGCTTCCTAGACTACTGGCAACAGGCGACGCCAATTGACGAACTCTCAAACTTGCCAATCAGCTCACGTCCTGCCAAGCGGCGCAGCGGCGGCTTTGAAGGCTTGCGCGCCATTCCGTGGGTTTTTTCATGGATGCAGTGTCGTGCAATCATCCCAAGCTGGTACGGCGTTGGCTATGCGCTGGAGACCTTTGTTGAACAGGGCGATGAGACGCTCTTGCGTGAGATGTACGACGGCTGGCGCTTCTTCCGAACGTTGATCGCTAACGTCGAGCTTGACCTTGCCAAAGCTGACATGGGCATCGCTGCGCTCTATGCTGACTTGGTCGCCAATGAGGCGTTGCGCAAGCACATTTTCAGCCGCATTCAGGAAGAACACGCGCGCGCTTGCCGCTTGATCTGTCGGATCACAGACCAGCCTGAGTTGCTGGCACGGTCGCCCGTCATGCAGCGCTCGATTGCGCGCCGCAATCCCTATGTTGACCCGCTCAACTTCATCCAAGTCGAGCTGCTGCGCGAGCTGCGCCGCCTGCCTGAGGGCGATCCGCAGCGCGCTGCAGTGCTGGAGGCAGTCCTCGCCACGATCAACGGCATTGCAGCTGGCATGAAGACCACAGGCTGATGGTCGTCAAGATGCAGCTGCTCAGCCATTTGCCGAGCCTTGCTCTGGCACTCGGCTTGGCATACGTGACTTACGAAGGCGGCGCTTGGCGCGGCGTGATGAGCATGACGACCGCGCCGCGCACGCTCTGGCTGCTCGCCATCATCTTCGGCATATGGCTCGTATGGCGCACGCTTCAGCGCTTTGCATGGGAGCGTACAGCGTTAGACCTTGCCATGCCGCTGTGGATCGCTGCTTTTGCCGTCTCAACTTTAGCGAATGTCGAGAGGTTACCGCGCATAGGCTACGGCTTGTGGTTTGCAGCGCTCTACATTGCGTTGTGGTACAGTTTGCACGACGTTGTGAGGCATGGCTCAGGTTGGCACAGCGCCGTAAATGCGCTGCTGATCAGCGCATTGCCGCCGCTGCTGACTAGCGCACAGCAACTTGGTCTGCCACGTCTTGTCGGCAGCCTTGAGAATCCGAACATCTTTGCCGCTTTCTTGGTCTTGGTGACGCCTATTGCAGTAGCGCGCTTTTTATCGCCGCCTCACAGCTTGCCTCGCGGCTTGTGGCGCGCTATGTTGGGCGTCTTTGCCGTAGCGCTGTGCCTTGCAATCTATTTATCGGGCAGTCGCGGCGCGTGGCTCGGCATGATTGCAGCAGCGGCTGTTGGCGCGTGGGCAGCTAGTGGCGGACGAATCCGTGCTGTTGTGAT
>JANWYI010000045.1:14446-26481 GCA_025055255.1 Anaerolineae bacterium | reverse complement strand
TGCACCTCATCAAAGACCAATAAAGCGCCGACCTGATCGCAGCGCGCGCGCAAGGCGCGCAAAAACTCGGCGGTTGCTTCATGAATGCCGCCTTCGCCTTGAATCGGTTCGACAAACACAGCGCAGACACGCTCTGTAATCTGCTCAAGCGCCATCTGGTCGTTGAACGGCAACACTAGCACATCTGGCATCAGTGGACGAAATGGCGCTTGATATGCTTCTTTCGGCGTTAGCGCAAGCGAGCCCATTGTCCGTCCATGAAAGGCGTGGTCAAAACAGACAACCTGTGTCTTTTCAGCTGTGTTATACGTTGCACGCGCGTATTTGCGCGCAAACTTGATCGCTGCTTCATTCGCCTCTGTGCCGCTGTTGGTGAAAAAAACACGGTCAGCGAAGCTGTGCGCTGTGAGCTTTTCAGCGAGTTTGATCTGCGGCAGCGTGTAGTACAGATTGCTGGTGTGGATCAGCTTCGCCGCTTGCTCTGCCAAGATAGCTGCAATGCCTGCATCGGCGTGACCAAGCGCGTTCACGGCAATGCCTGCTGCAAAGTCAAGGTACTCGCGTCCTTCAGTGTCCCAGACCTGGACGCCGCGTCCGTGCGAAAGCACGATTGGCGGACGTTTGTAGGTCTTAGCGATATGTGCCTCACCAAGCGCAATAATCTCGCTTGCCGTTAAATCATGTACGATGTCCATTTTTTCACCTTCCTAGCCTGTGATCAATGTTCCTGCACCGTTCGAAAGTCCGTAGACATCTGTGACACGCGCTGCGCCTACGCCTGCTGAGAGCGCGTCCAGTGCTGCGCGCAACTTGACCGCCATGCCGCCGCTTGCCACGCCTGCAGTGATGAGCGACTCGGCTTCATGGCGCGTTAGTTTGGACAAGATAGCGCCTTCGTGCAGCACGCCTGATACATCTGTCAGAAAAATGACCTGTGCAGCGCCTATTGCTGCTGCAATTGCGCCTGCTGCTTGGTCAGCGTTGATGTTGTGCAAGCCGCCGTCGTCTGCTAACCCGATTGGTGCAACTACAGGCACAATGCCTGCGTTGAGTGCCTCGCGCAGCACCTCAACGCGCACGGTATGCACAGCGCCTACGCGCCCAAGATCGCCCTCAGGATGTCGCAACGGACGTGAGCGCAACAAGCCGCGATCCGCGCCGTGAAAACCCTGTGCTTCCACGCCTTGGCGCACAAGCGTTGCCACTAAGTTCACGTTTGCGTTTCCGATCAGCGCCATTGCCACCAATTCCATTGTCTGCTCGTCAGTCACGCGCAAGCCGCCAAGCGTGCGCGGCACAATGCCGAAGGCAGTCTGCAGACGGCTGATCGCCTTGCCGCCGCCGTGGACAAGGATCGGCGGTGAGGTAAGCGTCTTAAGATGAGCAGCGAGTGCGCTCAGATAGGCGCTATCTTCGAGCGGCGCGCCGCCAATTTTGTAGACCGTCACCATGAGCACGCCTCAGAGCAGACCAATTGTCTCTGGCAAGCCAAACATGATGTTAAAGTTTTGCAGCGCCTGCGCTGAGGCGCCTTTGCGCAGATTGTCTATCGCACAGGTCAGGATGAGCGTGTTGCCCTGTCCTTCGCTCACGCCGACTACTGCGCCGTTTTGATGCGCCGCCTCACGAATGCGCGCCGCTCTGCCCAGTGGATGTAGCGTGATCAGCGGCTCAGCGTTGTAAGCAGCCTGATATTCAGCGTAGGCACGCTCAAGCGTCCACTCAGGCTTAAGCGTTGCGTAGACCGTTGCTAACAGACCGATGTCAAGTGGCACAAGGTGCGGCGCGAAGATCAGCGAGCCGCAGTCGGGCTGTAATTTATGCAGCATCTGCTCAATCTCTGGCACGTGGCGATGCTTGCGTCCGATATTATACGGCTTCACATCGCCATAAACTTCGCAGAACATGGACTCAGGCTTTGGCTCTCTGCCGGCGCCTGAGACGCCTGTCTTGGTATCGGCAATGATTGGAGCGGCGCTGAGCGCGCCTGCGCGCGCCAACGGATAGAGCGCTAACAGCACGGCTGTCACATGGCAGCCCGGATTAGCGATGTACAGTGCATTGTGCAGCGCCGCGCGCGTGATCTCAGGCAAGCCATACGGCGCGGGCAAGAGCTGCGGCGCAGGATGCGGCATTTTGTAAGTCTGTTCGTAGAGGGCAGCCGACTCAAGGCGTAGATCAGCGCTCAGGTCAATCACGCGGACACCTGCGGCAACTGCTCTGGCTGCTACACTGCCTGAGACGCCGTTCGGCAAGCATAGAAAGACAGCGTCCACGCTATCTAATGGCGCTGAGTCAGCTGGGATGAGCGGCGTGCCGTCTTCAAGAGCTGTCTCGCGCTCCGAAGTAGCAAATTGCAGCCTGACATGCGGATGTTCCCGAAGTAACTCGATCAGAAGTTGACCTGTGTAGCCTGTAGCGCCGAACACGCCAACGCGCAGCGTGTGCGCCGTCTTGAGAAGTGATGGTTCGAAATGAGCGTGTGTCAAAATGTCCTCCTCGTTCCATAGGCATTTCATAAGTGACAAAAGCTGTGCATAAAAAAAGCCCTTCAGACTTGTCACAGTCTGAAGGGCTTGCGCGTGACATTTCCGCTAGGCGGCACGCGCTAACCATCCAGACCTATGGCTGGTGGTACGGCGGCTGCGGCGCGGAAAAGCGTAAACGCGAATCATGCCAAGAATTCCTCAGCGTCCATTATACACACTGCAAGGCAGGATCAATTGTGCAGAACGCACAAACCTGACCTCAATCTCTCATGCGCAAGCGGCGCGCCACAAAGATAATTGCCAGCAGACCAAGCGCCAGCAGACCGATAGCAGGCAAGCTGCTCGGCGAGGCGCTGCTCAGACCGATATCGTCGAAGAAGCCACCTTCGGGCAAGGCTCTGGGCGTCGGCGTCCGCGTTGGCGCTGCGATGCCTTCAGGACCAATGGTGACGAATGGCAGCGGCGTCGTCGGCGTGCCAAGCTCTACCAAGCCAAAGGTAGGCGAAGGCGAGATCGTCACAAGGAAGCCAATAGGCGTTGGTGTGACAAAAATTGGCGTGCCGACGATTGTGCCGTCGCGCGCCTGCGCTGTGAGCGTCAAGAAAATCGCAGCGTTCTGAGTCTGTTGGGCAAAAAGCGTGTTGAACGCCTCAGCCGTCCGCGTGATGTCCAGTGCAGAGACTTGGAAAGTTTGTGTGAGCAGCGCAACACGCGTGCCTTCGACTTCTGTTGCCTCGATATCTACTGTCGGCGTGGGCGTATTCGTAGGTGTGTTAGTCGGCTCAGGTGTGTTAGTTGGCGTGCTAGTCGGCGTTGGCGTGCGTGTCCACGTCTGGGCAATGGTCGTGCGCGTGAGCGCATCGAAGACAGCTTGATTGGTCTGCTCAATGGCTACGCGCGTTTCCTGTAATTGGCGGTTGCGATTGCCGGCGTCAATTGCGGCGAGGATAATGACGACCAAGCCAATGGCAATCAGAAGGATCAAAATGATTGCCAAAATTAGGAAAGTGCGATTGCGCGGCGGCGCCGGCGGCGGCACGGCATTCGCGTCGAGATCGTCGAATAAACCAGCCATATTTCCCCCTAAGATTGCGGTCGGCTCGGCGCATCCAGCGGACGACCGATCAGCTCGACATTGGCTAACGGCACAAAGGCGATCTCCGAGTTATCCGAGAATTGCACCTCTGCTGCAGCTACACGCAGCCCATTTTCCACTGTAACGGGCGATTCTGGCAAGTTCAGCACTTTAGCAGTGCGTCCCATGTGTGGCAGGCGTGTCACACGGATAGTGGCGCCTGCTACCACTGGCACATTAGTCTCTGGCAGGCGCAGGCGCGCGCTCGGACCAGTTGGGATGATGATCTCAGGGCGCTCGGAGCGCCACACTGAAGGCTCGACTGCATCTACAGTTGTGAAGCGCCCACGGTTAGTCTCCAGCAAGTTGTAGACAATGGCAGAATAGCGCAAGTTGCCAAAGCCTTCGGTCAAGATAACAGGAATGCGCAGCTGACGCGCCTCATTGCGCAACGCTGAGCTCATCGAAGGCGCAATGATGCCGCGCCAGCGCTTCTGGATCGCCTCCTTGAAGACAGCTGAGGTCTGAATTGACTCTTCTACCACCACGACCTGTCCGCTATCTTCCAAGTCCTCCAGACCGAGCCATTCCCGCGTTGTCTCTTCTTTGGCAAAGCTGAGCGTCCCGTAGTTAGCGCTACCGTTGCCCCACGCCGCTTGAATCAACGCGCCGCCTGTCTCTAGCACCACGCGATTCTCGCTCACGCTGTTGATGCGCCCTTCCATCAAGGCACGGACTTCGACAGGCTGTGGGTCGGTCTGCAGCAAGACGCGCCCTGCCTCCAGACTTGCAAAGCGCGCTCGCCTCGGCGTGACCACTTTCTTCGCACGTCTTCCTTTGCCGTTGATCAAGAGCGGCACGCCGCTCTCGTAAACCTCGCCTACAGGCACTTGAAGCATCTCTTCTGTGATCTGCGCCGCGCTACGCAGCCCAAGCAACTTGACTGCGTCTAAAAAAATGACCTCAGAAGGAATCGCACCTGCGAGCAAGACAGTGTCAGGCGCTACTGTTGAGCCATTGTTGACTTCTGCTCTGCCAATGGCGTTAGGCGGCAGCTTGTACTCACGGATAATGCGCGTTGAGCCAAGTATGACCGTTGTCTCTGGATAGTAGGGCATATTTCACTCGCCTAATCGGTCTCTTGCACGGCTTCAAACCATTTAGGCAATATCTCAGCGCGTCTGCTCAGCTCGCGCGGCACCATAAACGGTCTGCCGCGCGTGTCAAAGATCAGCCCTGCGGCGCTGCTCTGCGCTTGGAAGGTCAAGCGGCGCTTGCCATTCAGCCGCAAGCCGCGCCCAAGTTTAACGGAGACCTGCGCTTTCTGCCCAGCTGGAATTGGCACGACTTTCAGCGTGTTACTCGGCACGCGCACCTCGCGGCTATGTCCATCAGCGTAGGTGACGCGCGCCTCTAAGGCGATGTTGCCGCGCGGCTTGCCACTTGGACAAATTGCCGTAGCCAAGTTGAGCAGACCACCTGTCTCAAGCACTTGGACTACAGCCAATGGCTCAAGGTGCATCAAACTGCCCATAGCTGCCATCACGCCGTAGGGATCAAGGCGCAGGTCAACGATTCCAAGCGGCTGCAGCGCGTCTAGCAGCAGCAGAGCGCCTATGGCAGGATTGATCGGCTGCGCTATAGCTGAGCCGACGCCAATGATCGGCTGCATAGGCGGCAACGGAGCGCTAGGTGGCACGCCTTGCCAACCTTGCCGCGAAGTTTGCATGACGGCGCGGATCAGCTCGCGGGCAAGGGCGTACTCTAGCTCAAGCTCGCGGCTGGTCTCTGGAATAGTGGCAGGACGTAGCGTCTTGTTCCAGACGTAGTCCATGATCTCGTTCGGCGCTGGCTCAAAGCTGAGCCAACGGGCGATGTTGCGCACGCCAATGGCTTCAGCGGCGCTGACCGCGCTGTGCCCTAAGCCTAAATCTGAGCGAATGGTCACGTTCAGTGCGCCGCGCACCATTGCGCAGACCGTCACTGTTGAGCTGCCGACATCCACAAGCAGCACATTCTGTTTTTTTGAGTCGGCAAGATAGCGCACAATGTTGCTGTAGCTCTCTATGCTGGGCAAGACGCCAAGCGCACTAGCCTCTTGAATAGTCTTGAAGCCAGGTGTGGTGCGCGCGCGGTAGTCGCCGTAGAGCAAGGCAAGCTCAAGGCGGATTGGATCAAAAGACTCGCGCTCAAGGCTAGGACGCACATTTTCAGTGACGTACAGCACCACGTGATCGTCGAGCTGCTCGCGCACGTAGCTCGCCAATGCTGCGTTACCTGCGTATAGCACAATTGGCTTGGCGCCTGGCGCTAGCTGGACAGCGATACGCACAGTGTCAATCAAGGCGCGCACAGGCGCGTTGGCGCCGCTATCCGTGCCGCCGACGATTAGGATCAGGTCAGGTGTGGCGCGCAGGATAGCGTTCACTTGCTGCTCCAGTGTGCGCACGTCAAGCAAATCGAGCGTGTCCACCAACTCAATGTACGTGCTTTCCAGAGCGCGCTTGCCGCTCTCCAAGCTCACATTCGGCATCAGACCGACTAGGATTGTACGAATCGGCTTGCCGCCACTGGCAGTTGCTATGAACGTATTGCCGTATTCCTCGCCCATCAACAGACGCTGCTCACGGTCAGCTGAGAGAAAACTCAGCCCGCTGAAGGCGCCTAGCTCTTCTAGGGCGCGGCGCAGCCCTTCGCTCACGTCGTAGCCGCGCGGCGCAGCTGTTGTGAGCGCTTGTGCGCGTCCAACGAGACGAAACTGACCTTCCACGAGGTCATAGAGCGCAACGCGCGTATGTACACTGCCGATATCAGCCGCTACCACACGCCGCACAGCCGTCTCAACAGGCTGCCGTTGAATGGTCTCGCGCGCAAGGCGTGTGCTGGGTGCTTTCTGCCTGCCTGACTTGGTCTCTGGCGCCTTCGTCTGTGCTGTCATAAGCTACCTTCCGATCAGGATGAATATCCGATCCGCCAAAACGCCGCTCAGCACAGTCAGCGCTGAAAGAATCAGTAAGCCATAGGTCGCGCCGAGCGTGACAGCGATGAAGCCTTGTCCAATCAAGCCGATGAAGCGCACGGGCAAAAATTGCGTCACCTCGCCTGAGAGCCGACGCAAACCGACATAAGTGAAGTAAACCAAAACAGAGAGCGTGCCGATCAGTCCGATGAAGCCGTTAATAGCGTTCTCAGGACGAAAAATGCGCGCCGTGTTGCCGACAAGCGGCAACAACGTGCCGTTCACTGCGCCCAGCAGCGCTAACGCCGTGCCAACGCCTAGCACAAGCACTAGACCGAAATCGCCTAAGCGCGAGAGGCGCGTTGTGCCTTTGTAAACAAGGAGCAAGCCAAACAAAAACGGCAACAAGCCAATGCCCAGACGCAGCAATTCGAACGGTTCGCTCAGCACAGTGGCGCTCAGCCAGGGTATCAGCACGCTCTCCAGTGTCGCCAGCAGGACGAAACCTGCTGCTGCGCCGATGAAGACATGAATGGCAATACGGTACAAGAAGTTATCGCCGAGCAGGTAGCTGAAGGTGAACAGCGTCAGCACAGCGCCTGCAATCACGCCGATCTGCTCCAGAGTCTCAGGCGTCATCGTGAGCGTCTCCTTTGGGCGAGGTATTGGATCATGCTCAAGGCTGCACCGACCAAGATCGCCAAAGTTGCGGCGAAGGCTGCAAAGCCAACGCTCTGCCAACGGCGCTCTGCTATATTTTGCGCTTCCGCGCTCTTGTACTGCGCGCGCAGCTCACGGTAGAGCAGCGCGTCACGCAAGCCGCTCAACGTACCAATCACGCGCTGAGGATCAGCAGCAGCATAGGTCTGTGCAGTGGCTGTAGCGGCTGATGTTGTGGCGATGATCAGGCGCAGCATCGTCCCAGACGGTGCGTTTGGCGGCGGACGGAGCTGCTCGACCCATGTTTGCACGTTTTCTTGGCTTTGAGCCAGCAGGAAGGTCGGCTGAGTGCGCATGATCAGCAGCTGCTCAGCGCTGATGCCGCTTGGTGCGCCTTCTAGGTCGCTGCCGAAGATGACCTGCTGCTGGAAAACATCGCCGTAAAGCGCGTTAGCGAGCGCGCGTACGCCGCTCACGCCGCCGGGCAAGTAGCCCAGCACAATGTAGTCACGGCGCGGCAATAATGGCTGGTTGCGACCAAGCATCGCCATTTCCGCTGTGTCTCGGCTGAGGCGATACAGCAGGTTGTAAGCGTGCAAGCTGGAGGCAGGATTAGTGCTGACAATCACAGGACGCGCGCCGCGCCTGAACAGATCGCGCAACAGAGCGCGAGCGAGGTCGTCCATCTCAGCAGCAGCGCCGAGCGTGTACTCAAAAGCGACTAAAACAGTTGCGCCGCTCGGTATACGCAGAATAGTGTCGTTAATGGCTGTGAAGCGCGCCTGTGAAGCACGATCAAGCGCAGCAAGGCGTGGTGCTGGCACTAAGTCAGCTAGATCAGTGAAAAATGGCAAGATGACAGCCGCGATCAGTAAAATGACCAGCAAAAGGCGATCTAATTTGAAGCGAGCGCGCGGCTTCACATGCGCAGGCGCGCTGATCTCAACGGTCTCGCGGCGCTTCAGAATTTCTTCCTGCGCTGCCACGATGCGGCGCAAGGTTTGAACACCTGCCAGCTGCGCAGCTGTAGCTAGGGCGCCGCTTGTGACCAAGGCAGTCGGCACAGCGGCAAAATCGGGCAATTGCAAGGCTTCGGGAATGCCGCTGAGCGGACTATCTTGCTTTTCAGGAACTTCAGGTGGCTTAGGCAACTGCTTTATGCGCTCGCGCAGGGCTAACATCGGCTCTGGCAGTGCTGCGAGCGGGAGTTCCTCTAGCGTGATCTCCTGATCGCCAATGCGCAATGTCGGCTTGCTATCTGGGCGCATTTCTGCCACCCAGTCAGGCAAATCGCCCGCCACAACTGCAACCTCGCCTGTTGCCTTGCTGAGCGGCACAGGCGCTGCAGGCATTTGTACAGGCACTGGTGGCTCAGGTACGACAGGCGTCGGTGGCAACTCAGGCAAGGTCTCAAAGTCGAATTCTTCATCGAGGTTAATCGGTGGCAGGCTTGGCTCAGACAAATCGAAGTCAGGCGTCTGGGCAAGGATTGCGTCAAGCGCAGGGTCACTCAGCTCAGTTTCAAAGTCTGTGCGACGTGGCACGTCTCGACTTGGCTTGGGAATATCGGCTACTTGCGGCGCAGCAGACGCTTTGAAATCGAACTGATCGAGCCATGCCATATCTTCGTCTGTGACGCTGCCTATCAAGCCTTGACTCGGCTTTGGCTCAGGCGCAAGATCGCGCATCCAATCGGGCAAGTCAGCATTGGCTTGCAATTCAGGCTCAGATGACGCACTGAGCGTTTCCTGAGGCGACTCAAGGTAGCTCGTGCGCAGCCATTCAGGGACATCATCAATTTGAGCCGCTTCTGCAGTGCCTGTGTCAGCGCCTGCGCTCAACCAGTCAGGCAGGTCATCAGCCGCTTGCACTGGTTGAACGCTCTCAGTCTGAGACGGCTCAGCGAGCCAACCAGACGCTGAGGACGCAGCCTGATCGAAAGCGGACGTTTCAGAGAATGACGCTTCTGACAGCCACTCAGGCACTGATGACGCCGTTTGGTCAAAGGCGGGCATTTCAGGAAAGACTGGCTCTGTAAACCAATCAGAGACTGTCTGAGTTTGCGCAGGTGCTTGCTCAGCCGATAACTCAGCGCCAAGCTCATCACCGACGTTGAAATCGCGCAGCCAGTCGGCTGAATCAGCCGTGAAGAGGTCTGCTGAGGCGCTACTCTCAGCTTGTTGCACGGACCGTGGCGACGTGATGAGCGTCGGCGCGCTCTCAACTGTAGCATCAGAGCCAAATGCGGACAGGTCAGACTCGCTTGCTGTCTCGACGCTGCGCAGCCAGTCATCAGACTCAGCGAAGGTCGTTGCAAATAGCTCACTCAGCTCTTCATCTTGCCGACTGGTTGACGCGCTCGTCTCGCTCAGCCAGTCGGTCTGGAAAGTCGGCATAGCGGCTTGCTCAGCAGCGCTCGGCGCTGACTCGGTGAGCGTAGCCTCACTAAGCCAACTGGTCTGAAAAGTCGGCGCGCTGGGTTGCCCAGTTGGCGCTGAGGCAGGCGACTCGCGCAGCCAATCAAGGTCGCCAAACGGATCATCAGTCGCCGCGCTCTCCGACACTCGTGACTCAGCCGCCCAAGGCACAGCGATGTCGTCCAGTGCAACCGATTCGATGCTCTCAGAGGTGAGCTGCTCAGGCTGGAAAGCAGGTGGCACAGACTCAGCAGACTGTTCAAAGGTAGGCAGGTCAGGCAACTGCATGACGCTTGCCCAAGGCGGCGGCGTATCGTCTGACAGCGGCGCAAAATCAGGCAAGGGCACTGCCAGCCTCTGCTGAGGACGTTCCCATGGCGGTAGCTCAGCATCCGCTGCTTGTGCTGAGCCTTTTTTAGCATACTGTCCAGCGTAGGTAATCCCGCCTGCCACTAGCCACTCAGGCAAAGACTCGTCATCGAACATTGGACGCTCAGTCATGCCCTAACACCTCACTCTCGAAAAGTGCGGTCGCGCCCGATCAAGACGCGCACACCAACTACCACCACGCCTAGCGCCACACCAATCAACAAGCCGCGCGTGCCAGCGCTGACAGGCACGCTCAATAACCACTCGCGTATCTCAGGCAACAGCGTCGCGCCGCCTAGCGGACTGAAGCCGAGCAGCACAATCACCAATGCAGTCAGAAACAGCGCATTCCAGATAGTGACGCGCCGACGCATCAGCCTCACTGCGCCGTAGACCAATGCGAAGAAAAGCAGTCCTGCTAATGCTGACTCTACTGCCACTTGTGCCACGTCCAAGATAGTCAGAGAGAGCGTTAATGTCTCGCCTTCGCTCACGCGCAAGACGCCGCCGCGCTCCAGAGCGCGCACGATCAGCACGCCAAAAAGCGTCAAGAGCAAGAGCAGGCTGTACAGACCGCGCGGAAATTTGCGCAACTGTGCCGCATGAAAGCGCGTCAAATTCAGCACGCCCAAGAATAAAGCGATTGCGCCGATAACAGCCGCAAGTTGAACCAGCAGTTGGCTGAAGGCGCTCAATGTTTGGTTGAGCTCAGGTGGCAAAGTCGGCACTGGCTCTAAGCCGAGCAGCGTGACCACAGCAATGCTGATGGTCAGCGCAGCTAATAGCGCAGCGCCCAGACGCAAACGACGGCGCGGTCTTGTAGAGGCACTCACAAGCTGACTCCTATAAAGGCGAGAGCGGCAAGCAGAATCAGGGCGATGACCACTAGGTAGCGCAGCGCGTCCTGCGCAGCCGCGCCGCCGATGTGTAACGGCGTCGGCTCAAGATAAGCAGCGCTGACGAACAGTTCCTCAGCCAACAGCGGCGTCGCGCTCGCAGCGTAGGCAACTGCTTGTCCTTCGATTTGTGAGCTGTGCGGCAATAGGCTGCGGTCATAGCGGATAGCTGTCTCAGCGATCAAGGCGAGTTCAGCGCCGAAGCGACCACACAACAGCGCTAAGCCGCTCTCTTCGTCCAGTAGTGTTGCGCCTGCGCCTGCAGCGAGCGCTAATGAGGAAGTGCCGCTCGGATACCAACGCGCCAGCGTCGGCTTGAAAGCGTCAAGGCGATTGCGCAACAGATAGGCGCGTCTGAGCCGATCTTGGGCAAGACTGAGCGTCACAGGATCGCTCAAGCTGGCTGTCACAGGCAAATCGCCGCCTGAAGCGCGCGCCGCTGCTTGGTAGAGCAGCTCAGCGCTTGCTACGGCTGTCAGAGCGCTCTCATCCAGCAGCGCGCTGCTGCCGAGCGAGACGTGCACGCTGCGTCCGCTCTCAACGGTTGCGCCAATGGTCTCCTGCAGGGCGCGGTAAGCAGGCACAGCGCGCAAGGTGATTGTCCGTGCGCGCACAGCTGAGACTACGGTCAGCAGCAGCGCGATCATCAAGATCGCGTAGATCATCGCCCGAAACCTTTCTCCTGCAAGCTAGCTATCTCTGCACGCAGCCATTCTGTGCCTTCAGGCGTGCTGAGCAAACGTGCCAAACTGTCATAAACCTCAATGCCGCGCACTCCATTGAACAACGGTCGAACCATCAAGAATGCCTGTGAGGTCATGAAGCCGAGCGGCGTCTGGGTGAGCAAATCTGCTATATCGTCTATGCCCGTACGCCGTAGTCGCGGCATTGCATCTCGTAGCCATGCGCGCACTTGCTCTAGTTGCTCTGATGTGAATTCATCATTCATAGCCTGCCAGTATAGCACGCTCTTGCCCTTGCCACAAACGGATAGAGGCGTCTGAAACAGGTTTGAATGCGCGTTGAACGGCGTCCTTTGGATGCAGCGCCGAACTAGGCTATACTTGGACGCAAGTCAGAAAGACAGGGCATACATGCTGGATTTAACAGGCTTAGCGCCTGACTTGCTCCGCGAGATGTATCGGCGCATGGTGCTGGTGCGCGAGTTTG
>JANWYI010000045.1:12194-14296 GCA_025055255.1 Anaerolineae bacterium | reverse complement strand
TTGGCAAAGGCGGCGACGTGGCGCGCATGATGGCGGAGTTAGCGGCGCGCTCAACAGGCTACTGCGGCGGACGCGGCGGCTCGCTGCACATTGCCGACTTTGCTCTGGGCAGTCTCGGCGCGAACGGCATTGTAGCAGGCGGCATTCCAATGGCGGTCGGCGCGGCGCTCGCCTTCGCCATGCGCGGCGAAGAGCGCGTCGCTGTCTCATTTTTCGGCGATGGCGCCGCCAATCAAGGCGCTTTTCACGAGGCGCTGAATCTGGCAGGTCTATGGAAGCTGCCCGTTGTATTTGTCTGCGAAAATAACCTGTATGGCGAAGGCACGCCGCAACACAAGCAAGCGCCAATCGCTGACCTCGCGCTGCGCGCCCAGAGCTACGCCTTTCACGGCGTGATTGTAGACGGTAACGACGCGCCGTCGGTCTACCGCGCAGCAAGCGAGGCGCTAGAGCGCGCGCGGGAGGGACTCGGTCCGACGCTGCTAGAGTGTAAGACGTACCGCTGGCACGGTCACTACGAAGGCGATCCGCAGGTCTATAAACCTGCTGAAGAGCAGCAAGCATGGCAGCGACGCTGTCCGATTGTGCGCTTGGGCACAGCGCTGATCGCAGCAGGCATTGCTGCTGAAGCTGACCTTGAAGCAATGCGCCAGTCTGTACGCGCTGAGCTGGATCGCGCAGTCGCCTTTGCGCGCCAATCGCCGCATCCGCAGCCTGAAGAGGCGTTAGCAGGCGTCTACGCTGAGACGCACAGCGGAAAGGTCTTCTAAATGGCGACTGAGACGCGCTTGTACCAAGCCGCCGACTTGCAGGCACTGCCTGATGGGACTGTGCGCTATGAACTGGTGAACGGCGCACTAGTCCCGATGAATCCACCTAGTTTTTTCCATTCGCTTTTGACCGCTGAGCTGCTGTTGCGGCTCGGCAGCTTTGTCCGTGAGCGGAAACTAGGCATGGTGCTGGGCGACAACACAGGCTATTTGCTGTACACTGATCCGAGCACCAAGCGCCAGACCGTGCGCTTGCCCGACGTCTCTTTTGTGCGCTCAGCGCGCAAGCCTGCTGATGGATTCGCGCTGTTTGAAGGCGCGTCCGACTTGGCAGTCGAGACTGTCTCGCCGAGCGACACGCTGCACTTGTTGAACGGCAAATTGCGCGACCACTTCACTTACGGCACAGTGCAAGTCTGGTTAGAGTATCCTATGGCGCGCGCTGTTAAGGTGTACACAGCGCTTGACGCCGTTCAAGTGCTGAAAGGCGAGGCAGTCTTGAGCAGCGGCGCGCTTTTGCCTGACTTTCAGTTGCCACTGAGCGACCTTTTTGCCTGTCTGGACTAGCTGAGGTGCCTATGACTGCTAAAGTGAGCCGCTCTCTGCCTGACCTGCCAACTGAGCTCAGTTTTGCTGAGTATCTGCGCGTCTACAGCGACTTAGAAGGCTTCCGCAGTGAATGGATCAGCGGCAAAGCGGCGCTCTATCCTGTGACCAACAATCAGCAGCATCAAAACATCGTCTTTCTGCTAGGCGTGATCTTGCACTTCTTCCTGAGTCTACGCGGCTTGGGCAGGCTAATCCAGTCAGGCATACCGATGTATCTTGGCGAGGATAAGTCAGCGCGCGAGCCTGACCTGATGGTCTTGCTAGGCGATAACGCGCAGCGCGCTAAACCGACCTACATTGACGGCGCTGCTGACATTGTGGTAGAGGTAGTCTTGCCTGAGAGCAGCAGCCGCGACTATGGCGTAAAATTTACAGAGTATGAGGCAGCGGGCGTCCGTGAATATTGGCTGATCGATCCTCTGCGGCGCATGGCGATGATTTATCATCTGACCCAGCTGGAGATCAGCGGCGAGACAGCATGGCGCTATCAGCTCGTGCCGCACGATGCACAAGGACGTTTCGTCTCGCGTTTGTTGCCTGCCTTTGCGCTCGATCCGCACCTGCTGTGGCAAGAGACTGTGCCTGATGGTGCGACGATCTGGGCGCTAGTGCAGGCGATGTCGTGAGATCAGCGCTGAGAGGAAAGACCATGCATCAAATCATCATTCAGCCTGATGAGACAGGTGGCTACGTCGCTGAATGTCCTAGCTTGCCGAGCTGTAT
>JANWYI010000045.1:0-12094 GCA_025055255.1 Anaerolineae bacterium | reverse complement strand
AAGGCGTTTTTGGGATAGTGATTGTGATCTGTTATGCGTGAACTAACTTACAGCGAGGCGATTCGTGAGGCGCTTGCCGAAGAAATGGCGCGCGATGCCTCTGTGTTCTTGATGGGTGAGGATGTCGGCGTGTTTGGCGGCGTCTTCGGCGTGACGCAAGGCTTGCTCGACCAGTTTGGTGAGGCGCGCGTGCTGGATACGCCGATCAGCGAGAGTGCAATCATTGGCGCGGCGCTCGGCGCAGCGATGATGGGCATGCGTCCAGTCGTTGAGATCATGTTCGGCGACTTTTTGCCTGTGGCAGGCGACCAGATCGTCAATCAGCTGGCAAAGGCGCGCTACATGAGCGGCGGCAAGGCGAATGTGCCTGTCACAGTGCGCGTCACAACGGGCGCGCCGGGCAGCGCAGCGCAACAACACAGCCAAAGTCCTGAGTCGTGGTTTATGAACGTGCCCGGCCTGAAAATCGTCACGCCTGCCACGCCTGCGGACGCTAAAGGTCTGCTCAAAACTGCCATTCGCGGCAACGATCCTGTCCTGTTCTTCGAGCACAAGATGCTCTACGCTGAAAAAGGCGACGTGCCGACTGATCCTGATTTTCTTGTGCCATTCGGCGCGGCACGGGTCGTCCGCGAAGGTGCGCACGTCACAGTTGTGGCGATTGGCGGCATGTTACGCCATGCGCTGCGCGCCGCCGACCAGCTTGCAGCCGAAGGCATCCAGCTTGAGGTGATCGATCCGCGCACACTCGTGCCATTCGACCTAGAGACAGTCATACAGTCCGTAGAAAAGACAGGACGGCTGATCATCGCCCATGAGGCGCACAAGCGCTGCGGCCCAGGCGCTGAGATCGCTGCGCTGATCGCTGAAGAGGCGCTCGACTGGTTAGATGCGCCGATTGTGCGCGTCGCCGCTAAAAATGTGCCGATTCCGTACGCGCCCGCTCTGGAGCAATTCGTGCTGCCAAGCGTGGAAGACATCATCACAGCGGCGCGCAAGTTGACAGTGCCGTTGCGTGTGCGTTGAGCCATGCCGATCTGGATTCGCGGCGGCACATTGGTGGACGTGATCAACGGCACATTTGCCGAAGGCGACGTCCTCGTTGATGATGACGGGAAGATCGCGGCGCTCGGCACCTTCCCAGCGCCTGAGTCGGCGCGCATCCTAGAGGCAGGCGGCTGCGCCGTGCTTCACGGCTTGATCAACGCGCATACACACCTGAGCCAGACCTTCATGCGCGGTCTGGGCGATGACAAAAAGCTGCTCGACTGGCTCAAAAAAGTTGTCTGGAAGTTGCAAGCGGCGATGACGCCTGAAGATGTCTACCTTGCTACGCTGCTCGGCTTGGTCGAGAACGTGAGCTGCGGCGTCGTGGCGCTGACCGAGCATCACAAGATCGTCAACTCACCTGCGCACTCAGATGCAGCCTTGCGCGCCTACATCGAGTTCGGCTTGCCTGCGCTTTTCGCTTACGGCTGGAACGACATCGGCGACGGCGCACTATGTGTAGATGAGATTGTCACCGAGATGGAACGGCTGCGCGCTATGGCGAACGGCACGTGCGTGCGCGTCTGTGTTGGACCCATGGTGCCGTGGCGCTGCTCAGATGAGGCAATGGCGCGCACTTTCGCGCTCGCCGAAGACTGGGATGTGCCGTTTCACCTGCACGCGGCTGAGACGCAAGACGAGATCGCGCTGATGATCAAGCGCAACGGCATGCGCCACATTGAGTGGTTAGCGTCGCTTGGCGTCCTGAGCAAGCGGACACAGGTAGTTCACGGCGTCTGGCTCTCAGATGACGAAATGCGCCTGTTGCAAAAGAGCAGCGCGCGCCTGATCCACTGTCCAACTAGCAATATGTACTTGGCGAGCGGCATGGCGCGCGTCTCGCCGCTTTTTTGGCGCGGCGTGCCGATTGCGCTTGGCGCAGACGGCTCTGGCAGTAACAATAGTCAAGACATGCTGGAGTTGCTGAAGATCACAGCACTTCTGGCAAAGATTGAGACAATGGACGCCATAGCGCTCTTGCCGCGTCACATTTTGCACATGGCGTGTGTCGAAGGCGCTGCAGCGGTCGGCTTGACAGCGCCAGAGCTGACCATTGGCACGGAAGCACGTCTGATCTGCGTGGAAATCCAGACGCCGCGCAGCGCGCCTGTCCACAATCCGTTCTCAGCGCTTGTCTACAACGCCAGCGGCGCTGACGTGCGGCATGTCATCGTCGGCAATCGCATTTTCGTGAGAGATCGCGCTGTGCAAGGCATAGACGTGCAGGCGCTGATCGCAGAATGCACACGAGCGGCAAAAGCGCTCTTAGAGCGCGCAGGCATTCGTTAGGAGACGCTATGGACATCGCAGGACGCGTCGTTTTGGTCACAGGTGCGGCGCGGCGCGTTGGACGTGCCATTGCGCTGGAGTTAGCGCAGCGCGGCGCGCACATCGCCTTTAGTTGGTATTTCGAAGATGAGCCGCATGCGCAGACGCGCGCTGACCTTGAGGCGTTTGGCATTCAGACCTTTGCTCAGCGCTGTGACGTGAGTGACCTAGCGCAACTGCGCGCACTCGTAGACGGCGCTGCGGCGCATTTCGGCAGGCTAGACGTGCTGATCAACAATGCATCGGTCTGGCTGACCAAGCCTGCCCTTGAGATCAGCGAGGCTGAGTGGGACCTGGCGCTGAATGTGAATGCGCGGGCGCCATTTTTTGCGGCGCAATATGCAGCGCGGCATATGTTGGCACAACCTGATGGCGGCGTCATCCTCAACATAGCCGATCTCTCAGCCTTTCAGGTCTGGAAGGACAATGCGCACCATGCGGCAAGCAAGGCGGCGCTTGTCTCGGTCACCAAGTCGTTAGCGTTAGAGCTGGCGCCGAAGATTCGCGTGAACGCCATTGCGCCGGGCACTGTCTTGCTGCCAGACGGCTTGGATGCAGAGGCGCTCGCCAAAAAACGCGCATGGGCAGAGGCAAACTCTGCCTTGAAGCGCATTGGGTCGCCTCAGGACGTGGCGGAGCTCGCCGCTTTTCTGGTCGAGGCAGATTTTGCCACTGGTGCGGTCTACTTCATAGACGGCGGACGGTCGCTCATTTAGTTGGTCACGCCTCTCAGGTCTACCCTCTCGATCACGACCTCGCCAAGCCAGCCGTTGTTCACGCCTGCACGGACGCGCAACGTCGTGAAGTCTTCGGTCAGCTCAGACGACACGGGCAGGGCATGGTAGGTCTTGAATTTGCCCTTGCCGAAGACCGATGCTGGAAATTCTGTGCGTCGGCTGATCTCGCCCAGCTGTATCTCGATTGTAACGGGTCGGCTGGCAGGACGTTGAACTTCCCACCATAGTTCAAAGCGCGCTACAGGCTTGTCTGCTCGTTTATCTGGTACGCCGAAAAAGACGTTGCTCAGGAATAGATCAGGACTGAAGGCTTTATTAGCGACGTAGCCGCGTCCGCCTATCAGCGCAATTGCCGCTTGGCGCCGAAACGTCCGTTCAGACTGGTATGGCGCGTAGCTGAGCGCCTCGAAGGTGTCTGTGTAGCGCCAATCATCGTCGGCTGAGGCAAGGTGAAGTATATCGGGCGCGTAGAAAACGAGCGCTGATTGTAGGTCGCCGCGCTCGATGAAACGACGCAAGTTAGGCTGCAGAGTCCCATCAAGTGCGATCAGGCGCTGATCGAGCCGCCACGCTTGGCGAAAGAGCATGTCTTTGCTCGACACGGCGATGCTGTGCGCCTCAGGCGGCACTGGGATGCGCTCAGGCGATGTCTGCGCCATCACTGAGCCACTCAAGGCGATAACACACGCGCCAACTGTCACGCCGACGCCGATCACGCTCATGATCGGCGCACGTTGAAACAGCCTGCTTGCCAAAAGCGCCGCCGCAGGCACGATTGGCGCGTAAGCGTAGCCGCTTTCCAAACGGAAAACGCCGCCGAGAATGCCAACGTAGAGCGCAATCCAAGCGCCTAGCAACGCGACAAATGGCTCACGGCGCGCTCGCCACCACGTCGGCAACGCAGCTATGAGCAATAACGCGATCAGCGGCACAGAGAGTGAATCTTCGGCAGGCGGCGACGCGCGTCGAAAGGTCAGCAAGCCTTCCCAGAAGCTCCCGTAGTAGAGCCAGAGCGCTATCAACGCAGCGCCCAAAAGCGCGCCGAAGGTCTGAGTGAAGCGCCATGCCTTGCCGTGCTGTGCTGCGTAAAGTAGCATCAGCAAGACCAGAACTAGCGCCTCAACGCTGCACAGCGCTGCTAGTCCAAAGACAATCCCTGCTAAGCGCCACGCGCCGCGTTGCACCAAAAGCAAGCCAAGCAGCGCTAACGCCGTCATAAGCGGATACGGCGTGCCTGCGCCGATCCACAGCGGATAGGCGAGTGCAAAAATCCCTGCTGCCAGCAGTCGAAATGCTTGTGTCAGCGCTGCGAACCTGCCCAGCTCATACAGGCACGCCGCGCCAAGCGCCAGACTCAGCCCGAAGGTCAGCTCCGCGCCAAGATACGCCTGTGCGATCATCAACAGAGGCGCAGGGATCAACAACAGTTTCTCGCTCTGGTTGAAAACCAGCCAGCCTGTCTCGCGCAGCTGTGCCGCGTAACGCGCAATGATCAGCCGATCATCGGGCAGACTCACGAAAAAAGTGGCACTAGCTACGCCGATCAGCAGCGCAGCAAGCGCCACAGCATATGGTATCGGATCAAAGGTGCGCGCTGATTGCTTAGCCATAGCCGCTCACTGCGCAGCGCGCCGCACGTACTCTGTCAGCAAGCGCACGCCATAGCCTGAGGCGCCGCTTGGATAGATCGGATTGTTCGGCAAGTCGTCTGCCATGCCCGCCATGTCGATGTGCGCCCAGGCAGGATAATCTGCAAAATGCTTGAGAAAGACCGCGCCAATGCACGCGCCGCCATGCCTGCCGCCGCTATTTTTGATGTCTGCCGTCTTGGACTCGATCAGCTTCTCGTAGTCGCTGTACATCGGCATTGTCCACAGACGCTCGCCTGTTGCCTCAGCTGCTGCGAGCAGTGCTTCGCGCAACTCGTTATTCGTTGTGAAGAGCCCTGCTGCAGCGTTGCCTAATGCCACTACAATTGAGCCTGTCAGCGTAGCAATGTCTACGACCGCGGCAGGCTTGTAGCGCGCAGCGTAGACTAGCGCGTCGGCAAGGATGAGGCGTCCTTCAGCATCCGTGCTGATCACCTCGATTGTCTTGCCGTTGCTGGCAGTCAGCACTTCACTAGGTAAGTAAGCCTCGCCGCTGATCATGTTAAAAGTGGCAGGCACTAAGCCGACAACATGACGCGGCACTTTCAGCTCGGCAATTGCTTGCATGGCGCCTAGCACAGCCGCAGCGCCTGCCATGTCGTTCTTCATAGCGACCATACTGTCAGCAGGCTTGATGCTGTAGCCGCCTGTGTCAAAAGTAATACCCTTGCCAATCAGCACAATCGTCTTGCCTTCGGCAGCGCGCTCTGGCTGATGCTCAAGGATGATGAACTGCGGCGGAATGGCACTGCCACGCGCCACTCCGAGCAACGCGCCCATCTTGAGCGCTTCCATCTCAGCGCGATCCAGCACTTGGACGCTCAAACCGTGCTGCTGAGCGATTTGGCGAGCAGTCTCTGCCAGATGCTGCGGCGTGCACAGATTCGGCGGCAAGTTGACGAGCGTCCGCGCAAGGCAAGTCGCCTCACCAAGAACCTGTCCAATGTTCATGCCGCGCTCGACCGCCTCCTTGTCACCTTGAGCATCCTCTGGCAGGACGAGCGTGAGCGTCTCAGGCAATTCAGGCGATGGCGCGCTGCTCTTCTGACCGTGATACTGATAGTTGCCTAGAACTGCGCCTTCAAGGTAGGCTTGCGCACAGCTCTCAGCGCTCAGCGCGCTACCGCGACCGTGCAGAGTGCTGGCAAGGCTTTTCGCCTTCAGCTCACGCGCTTTTTGCACGCCAACAGCTGCGGCGCGGCGCAAGGTATCAAGTGTGAGCGATTCGCGCTTGCCCAAGCCGACCAAAATCAGACGGCGCGCAGGCAACGCGCCGCGCGGATACAACACAGCAACTTGTGACGCTTTGCCCGTGAAATCGCCCGTGCTGAGCAAGTCGGCAATGGCGCCGCCGAGCGCTGCATCAGCCGCTGCAGGCGACTTGTGAAGTGCTTCATCTTCATACATGCTCAGGATGAGCGCGTCGGCTTGGGCAAGGTGTGGTGCTTGAAATATAAGAGAAAACTGCATGCCAAAGCTTCCTTTGCAAAAGCAGCGTTCTTTTTAGTGGCTACCAGTCTAGCGCGTTAGCTACTGCGTACAAAATTTCAGTCGCTTCACATAATTTCACGAAAAATTCATAAAAAGCGCCTTTTTGTAACGCGCAGCGTTATTTTCGTCTGCTATATTTATGCTCAGAAAGCAGGACAACATTGCAGCAACGCAGCACTCACATCATCGGCAACAACGTAGAGGCATCGCACAACCATTGAAGCAGCGTCGTGAACTTGCATCGGAGCATCGTCACACTAGCATCGGCACAGCGCTGAAAACACACTGCAGCAACGACATCTCTCAACGCGCACAGTCCTGCCATTCTTGTGAAAAAGCCCTGCGGTAGCGCAGCGGCTTTTTCATTTTCGCTCATTTGTCAGCGCTAGGCGCGATTGCTTTCGCCGCTGAAAAAGTCAGCGAGGCGATCAAAGAAACCTTTGCCGCCGCGCTGTGGCTCAGCCGTGTTGCCAAAGGTGCGCGCCAATTCCTCAAAGAGTCTGCGCTGCTCGCTTGTCAGACGCGTCGGCACTTCTACCTGCACCACCACTAGCTGATCGCCGCGCCCAGCTGAGCTACCATCGCCGCGAATGCGCGGCACGCCCTTGCCACGCAGCGTGAAGACCTTGCCGCTCTGTGTACCGGGCGGAATAACGAGCTGTTCCTCGCCATCCACGGTTGGCACTGTGATCGTAGCGCCCAATGCAGCTTGCGCTACGTTGATCTTCAGCTCAAGAATGATGTCAAACTCACGGCGCTTGAAGAACTCATGCGGCTGGACACGGAAATAGACCTGCACATTGCCGTTCGGTCCGCCGAACTCGCCAACGTCACCTTCGCCAACCACGCGCAAGCGCGTTGAGTCGTCTACGCCGCCGGGCACGCTGACCGTGATCTTGCGCGCGCGGCGCACCTTGCCCTGACCGCGACAGGTCTGGCAAGGCGTGTCAATCACCTCGCCTGTGCCGTCACAACGCGGGCAGGCGCTCACAGTGACCATGCTGCCGAGAAAGGTTTGGCGCACTTGGCGAACCTCACCGCTGCCGCCACATTCTGGGCAACGCCGCGGCGACGTGCCCGCTGCAGCGCCTGTGCCGCCACATGCCTCACAATGCTCAAGGCGCATGATCTCGATTTCTTTGGTCACGCCGAAGATCGACTCTTCGAAAGTGAGCGTCATGTCATAGCGGACATCGCGCCCTTGGCGCGGCTGACGGCGCGACGCGCCGCTGCGCCTACTGCTTGCGCCTGTGAACGCGCCGAAAATCTCCTCAAACATTTCACTGAGGTCACTGAAGCCGCCATTGAAGCCGCTGAAACCGCCTGCTTGCGGATCAATGCCTGCCATGCCATAGCGATCATAGCGTGCGCGCTTTTCAGGGTCGCTGAGAATGGCATAGGCAGCGTTGATCTCGCGCATGCGCTCCTCAGCCTCTGCGCCCTGATTGGCATCTGGATGGTACTGCTTTGCCAGTCGGCGGTAAGCTTTCTTCAATTCTTCGGGCGTGGCATTGCGCGAAACGCCCAGCACTTCGTAAAGGTCTCGTGGCATGGTACGGTTAACCATCTCTCGCCAAGCGCTGATGCAGTCCAGCAATAGAGTGAGTACGCTCTTGTGCTGGGATAATCTTAGCATTGAATAGTTAGCAAAACAACAGCGCCTGCGTTTGAATTGTATAAGCAAAGCGGGCAGCCGCCTGACTGCCCGCCTGCTCCAGCTAACCCATCAGCGCCTAGTTGGTCGAGTCTTCGCTAGGCTTCAGGATGAAGAGCGCACCGTCGCTGCGTCCGAAGACCTCTGGCGCGTAGAACTCTTCTGCAGTCGCCGGCATGACGCGATACTCGCCTGCTAAGCCTGCGCGCAGCGTGTATACGTAGCGATAAGTGCCTTTTGGCAAATAGGTTGCGTACAGCACCACTTTCTCATCGCGCAGCTCGGTCTGGCTGAACCACCACCAGCCGTAGCCGCGTCCGAATGGATCGTCGCGGCTCAGGCGCGGCGGCTGACCTATCGCGGTCGTAGCAAGGCGCGGATTGACTGCCTCTGTGCCTGCTGGAATTGGATCAGTGATCATGGCGTAGTGCAGGTTGCGCTTGGCGACAATAGTCAGCGTGACGACGATGTTATCGCCGACTTTTGCCTCTTTGATCGGCTTGCGCTCTGGATCAGTAGCAAGGTGATAGCTGCGGCTGACGCTGATGCCGCGATTTAGCGCCTTAACCTGATCAGCGGGCAGGTTGACGCGCAGACGTGCCGTATAGTAGAGCAATCCGTCACCATCAGTGCGATCAATGGTCAGGCGATTGAGCTGATCGCGCAGCAAATCGGCGACTTGGACTTGCAAAGTCAGCGACTCACGCACGTTGTTCGCATCGGCGCGCTCGCCTGCCACCAGCGACTTACCGTTCAACGCTACGCCAAAGGCGTAGTTCGGCTGCAACTCACCCGTGACCTGCATCCAGTCCACGAGCGCCATGACTGCCCACGCCGTCTCTTGCGTCGTTTCCCAAGCGTCGGCATCCCGCGCAATCATCAGCCAGCGCACCACATTGGAAATCAGCTGACTCTGCGGATTGAGCAGGATGAGCGCCTTCAGCACAATGGCTGTAGTGCGCGTGTCTGTGTTCCAATTGAAGTAGTCAGGCTCATTCTCTTCCCAATGGATGCCAGTCGCGCTGGCAATGGCACGACTGGTCAGATCGCTAAGTAGCGCGTCCGTGTAAGTGGTGTTGCGCGGATCGATCAGATGGAATGCCATAGCCAGATAAGCGCGCGCATAGATGTCCATCTGTTCGCGCCGATCAAATAGCTCAACAGCGCGCGAGAAGTTGCCCGCGTCGGCGAACGCCAAGGCATAGACAAGGAAGGCTTGTCGGTTCAGCTCATGGCGTGACGGACGTTCGCCGAGCCGTGAGCGCGACAAAGTCTCGCGCAAGAAGCGAACAGCGCCCTCAATGACGCGGTCATCTACAGTGAAGCCGTTCTTGCGCGCCTCAACCAAGCCGATCAGTCCGTAGGCTGTGACTAGCGGATCGCTGCGATCAGCATTGAACCATCCCCAGCCGCCGTCAGGCTTCTGGTCTTTGTACAGGCGTTGCACGGCGTAGCCAACTGCCAGCTCTGCTTGCTCGCGCAGGAATGGATCGGCTAAACCGAGTTTAGCAAAAGCGCCATAGGTCGCCACGTTAGGCAGGAAGCGGCTGATGGTCTGCTCAGTGCATTGATGTGGGAAGTTGCGCAGCACCTCTAGCGCGTCTACCGTTGCGGCTGCCAGTGAGCGGTCAAGGCGAACCTCAAGCGCGCCTTCGCGGACTGTGAAGCGGCGCGGCAAGGCGATACCCTCCGTGCGACGCTCGCCTTTTGCCAAGGTGCCGCCTGTGGCGACCGTCTCAGGCGCCTCGTAGCGCAAGACAGGTAGATATTTCTCCTCGCCTTTGCCGACGGCGCTCTTGGCGGCGTCGCGCAGTGTGCCGTCTGCATTTTGCGCAAAGAAAGTCACGTCGAGGCGCTCTACATCCTCAACTTCGATCTGCCACTCAAAGCGCCCGCGTCCGCTGTTAGGCACAACGCGCGTTTGGCTCGGCGCGTCCAGCAGACGTGCAGCCTGTCAGCTCAATGCGCGCTGTCACAGTCTGGTCTTTGCCGCTGTTGTTGTTGACCACTGCCACGAGCGTTGACTTGTCGCCAACTGTGAAGAAACGCGGCGTGATCGGACGAATCAAGAGCGGCTTAGTGCTGACCAGATCGAAAGTCTGCTGACCGACAAGAGTGGTGCGCAGCTCGCCAATCGGCAAGGTCACGGCGCGCACGTCCAATCGCCATGTGGTCAGCTGATCGGGCAATTCCACGCTGACCGTTGCTTCGCCACGTTGATCAGTCACCACGCTCGGCGCCCACAGCGGCGTATCAATGAAGCGCTGGCGCACTTCAAAAATGCCGCCTTCTGGTCCGCCGCCGCCGCCGCCTTTGATGGTGGTCAGGATTTCTTGTGTCTGCTGGTCAACGCTGACGGTCAAACTGACCGCTGTGCGCACGCCCAAGCCTGCGCGACTGTAAAAGTGCTCTAAGATCGGACGCGAGGTGTCAGGCAAGAGCGAGAGGACAGCTAGGTCAGTCAGACCGACACCGATCTCTGCCTGTACAGGCTCGCCTAGATAGTTGGTCACCTTAATCTTGTAAGTGACCGTCTCACGCGGACTGGCTTGCTCACGGTCAGGCGTGACTGTGATGTTAAGCGCGTAGCGCGCCGTGTCCACGCCGATCTGCAGCAAGCCCATGCGGAACGCCGCTACGGGATTTTTCTCGTCCACGCCTTTGACAATCACAACCGAGATGAACGCATTTGGCGCTAGGTCTGCTGTGATTGGTAGCTCGTAGACGTGGCTGTTCGTGGGCAGATCGATCACCTCATAGCGCAGAACCTTGCCGCGCTCAACTGTGACAAGCGCCTTAGCTGCGCCTTGGAACGGACTGGTGATCAGGACTGAGGCAGTCTCGCCGATCTCGAAGTCGGTCTTGTTGATCTTCAGATCAATACGATTGCTGTTCTGTTGACGCCACGGCACATAGTCCTCACCAGCGATCCACAGGAAAGTCGCCGTGTTGATCTGGTTGCCGCGGCTGTCACGGCTCGTCACGTAGACCTTGTAAATGCCGCCGCGACTCGGCGTGAAAGTGAAGACTGCCTTGCCGTTGCTGTCAGTCGTCACGACGCCGTCAGTGATAGGCAACTCTTCCACTTCCCAGTTCCAGACTGTGCGTCCAGTGCTTGGATCAACGCTCTGTGTGCTGCTCCAGCGCCGCTCAACCACGCGCACGCTCAAGCCGACGCCTGCCTTCGGCGTGCTATCCCAGTTAACAGTGACTAGATTGACGTTTTGTGGCTGTCCAGCTGTGCCGACATAGTTTTCAGATGTTGCGCCGATGTAAAACTCGCCTTGATGGACAATCACTGTGGCACGTCCAGCGATCATCTGATCGCTTTCATCGGTCACACGCGCCTCAATGATGAATTCCTTGCTCTGCTTGGACTTAGCCAGATCAGCTGGCACTTCGATCACAAAGCGTCCGAAGGCGTCTGTGCGTCCAGTGCCGCCTGTAACTGATTCGCCATAGTAGCTATCGTAGTAGTTTCTGGCGCCTTCGTCTTCGTTGAACTCAACGAAATCGTAGCGCCCTGTGCCTTTGTAGCGGAAAAAGTAGTCAGAGGTGTAAAGCGACCACTCCACTTGAGCGTTGCTCACGCCGCCGCCGAAGAAATACGAACTCTCAACGGTCACCTTGACCGTGTCGCCTTGCACAACCTCAGGCTGCTCAGCCTTCAGGTTGACCTGAAACTCTGGCACGCGATATTGCGCCACGTCCACGCCGCGCGAGAAAGTTGGACCGGTCCAGTTCTCAGGATTAACGCCTCTGAAGCCGGGACGCGCGATGATCCGATAGTAGCCAAGCGGCGCATCCTCAGCCGTAGTGAAAGTGTCCGAGAAAGTGCCGAACGGCGTGAGCGGCAAGTTCTTGAGGTAGAGTTGCCGACCCTTGGGATCGACAATCTGAACAGAGACCTCGCTCAGATCGCTCAGTGTGTACTGCATGTCTTCCCTGCTGCGCAGGACGCCGCGGAAGTGAATCGGCTGACCTGGACGGTAGAGCGAGCGATCAGTGTAGAGATAGGCGGTAACTCGATCAGGGTAGTATTCAGACGGCTGATTGAACCACCACGGATCGATGCCTTCTGTCCAATCTATGCTGGCAAAGCCGAAATGCTCAGGTGTCTCAACTAATGCGTAGACGCTCGTGTAGAGAGTGTCTAGGCGCTCAGGCAACTCAACGATGGCAATGCC
>JANWYI010000044.1:1468-26610 GCA_025055255.1 Anaerolineae bacterium | reverse complement strand
CGCTCAGCTGCATGCACATTCTAGCCGTACTATTATGCCAAAATGAAAGCAGAGTTGGCAAAGTAGCCTAATCGCAGGAGCTTGTTTCAGCACAGCAGTCACTCGAAGCAGCAGCATAGCAGCAGGAACAGCTGAATCAGCCACTATCGCGCAACACAAGACCAGCAGCTGAGCAGGCGAGCTCTAGCGCTCAGTCTTTGCCGCCAAGCGAATCAATGTGATCTTCGATCACGCGAAGACTGCTCTGAACATCCTCAAAGCTGACTTACTTAGCCTGTCTTGGCTTATCTTTGGCTATCTCAGTCAGAAACTGTTCGTCGAGCGAGGCGATGAACTCAGCGAGCAGGCGTCCGCAACGTTCGATGTCGCGCAGGTCAACTGTCTCGACGGTTGTGTGCATGTTGCGCGTTGGAATGCCCAGCAAGGCAGTCGGGATACCATCACGGCTAATCTGGATCGCCCAAGCGTCCGTGCCGCTTGCCATTGGCGTCGGCTCAATCGGCAAGGGCATTTCAAGGCGCTCTGCTGTTTTCTTGATTGCCTCAAACAGGGCGGGATGAAAATTCGCGCCAAGTGATAAGGTAGCACCGCCGCCCAGCTCAAAGGTTGGACTCGGCACGTTTGGCTGCGGCGCAAAGGTGACGTCTAGCGCAATAGCAATGTCAGGATTTAGCCGATATGCCTCAGCACGTGCGCCATGCAAGCCGACCTCTTCTTGGACGCTAGCAACCGCCAGCACGTCCCAGACGTGCTTGTAATGCTGCAGTGCGTCCAAACAAGCAGTGACAACGGCTACGCAAGCGCGATCATCAAGCGCCTTGCCTGCTACACGGCGCTCTTGCAGCTCGATCAGCGGCAAGTCCATTGTGACAATGTCACCAATGCGGACTTTGCGTATGACTTCCTCAGCCGACAAGCCGAGATCAATGTAGATTTCGTCGAGGTCAGGGTAGCGACTGCGCTCGGACTCGCTCAACATGCTGAGCGGACGCACACCAACGACGCCTTTGAGCGCACCTTCGCGCGTGTGGACTAAGACAGGCTTGCCAACAATGGCGCGGCTATCAATGCCACCTAGCTCACTGACGCGCAGAAAAGCGCCATCAAAATGGCTGACAATCATGCCGATTTCATCCATGTGCGCGCAGAGCATGATTCTGCGGCGCGGTTCGGCGCCGCTGCCATACTTATAGGCAACCAGACTGCCCATGCGGCTCGTCTCTTGAGCATCGGTCAGTGGCTGCCATGCGGCAAGGATGACATCGCGCGCGGGCATTTCGTAGCCCGAAGGTGCATGTGTCTCGCAGAGTGTCTTCAAATGTGCCTTGATGTCCATGGCAAGTTCGCTCTCTGATTGGAAAGTGTCTCAGGCGTCGGCGTGTTAAACGGCAGAGTCGGGAATGGAATTGGCGTCTCTGTAGGCGTCTCCAACGTCGGGAATGGGATTGGCGTCTCAGTTGGCGGCACAGGCGTCGAGGTCGGCGGCTGTGGCGTCGAAGTTGGCAAGACAGGCGTGGCAGTTGGCGGCACGATGATGATCGGCGTCGCTGTTGGGAAGACGAAAGGCGTCCAAGTTGGGAAGATGATCGGCGTCGCCGTTGGGAAAAACGGCGTTGGCGAGAAAAAGAAAAAGAACTGAGTCGGCGTCGGCTGGATGAAGATTGGACTAGTTGGCGAGAACAGCGGGCTGATTGGGGTGATGCTAGGCGTCACAATCGGCGTGTTAGTGGCAAGCTGGAAAGGCGTTGGTGTATTCGTTGGCGCAGCGTTGCGCGCAGGCGCAGGGCGAACGGCTAACAGCAAAAAGCCGACGCAGTAGCACGGAATGGTCGCCAAGATAATGCCAAGCAAGGTCAGCTGAACGGTACGCTGACTGCTGATTGCCGAACTGCTCATGCCTGCTATCCCCAATTTTGCTGGCGCAGACAGCACGATCTATATCAGCCAGTGTAGCACTTGAAGCGCGGTCATGTCAATTTTTCGTAGCGTTTTCGTCGGAGAAAGCGTGTGGAATGGTTGACGCGCCGATGCTTTGCGCGCATAATGGTAGCGGCAATCGGCTGAGAGAGAGTAGCTATGCCAATTCCAGAGTACATCCGCCAAATCCGCGCCAAAATCGGTCACGACTTGCTCTACATGCCCGGCGTGATAGCCGTCATCAACAATCCACAAGGTGAGACTCTGCTCCAGCGCCGCAGCGACAACGGTCTGTGGAGTCTGGTCGGCGGCATCCCCGATCCAGGCGAAGAACCTGCTGATGCACTAGCGCGCGAGGTCTTAGAAGAGACGGGCATGATTGTGCGTCCGATGCGCGTTGTTGGCATTTACTCAGAGCCTGATGGCGTCGTGCATTATCCGAATGGCGACGTGATGATGTTCCTGAGCGTGATCTTCGAGTGTGAGCCGATCAGCGGCGAGCCGCGCGTGACAGATGACGAGTCGCTTGAGGTGCGCTACTTCGCGCCTGATCAGTTACCTGAGATGGATCCGCGCCACAAGCGCTACTTGCTTCAAGCGCTACGCAAAAATCCGCAGACCGATTTTGTCTTCACCTTCAAAGCAGCTGAGGCGCGCTGATGCCGATTTCAGAGTACGTCCGCCAGTTGCGCGAAAAAGTCGGGCAAACGCCGATTCTCCTAGTTGGTGTCGCTGGAGTTGTCATCAACGAAGCAGGCGAGGTACTTCTGCAGCGCCGCAGCGATAACGGCGAATGGGTATTGCCAGGCGGCGCGCTTGATCCGGGCGAGGAGCCAGCTGAAGCAGTCGTGCGCGAGGTATGGGAAGAGACTGCTGTGCTAGTCCAGCCAGAGCGCGTCATAGCTGTCTATGGCGGCGAGGACTTGTTCGTGCGCTATCCAAACGGCGATCAGGCGTACATTGTCAGCATCACCTTTGCTTGTCGTCCGCTGCATGGCGAGCCGCGCGTGAACGATGACGAGTCATTAGAGGTGCGCTACTTCCCGCTCGATCAGTTGCCGCCAATGTCAGAGCGGCATCGCGTGCGCATTCGGCTTGCAGTGCAGAACAATCCGAGCTGTCATTTCCGCTATACACCAAAGCTATCGGGAGGCATTCAAGCATGAACCGTCAAGTTGTCCACACTGACAATGCGCCACGCGCTATCGGTCCTTACTCACAGGCTGTCATCGCTAACGGCTTCGTGTTCTGCTCAGGACAGATCGCGCTTGATCCTGCCACAGGTGAGTTGATCGAGGGCGACATCACTGCGCAGACTGAGCGTGCTATTCGAAATTTGCAGGCTGTGTTAGAGGCAGCCGGTAGCTCTCTGGCTCATGTGGTCAAAACAACCGTCTTTCTGCGCAACATGGCAGATTTTGCCGCGATGAACGCCGTCTACGAGCGCTTTTTCAGTGCGAATCCGCCGTCGCGCAGCACAGTCGGCAACCTTGAGCTGCCGCGCGGCGCGCGCTTCGAGATTGAGGCAATTGCTGTGTTGCCATAGTTCAGGCGTAGGCAAAACATCGCTTGCAATGCGCTCGTGGTGAGCGTAAGGTGAGCGATACAGTTGAAAAGTAGACAGTCAAGTCAAGCTATGGCGCGTTCGAGGCGATCAAGTAGTGCTTACAGGCGTCCAATTCCTTCAGTTGGCGCTTATGGCGCTTCGGCGCATTACAGCGGCGTCTACTTGCGGTCGCGGCAGCAAGTCTCAGCAGTGTGGATATGGAGCTGCGGCTTTTTGACCAGTCTGGCTTGTCTGGGCGGCTGCTTGCTGGGCATTGTGATTGGCATGATCGGCTTCCGCGCTCTGCCTGAAGACTTACAAGCAGCAGCGGCGCGGCGCGTGCCGATTCTGGCTGTGCTGATGGCGTCAACTGCCACGCCTGATCCGCGCCTTGAGGTTGTGCCAACAGTTGATCCGACGCGCGCTGCTGAAGCGGCGCTCGCCTTCGGCATAGAGCCGATCAGCAGCTCGCCAACGCCGCCTTTCTTGCCGCGCCAAGCTGAATTTCCTACCTTGACGCCTACTCCGACGCCGACGCCATTGATCGGCAATGCTGTCTTGCCCACAGCGACCAACACGCCGCGTCCAACTGCCACGCCTGAGCCATTGCCGATGCGCTACTATCTGCCAAGCCGCGTTCAGCGCGAGGCGCAAGCCTGGAACAACTGCGGACCTGCTAACCTTGTGCAAGGCTTGCGCGTGCTCGGCTATGAGACCAAGCAGCGCGACGTCGCCGCTTGGCTGAAGCCAAACAAAGACGACGCGAACGTCAGCCCATGGCAGATGGCAAGTTACACCAATCAATTCACGCCGCTGCGCGCCATAGTGCGCGTCAATGGCACGCTTGACCTGATGAAACGCCTGATTTACAACGGTTTTGGCGTGATCATCGAGACAGGCTTGTATGACGAGCGCAACCAATGGCTTGGGCACTACGTGACGCTTGTTGGCTGGGACGACGTAGGTGATCCAAACAAAGGCGGCTTTCTCTACGGCTTGGACACACTCAAAGAAAACGGTCCGGACGGCAAAGGCGTCCGTGAATATTACGCGCGCCTCGACGCACTCTGGAAGCACTTCAATCGCCTTTACCTCGTCATTTATCGCCCTGAACAGGAAGGGCGGCTGCGCGAGCTGCTAGGTGAAGCATTCGATGAGCGCCTTAACGCTGAGCAAGCTCTAGTGCGTGCGCTGCAAGAGACCAAGCTGAATCCGAATGACCAGTTTGCATGGTTCAACGTCGGCACGAGTTACGTCCTGCTTGGCGCTTACAGAGAAGCAGCGCTTGCATACGACCTAGCGCGTGCGCGCGGCGGCGGCTGGCCTTGGCGGATGCTGTGGTATCAGTTTGGACCGTTCAAAGCGTACTACGCCATTGGCGACTACCAGACCGTGATTGATCTAGCTAACAGCGTTATTCAGCGCATGCAACATGTTGAAGAGGCGTACTACTATCGCAGCCTCGCTTTTGCAGCGCTAGGCAAGATGAATCTTGCGATTGTGGACATGCAGCGCGCTGTGCGCGATAACGGCAACTTGCAAGCAGCCGCAGAAGCACTGGCGCGTCTGCAGGCAGGTGAAGTGCCGCCTGCACAGCGACTCTAGGCAAGCGCTTGCTCGGAGTCGCTTGTCAGGGCGAACTAGCAACTTTTGGACAGCGATGAAAAGCATGACCACAGGACGTGCGCAACGCTTGTGCACTACATGGATCGCTCTGGCAATCCTGCTGAGCGTGACGCTTGTGCTGATGCTGAACTTTCCGCATAACAGCTTTTGGTACGATGAAGCGCTTACTGCGTACGTCGCTACAGACTCTTGGGAAACGCTGTGGCGCTGGTGCGTTGAGGTAGACATTCAAGTGCCGTTCCACTACATCGTGCTGCGGCTGTGGTCATTTGTGGCAGGCAAGAGCGAGTTTGTGTTGCGCCTGCTCTCTGCCTTCGCCATTCTTTTGACCGCTGCGGCTGCCATCAACATCGGCAAGCGGCTCGGCAAGCCTTTCAGTGCTAGTCTGGGCATTGCCTGTAGCATACTCTTAGCGCTCTCACTTGGCACACTGTGGATTGCCTACGAAGTACGCGCCTACGCCTTCGCATTGATGCTCTTCACATGGGCAACGGCATTTTTATTAGCCGTTTTTGAGCGTCCAAGCCTATGGCGCGTGCTGGGCTACGTCGCTCTGATGTCGGCTACGCTGTATACACATTACACAGCGTTAGCAGGCTTCGCGGCACATGGCATTATCGCGCTTGGCACAGCGCTCTCTGTCTTGCGGCGTCTCAGATGGTGCGCTGTAGTCAAGGCATTCCTACCGTTGTTCCTGGCAGCGCTCACTTTCGTGCCGTGGCTGCCGATTATGATTGCACGTGGTAGCGCGGATCGCAGCTTTTACAGCGGACAAATCGCGCCCGATCTTTCGCTGCGCGTGTTGGCAGGCTTCCGCGTGCTGGGCAGGCAAGATGATCCTGAGGCGGCGCTGCTGTGGATCGGCATTTATGTGCTGCTTGTGGCAGGTGGAGTGCTGAGCGGCATAGCGCTACCGACGTTGCGGCGTGCGCTCGGCGTCGGCTTGGCGCTCAGCCTGCCGCCAATTGCTATCACTGTCCTGCTTCTGATGCTCAATCCCAAGCTGACAGGGCGCTACTTTTGGACAGCTTGGCTTGGCTTAGACTTGCTGGCAGGAGTTGCTGTCACTGTAGCGCTCAGCGCGCTCAGTCAGCGCGAGAGTGTGCGCAGCCTGCTGACACTTATCACAGCATTGGGATTAGCAGTTCTGCCAAGTGCCTCAGGTGAGCGCGGCACGCCGCCGAAGAGCGATTTTCGCGGCGTCTATGCGCACATCTGTACACAAGGCACACCTGAGGACGTCATTCTGCTGCGCGACGGCACACTATTCGTGGCGCACGAATACTACGGCAAGTTGCCGCCATGTGAGACGCCACGCTACGCAATCGGGATGCCTGAGGCGCTTGTGCCCGACGTGACGCGCTACCTTGATCTTGGCACGCTGCAGGCAAAAATGCGCGAGATCGCAGCGCGCCGTCCGCCGAACGTCTGGATCATCAGCTGGCAGGCAGATATCATGGATCCGCAAGCGCTCACCTTTGCCTTGCTCGACTTCGCAGGTCAGCATGTTGAGGTCAACCGCATGTTCGGCGACGTCCGCCTTGACCGCTACACGAACCTTGACTTTGCGCTGCTGGAGCGCTTGGCGATTGAAGGTCCGACGACGCAATCTGACTGGTTCAACATTGCGCCTGTGCCTGATGGCGCTACCTTGCTCGCCGCGCGCTTTTTTGCGCCCAAGCCTGCCCGTGTCGGCGACACGGTCGTGGTGCAGGCATGGTGGCGGCGCGGCGCACGCCTTGTGCCGACGCTGCGCGCCAGCGCGCGCCTGACCACACTTGACAACGGCTGGCTCTACACGCAGGTGGATCAGCCGCCAGCTGGCTGGAAGTTCTGGGATGATCGCTGGACAGACGGCGTGCCTGCCTTCGGACGCTACGAATTAGTTGTCACTGAGGATATGCCAGCTGGCAGATACGCTGTGCGGTATGTGCTGTACGACGCGAATGGCGCATGGCAACCGATCACTATCACGCTTGGCGAGATTGAGGTCGTGCGCTGACAGTGCGCCATCTTGATGCGCTTGATCGCGGCGTCCTAGTCGCTGTGCTGCTCTTGATCGTCGCCATAGTCGGCACCCTCGTGCGCGGCGATCAAGCAGGCGTGTCGGTCACGTTAGACGTGCCGAGCAGCCCAAGCGTCACAAGTGTGCTGCGCTTGACCTTCAGCGAACTAATGGATGCGCAGAGCGTCGAGTCGCGCTTGCACGTGACGCCTCGCACTGAACTGCGCTTGACGTGGAGCGGTAGGACGCTCAGCATTGCGCCGCTGCGCGCGTGGTTGCCTGAGGTGACCTACACGCTCAGTCTTGAGTCAGGCGCGCACGGCCAGAGCGGACGCTTGCTCATTGCGCCCTTTGTGCAGACCTTCACGCCGCGTCCGCTGCGCGTCATTTACCTTGCGCCTGCTTTCAGCGGCGACGCTCTGCAAGCTGCAAACTTGTGGCTCGTCGCGCCTGAGCGACCATTTGTGACGCGCCAACTGACGCGCAGCAGCTTGAACATTGACTCGTTTCAGCCTAGTCCTGACGGAAGCGGAGTCGTTTATGCACAGCCGCGTCAAGATGGCACAGCTGACCTGTATCTGCTGGACGTAGCCAGCGGCGAGACGCGCCAACTGACCAACTGCACACCTGTTTTAGCGCGTTGCACAGCGCCTGATTGGAGTCCAGACGGCGCGCGCATTGTCTACGAGCGCACAGAGCTGAATCCTGCCCTTGACTGGTATGACCGAGATGTGCCGCGCGCTTGGCTGCTCAACCTGCGCGATCTCGTCACGGCGCCGTTGCTCAGCGACACAACGCGCTTAGGCGGCGCGCCAAAATGGTCGCCTGATGGACGCCAAATCGCCGCTTATGATCGCAACATTAGCGCCATTGCCATTTATGATCTGTCCACAGGCGCGCGCAAGCTGATTGAGACTCTGGATGACGTAGGCGACTATGCCTTTCATCCCAGTGACGGACGTTTTGTCTACGCGCAGCTCGTCCAGATCGTCGGGCGTTTCACCAGTGTGCTTGAGATGGTGGATTTGAACGATCCAAGTCGCGGTATATGGCGGCTCAGCGGCGAAAGCAGCGCAGTTGAGGATCGGCAGCCGCATTGGACGCCTGATGGTAAGCGTCTGATCTTCACGCGGCGCATTCTCGACGGCAACGGCGCGCCTAGCGCGCAAATTTACGCGCTCGACCTTGAGACCGAGACCGTCACGCCAATTTTAGCCGACGAGAACTACTTCCACGGCGCCATCAGCCTCGATCCGACTGGACGTTACCTGCTCATGCAGCGTGTGCCGACTGCCACAGCGCAGCCTGTGCCGAGCATCTGGGTGCTAGACCTAGAAACAGGCAGACTGTGGCAAATCGCTGAGAATGGCTTCTTGCCGCGCTGGCTGCCTTGAGGATCAGCTCGTGACAAACGGTTGTGACAAAGCTCACATGCAAAAGCTGATTTCTTTCACTAGATTGGTCGCGCGCTTTGCTGCACACTGGAGTCAGGATTGAGATGGAGCAGACCGACAGACAACCGCTCACTTGCCTCTGCTGAGCCGTCCACCCAGCGGCAAAGCGGACACCCCAAACCCAAGCCGTTCGTGACGCTGTTTCCCCGACGGCGCACGAGACAGAACGCATACTTAGACGGAACGGCGGACATACTAGTCCGCCGTTCTGCTTCGCTCAGAGCGTCCCAAGCAACGCGCGCCACAGCCCGAACGTCGCCATTCCTAGCACAATCGTCAGCAGCAGGTTTTTGGTGCGCCATGCAATTAGCGCTGCTATCACACCTGCCACAAGAAAAGCGTTGCTCGGCTGTAGGTCTAGCCTGCCTTCAGGCATCAGCACTGAAGGCACGATCAGCGCTGTCAGCACAGCAGGCGGCACAAACTTGAGCGCCTGCAGCACGTACTGTGGCGGATTCAGCCTGCCAAAAAAGGCTAGGATCGGATAACGTGCTGCGAATGTTACGAGCGCCATACCTGCCACGAGAAAAAGCTCGCTCAAGCTATCCATGTGTTATCTCTACTTTAGTGCGCTCTGCCAACATGCCCGCTGCAATGCCAACTAACGCTGCAGCTAACAGACCTAGCCGACTTGGCAAGCCGTTGAACAGCACTGATGCAGCGCCAGCTGCTACTACAGCGACAAGTAGCGCACGGCTGCGAATCAGTGGAATCAACATGCCGATGAATGTGACCGTTGCTGCAAAGCTCAAACCAAGTCGTGCTACTTGCTCAGCTGGAACTGAGCGACCTGCTAAAATGCCGATCAGCGTACAAAGTTGCCAGCTGCTGTACATCAGCACAGCCGAGCCTGCCTGATACCAATGCTTGTATGGCGATGCATCAGCCTGCTGATAGCGCGCTATCGAGACGACAAACGTCTCATCCGTCAGCGTGAAACCGAGCGGCAACAGCCAATGCTGCGGAAAGCCGTGCAAGTACGGCGCAAGACTAGCACTGTAGAGCGCATGGCGCAAGTTGACAATCAGCGTGGTGAAGATCACGACCAACACGCCTGCTGAGTTGCGCACAAGTTCAGCAGCAATGAACTGTGAGGCGCCAGCATACACAAACAGCGACATGCTCTGCGCAGCCAACGGCGAGAGTTGACGCGCCGTCTCGCCACCTGCCGCCACGCCGCTGCTGACAGCAACCGCACCGAAAATTATCCCAAATGGCACGGCGCCGACTACAAGTGGCACAGTGTCGCGCATGCCGCGCCAAAATTCAGCGCGGCGTGTCCAACTGGATGTGTTCATAGGTAGGACGCTCTCTTACAGCCAGACGCCTGACTCACGCTGCAAGTACACGCCCTGACCTGCTGTGCCGAGCCACTGATCGTCATGCACAATCAGCTTGCCGCGCAGATAGACGCGCTCTGGCGCACCACGATACGTCATGCCTTCGAAAACGCTGTAATCTACTTGCATGTGGTGCGTCTTTGCGCTGATGACGCCCTGCTTGCTCGGATTCCAGACCACGATATCGGCATCGGCGCCGACGAGCAGCGCGCCTTTGCGCGGATACAAGCCGAAGATGCGCGCAGGCTGTGTGCAGTTCACAGCAACCCAGCGCGACGCCTCAAGCAAGTCAGCGCTCAGCTTCAAACGCTCCTCAACCGACGGCACGCCGTTCGGAATCTTCGTGAAAGCTTGGCGACCGAGCTCTTTGCCTGCCAAGCGACCGTTCTCGCCGCCTGCGAACCAGAACGGACAGTGATCCGTGCTGAGCGCTTGCAGCGATCCGTCGCGCAGCGCCGTCCGCAAGACAGCGACGTCGTGTGCTGTGCGCAGCGGCGGCGAACAGACGTATTTGGCGCCTTCAAAGTCAGGCTGATCCAGCTTCTCAGCCGTGAGATGCAGGTATTGAATGCACGTCTCGCCCATAGCAGGCATGCCGCGCGTGCGCGCCTTTCGCAGCGCCTCTACAGCGCCTTCACAAGTGATATGCACCACGTACAGCCTGCAGCCTGCCACCTCAGCCAGTGCAAGCGCGCGTGTTGTCGCCTCTGCCTCCAGCACTGCAGGTCGGCTCAGCGCGTGATAGCGCGGCGCCGTCTTGCCTTGTGCGATGAAGTCGGCTTGCAACTGTGCAATGGCGTCGCCGTTTTCGCAGTGCGTCATCACGAGCATGTCATTTGCTGCGGCAATCTGCATGACGCGAAACAGCGTCGCATCGTCCACCATGACGCTGCCTTTGTACGCCATCAGCAGCTTCAGACTCGTGATACCAAGCTCGCGCATGTGCGGAATCTCAGCCGCGACTGCATCATTTAAATCAGTGATGGTCATGTGAAGACCGTAGTCAATCACAGCGCGCCCTTCCGCTTTAGCGCGCCATGTGTCATGAGCTGCACGCAGCGTGCCGCCTTTGCTCTGAATGGCGAAGTCAATGTGTGTAGTTGTGCCGCCGAAAGCCGCTGCGCGTCCGCCGCTGAAAAAATCGTCGCTGCTGTGCGTGCCGCTGACAGGCAGGTCAAAATGTGTATGAACATCTACACCGCCCGGCAGCAGCCAGCGATCTGTGCAGTCTACGACCTGTGTGGCTGCTGTTGGCAGGATGTCCGCTCCAATTTGAGCAATCTTGTCGTTTACGACCAGCAAATCAGCGCGACAAGCGCCTTCAGCTGTAATTATTGTGCCGTTTTTGAAAAGTATTTGCATGATAGCGCTCCTTTTTTCTACGATGATAGCGCACTGCGCTGCGCTAGGTACAGCGCTGCGCCTGCTGCACACAGCGCACAGACAATTTGCATCGCGTTTGCCTCGCCAATGCGTGGCACATTGACCTTAAGTCCTTCCAAGAAGAAGCGTCCGCCACAGTAGAAAAAGACATACCACACTGCCAGATTGCCGCTTTGCGTTATCTTACGTCGCCACGCGCGCCACAAGCCGAAGGCAAGCACGCCTGTCAAGAGCATTTCGTAGAGCCAGACAGGATGAAAACGCGTTGTCTCAAGCGGAAAGCGCGCTAAGTCGCTATACACGCCGACGCGCGCTGTCTCAGCAATCAGGATGCCGAAAGGTAGCTCAGTCGGCACGCCGTAATGTTCGCCATTCAAGCCATTTGCCAAGCGTCCAAACGTTTGACCGACTGCCAAGCCAATCGCAGCCATGTCGAACCAGACGCCAAGCGGCTGCTTGTGCCGCCGTGCGTACCACCATGCTGCCATGCTGCCGCCGATCACAGCGCCGAAAATGCCCAGTCCGCCTGTCCAGAGTGCTATGCCGCCTTGATTCAGATCGAAAAAGTTGGCGATCAGCCATTCAGCCGTGCGTCCAGTTGCCACCACTGACTGCGGCGGCAGCAAAACGAACCACAAGCGCGCGCCTATCAACGCACACGGCGCAATCCAGAGCATGGCACGCCAGACCAACTCAGGCTGCAAGCCGCGCTGCTTGGCGAGTCGCGCCGTCACTTCTATGCCAAGCCATACTGAGCCGACAATGATTACGCCGTAGAGCGGCTGACCGATCATACGCTCCTAATCATCTCGTGTAGCTCGGTGAGCTATCCACAAGCGCTGCAATGCCGTCAAATGACCGCCAATAGTTAAAACGAGCAGTCCGAGCGTTAGCGCGCCTGTGAGCAAGGCGAGGATCAGCACGATGATTCGCGCTGCACGGTCAAACAGTCCGTCTTTGATTGAGCCGATACCTAAGCCTTCGGCACGGGCGCGTACATAGCTGACAGCGTAAGCGCCGCTGAGCGCGCCGAAGGCTAAGAGCATGTTGAGCAAGTCGCCCGCTTGTGCAAACGCATAACCAATGCCGCTGAGCATCAAGGCGTCTGTGTAACGGTCAACAGTCGAGTCTAGCAGCGCACCAAAGCGAGTCTCACAGCCTTTAGCGCGCGCCACAGCGCCGTCGAGCGCGTCAAGCGGCGCGCCGATGAGTAGCACAACGCCTGCAGCGAAAAACTGTCCACTTGCTGCTAGAAGTGCTGCAATCAGTGTCGGCAAAATGCCTAAGAGCGTAATTGCATTCGGCTGCCAGCCCAGACGTGCGCCTAGCTGACCGAGTCGCGTCATCAGACCGCTCGCCACATAGCGCAGGAACTCAGAAGGTGAGCGAAAGGTCACGGGCATACGCTCAGCGCGGCGCGAAATTGTAGACTGCAAAAGCTGTATACGCTGTTAACAACAGAATCGCCTCACGGCGGCTGATTTTACGGTTGAGGCAGAAGACAAACAACGCAACCGAAAAGCCGAGCATGACGAAGGTGTCCACCTGTAGCAAGCGCGGATTGACGTTGATCGGCGTGATCAGCGACGTGATGCCGAGAATGGCGAAGATATTGAAGATATTTGAGCCGACAACATTACCAATAGCAATTTCACTCTCACGCCTGAAGGCAGCGATTACAGACGTCGCTAACTCTGGCAGCGATGTGCCGACTGCCACAAGCGTGATGCCGATCACGATCTGCGGCACGCCGATTGCCTCAGCAATGTTCACAGCGCCCAGCACAAGCCGATCTGAACCGAACAGCAAGACCACAATGCCTACAGCAACCAAGAGCAGATCGTTAAACAGGTGATTTGTCGGCTTAGCGATCACAGCAGTGAACTCCTGCGTCTGGCGGATGAGTTCTTTGCCTTCTTGCTTTGCGATTAAGTATGATAAGACAGTGTACGCTGCCGCGCCTATTACGAAAATGGCGCCATCAAGTGCACCAATCACGCCGTCTTGTGCTAGAAAAAGGAAAAGGACAGAGACGCCGATCATGATCGGAATCTCGCGCTGCAAGAATTGCAGCTGCACGACCATCGGATAGACTAACGCGCTCAAGCCGATGATCAAGCCGATATTGGCAATATTCGAGCCAACGACGTTGCCCATTGATATGTCAGCGTTGCCGCCAAGCGCCGCCTGCAAGCTGACCAACAGCTCAGGCGTAGACGTGCCATAAGCGACAATCGTCAAGCCGATCACAATTGGTGAGACGCCAAGCGTCTGAGCGAGCCTTGCTGCGCCTTTGACTAGCCAATTGCCGCCGAAGAAAAGACCTGCCAAGCCAACAGCGATCCAGAGGACATCGAGTAGCATGTTTGAAGCGCTCACTTGTTGCATTGCTGGGAAAAACAAGACCCGATCATAGCGATCTGCGCTTTGAGGCGCTATCCCCAAAAATTAGGGCGAGTCTGCGCGACTCGCCCTAATTGATTGACTAGGTGATTGTGCCTAGCGCGGTATGATCTGGACGTTGTCGAATACCGCTGTGGCAAACTCACCATCTTGATGCGACGTGACTGCCAGACCGATCATGAAGTCGGAGTCGAAGATGTTGCCGCCATCGATCGTGATCGTGCTGCCGACCTGTATCCAGTTCGTGCCATCAAGCGAGTAGAAACCGCTGTAGTTGGTGCCTTGCTTGACCAGCCTGAGCCACACAGGATTGTTCAGAATGGCAGGGATGACATCGCCAGTAGTGTTGCTTTCGCTGTTGTTGCCCCACCACAGCCGCCGCTGGAACGAGACACGCCCAGCTGTATTGCCGCCGTTTGGATTGGCGAGGAAGATCGAGGCGTGCGCCTGAGCACGATTCGGACCGCCGCGGATCATCAAGCCTGCCTTGTTCCAGTTGGAGGATGAGATCGCCTCGAAGGTGACCCGCGCGATGATCTCCGCGTTGCCCATCTCATAGCGCCAAGTGTAGCGGAAGCCATCAGCGTTGTTCCAGATATCTACGCCTGAGGCAGTGACGCGGAACGACGAAGGACCGAGCGCTGATGTAGAGCCTTTGCCGTTGATCAGGCTGCCGCCAAGCGTCCAACCGATATCGCCTGATGACCATGCACTTGGGTCGGCACCGCGCCACACCTCAACGCCTGCAATGCAGCCACGCCGATTCGTGCCATCGCCCGGGAAGCGAATGGGTATCGCGCCGCCAGTATGGACAATGTTGAGCGGACCGTGCCGCATGAAAGTGCCTTGCGGTCCAGTGTGGTTGTTCACCCAGCGCACATTTGGATCCCAGCCGTAGTGTAGATCAAAAGTCTGTGGTGTAGCGCTGTGTTCCACTGTCCAGACGTAAACGCTGTAGATGCCCGTTGGGACGTTGTCAATGCCAATCTGAGCATTTGCGTCAGCGTTGGCTCGGATGCACGAGCGGAGCATGGTGGTGGTGTTCGTATCCTGTGGCGGCGTGATAGCAAGTGAGCCATTGAACGAGTCTGATGTGCTGCTGCCCCAAACGCTTCCTGTCTGGATGTTGTTCCAGTCATTGCCGTTGATCGTCACCTCAGGCGTCTGGGAACTGTTCCAAGGACCGAGATTGACGCCGCGGACGAAATACGGGCGCACATTGACCACAGCTGTGCCGACGCGCGAAAGCCCGCCTTGATCAATCGCACGGTAAGTGAAAGTGACTGTGCCAGTCCACTCAGACGGCGGCTGATAGGTCAGCTGGCTACCGCCAACGGAGACGCCTGCCACGCCACGCGGCGGCTGCGTCACAATCTCGAAGGTGTGCGTGTCGCCGGGCTGATCGATCACAAATGGCACAGCAGAGCCTTGGCGATTAGTCTCTGTGTTGATGGTGGCACTGGTGAAGATCGGCGCTGTGTTGGCGATGGACTCACTGGCAAGGAATCCGAAGTTATCAATCCACCAGCCATCGTCCACAGCAGGATTGATGCGTGAATCCAGCTCAAACTTGATCAGGACGCGCTGAGGCTCAGTGAATCTATCACCACTGGGACTTAGAATCAGGAACGAGCTGCCGACCCAGTCCTGCAGCGAGCCAACGCTCCAGCCGCCACCCTGCGGATTGTTGTTGCTGCGGCGCAACGGCACGACTTCGTTCCACGTGAAGCCTTCGTCAAGCGAGTAGTAAACCTTGCCGTAGTCCTGATCAGTGAAGCTGAAGCGTTCGTCGTAGCGCACGTTGCCAACCTTGCCAGCTGGAATCTCTAGGTAGCCGTTGAGGATCAAGCTGGTGCGATGGAAGTTGCCGTAGGTCTCAGGGAGCGGGCTAGTGCGCGCGATAGATGAGCGTTCTGCGATGCTGAACTCAATTCGTCCATCACCAGATTGCGCCGCTGTTGTGTGGAAGTACTCAACACGGATGTCGTAATTCACACCGCTGCTGAAAGTGTAAGTGTAGTAGTGTGAACGCAGCGTTGAATTAACAGACCAAGGCTGTGTAGCCACTGCGCCAACTGTCCGATAAGGCTTGGCGAGGTCGTTGCGCGGCGTCTGCTCAACATCGTTGATGAACAGCCGCGCGCCGCCAGCGAAACGCAGGCGCAGCATGTACTCGCCCGATTGCGTGACGCGGTAGCGACGCTGCCAACGCATAATGTACCACTCATGGTTCGCCAAGCCGCTTACGAACCATTGCGGCACAGCGTCAGGGTAGGGCAGTTCAGCGAGATTCTGAGCGTAGTTAAAGTTGATCTCGCCAACAGCGGTATCACGAGCGATGTTAGGCGGCGCGCTTGGGATGTTGACATTCGTGCCAGCCGGCCAGCCCCAGATCGCTACACGGTCTGTCTGGCTTGAGTTAGCGGGCGGCGGCGTGTGCCAGTAGTCGCCAATCCAGTTGGTTGTCGGCTGGCTCATACCGCTGAGCAGTAGCGGCTGTGGCACGAATGTGTCAGGTTGATACTCCCATGCCGTGTACTGATCAGGCACGGCTGTCCAGTTGCCTTCCACAACCCAGTTGCGGAAGTCGTTGAACGGATCGAACAAGTTCTGCCCAAAGCTCGGCATGAAAGCGCGGTCGTAGATTGTGAAGTCGTCAATGTACCAACCGTCGGCGTTAGGGAAGTTGTTAAGCGCCTGCAAGCGGAAACGGATGCGCAACGGCGTGGTATCGTCCTTGTATGGCGTTAGGTCAACTTGAATGCGGTGCCAGCCAAGGTTGACCCACTCTTGGACGCTTGGTGCGCCGTTATCCCAAAGGACCGTTGACCAAGTGTAGCCATTGTCGCGCGAGATTTCTGCGATCAAGCGATCCTCTGGGTTCAGGTTAAAGCGAGTCCAGAAGTAGAGCGTCGGCTTGGTGCTACCGCGCAGATCAATGGCGTAGCGCGGCTCTAGCACGCTGCGCGCAGGCTTGAGGTAGTTCGCTGCCGGGCTATCTGACCATGCCTTGCTGTTGTTGCGCCCGTGTTCGTCCGTGATGCGCCACGTGCCGCCATCAAACCAGTCGAGGATGGCATCGTCGTTCTCAAACGTCTCAAGGATTGGACCTGCTGAAAGTTGACGGACGAGATTCTCTTCCTCAGCAATGCTCAGGTCATCAATGTACCAGCCATCATCTGGCGCGCCGCCAACAGCCTGCAAGCGGAAGCGGAAGCGGATGATATTAGTCCTATAGGCAGAGAGATCAACTTTGACGCGCTGCCATGCCAGTTGCACAGGCACATCGTCGTAGCCAGAGCCACCAACTTGCTTGCGCCATACCGTTGTCCAATTTGCGCCATCATCAACCGAAACTTCTGCATACAAGTTAGCGCTGGCAGCCTGCCAGTACGTCCAGAATGCGAGGACAGGGCGCGTTGAGCCGATAAGTCTGATTGACGGTCTGAGCTCAACGGTCATATTGGAAGGCACAGCATATGAGCCGCTAGGACTATCTGTCAAGGCAGAGGGCGTGCTGCGCCGTACGCTTGTGGTCACATTCCAAGAGCCGCTCAGCAGCCATCTGTTAGCGTCGTTAAACGGCTCATTGAATGGAATACCTAGTATCTCAACCTCGCGCTCGCGCAGCTCAATGTTGTCAATGAACCAGCCAGCAGCAGTGTTGCCGTCACCATCGCTGATTAGGCGGAAGCGCAGCTGGAAGCGCGTGCCCTTGCGCTCATTCAGCCGTATCGAGACCTGTCGCCACACTTGTGTGGTAGCTCGCGCCACGTAAGGATCGGAAGAGCCGAACGGCGTAAAGGCTGTCCATGTGTCTGAGCCTTCTGCTGCCCACTCAACAACAACGCGGTCATCTACGCCGGCGAGAGCTACGTCGCTGTAGAACGAAAGCTCAAGTGTCTCTGGACTGGCAGCTGGATAAGCAGTCAAGTCCACTAGTCCGTTCAGGATCAGCGAGCAGTTAGCGTTGTTTTGATAGTTTGTGCCGGGATTGCTCGCCCATGAGCCAGAGCCAGAGTACTTCTTGGTGGTTGTCAGCTGCCATGAGCATTCATTCAGCCAATTTGGCAATGAAAGAGCAGGGTTATCGGCAAAATCGGAGAAGCCAATGGTGTACAGGCGCGTGGTGTCGTCCTCAACGGCGATGTCGTCAATATACCAGCCATCTGAGACGTTCGCGTCAACGCTCTCGACGCGGAAGGCGAGCTCAATCTTCTTGCCGCGCCAGTCGTTGCCGCTGAAGTTCATCAGGTTGTAAACGCGACGGCGCCAGTTCAGGTTGCTGTTTGCGCCTGTGTTCACAGCAACCCAGACCCACTGCGCCGCAGGATTATCGTATTCGCGGATGCCGACGTAAGTCGTATCTTGTGTGCCGAGCGCCCAGCGCTCCCAGAAGACGAGGCGCGGCGTAGCCGAGGCAGGGATGCTGATGAAACCGCGCAGCCGCAAGTGGCAGTCTGAGTCTACAGCGTAGTTGCCGAGACTATCAGTGTACTGCGAAGGCGGACTGTGCGGCTGAACGTTAGTCAGACTCCAGTTGCAAGTGCCACGGTCTGCAAAGCGATTGAAGATGACGCGAATTGAGGCTTCGCCTGCTGTGTTGCGCATTTCGATCCGCACATCAGCAGTGCCTGCAGCACCTGCATAATCAGTCACTACAGAGCGCTCATCATTGCCGGTATCTGCTGTGATCTGCGCTACAGTCACGCCGTTGATGATGACGCGCGCCTGTGACTTTGAGATCAAGCGGATTTGGTAGCGGAAGTTCTCTAGCGGAATAGTGGCACTGTAACGGACGCTCCAGTTATTCGGGTCGAGAATTGCGCCATTTGGCACGCCTGTCCAGTTGCGATTAATGTCTTGAGGCCAGAACAAGTACTCTTCAGCGGCGCGGACGCCAGGGAACCAGTTGGCATCAGTCGGTCCGTTGAAATACTGGACAGTCCATAGCGCTGTCTGGTTAATGACGTTAGTGAAGCTGTAGTGCCATGCACCAAGCCTATCGCCAGCGTCGTAGAATGGATAGCTGTATTCTTGATCAACAGGTGTTGCTGGCGGACGTGAAGTGGGCGTCCTAGTTGGCGTCGGCGAAGGTCCGGGCGTGGGCGTGTTAGTCACTGTTGGCGTATCAGTGGGCGTTCTATTCGGCGTCCCTGTCTCACCTACGACTGGAGTGTTAGTAGCCACCAAGCGTGAACGCGGCGTGTTAGAGGCGACGAGAGTCGCTATTTGCCAGAACTCAGTCTCGTTATATGTGCTACGCGGCGTAACTGTGCTATCCAACACGCCGGAGACAGCATTGCTGAAGACGTTGCTGATGGCATTCTCCAGCGGAACGATTGCTAGCGCTATGGCAATTGCCAGCACCACAAGCACAATAATCAGCGCGTACTCCACCAGTGCCTGACCGCGCGCTGCGCTCCGCTTTCTTTCAGAAAATTTCATACGTAGCGCTCCTTGAAAAGTTCGCTCTCGCACGTTTTACGAAGTTCGCTTGCCACCTTTGTGGCTGTAGAGAGATACAGCCTATGTGTCCTACCTTCATATCTTACATGGCTCCGCATTTTTTGCGGTTCAGCTTTGTGCTAGATTTGTCGGAATGTCCTGACAATTTATGCCTGAATTAGGCTCGGTTTGTAGAGGGTTGCTGAAAGAAGCACTCTATGCCACAATCACCCAAAATGTTCGCTTGGGAAGGATCAATACTTGACCGAATTTTTGCTCATTCGCCATGCCACTAATGATTTTGTTAAAACAGGGCGACTTGCTGGCTGGACGCCTGACGTGCATCTAAACGCTGAAGGGCGAGCTCAAGCAGCGGCACTGGGCGAGCGACTAGCGCACACACGCCTTGACGCTGCCTACAGCAGTCCTTTGGAGCGCTGTGTGGAGACGGCTCAGGTTGTCCTTGCCCACCATCCACATCTGACCTTGACTCTTCTGGAGGCACTCGGCGAGGTGCGCTACGGCGCTTGGCAAGGCGCAGAGCTGGGCAAACTGGCAGCGCGCAAGCTGTGGCGTGCTGTGCAGATTAATCCTAGCCGTGTCCGTTTTCCTGAGGGCGAAACAATGCGCGCGGCACAAATGCGCGCTGTAGACGCTCTTGAACAGCTAGCTGAGCAGCATCCGCGCCAGCGCGTAGCGATTTTCTCACATAGCGACGTGATCAAGATGATTCTTGCCTACTATCTCGGCATACACCTCGATCTGTTTCAGCGCATTGAGATCGCGCCTGCCTCGCTCAGCATTCTTCGCTTAGGCTTTCCACGTCCAAGCATCCTTCAAATTAATGAGACAAGTTATCTGCCCAGAGCAGGCGCTGAAGTGCCTGATCCACGCCAAGCTGAGCATCTTGAGCGCATCACTGCGCTGACCGTTGAAGCCATTGGTCCGAAAGGCAACCGCGTTTTTTACTTTCAAGCCGCTCAAGAAAATGAAAGCGAGCCGTTCACCTTTATCATTGAGAAAGCACAAGCGCTGCAGCTTGCCAGTCAGATCGAGACAATCATTGATCCAGTAGCAACTCGCGCGGCACATTTGCTCGCCTTCGTTCAGCCTGAGAAAATCGTGTTCCGTGTTGGGCAAGTTGCGCTAGAATATGACTCAGAGCAGGCACGCTTGCACTTGACGCTCACAGAGCTGCTCGGCGAGGGACAAGGCACGCCGCGCCAGTCTCACATGGCGCTCACTCCTGAACAAGCATTGGCACTGGCTGAGCAAGCGCGGCGAGTAGCGCTGCATACGACGAAGGGCAATAACTAGACTTATGAGCCTTGAAATTGAACTAGACCCGATTGACTTCGTAACCATTGGCACGGTTGGACCGAAAGGTCGGCGCGTGTTCTACTTGCAGGCAGGCGGACAAGGGCAAGTTATTTCTCTGATCATTGAGAAAGAGCAAGCGCGCGCTATTGCCGAGGCGCTGCGCGACATGCTGGACGAAATTAGTCGCACTCTTGGCTTGAGTAATGACATGCCTGATATGGCGCGCATGAACATGGAGCTGCGCGAGCCAATCGAAGGGCGCTTCCGCATTTCGCGTATCGGTTTAGCCTATAGCGAGGAGCGCGACCGCGTGCTGCTCATCGCAGAAGAGATGATCGTCCTGCATGAAGGGCAAGACCCACGCCAAGCCTCACCTTCGGTTGTGCGTTTGTGGGGAACACGGACGCAAATGCGCGCGCTCAGCCTGCACGCTATGGATGTGGTCAAGCAAGGGCGCGCTAATCCTGCTCACAACGGACGCGTGCTGTACTATTGGACGTAGACAGCTGCTCGTGAGTTCGCCGCAAGGCAGCAGGAGTGCGCTGAAATGACCGACTCGGAATTCAACCGCGTATGCCGACCGCAAGACGTGCCGCGCATCTTGCGCTGGCTTGCCGAAGGCAGAATGCGCGAGGCGCATCAGGGCGTCTTGCGCTGGAGTTCCAACAGCACATTCCTCGTGACGCTTGCACTTGACGAACCGAACGCGCCAGAGGCACTTTTAGCCGTCTACAAGCCGCAGCGCGGCGAACGTCCGCTGTGGGATTTTCCTGACGGCACGCTCTGTCGCCGTGAGTACGCTGCTTTCTTGGTCTCGCAGGCGCTCGGCTGGCAGATTGTGCCGCCTACTGTGCTGCGCGACGGTCTGCGCGGCTTTGGCTCCGTGCAGCTTTACATTGCGCACAACCCTGAGGTGAATTACTTCACCTTAGACGAATCGTTTCGTCCTGCGTTGATGAAAATAGCAGCCTTTGATTACGTCATCAACAACGCTGACCGCAAAGGCGGACATTGCATCGTTGGTGAAGATGGACATTTGTGGGGCATTGATCACGGCATCGGCTTTCACACGGCGCCTAAGCTGCGCACAGTGATCTGGGATTTTGCTGGAGAGCCAATCCCGCAAGATTTGTTGGCAGACCTTGAGCGGCTCTATTGCGAAGTTGAGACGCCAACAGAGCCGCTGCGCTATGCGCTGAACGAGTTACTAGCAGAGTCTGAGATCAATGCGCTCTTGGCGCGCCTGCGCAAGCTAATTCAGCGCCGCGAATATCCGCGTCCAGGGCCCGGACCGAACTATCCGTGGCCGCCTGTCTGAATTACAGGTATTTTTCGACTGCCCAGCCGCCTTCGCGCACAATCGGGATATCTGCTGGTGCAAGCTGCGGCGAAAACATCAGTTTGTTGATGCCCTGCGCCGCGTCCAGCACGTCGCCCATGCAATCGGCGAGTGCTACAGGCACGTCTAGTGCGCGTGCCACGTCTAACGGCGATACGTCATCTAGAGCAATGCCGTCGGGATGATCGAACATGATGCGCGGCAAGATCACCAGCTCGCCGAGCTTGCCTGTCTCTTTCAACGGCATGAGCTGCGCAATCACGTCCTGACCAGTCAGCAAGCCCGCCACAGTGATGCTCTCACCTAGCCGCGTGTTAACGACTGGCTGCACATGCAGCTGTAGCGCACTGTTTGCCGCTAACTCAGCCGCTACAGCTTGCAGCGTCGGCGCGAACAGCGTAGCTGTGACGAGCGTCAATTGCTTAGCGCGCAGCCGTTCAGCGCGCAGCTGCGGCACCTCTTGACGACGCACTGCTTCCCACTCGTCCAGAAAGCTGCGCACCATGCCTAGACCGTTCTCATGCAGCGCTAAGCCGTCATATTCGTCCAGTTGCGGCAGCGGACGCCCTGTGAGCAGGTACCACTCGTCTGTTGGATAGACAAAGCCAATGCCAAATTGCGCACGGAACTCGCGTTGCCACGCCTCGCAAGCGTCCAGCACAGCGTTAGCGTGGTCAACTGAGTTGGTCGTCAAGCCATAGCGATGATACTTGGTCAAGCCAACCGGTACCACGCTCACGCTTCTGACACATGGATAGAGCGTGGCAAGGTCGCGTACGCTGCGTTCCATGTGTTCGCCGTCATTCAAGTTTGGCGTGATGACCAGCTGCGTGTGCACTTCGAAATTATGCGCTGCTAACTCGCGGAGCTGAGCCATGATATCAGGCGCATTCGGATTGCGCAGGCAACGGCGACGCAGCTCAAGGTCAGTGGCGTGGACTGAGACGTAGAGCGGACTGAGATGCTGTTCGATAATGCGTTGCCAGTCGCGCTCACTCAAGTTGGTGAGCGTGACGAAGTGACCGAACAAGAACGAGTAGCGATAGTCGTCGTCTTTGATGTACAGCGTGCGGCGCATGCGCGGCGCCATCTGTAGCACAAAGCAGAATTCGCACAGGTTGTTGCAGCGGCGGATGTCTATGTCAAAAGTTGGATGGACGAACTCAATGCCAAGCGGCTGATCGTAGTGCCGCTCACCAGAGAGCACCATCTCACGTCCGTTGCGCCGAATGCGTAGCTCAAGCCATTCCTCTGCGCTGTAGTACTGTACGTCAATCACGTCTTGGCATGGCTGACCGTTGACTGCCAACAGCTCGTCATTTGGCTGCACGCCAAGCGCAGCCGCAGCGCTGTTTGGCTGCACAGCCTTAACAATTCCTACAGGCTGAGCAAGGCGCTCTTGAGTTTTCACAGTTGCTGTCAATCCTGCTGAATAAATCAAAAGAGATTGCTCAAAATGTAGCGTAGCGCGGTAGGCTTGACAAGCCTGATTTCAGTGTAGCCTTGTGCTCGTCGCCCATGCCGCTATAATTGAGCGTACTGGTATGTACCAGTTCACTCAGACCTACAGAGCAAAAATCATGCAGGATAGCGCAACACAAGCCATTCAACGCCTTGCTCAGCGTTTGGCGTCTCTTCAGCGGCGTCTTGTGCTGGAGCAGCACCTCTTGCCACCACCGCATTACGCTCAGTTGCCCGATGCGCGTCCGCTCTCAGCTCACAGGCTTGAGGCGCTTGATTGGCGTCCGCTCGCCTATCACACTTACTGGGGAACGTGGCAGACTAACTTCCTCATGCGTTTCGAGCTGCGCTTGCCGCCTGACTGGGACATCACTCAGCCTAGCGTCCTACATTTGCCGCTAGGTGAAGCAGCTGATGACTTTCAAGCGCACCCTGAGGCGCTCATCTACGCTGATGGCGCGCTGATCGCCAGTATGGACGTGCGCCATACGCAAGTTCTGTTGCCTTCGCACTTGTGTGACGGTCGAGCCCATGAGCTTTTACTGCACGGCTGGACAGGGCTAGGCGGCTCATTGGAAGGTGATCTGCGTCCGCGCTACTACCTACAGCCGTGTGCTGTGCAACGTCTCGATACTGACCTTGTGAGCTTCTACAACCTTGCGCGCAATGTCCTAGAAGTCATTCAACACACACCACCTGAGTTTCCGCCGCGCGGCTCTCTGATCGCTGCTCTTGAAAACGCTTTCGCTCACTTTGACGCGCATGGCATGCGACGCGCTCTCACAGCGCTCCTGAAGGCACTTGAAGCGATGCCGAATGCTCATCCGATGCATCTGTATGCCGTCGGTCATGCTCACATTGACACAGCGTGGCTTTGGACACTCGATCAGACGCGCGGCAAGGCTGCACGCACGTTTCAAACGGCTGTCTCTCTGTTGGACAGCTTTCCGCATTACTACTTTGTGCAGAGTCAGCCGCAGCTCTACGCTTTTGTCCAGCAAGACTATCCGAATCTGTTTGAGCACATCTGTCGGCATGTCACCTCAGGACGTTGGGAAGCGCTCGGCGGCATGTGGGTTGAGGCAGATTGTAACATTAGCGGCGCTGAGAGCCTTGCGCGGCAATTTTTGTTGGGCAGGCGCTACTTTCGTCAACACTTCGGCGCAGATGCCGACTCGCCAATCCTGTGGATGCCTGACACTTTCGGCTTCCCTGCCAGTTTGCCGCAACTAGTGCGTCTAGCAGGCATTTCATACTTTTTCACAACAAAGCTGCGCTGGAGCGAACACAACCAGATTCCGCATGATAGCTTCTGGTGGGAAGGCTTAGACGGCTCGCGTCTGCTGACACATTTCACGCCTACGCCGATGCTCTCTTGGCTGCGCACGGCAACTTACAACGCAAACGCAAACGCGCAGTCTGTGATTGAGTCGTGGCTGCGCCTACATGACAAAGAGCGCGTGCCGCTAGGACTGATGGTCTATGGCTACGGCGATGGCGGCGGCGGACCGACGCTTGAGATGCTTGAAAATATTGCTGCACTGCAGCTGATTCCAAACATTCCACGCCTGCACACGGCGCGCGCGCGCGATTTCTTTGAACATTTAGCGCAACATGGCGACAAACTGCCTGTCTGGCGCGGCGAGCTCTACCTTGAGACTCACCAAGGCACGCTGACCAGTCAAGCATGGATCAAGCGCGCCAATCGCAAGGCTGAGATTACGCTGCACAACACAGAATTCCTCGCTGCGCTCGCCTATGCACATGCAAAACAGCCTTACCCGTCTGATCAGCTCAATGCGCTCTGGCAGACGCTCTGCCTGCATCAATTTCACGACATCCTGCCCGGCAGCAGCATCGCTGAGGTGTACGCACAGGCGCGCCCTGAATATGCGCGCTT
>JANWYI010000044.1:0-1370 GCA_025055255.1 Anaerolineae bacterium | reverse complement strand
TGCATCAATTTCACGACATCCTGCCCGGCAGCAGCATCGCTGAGGTGTACGCACAGGCGCGCCCTGAATATGCGCGCTTGCAGGCGACTTGTGAACAGCTCAGCAATGCAGCGCTTCAAGCGCTCAGTGGGTCACTCGGCGGCGATTACCTAGCCGTGAATACGCTCTCTGTTAGCGCGCCGACTCTCGCACTGTTGCCTGAGCAGTTACCGTCTGATAAATGCTTGTGGCATGGCGAGACGCCTCTGCCTGCGCAACAGACCGAAGAAGGCACGCTGATCGCCTTGCCTGCCTTGCCGCCTTACAGTCTGACGCCGCTGCGTCTGGCACAAGGCGCTTCATCAGACTTGCCGACGCTCATTGCTACGCCTGAGCGCCTTGAAAATGACCTGCTCGCGCTCACTTTCAACTCAGCAGGCGACCTAGTCGGCATTTACGACAAAGAACACAATCGGCACGTGCTGGCAGAAGGCACGCTCGGCAACCAATTTCAGGCATTTCACGACGCGCCGCGCATGTTTGACGCATGGAACATTGATCCGCTTGACGGCTTGCCGTTCGAGAGCGCAGCGCCTGCTGAGTCCATTCGCGTTGTCGAGGCAGGCGCGCTGCGCGCCACACTTGAGATTGTGCGCCGCATCAAGCGCAGTCTAATCTGTCAGCGCATCAGCCTGAGCGCGCGTAGCCGCCGCATAGACTTTCAGACGCAAGTTGAGTGGCACGAGCGTCAAACATTGCTCAAAGTTGCCTTCCCTGTGGCTGTGCGCGCTGATGACGCGACGTACCACATTCAGTGGGGGACGATCAGGCGTCCGACTCATCGCAACACGAGCTGGGAACAAGCGAAGTATGAGGTTGCGGCGCACTACTTCGCTGACCTCAGCGAGTATGACTACGGCGTTAGCTTGCTGAATGACTGCAAATATGGCTATGACGTGCGCGATAACGTCCTGCGCCTAACTTTGATCAAAAGTCCAATTTACCCTGACCCAAACGCTGATCTCGGCACGCATACGTTCACATACAGTCTGTTGCCGCACGCTGATCCAAGCCTGCAGACGACGTTCGCAGAGGCATATCGCTTGAATGTTCCTGTCTTGATCGTGCCGAGTAGCGGCAAGCCAGCAGCTGGTCCGCTCAGCTTGGTCAGCTCCAACATGCCAACTGTGATTGTCGAGACCGTCAAGCGCGCCGAAGACGGCGACGAGCTGGTTGTGCGTCTGTACCGTTGCGCGAACTCACGCGGCATGGTCACGTTGCGTTTTGGCGTGCCAATACAAGCTGCTTGGCGCGCTGACTTGCTAGAGTCGCCGCTTGAGCAACTGCCTGTGCATGAAAATAGCGTCACGTTCGCTTTGAAGCCGTTCGAG
>JANWYI010000043.1 GCA_025055255.1 Anaerolineae bacterium | reverse complement strand
TGGTCTTGCCTGCGCCGTTCGGTCCGATCAGACCGAAAATCTCGCCACGCTGCACTGTGAACGAGACATTATCTACGGCATACAAGCCGCCGAAGCGTCGCGTTACGTTGCGTACCTCTAGCACAGTTTTAGCGCTCACAGCTCACCTCCGCTGACTTTCGGTGTCGCTTTGGCTGGCTCAATGTGCTCGGCAGGTGTCTTTTTCCTGCGCGACTTGAGCAAACTCGGTGTGATCAAGCCGTATGGGAAGAAGAAGACGCTGATGGCGATCAGCACGCCAAACAGAATCAAGCGTCCGTCGCGCAGGAACGTGGCAATGACAGGATTCAAGCCGGGCAAGCCTGCTACCTCGCGCAAGATGATCTCTGGCAGGGCAACCAGAAATGCGGCGCCGATGATCGGACCTAAAAACGTGCGCGAGCCGCCAACTAGCACATAAGCGAGGATCAAGATGGCAAGGTCGAATGTGCCTTGCCGCGCATTCCATGTGTTCAGAATGTGCGCATTTAGCGCGCCTGCCATGCCTGCCAGCACAGCACCTAGTGTGAACGCCAGCACCTTATAATATGTCGGAAAGATGCCCATGGCGCTGGCAGCCAACTCATCCTCGCGCAGCGCTACAAAGGCACGCCCGACTCGTGAGCGCTCTAGGCGCGCTACGAACAAGGCAGCGCCGACCAGCAACGGCAAAGCTAAAACCAAGTATTCAATGCGCGTAGCGCTGAAAAACGGCTGTGGGATGTTGTAAATGCCCACAGCGCCGCCTAGCTCGTCTTGGTTGAGCGCGAAGATGCGCAGCACCTCTACGAAAGCAATCGTCGCTAGAGCAAGGTAGATTCCGCGCAAGCGCAAGGCAGGTATGCCGACGATCAGCGCAAAAAATGCCGCAATCACGCCTGCTATGCCCATCTCTAGGACTATAAGCGGTATTGGATACTCACCATTCGGATAGCCCGTAAAAACTTTCGTAGAGAGCAAGGCTGCTACATAACCGCCTACTGCATAGAAGCCCGGACTTGCTAGTGAGAGCTGACCCGCCATCAGCGGCAAATACATCGAGAGCGCTAAGACGCCCGCCAGAGCCATCTGGACGATAGCGGCGCCGTAAGTGCTGAGAAAGCCTTCCATGTCATGCGCTCCTTTTCAGACCTTTTGTACGACCGCTCGCCCAAGCAGTCCCTGCGGACGCAGCAGCAACACCAAGAACAGCACTGCGAAGGCGATTGCGTCTTTGTAGGCGACCTGTTGTGACGGCACAAATGCCTCTGCCACGCCGATCACTAAGCCGCCGACAACGGCGCCTGGAATATCGCCTAAGCCGCCTAGCACGATCACGGCTAAGCCTTTCAAGCCAAAATTGATGCCAAAGTAAGGACCGCTCACATTGACGCTCAAGCCGACTAGCGTGCCAGCAATGCCGCCGACCAAGCCGCTGACGAAGAATGTGATCAGGATTAGACGGTTCGTGTTAATGCCTAACAGACTAGAGGTTGTGGCGTCTTCTGCTACAGCGCGCAAGGCTTTGCCTGTCTTGGTGCCGTTGATGAAGTAGGTCAACAAGACCACAATCACCATTGAGACGACAAAGATGATGACCTGAGTAGTGCGGATGATGATCGGACGTTGCGATAAGCCGCCAAAAGTGCCAAGGTTGAGCGCTGCTGGCATTTCGCCGAATGGGTTGCGCGGATAAGCGTAAATCTCAGCGCCGACCATCAACTGGATGATGTTGACAATTGCCACAGCGACGCCTAGGCTGGAAACAAGCGTCAAGAGCGGATCAGCGCCTTTGGCGCGCAGCGGACGAAAGGCGACGCGCTCAATTGCAATGCCGCACAGCCCTGCTAGAATGCCGCCGCTGAGCATCGCCAGCGGAAAAGGCAGACCGAAAGGCAGTTTTTGGTTGGCTAACAAGCCATTGAAGCCAACAGCTGAGCCTGTCAGGAAGTAGGTGAAATAAGCGCCTAGCGTGAAGATCGCGCCATGTGCAAAGTTGATGATGCGCAGAATTGAGAAAATCAGCGTGTAGCCGAGCGCAAAAATGGCGTACACGCCGCCAATTGCCAGTCCGTTGAAGAAATTTTGCAAGCCGCCGGGCGTCGTGAGGATCGCTGTGATGAGCAAGACGATCACCACAGCCGCAAAACCGCGCGAGGCAAGCCACCACAAGCGGCGATACTGCTGTGAGGATTGATCTAAAGCCTTCATAACCAAAGTCTCGCCGTAAAAACATACTTTGAAGTGTTAAGCCAAGAGACGGGCAGAGCAGCCCGTCTCTCGCCATTAGCTAGTCATCAGACAGTCAGCCAATGCTCAGTCCACAAACACGAAGCGCCCAGTCTTGCCGTCTGGATTCATGCGAATCTGAGCCACGTAGAACTGCTCCTGCACAATCTCGCCGCCTGCAGGCGTACCGTCTTCCTTCTTGACCTCGATGAAGGAGATCGGACCGAGCGGTGTATCGTACTTGCCACTCATAATCTCCTCGCGCAGCTCTGCGCGCAGCGTCTTCAAGTCCATGTCTTTGAGCGGCTTGCGCTTATCTAGCTTGGAGAGCGCCTCGACGAAGACCTGAATTCCAGCGAAGGCTTGCGCGCTGAACTGAGGTGGTTCTTTGTCCTGCAGCTTCTTGTACGCCTCGCGGAAGGCATTGTTGATCTCGCTCTCATACTGGTAGCTGTATGCCTGCGCGATCAAAATGCCATCGCATAGTGCTTGGCAAACAGGGAAGATATTCGCTGTGTTCAGACCGTTGCCGCCGATGATCGTGCCTGTGTAGCCTAGCTCGCGCAGCTGGCGCACCAAGTTGCCGCCGTCGGCAGCCAAGCCGCTGATGATGACCAGATCGGGCTCAAGCGGCAAGACGTTGGTGATCTGCGTGGTGAAATCTGTATCTGTAGTCTGGAAAGTTTGTACGTCGAGCAGCTCCAAGCCTAGGTCTTTGACAGTCTGCTGGAAGGTACCTGTCTCAGAGACGCTGAAAGCGTCATTCTGGGCATAGAAGACCGCTACACGCTTGATGTTCGGATTTTGCTTAATTGCTTGCTTAACGGCGTTTGGTGCTACGATTGCTACAGGTGCTGAGACGCGGAAGATGAAGCGACCGATCTGTGGAATGCCGCGCGCTGTGTTTGATGGCGCAATGACTGGCACGCCGGCTTGGTCAGCGATTGGGTCAGCGGCAAAGGCTTGCTGTGAGAGCGTTGGACCGAGAATGCCGACAACATTTTCACGGTTGATCAGAGTCTGGAAAGCGTTGATAGCGCCGGCTTCATCGCCGCTGGTGTCGGCGAAGGCGAGGCGGAACGGGCGACCATTAATGCCGCCGCGCTCGTTAAAGAATTTTTCAGCGATCTGTGCGCCGATCACCTGCTCTTGACCCAGCAGCGCCACGTTACTGGTCTGTGCCACTGCCACGCCAATCACAATCGGCTCTTCCTGAGTTTGTGCGAACAAAGTGCTTGGCAAGAGCGCCAAAGCGACCACTAGCAGAAATACTGACAAGCGCTTGGAGAAGACGACGTTGCTCATTTGACCATCCTTAAAAGCTAAAGAAACCTTATTGGTTTACGCCCTCATTATAGCTCATCTTTATATCAGCGCAAAGCGAAGCCCTTGTGCTATTTCTACAAATGACCTGCACTGGTATAGATAGGTAGCTTGCTGTTCGAGACTGCGCAGTTTGTAGGCACAGATACAGCGCGAGCCGCAGGAAGTCTGAAGCGCACAAACAATTGCAAAGCGACGCGCTTTGCTGCAGAAGTGGTGCTACGGGCAGACTCGTCTCAAAAAGGTGCTTAGACCGAGCGAAGAGACGGGTTTACTGCCCGTCTCTTCATTCTCAGCTAATGCGCTGCTTTACTTCTGCTCTTGATCAGTGATGAAGGTGAAGCGACCGCTCTTGCCGTCTGGATCCATCTCAATGCGCGCCACATAGAAGCGCTCTTGTACGATCTCACCGCCAGCAGGCGTGCCATCGTCCTTCTTGGTCTCGATGAAGGAGAGCGGACCGAGCGGCGTATCGTACTTGCCGTTCATGATCTCATCGCGCAGCTCAGCGCGCAACGTCTTCAAGTCCATATCTTTGAGCGGCTTGCGCTCATCAAGACGGCGCAGCGCCTCTACAAAAACCTGAATACCTGTGAAAGCCTGAGCGCTGAACTGTGGTGGCTCCTTGCCTTGTTGCGCTTTGTACGCCTTACGGAAGGCTTGGTTGATCTCGCTCTCAGCCTGATAGCTGTACGCCTGCGCCACGAGGATACCATCGCACAAGGCTTGGCAGACTGGGAACAGATTGGTCGTATTGAAGCCGTTGCCGCCGACGATCAAGCCTTTGTAGCCGAACTCGCGCAGCTGGCGCACCAAGTTACCGCCGTCGGCTGCCAAGCCGCTGATGATGATCAGCTCAGGATCGAGCGGCAAGACGTTCGTGATCTGCGTGGTGAAGTCAGTGTCAGTGGTCTGGAAAGTCTGCACGTCCAGCAACTCTAGCCCAAGGTCTTTGACCGTCTGCTGGAAGACGCCTGTCTCAGAGACGCTGAAGGCGTCGTTCTGGGCATAGAAGACTGCCACACGCTTGAGATCGGGCTTAATCTTGATTGCCTGCTTGACGGCGTTCGGCGCTACGAAGTTGACAGGCGCTGAGACGCGGAAGATGAAGCGACCAATCTGCGGAATGCCGCGCGCTGTGTTTGATGGTGCAATGACTGGCACGCCAGCTTGGTCGGCGATTGGGTCAGCGGCGAAGGCTTGCTGCGAGAGCGTTGGACCGAGAATGCCAACGACGTTTTCACGGTTGATCAAGGTCTGGAAAGCGTTGATGGCGCCAGCTTCATCACCACCAGTGTCAGCAAAGACGAGACGGAAAGGACGTCCGTTGATGCCGCCGCGCTCATTGAAGAACTCCTCAGCGATCCGCGCACCGATCACCTGTTCCTGACCGAACAACGCCACATTTGTGGTCTGAGCCACTGCTACGCCGATGACAATCGGCTCATCCTCTGCGCGCACAGTCAAGACGCTCGGCAAGAGTGCCAACAACGCTACCAAGACGAACGTTGCAAGACGCTTAGGGAGATTAACTTTGCTCATGTAACCATCCTCAAAAGCTAAAGAAACCTTATGGCCTCACTTCTGGATTATAGTTCACCTTTGTGGCTGTGCAAAATAAAGTTCTTGTGCGATTTACACAATTTGCGCCTGTTAGCGGTCTAGCGGGTGTAGATCAACTGCTGCTTGCCACTGCTTGAAACTCGCCTGTGTTAGGGCGCACCTCAACGCAACTGACAGGGCGATTCGCCAGAATATCTTCATACAGACGCTGTGTTGTTGGACTAATTTCCTCGGCAAATAGCTCAGAGAAGAGCTTGACCAGAGTGCGGTAAACTGCCATGGCGGCTTTGCGGTCGCCTTTGCAGGCATGGTAGCGCATCAGTCGCCGATAAGTCGTCTCAGCATAAGCATCTACGGTCAGCGCTGTGTTCGCCGCCTTGATTGCCATGTCAAGGCGTCCCTCATGCGCGTATAGGTCAGCCAGACGGTTCAATGCATTGGCGTAGAGCATCTGCAGCGTAGCGCGCTCATTTGCTGTCCACAGGACGTGACGGTCAGCAGGCAGATAATCGCCGATGTAGAGCGCAGTGGCTTGCTCATAGAGACGGATTGCCGCTGCAATCTCGCCGTCGCTCTCCAGACGGCGCGCACTGCTCAAGCGTTGTTCCAACAGATCAGCATCTATTTCGACTCGGTCGGCGACTACAAAGCGATAGCTAGCGCCTTCGCGCACGATCAGGCGCGAATCAGCGGGACGCGGCAAGTCAGGCTCTAAGGCAAGACGCAGCGCATTGATGACCTCAGTCAGGCGCATGACGTTGCGCGCTGCGCTGCCTTGCGAAGGCAGGCAATGGAGCAGCTCATCCACTGAGACGGCTGTGCCGCGCCGCGTGATGAGCAACTTCAGGACTTGCTCAGCTTCAGGCGCGCCAAAGTGGGTAACTTGACGCCCATCACGCCAAATGCGGAAATCGCCCAGCGTCTGCACGCGCAGCGCTATAGTGCTGATCTGACGCTCAATCAAGCTGAGCAAAGCGGCTTTATCAAAAGCGTTTTTATCCACATAGCCACGAATTGAGTAGCCCATGAACAGCTTGGCTACCTCAGCCGCACTGAGCCTGCCGCTGATGGCGATCACCTTAGTGCGCGGGCAGTAGTGCGTCAAGTAGTCCAGTAGTTGCCAATTGTGTGCCTCGCCAATGCCAGCTGGACTGACAGATGGATTAAGCAGCACGACGTGAAAGCTCTCAAGGCGCAATCTGCCTAACGCCTGCGCATAAGTCGTGGCGACACGCCAAAAGTAGTTGGCTTCTTCCAGTGTCCGCGCAAAGATGTTGAGCCAGAACGGCTGGTCTTCCACGATCAGCACGCGCGGTCTGCCTATGCGCGTGTTGACGCGCGGCGGCTGCACCTCAAGCTGTGCCAGTGCGCTGGACTGCGCCGAGCTGACTGCACTGCTCATGGACTCGCTGCGCCCTGTAACAAAGACCTGAAGGGCTTGATCGGAAAAGGCTTGCCGCGCTAGGAAGGCAATTTGGTCAGGCACGCCGGGCGTCTCCAGTAACGAATCGCGCTCTTCAGCGTCGCCAATGACCAGTAAGTTTGTGTGCAGGGCATGTTCGGCTACGTAGAGCAGTGCCTCAATCGAGTCGTGTGTACCGTTGTGGTCGCTATCGCCGTTCTCCAGAGCAGCATCTGTCCACACATCCACAATGGCGAGGTCGAAAGGCATCTCTTGAAGCGCCATGAGAAATTCTTCATAGGCAGTGGCAACCACGAGCTGGCTGTATAAGCCCGCAAGCGCTGCTTTGAGCTTGTCACGCCATTCAGCCTGTGGCTCTAAAAGAATGACGCGCGGTTTAGGCTGATCAAACCCTTGTGCTGACATCAGGCGAACCTACCCAAGATATTTGCCATCTCGCTCAGAGTTCAACTGTACGCCCTTCCTGGGCGAGGATGACTTCTGTCTCAAGGCTCTGATTGCTACCACGGCTGCGGAAAGCGAGGTAGTTGTAAGCCTCTGCCACAGCGTTCCAAAGCCGTTCGTCTGTTGCTAATGGATCGTGATGAGTCAGAGCAAGGCGCTTACAGCGCGCGCGGAAAGCCAGTTCAGCGCCCATTTTCGGCGTGCTGTGTCCCCAGTCGCGCTTTTCGTCAATTGCCTGTTCAAAACTGTATTGAGCATCGAAGATGAGCAAGTCAGCGTCACGGAAGAACTCGACGTAGCGCGCCGTATGTTCAGCATCCATGCGCTGATATTCGCCGTCTGTCGCGTAGACCAAGACTTTGCCTTGATGCGTCAGGCGGTAGGCATAAGCGCCGCCTGGATGCGAGAGCAACATCAGTCGGATTTGCACGTCGTTAACATAAAACGTCTCATTTGGATCGAGGACTGTCCACGTGCGCGTGGCGCTCATATAGTCCATAGAGACAGGGAAATAAATCTCGCGCTGTTGATCTTCAAAGCGCACGGCGAGATCAGGGAACGGACTGTAGAAGTGCAAAGTGTTGCCGCGCACGTAAGCGGGAGCAAAAAAAACGAAGCCCTGAATGTGATCCCAGTGCGTGTGCGAGACGAGGATATGCGCCACGCCCTGACCTCTACCGAAGGCTTCGCGCATGAGCGCGTTGCCTAGCGGACGCATCCCAGAGCCGCAATCTAGGATGAAGATGGTCTCACCAGCACGCACTTCCATGCAAGTTGTGTTCCCACCAGCTGTTGAGGCGATCCACTGAGGCAAGCGAGCGACATACTGCTCAACAGCTGCCCGATCCGTCAAGTCGACGCCGACAGCACTCAACAAGGCAGCCTTGATCTTCTCGCGTAGCTCTTCCTCGCCCATTGGCGACGGAATGCCGCCACGCGCGCCCCAGAATGTGACTTTCATGCTTACGCCTCTGTCTTCCGATATCTCTCGCGTCGCTCTCTACGTCTCAACGCTATTCTCTGATTATAGCTTGATCTCTGCCAAGCACTCACCGTGCGCCTAGCTTGCCCAAGCTGTTAGATCGATTCTATTCATTCTGCGTAGGGCGTACACAGGCGTTTGGTTAGGGTATCCAAACTTTTAACATTTACAAGGTGCAAGGTGCGCTGAGCGGATCAGGCGTTGGCGGATAACCAATTCCAACAAGCGGCACGTTCGGCTGGTCATTTGGACGCGGCAAGGCATGAAAAGTGGCGCCGAGGTCACGCAGTGCGGCAATGATCAGTGGCAAGGCGCGCTGTGTGAGCGGCACGGCGTCGTGCATTAAGATGATCAGTCCATCACGGATTTCAGCGGCACGACGCGGTGGCTCGCCTGTGCACAGATAGCCCTGCACGCCATGAGCGCCGCCGTAGCCATAGATGACGCGATCGCGCATGTCTTCAGCGTCTCTGGGAAAGTGGTGTAGAGAGCTATCGCCATTGCTCAAATGCCAGCCGCTATAGTCATAGACGCTTTTCAACCATGCTAGGTCTTTGCGATAAGGGCGGAGTGACGGCGCGTTTGCTAGGAAAGTGAAGTGCTTCGGATCGAGGAAGGCGTTCAGTCCGTTGTTACCGCCAGGGCGCCGAAACAGGCGCGGCTGTGCCAGATAGCGCTGATACGCCTGTACATCAGCAGCGGCGAGCGTTTGACGAATGCGGCGCTCGCACCAGATGTATTGCTCAGCTAGGTGGACAAGGCTCGGCTCGTCATGAATCGTGTTGCCTTCGTGTTGCCACAAGTGGTTGCCAATGGCGTGACCTTCATTCAGCATGCGGACGAGCACGTCGCTTTCCCAGCTGTTGATGGCGATACCGTGTAAGAAAAAAGTGGCAGGCGCGTTTTCGCGCCTCAGAATGTCCAAAACAGTTGTGGTTGCGCCGCTACCGTCACGGTTAGTCGTCGGTCCATCATCAAAAGTTAGGTAGACGCGGAATGGCGCGCTCTCGGCTTGAAAAGTGTGCGGCAAGATGATCGCAGCGGCGCTAAAGCCAAGAAGTTTTAAGAAACTGCGGCGGCTGTAGGCGGACATGCTCAGCTGCGCTGCACGATGAAGGCGACCGCTAAGCCGCTGATCAGGCTCAAAGCAGCCAAGCCAATGATCACAACGCCGAAATTATCCCGCAAAAAGCTGAGCAACGGCCCATGCTGTGCGTCACGCTGCGCAGCGTTAGAAGGCGGCGCCAACTCTTGCGCCGCAGGCAGAGCAGTCGGCTGATAGCTACCAGCGGCGCCAAAACTGACCATCAGGGCGACGCCGCGCTCCAGACGCACTTGGAGCTGACTGGGCGTAGTCATGCCGTAGGTCTCAGGTGGCACAGCGACCAGATTGTAGGTGCCTTGCGCTAGGTCAGTGAAGCAGGTCGGTGTGAGCGCAACCGTGCTGAGCCGTTGGACTTCGGCGCCATCTCGCTGCAGGCTGACCTGTAAGCCGACCAACAGCGGCTCGCCTTGGTCGCGCAGCCGATTCGTATTCGCGTCGTCAAAGGCGATCACACATAGACGCGCTTGGTCAGGCGAGAGCGTCTCTACAGCAATAGTCGGAATCGCAGCCACAGCGCGCGTTGGCGACACAGCAGTTGGCAACGCAGCAGTTGGCGGCAACAGGGTTGGCGACATAGTTGTGGCGCTCAGCGTGAAGGTCGGCAAGGCGAGCGTAAGTGCCGTCTCAAGGCTAGGTGTGAGAGTGGCGGTTGCAACAGTAGCTGTTGCTGTTGGCTCAACGGTTGAGGGCAAAGTCGGCGGGGATTCTGTTGGTGGAGCAGTCGGCGTGACAATAACCAAGACGGTTATGCCAGTCGGCGTAGCAGCTGGTGGATCGCTAAGCTGCGCAGGCGTAGGCGTTGAGGTCGCGCTCGGCGCGAGCGCGACGCTGCTGGCAGTAGATGAGCTGCTAGAACTAGAGGGCAAAAAAGTGCTGCGCGGGCGAATCAGGACGCTCAAGATACGGCGTGGGTCTTGTGGTGGAATGTGCAAGCGGAACGTGCCAGTCGCAGGTGTAGCCGTCGGCTTATTAGTGCTTGGTGTGGCAGTAGCTGTTACGATTGGCACAATGGTGATTCGAATGATGCCGACGGGCGTATTCGTAGGAAAGACGATGAATGGCGTGAAGCCTGGCGTAGGCGAGATGTTCGGATCAGGCGTCGGCGTCGCTGTCACAACGATGTAGGTGACGTTCGGAGCAGGCGTCCTGACGATCAGGCGCTGACCGACACGGATCACGTACTCATCAGGCGGAATGTTGTTCAGGCGGCGCAGCTCCGAGACCGTTGTGCCGTAAGCAACGGCAATCGAGGCGAGCGTGTCGCCTTCCTGCACCACGTGAATGATGCTGCCGTCAGGCTGCGTAGGCTGCGGCGTGACGAACGGCACGTCGCGGCGCACAGTTGGCACTGGCACGCCGCCGCTGCCGACGCCTGCGCGCAAGCTGACGTTGTCCCAGTAGACATGGTTGAGCAACATGCCGATGTCTTGCGTTGCATTTAGGAAGACCGTGACGCCGTTGTCATTTTCAGAGCGCGCCTCGATAGTCATCTGCAGGAACTGGTCAAATGGTTGAATGAACGGCGACCATTTGACGGTCGGCGCATTTGGATCGCGTCCGCCTGTTGGATCAATGCCAATGCGCGTGCGTGCGCCTGACTCGCGCTGTGAGGTGCGCGGCGTATTCGCGCCAATGCATGAATCTTGACGGTTGCAAGTGAAGACGTTCGCGTAGGCAGAGAAGACTAACGGCGTGCCCGCGCGCACACCTGCCACGAATTGATAGGCGTACATCGTGAAAGCATAGCTATTGGTGTCTACTTTCCACGATGAGCCAAAGCCGGGAAACTCGTTAAAGACCCAGTCCTGCTTGGATGAGTTGACTGGCACATTGGCGATCAGCGTCCAGCCTGTTGGCACCACGCCGCCCGGTCCGCCGACGTATGAATCCATGCCATTGTTAGTGAGCAACTCGACGCCTTGTGCGCGCACAGCTACCAAGCCGCGCACTGAGAAAATCAGCGCCAAGACGCCGACGCAGCTCAGTAGGATGATGACGTTAGCTCTGCGAGACACTTCTCATACTCCTGAGCAACTTGAGATCAACGGCGCATTATAACACGAGGCGTCACGCCCTTGCCTCAACGTTGCCGAAGCGTATAGTAGACAATCGTGCGCGGCGGCAGCGTCTCGGCGTAGCGGACTTGCCGATCAACAGCAATTTGGACAGGTTGCCATTGGTAAACGTCTGTGATGATCGGCTCAGCGAAGGGCGCACCGTAGAGACCGTCGCCGCTTGGCTGCATGGTGCGTTTGCTGACGAACACAGTGCCGCCAAAGCCTTGTGGCGCGTCAAAGGCGAAGTCTATGGTGCGCGGCGCATCACTTTTGTTGACGGCAATTAGGTAAATAACTTGTCCGTTTGAGTCAGTCGTCACAATTGCGTCTAGCCAGCGATCCTGCAAGCCTGTGTAGGCAGCAAGGATTTTCGGCGCTGTGTGTGCGATGTACTCTCGATATGCCCACCAGACAGGATTGCGCACCAGCTGATTGCCAGAGTCGACGTCTTGGTAGACCAAGCCTTTCGTCCAGAAATGGTTGCCTTTCCAGAAAAAGTGTGAGATCATGCGCACTTTGCCAGTGGCAAAGTAGGTGTTGAGCGCGCTCGTGTGCCACAGCGCCGCGTAAAAGTTTTTGTAGCGTTCTTTTGACTGCGGCAAGGTCTTACCGGCAGCGAAATTCATCTCAGAGACGACCAATGGCAATGGCACGCCGTAACTTGCGCTGTAAGCGTAGAGCGCATTGACGCGATTGTAGAGCGCATAGATGTTCTCTAGGCGATAGATGTTGTTCGGCACGTCCCAAGTGTCGCTTCCATAGTCGTGCCAGCTTAGAAAGCCGACATCGTGAGCGCCCTTGCGTGAGCCTTGTGCCAGCAACGTGGGAATGTAGGCGCGCCACGCGCGGTTGCCGTCACTGGTGCGGTTAGGAAAGCCAACAGGATAATTGCCGTCAATTGGATCGCCACTGCCCAGTACAGGTCCGCCTAGACGGATACTGTTGACGCGCGGATCAGGATGCGCGCGTATGCGCTCTGCCACGCGGCGGAAGATCGCTGCATAGGTCTGTGGTGGCACAGGCACGTTATCGTAGCCCCAGTCAGGCTCGTTCAGCACTTCCCAATACTTAATGCCGCGCTCCAGTACCACGTTGTAATAGTAGACAACGGCGAGGAAATAGTCAGCGTAGGCGTCGCTGTTTGGCGGATTGCCCATGTACGACTCGCCGCCGTAGTGCATCACCATCATCAGCGGAAAGCGCACCAAACCGTCTGTGCCGCCGATATGCGGCATGATACTACTCAAGGTCAGCTCTGGATCGTTAAAGCGCCAGCCACGTCCGCTCTGATAGTCAAAATCAGCCGCGCTGAAAGACGGATCGAACGGATTGGCTGCTTGAGCGTCCCTGACCTCTTCAGCTGTCACCTCAACGCGCAGAAAGTCCAGCTGAAGCTCGCGCAGCCAAGCGCGCTCTTGCTCGCCTGCCTCGCCTTCAGGCAGCCAGTAAAGCTCTGTACCGAGAAAAGGACGATTCGGCAAGCAGGCGAGGTCAATTGCCTTGCGCTGAGCGCGTCCGCTGCTGATCTCACCTGTGTAAATGCCTCTTGGCTCGCCGAGTGCGCTGAGCGCGTCGGAGCGTGTGTAGGTTGTCGGCTCTGGCAGTTCGCCTTCTGCCCAAGTTGTGAACCAAGCACCTGCGCATAGCTCTGTTTGCGCCTGTAGCGGCTGTCTGAGCGCCAAGCAGAGTGTCAGTGCGCATAGCAGGCTTACACGCCTGAATAGTGAGTGAACCGTTGAGGCAAGCATGTCTGACTAGCTATCCTTGATTGATAGACGTTTGAGAGAGACCATACAGGCAGTCGCCGCTATGCTACACTCTGCTTTGAGCGCGGAGAACCACATCGCCCTACAATTCTATCCCAGTTTTCTGATAGTCTGCAGAGAGATGCATAAGCCGTGGCTGAAAAACGGACAATCCTCTACATTGAGGACGACGCCCACGCGCGTAACCTAGTGCGCAAAGTCTTGCAGCGTGACTTCAATGTACTGACGGCGCAAAACGGTCTGGAAGGCTTAGACATTCTCAGGCGTCACAAACCTGATCTTGTCTTGACCGATCTGAACTTGCCTGATCTGGCGGGCGAGGTGATCGCGGCGCGCATTCGCGCCATTGCAGGCGAGTCGCTGCCGATTGTGGCAATGACGGCGCACGACGAAAAGCAAGTGCGCGAGCGCGCTCTAGCAGCAGGCTGCATTGGTTACATTACCAAGCCGATTGACTCGCGCACACTAGCCGCCACATTGAACGATTTTCTGCATGGGCGCGCTGAACGGCTCGATGAAGCAGGTCAACGGCGCGCAACGCAGGAAATGCAAGCAGAGCTGACTAAAGAGCTAGAGCGCACTGTGCGCAAACTTCAGGAAGATAATGCTGAGCTACGCAATCTGGAGCGCGCTAAGACAGCGTTCCTAACTCAGGTCTCGCACGAGCTGCGCACACCTTTGACTGTGCTCTCAGGCTATATCCAGATACTGCATCAGCTCTTGCAGAGCGATCCAAATGTCAATCCGCACTACGCGCAGCTTGCTAAGTCAGCCATGTCAGGCATGCAGCGCTTGCAAGCTGTTGTCAACGAGGTCATGGTCATGGCACGCTTAGCCGCTAATCAAGTGAACGCTTCCATGGCGCCGATTGTAGTCGGCGCAGTGGCGCGCGAGGCAATTGAAGAGTACGTGCCTGCGCTAGAGCGCCGTCATCTTCGGCTTGAGACAAGCGGCGATTACTGGGAACAGGTAATCATGGGCGACGCGACGTTGCTGCGACTCGCCTTCAGCAACTTGATCAGCAACGCCATAAAGGCGACGCCTGACTATGGCGAGCCAATCAACTTCTACATCGGCAAGCAGTCAGATGTCTTGCATGTGCGCGTCAGCGATCATGGCGTCGGCATTCATCCTGAGCAACTACGCCTGCTCTTCAAACCGTTTTACACCAGTATAGACATAACGCGCGGTCACACAAGCAAGACGGAGTTCATGGGCATGGGTTTGGGCATTGGGCTGACCATTGTGGCGCGCGTCGTCGAGGCGCACAACGGACGAGTCTGGGCAGAGAGCAGCGGCTACGACGAACAAGCCTGTCCGGGCGCAACTTTCCACATTTTGTTGCCGATCTCACATGCCTAGCATCTGGTGCGGGCGCGTAGGACGATGTTGGTCGAGTAGCGGCAAATCGCGCTGAACAAGGAGACTGATCCGACGCAACACATTCGCGTCAAACTCGCGGTAACGACAGATGTCGCATTCCCAAGCAGGCGTATTTGGCGCGCAGACAAGTAAGCCGTTGTAAAAATGGATCACATTGGCGCGCCTGAGGTCGAGGCGTCCAATGCGGCAGTATGGACAGGCTAGGCTATCGCGGCGCATGGTAAGAGTTCCTTGGTTCGGTTTTGGATACGCTGTATTGTAGAATATGCGGAGCATGACTGGCTGTTGAGATTAGGCTAGGATCAACTAATCTTTTGAAACTGCTGGAATTTTCTTACTCAGCACAAGCTATCTGATTGTTAAGCCTTGCCATCTTGCGCACGACTCTGCCTGAGCTATAGTTGGCTGTGCGTAACTTTTGCACAGGAGCAACTGTACTATGACTGTCACGACAAACCTATTCCGTCATGTTGATGAGACCCTAGACTTCAAGGCAGGGCAGACGATCTTCAGCAGAGGTGAGTACGGCGACCTGATGTACGTTGTGGTAGACGGCGAGGTGAATTTGATTGACCACGACGGCGACATTTCCGAGGTCGTCTTGCCGGGCGGCATGTTTGGCGAGATGGCGCTGATCGACTCCAAACCGCGCAGTATGACGGCTGTAGCGCGCACGGATTGCAAGCTGGCGCCGGTTGACCGCAAGCGCTTCAGCTTCATGGTCACTGAGACGCCTTACTTCGCCTTGCACGTGATGCAAGTGATGGCGGAGCGGCTGCGGCAGCGCGGCGGCTGAGCGCGCATTCACAGTTCCTCGACTGGCAAACTTCACAAGGGCAGGCAAATCGCCTCAGGTATTCGTGCGCGCTATAATTGGCGCTCATGAGAGCCTTGAGCGAGTCACGCGTCTGCATCATCGGCACAGGCTTGATGGGCACATCGTTAGCGCTGGCACTGCGTGGCAAAGTGCGCCATTTACACGGCATTGATCCTGATCCGAGTGCAGCGCCGCACTTCGACACATTCTCAAACGCTCTACACAGCCTATACGACGCAGACGTGATCGTCTTAGCCGCGCCAATTCGCGCCATCTTGACAATTTTGCCGCAAGTTGGTGCGCTGGCTGCCGCAGGTGCGCTCATCACAGACCTAGGCAGCGTTAAGGCGCCGATTGTCGCCGCTATGAATCAGTTGCCGCCGCGCGTGCAAGCCGTCGGCGGACATCCCATGTGCGGCAAAGAGCTGAGCGGCGCTGCAGCAGCAGATGCAGCGCTCTACCGCGGCTGCACCTATGTGCTATGCGCGGCTGAGCGTACCTCGCGCGCGGCGCTCGCCTTCATGGAAGAGCTCGTCCACGCTATCGGCGCGCAGCCGCTCCAGCTTGACGCTGCGACGCACGACCAGGCAGTTGCGCACATCAGCCACTTGCCGTATTTGCTCAGCATCGCGCTCACGCTCAGCGTCGCAGAAGCTGAAGATGAGCGCCTTTGGCAACTTGCCTCAAGTGGCTTTCGAGATACCTCACGGCTCGCCTCAAGCGACGTGACGATGATGGGCGACGTCGTGACGAGTAACCGCGCCGCGCTGTCAAGCGCGTTAGAGCGCTGCGTAGCACAGCTCAGACATTTGCAGGCACTTCTGGCTTCTGAAGACGACTCCGCGCTACGCGCTGCACTAGAGAAAGCGCGCCAAGCGCGGCAAGCATGGCTGCTCTACCGAGAAAGGCGATCCACTTGATGCACATTGGACACATTGACGGTCAGACACAGCTCGTCGGCATTATGGGCTATCCTGTAGCACATTCGCTCTCGCCTGAGATGCACAACGCTGCTTTCGCTGAGCTAGGCATGAATTGGCGCTACGTGCCGCTCTTGGTGCCGCCTGAGCGCCTTGCTGAGGCGTTGCGCGGCGTCTTGGCGCTTGGCTTCCGCGGCGTGAATGTGACTGTACCGCACAAAGTGACCTGCATTCCGCACCTTGATAGCGTCACGGAGGCAGTTACTATCGCGGGCGCTGTGAACACAATACGCATTGACGCAAGCAAGGGACGACTGGAAGGTCTGAATACCGATATGAGCGGCTTCCTGACTGACTTGGCTGTCAATCATGTTAGCGTCAATGAAGAGTCAAGAGTCGTGATTCTGGGCGCAGGCGGCGCCGCGCGCTCAATCGGTGCAGGCTTGGCGCGCAGCGGCGCGCACATCACTTTTGTCAACCGTACCGTTGAGCGCGGCGTCCAAATCGCCGACTTTCTGCGCTCCAGCTGGGAAGGCTGCAAGGTTGAGGCAGTTGGCTTGGAACAACTAGCAGAGGTCAGCCATGACGCGACGCTGATCATCAACGCGACCTCAGTCGGCATGTTTCCTTACATAGACGCCTCGCCATGGCGCGACGACGTGCCATTTCCGAAGGATGCCGTGCTGTATGACACGATCTATCGCCCGCTGCAGACCAAATTGATGCGCGACGCTGAGCGCAGCGGCTTGCGCGTCATTGGCGGACTGGGCATGTTGATCTATCAAGGTGCAGCTGCCTTTGAGCTGTGGACGGGCAAAAAGCCGCCGATTGAACTCATGCGCCAAGTCTGCCTGAGGCGCCTGAGCGAGAGCTAGCGCTACGGAAACAAGTACGGACGCTCTGGCATGGCGACCTGCTCAATAGACTCGGCGATCAAGATCGGCATGCGTTGTCCTTGAAAGTCGCGCACCTCGAATTTGCCTTGCACGCGCACCCAGCTATCCGCAGAAAAGTTGCTCGCCTGTTCGCTGCGCACGATCACGCCGATTGCCACTGCATCTGCCACACAGCAGCTCACTGTGAAGCGCGTCACCATGAACTCGGTTGTCTCATCAAAACGCGCGTCACGGTAGACAAAGCCGACTAGGTCAGCAGGCAGTCCGCTGAATTCGTCCACATTGTTTGAGGCGCTGAAAGCGCGCACCCAGTCGAGCACGTTGCGCTGAGTCGGCGCAATGCTGAAGGCTTGCTCGCCTGCACCTGAGACGTTCAGCGCAAAGGTGACGCCGCTGTTGTTGATTGCTGCGGCGCCGAGCGGCTGTGCAGGCAGAAAAATGCCGAACAGCAGCGGCACGCTCAGGATGACTAGCACATACCAGCGCGCTGTCATGCTGTGCGCTGCGCTCGGCACGTCTTGGAGCAGGTTCGGAGCGCTGTGTGGCGTCACTTTGTTTTGTTCAGGCTCAGAGAGCAGCACAATCACGTTGACCGTGCCAAGCGCGATCAAAATGAAGCCTGCTAAGCCTGCCAGCCAGTTGAAGCGCTCGTTAATGTAGTACGCAATCTCACCTGTGAGCAATGTCTCCAGCAAGTACAGTCCTAAGAGCAGCATCAGTGCCGCTTGAAACCATCGCCGTGTGCGCATAGCCTAGAATCTCACATTCAAGTTGATGAAAATTCCGAATAGCAGCGACATTAACAGCGGCAAAATGACCATGTAGATCACGATGCGCCGCTTGAAGACGCTCAAGTACATCAGCGTCGCCTTGACATCCACCATTGGACCGAAGGTCAGGAAGGTGAGCAGCGAGCCTGTGGGAAAGCCGAAGTTAGCGAACGAGAGCGCAAGAATGGCGTCGGTCGTACTGCAGATTGAGAGGACAAACGCCATGATCGCCATTGCTACAACCGACATGGCAGGGTCGCTCGCCAGCGCCCGTATTTGCTCCTGCGAGAGAAAGGTCTGCATGCCTGCTGCGAGCGCTGTGCCCAGCACGAGATAGCGTCCCATGTCAAAGAATTCGTCGGTCGCCACGCGCGCCGCGCGCACCAGACCCTGTCCGAAGGGCGTTTGCGGCGCACTTAGCTGCGGCGACGCCAAGCCTGAGCCGCCGCTCATCGCCATGAGCGCGCGCGGCTGCAGCAGCTTGATCGGACTGCGCTCTAAGCTGAACAGCAAGCCGACTGCCACTGCCATGATGAAAGTGATGACGAAGCGCCCGATCAGAATTGGTCCGAAGCCGAAAGCAGCGTAGGTGCTGGCGAAGACAATCGGATTCATGACAGGCGCTGCCAACAAAAATGCTACGCCGACTGAGATAGGCAAGCCTTTCTGATACAGCTTGCGCGTGACTGGCACAACGCCGCATTCGCAGACAGGGAAGAGGAAGCCGAGAAAACTGCCTGCGGCAATTGCGGCAAACAGACGGCGCGGCATGAAGCGTGCGATATCTTCCTTGCGCACAAAAACTTCGATCAAGCCTGAGACGAGCGTGCCGAGCAGCAGAAACGAGACCGCCTCGATAAAAATGCCCAGAAAGCGCGTGCTGAAGAGCGTTAACTGTGTGTTGAAGTCCATAGGGATGCTTTTCTCAAGTCGCCGCGCTACGGTAGCCAACGCGGCAAAGTTGCATTGTTGGCTAACAGACGCAAGTCGCCTGTAGTTAGGTTGTAGAGCCAAATTTGCGGACGTGCGCCGCTCTGACCGAGCGCAAAGCGCTGAAAGGCAAGCTGGGTGCCATTCGGACTGACAGCGACTTGTCCGTTGCTGTAATCAGGCTCAGTCACGAGCGGCGTCGCAGTGCCGGTCTCAAGGTCGAGCAGGTGCAGCTGCGCGCCTTGCATGGTCGTGATCTCAGGCGGACGGCGCGTGACGATCACGCGGCGGCTATCAGGCAGCCATGCCAGCTCTACATCGTTATTTGGATCGTTATCAGGCGTCAGGTCGCGCTGCACTAACAGCTCAGAATGCAAGTCTACCAGCACAAAGTGCGCCACGTAGCGCGTCGTGCCTGCCAACTGGATGATTTTTGGGAAGAAAAGCCAGCGTCCATCAGCGGAAAACTGCCCGACTTCGCCTTGTGGCGTGCGGATCAAACGTTCTCGATTGTTAGCGAAGTCAAACAGGACAATGCCGCCGATATTAGCGTCGTAACTGGCAAGAATCGTCCCATCAGGCGACCAACGCGGCGAATAGCCTAGCCGTTGATTGTCGGCAAAAAGTGGACGCGCAACGCCTGTATTGGTGTCTACTAGCCAAATGCGCGGCGCGCCTACGCCTGCGCCTGTCTCTAGGTTCAGTTCAGAGCGCTCAAAGGCGACCATGTTGCCATCAGGGCGCCATGCAGGCGTGGTGCAGGCGGCTGTGCGACATTCCAACAAGGTGGACGTGCTGTTCGTGCGCAGATCGTAAATGCGCAAGTGCGCCGTGCGCATCTCGCCTAGCTCGCTGTAGACGATTCGGCTTCCATCAGGCAAGACGTCATAGCTCAGCACGCCTAGCTCGCTGAAGGTCAGCTGCCGCGGCTGTGTCTCAGGCAGGTTAGGATCAATCATGAACAGGTTCTGCACAGGCTGATCCACAGGCGCCATGAAGACGACTTGCGGCGCGCGCACGCGGAACTGCCACTCATGCGCTTGCAGCAGCAGCCGTCCGTGCTGTGAGCGCACGCCTTCGGCAAGGCGCACTATGTAGACCTGCCCTTGCTGCAGCGCCTGACGCGGTCGCCATTGCAGCTGGTTGCCGACGACGCTGACCTCGCCGTCTGCCTCAGGCGTCAAGCTCAGCTTGCCGACGATGCTCTCAGGATCGAGCGGCTCGTCAAAGGTGATTTGAACGACCGCTTGACTAGAGGCGAGTCCTTGCGGCGCAAAACGGCGCACGCTGATGCCGACTCGGTCGCCGTTGAGCAAAGTGAGCAGGATTGCGCTGAGCAGGGCAAGTATAGCGAGCGCAACGCCGATGTCTAGCCGATCAAAGCGGCTGTGCATAGGCAGGCTCAAGTTCAGCGACGGTTTCTCCGCCATGCGCGCGGTCTCTCTGAAGTGCGTTTGCTTTAACCTATCGCAAAGGCACGCTGCTGACAAGCGACGCTCAGCTTGCTCTAAAACTGTGGCAGGCTGAACGTGCCTTTCGGCGGAAAGGCGCCGTATAGCACAGCGCAAGCAGCGCGCATTGCCGCAGGATACGGATTGAAGACCGTGACATAGCCTGCAGGCTGAATACCTTGCAGCGCGTCATACGGACTCTGGAGCGCGACCACAACTGTCTTCTGCGGCGCGAAAGTATTAACAAGGCTCGCTTGACGCGGATATTCGTCAAGGTTGAAAGTAAAAATGACGGCGACATCTACTTGTGCGTTAATCTCACGTGCAATGGCAAGTTCGCCATCGGTCGGTGTGAGCGAATAAGCGAGTCGGCGCGTCGGCGCGCCGTAAATGCCACATACATTCGGCAATGAGCTGTAGGCGCCTGGGTAAATCAAGCCAATCTTTTGCCGACTCGGATCAAGCGGCAAGAGCGCGGTTGGACGCACTACTGAGATCGTGCGCAGGTAGATCGACTCAAGCGCAGCGCTGTGAGCGGTCACTTGAGCGCGCTCGGATGCGGTCAGCGCGTCCAATGGTTGCCATGCGAGCAAGCCGTACTTTGCCTTCAGGCGCAAGATTCGCCGCACTGAGTCATCAATTTGCGCGCTCGGAATCGCGCCGCTCAGCACGGCGTCTATAATGGCGCGCTTCATGCTCAGCTGATCGCTCAGCGGCAACTTTGGACCGGTCGCCAGCATGTCCACGCCTGCCTGCACAGCGCGCACGGCTGCCTCAGCAGGCATGAAGCCTTGTTGCACGGCACCCATGTCCATTGCGTCCGTGATGATCACGCCTGTGAAGCCGAGCGCACCGCGCAGCACATCGCTCACAATCGGCTTAGAGAGCGTGGCAGGCAGGTTAGGCGTCGGATCAAGGCTTGGCACGTTCAAATGCGCCACCATAACGACCTCAGCGCCGGCAGCAATGCCCATGCGGAACGGCAGCCACTCGCGCTCTAAGGCTTGGCGACTCAGCGCCAAAGTCGGCAGCTCAAAGTGTGAGTCGGCAGCGGCGCCATGACCTGGAAAATGTTTGAGCGTGGCGATCACGCCGCGCGCCTGCAAGCCGCGCACATACGCCGCCACTGCCTGACCGACTCGCTCTGGGTCGTGTCCCCAGACGCGCTTGCTCATGAAGCGCCCTTCAGGATGATACAGGTCAGCTACAGGCGCAAAGTTCATGTTCACGCCAACGGCGCGCAGCTCAATTGCTGTCATTTGCGCTACCTGCGAAGTCTGCTCTAGCGGCATGGCGCTCAGCGCGGCGCCCCACGGAAACGCTGTGAAGCCGTCGTTCAGGCGCTGAACTGTGCCGCCTTCCTGATCAGTGGCGATCAGCAGCGGCACTTTGGCGCCGATTTGCGTTGCCAGAGCCTGCCACGCATTGGTTGAGCGCGTCACAGCTGCTGGCGAGACGCCGTTTGAGGCAAAAACTCCGACGCCGCCGGGCATCATTTGGCGCATGAAATCGCGGCTTGCCTCGTTCAGCCCTTCGCCAAAAAAGCTGACCATGAACATCTGCCCGACGCGCACATCCAGCGGCATCTGAGCGAGGATAGCCTCGACCTGCCTCTCCAGCTCATCTTGAGCGTGCAAGGTAGCCATTGGCAAGCACAGGAGCGCAGCAGCGCTCAAGGCGAGTAATACACGACGCATAGCGAACGTCTCTCAGCGGCATAGCAGTTCCAGCTGACCGATACGCCGTCAAGTTAAGCCTGAAGGCGGGCAAAAGTCAAGCCTGCGGCGCAAATTCCGCTTGCCTATTGCATCAAGCACGGCGATAGACTATAACTAAGGTCTTGAGCGCGCTGAGCGACTGTCTGATGGGCAAAACAGGAGCGTGAGCATGAGCGCAGGATCACCAAAAGAGACAAACCTTGAAAGCCTGATGCAAGTGGGTATTGCAGCAGCGCGGAACAAGAATAAAGAGGCTGCCAAAGGTATTTTCACACAGGTACTGAATATAGATCGGCGCAATGAACGCGCATGGTTGTGGTTAGCGGCAGTGGAAGAAGACCAGACTGAGCGTCGCCGTATTCTTCAGACCGTTCTAAGCATCAATCCTGAGAATCGGCGGGCGCGCGAGCTGCTTGAGGCAATGGATCGGCAAGTTGAGCTGAGCGAGCGCGCCTCGATGAGGCTTGGCGTGCAGCTGCTCATCGGCATTGTTATCGCGCTGATCATAGTCGGCATTCTTGCTTACATCATCTCAGGCTGAACGGAGGCGCTTGCGTGGCGAACGAAGAACTGAGCAAGCTGCTCCTTGAGGCGCGCGTGGCAGTTGCTGCCGGCGACAAACCGAAGGCGCGCCAATTGCTGGAACAAGCGCTGACCATAGATGATAGCAACGTACAGGCGTGGCTGCTCATGGCGCGTGCGGTGGATACGCCGCGTGAGCGCCGCATCTGCTACGAAAACGTGCTGGACATTGACCCGAATAACGCCGAGGCGCGCCGCGCTTTAGAGTCGCTCAAGCCGTCGCCGCCATCCTCAGCGACGCTCAGCACGCCGTCAACTAGCATGGCACAGCGCGCGCCTGCTCAGCCGCCCATCAAGCCGCCTGCTAAGCCTGCTGGCACTACCTCGCGCGGCACGGCTGAGGCATGGCGCAGTCAGCGCCGAAGCAATGCACTCAATCCTTTCGCTATCGCTATCGTCGTCGTCTCGGCTTTGGCGCTCCTAGTTGGTGTGCTTCTACTGACTAATCCTGCTGGACTGGTCAGCACAGCCACGCCCACGCGCATAGGCGCTGCGCCTGCTCCAACAGCTACCTCAACGCCTACGCCTACCCTGCCTATCGTGATTGTGACCGTGCAGCCCAATCCGTTCAGCATCCCGCCAACATGGACGCCTTCGCCGACGCCGACGCCGCTTCCAACTGAGACGCCCGCGCCGACTTTGCCGCCGCTCAGCTCCTATACCTTGCTCTACGTGCGCGAAGTAGACGGTCTGCCTGCCTTGTTCAGCAGCCGCGGCGACGGCAGCGACGCGCGCCGTCTGACGCGCGCAGGCGAGCCGTTCACCTTCCCAGCTTGGTCATCTGACGGCACGCGGATCGCTTACACTGCTCTTGTGAACGGCAGAGAGCAAATTTTCGTCGCCAAGGCTGATGGTAGCGATGCAAAAATGGCGCTGGAAATGCCGAATACGCGCGCGCGCGCCGTCGCTTGGTCGCCAGACGACAAAGCCATTGCTTTCTCGTCTAATGACGTTGAAGTGGACGACATCTACATCTACCGCTTTGGCGAGCCGTCTGTGCAGCGCATCACTGATGGACGCGGCATCGAGACTGATCCAGCATGGTCGCCGGACGGCACAAAAATTGCCTACGCAGCCGATCCAACAGGCAGAGGTGGCTCTTTGCAAATCTTCGTGCGCGATTTGACCCGTCAAGGTCGTGAGGCGACTATCCAGCTGACGAGCGGCGGGCAGAATTTTTCACCAGTTTGGTCGCCTGACGGGACGCAGATCGCCTATGTGTCGTCACAAGGACGCGGCTCGCGCATTTTCGTCATGCGCGCTGATGGCAGCAACAAACGGCAAATCACTTTTGGCGATGGCAGCGCTGAGAACCGCGATCCGTCATGGTCGCCTGATGGACGCTATATCTTCTTCAGCTCGACGCGCAACGGCGGCGTCCTGAACATTTTCAGCATGACGCCTGATGGCGGCAACGTGACGCAGATCACGAATTTCCCAGAGAACACTTACGCGCCTAAAGTCAGACCTGTGGCGCGCGAGAGGAGCACGAACTGATGACAACGCCGTCTACTGGCTCAACTGATCCCAAAGTCGAAGAGCTGCTGCGCGAAGGCATTGCTGCGGCGCGCGCAGGCGATAGAGCTACAGCGCGCGCCAAGTTGCGCGAGGTGGTAGCGCTCGATCAGCGGAATGAAAAAGGCTGGTTCTGGCTGGCTTCGGTGGCAGAGACGCTCGAAGAGCGGCGCACTTGCCTTGGCAACGTCGTGATCATCAATCCGAACAACGAAAAAGCCAAGCAGATGCTGGAGCAGATCAGCTTAAGCAGCGTGAGCGATTCTTTGCGCGAGGCAGATGCAGCGCGCGAGAGAGCTCAGCTCATCCGCACAGCGGCAATCGTCGGCGGCGTCCTTGTTCTTCTGTTGATTCTAGTCCTCATCTTGCTCGGCGGCGGCGCTGAGCCACCTGTGCCGACAGTCGCTGCGCTTGCCACTGAGACGCCCGATGGCAGTCTGCAGACTGCCACAGCAGCGGCATTTGCCTTGCAGACGGCCAACGCTGAAAGCACGCGCCAAGCGCGCCTTCAGCCGCCGACCTTGCCGCCAACGTGGACTCCCTCGCCCACGCCGACGCCGCGCGGCGGACCGTCGCCGACGCCGCTGCCCAGCTTGCCTTTCAAGCTGGAAGGACGCTTGATCGTGCAATACGGCACGCCGCTCACCCGTGACGGCTACTTGCCGCTCTTCCTCTACGACCTTGCCACAGGTGAGCTGACTCCGTTGACCGCTCGTGAGCGCGGCGACTTCGGACGCTTTGTGCCAGATGGACGGCGCTTCGCTTATGCGCGTTTCGTCAGCGGCGCGCGCCCGCAACTGCTCTTCCGCCTTGCTAACTTGAATGGCTCACAGCCGCAAGAGCTGAGCGCCTTTTGGCGCAATCAGCCGCCACTGGCTGACCAAGCGATGCTCTCAATTGCGCGCAACGGTCAAGGACTGGTCTTCGTCGCCCGCAACGTCATCGTTGAGAATGACCCGACATCAGACGTATACTACCTGCCATTGCGCCTGAGTGTGGCCTCTGGGCGCGCGCCGACTGCCACGCCGACGCCGCGCTTGGGCGAGCCAACGCCAGAGGCGACTTCCGCTTTCGAGCTTGAGCCAACAGCCGAGCTCGTCCAAGTGCAGCGTGTGACGGCGCGTAACAGCGGCGTGAACGCTTGGGCGTCTATCTCGCCTGATGGCAAGCAGATCGCTTTCGTCTCTGACCGTTCAGACATCGGCGGCGATGGACATGATATCTACATTGTGCCTGTCAACGAAAAATTTGCGCCTGAGCGCGCCGTGACCAACGATGGAGCGGCGCTGGTCGAGTCAGGCGTGGAGTGGTCGCCTGATGGCAAGCAGCTGCTCTTCGCTGCAGGCGCGCCAAACAGCGGACGCGCTGATCTGTTCATCATCAACGCCGATGGCAGCAATCGGCGGATGCTTGTGGAAGACTTTGGCGAGTGCGTGCGTCCGATCTGGTCGCCTGATGGAAAATTTGTGGTCTTCTCGTCAAAGCGCAGCGGCAAGTGGGAACTTTACGTGGTGGAAGTTGCCTCAGGCGCGGTCTATCAGCTCAGCCAGACCACAGAGGACGTGATCATCGCCACAGACTGGGGCAAGTGAGTGAGCTACTGAGGAGCGCGCATGAGTCTGCTCTACGAATACAGCGGCAACCTGCACATGCACACGCCATACTCTGATGGTGAGGCATACCATGCCGAGATCGCCCAAGCGGCGCTCGCCGCAGGTCTAGACTTCATCATCGTGACCGATCACAACGTGCTTGTGCAAGGCGTGGAAGGCTACTACAGCAACAGCGCAAGCGCTGATCGCCGCTATGTGCTGCTGCTGACAGGCGAAGAAATTCACGACCGTGCGCGCTTGCCACAGGTCAACCACTTGCTAGTCTACGGCGCGGAGCGCGAGTTAGCCGCCTGCGCCGCTGATCCGCAAGGTTTGATCAACGCCGTCAACGCGGCGAACGGATTGTGCTTTCTGGCACATCCGAATGACACGCCCCTAGAGCGCTTCCGCGAGCCTGCTATCCCTTGGGAAGACTGGCACGTGCGCGGCTTCACAGGCTTGGAAATCTGGAATTATATGTCCAGTCTGAAGCAGGTCATCAACGAGAGCGGCTTCTGGCAGGGACTGCGCGCGGCGTTTCGCCCTGAGGAGTTCATCAGCGCGCCCAATCCGCTCACGCTCGCCAAGTGGGACGCGCTGCTGAGCGCGGGACAGCGCGTCGTCGGCATTGGCAACTCAGATGCGCATGGCACAGTCGTTCAGCTCGGCTTGATCAAGCACACGATTTTTCCGTACGACTTCCTGTTCAGCTGTGTTAACACGCATATCCTGAGTGCGCAGCCGTTCAGCGGCGATTGGCAGCACGATAAGGCGATTGTCTACAAGGCGCTGCGGCAAGGTCACGCTTTCATCGGCTACGATCTGCTGGGCAGCACGCGCCAATTTCGCTTCTCTGCGCACGGGCAGTATGGCACGGCGATCATGGGCGATAGCCTGAAGCTCGGCAACGGCGTGACGCTACAGGCAATGGCAGGCGTGCGCAGCCACATCAAGCTGATCAGGCACGGCAAGGTAGTGGCAGAGACAACTGACCGCGAGAACTTGACCTACACAGCGCAACAAGGCGGCGCCTACCGTGTGGAAGTGTGGCGCACCTTCAAGGGCAAGCCGCGCGCTTGGATTTTGAGCAACCCAATCTACCTTGAGGATGCTACCTATCGCGTCAATCGCGCCTAAAGACACACAATACTGGCGCGCAGTCGCTGCCCGATCTCGGTCAGAATTTCCGAGACGGGCGTTTTTTTGCCCGTCTCTGAAGGCGCGCCGCAACTCGATTTTTGACACTGTGCCAGCACATGCGCTGACCAA
>JANWYI010000042.1 GCA_025055255.1 Anaerolineae bacterium | reverse complement strand
CCGCGCTCAAGGTTGCGCCGCGAGACGAACACGACGTAGTCATCGTCTCTGGGCAATGGCAATGTGTTCAGCAAGCCGCCGCTATCGTTCCAATCCACGAAATTGCCGCGCGAGTCCAGTAGGCGCACCACTGGAATCAAGTTGCCGCTGACCACGCTGACATTGATCAGCAGCCTATCGCCGTAGTTGCCGCGCAGTCTCCACTCGTTAAACGGCGTCTGAGAGTCAATCGCGCCCTCAACGGTCATGTTGTAGTCCAAAATGCGGCTGGCAACAGCTTGAGGATTGACCGTTGGCGTGAAGAAGACAGTCGGCGTGATAGTCGGCGTAGCAGTCAGCGTAAAAGTAGGTGATGGGCTAGGCGTGAGCGTCGGCGAAGGCGTCTCAGTTGGCGTCAGAGTTGGCGTTGGACTGAATGTGGCAGTTGGCGTCTGAGTAAAGGTCGGAGTGGGCGTGTGAGTCAGTGTGAAAGTCGGCGTGGCAGTGGACGTTGGCGTCGGCGTGAAACTGGGCGTGAGGGTCGGAGTGAATGTGAACGTTGGCGTCGGCGTAAAACTGGGCGTCAAAGTCGGCGTTGGTGTGGCAGTCGGCGTGAACGTGGCTGTGAATGAGGCAATTGCCTGCGCTGTGCTGGTCTGGATGAAGGCGAGAACTTGCTCAGCGACAAGCGTCTCAAGCTGAATTGCCTCAGCAGTTTTCTGAGCAGCTTGGGCGGTCTGCTGCACGACCAAGGCAGTCTGAGAGGCGATTGCAGCGGCTGTCTGTGCGGCGATCAGGCGGCGATCAGGTGACGGCGTGGCAGTTGGCGTGAGAGACGGCGTAGCGGTAAACGTCGGCGTGGCAGTTGGCGTAAAAGTCGCCGTGAATGTAGCCGTCGGCGTAAGACTGAACGTGGCTGTTGGCGTGAGCGTGGCTGTATGTGTAGCGGTCAGCGTCTGAGTCGGCGTGAGAGTCTCGGTCAGCGTGACAGTGAGCGTCTCAGTCGGCGTAGAAAATGCACTGGGCGTGACAGTTGGTGAAGCTATCTCAGTCGCTGCTGAGGTGAATGTGGCAGTCAGCAACTGAGCAAGCGCTGTAGTCGGTACTGGCAATGCAGTCTCAAGACTGGGCGTGTGCGTGTTCGTGACGATGATGAAAGGCGGCTCAGGCGTGAAAGTATCGGTCGCTTGGGCAAGCTCAGCAGGCGTCTGCGCGGGTGTGCTGAGGAGCAGCGCAAGGATGCCTGCCAAAAGCGCGATGATCAGCGCGCCGCCAACTATGACGAGGCGACTGGCAGAGCGAGGCTTGGTGCGCAGTGACACGGTCTCATCATCAATTAGTCTGCTTTGGCGCGGCAACGCCTGACTGGTCGGCGTCTGTGCGCTGATTGGCACAGGACGCCCTTCGAGGACAGCGCGGCACGCCTGAGCCAGCTCGGTCGCGCTTGAGAAGCGATCTTCAGGCGCTTTGGCAAGCGCTTTCTGCAAAACCAAGTTAAGCGTAGGCGGCAAGTCGGCACGTTGTGCGCTTATGTCAGGCGGCAGCTTGTAGATGTGCGCGTTCATCATCGCGTAAGGCGTATCCGCCTTGAACGGCGTCTCGCCTGTCAGCATCTCGTAGAGCATGATGCCGAGCGCATAGATATCGGCTGCAGGCGTGAGCGGATCGCCGCGCCATTGCTCAGGTGCCATGTAAGCAGGTGTTCCCATTGTCTGTCCGCTCTGCGTTAGTGCGCCTGTCTCACTGAGCATCTTGGCAATGCCGAAGTCAGTCAGGAAGGCGTTGCCGCGCGCATCGAGCAACACATTTTGCGGTTTCAAATCGCGGTGGACAATGCCTTGTGCATGCGCGTAGTCTAGCGCGTCACTGATCTGCTCTAAGACGCGCACTGCACGCTCCAATGGTAAGCGTCCGCTTCTGCGCAGCGCGTCGGCAAGATTGCCGCCGTCGAGCAGCTCCATCACAAGGTAGACGAGGTCATCTTGCCGACCGTAATCGAAGACTTTCAAGATGTGCGGATGGCTCAGCTGTGCGACTAGCCTAGCCTCGCGGTCAAAGCGCGCTTTGAACTCTTCTGATTCGGTCAGCTCAGGCTTGATGACTTTGAGCGCTACGCTGCGGCTCATTGAGGCTTGGTAGGCGCGGTAGACCGTTGCCATGCCGCCTCTGCCCAGCAACGCAGTGATCTGATACTGCCCTAAGGTTTGCCCGATGAGATTTGCCATATGCAAGCGCACCTGTGCCTGCCTAGTAGGGACTCTTACATTGTAGTGCGCCGCTCAGGTTAATGCTAGTTTTTTAACGGATTGTGAGGTGAGAGCGTCGCTGTTTTTGTGCAACAGCGACGCTGTTTGAGGTGATTCAGTCGAGCGCGGCAAGGCGTTCCTGCAGCGCTGCATAGGCTTGCTGCAGCTCAGCCAGCTTAGCGCGCTCTTTCGCCACGACCTCAGGCTTGGCACGGCTGACGAACTGCTCATTTGCCAGAGTCTGCTCAGTTCTCTCAATCTGTGCGCTCAAGGCTGCGAGTTCTTTGGTCAGGCGTTCGCGCTCAGCGCTCAGGTCAACCATGCCCGCCAAAGGCAGGTAGAGCGTCACCTCGCCGCTGACCACAGTCGCCGCTTGCTCAGGCGCAGCGCCGCTGAGCGGCTCAAGGCGTTCCACGTTGCACAGCCGTGAGAACATCTCAGTGTGTGCAGTCAGAACTGGCGTGAAGTTGCCGCCATCGGCAATGACGCTCAGGCGCTTAGCAGGCTCAACTTTGTACTCAGCGCGCACGTTGCGTATTTTGACGATCAGGTCGCGCAGCACGTCCATTTGCGCTTCAGCCGTCTCATCTATGTAGCGTGCGTCGGCTTGGCACCAGCGCGCCATGATGAGCGGCTGATCAGGCTGCTTATCAGGCAGGTAGCTCCAGATTTCCTCAGTGATATACGGCATGTATGGATGCAACAGGCGCAGCGCGCTGTCCAAGACGTGCAGCAGAACGGCGCGCGTGAGCGCCTTGGCGCTCGGATCGTTGCCGTAGAGCGCGTTTTTGCTGTTTTCCACATACCAGTCGGCGAATTCATCCCAGAGGAAATCACGGATTTGGCGACCTGCCTCACCGTACAGGTAGCCGTCAAACAAGCGCTGCACAGTGGCGATCAGCTTATTCAGACGGCTAAGAATCCAGCGGCTGGGTAGATCGAGCGCCTCAGGAGCAGGTAATGGCTGCGGCGTGTAGCCTTCACCGAGATTGGTCAGCACAAAGCGCGCAATTTGCCAGAGCTTGTTGCCGAAATTGCGTCCGTATTCGATTTGGCGCTCGCTAAGGTTGAGATCGTTGCCCGGCGTGCCGCCTGTGAGCAAGGTGAAGCGCAGCGCGTCTGTGCTGTACTTTCGCATGGCGTCGCGCGGGTCGATCACGTTGCCTTTGGTCTTGCTCATCTTTTCGCCGTGCTCGTCACGCACCAAGCCATGCAAGTAGACCGTGTGGAACGGCGGCTGATCAGTGAACCATAAGCCGAGCATGATCATGCGCGCGACCCAGAAGAACAGGATATCGTAGCCTGTCTCAAGGATGTCAGTTGGATAGAAGCGCTGAAAGTCGGGCGTGTTGTCGGGCCAGCCGAGCGTGCTGAAGGGCCACAAGCCGCTGCTAAACCATGTGTCCAGCACATCAGGGTCTTGTGTGAGGTTCGGATCGGTCAGGTCTTCGCGCGAGACGTAGATGTTGCCCTGCGCATCATACCAGACAGGAATGCGATGTCCCCACCAGAGTTGACGGCTGATGCACCAGTCCTTGATGTTCTCTAGCCAATTGAAGTAGATTTTCTCAAAGCGCTCTGGCACGATCTTGATGCGTCCGTCACGCACAGCAGCAATGGCGCGCTCTGCTAGTGGCGCCATGCGCACGAACCACTGCTCGCTCAGGAGCGGCTCGATGATCTCGCCGCCGCGTGTGGCACGCGGCGTGATGCGCATGTACGGCTCTGTCTTGATGGTTAGGCCTGCCGCGCTCATGTCTGCCCAGAGCCGCTCACGCGCCACAAAGCGATCCAAGCCTTGATATGGTCCTGCCTCAGCGTTCAGCGTTGCATCCTTGTTCATGATGTTGATGATCGGCAAGTTATGGCGCTGAGCGATTTCGTAGTCGCTGAAGTCATGTCCTGGCGTCACTTTGAGCGCGCCTGAGCCGAACTCACGGTCTACATATTCGTCGGCGATAATTGGAATCGGTCGGTTGAGGATCGGCACAAAGGCGGTCTTGCCAATGAAGCGTTGATAGCGCTCATCCTCAGGATGCACGGCAACAGCGGTATCGCCAAGGATAGTCTCTGGGCGCGTCGTCGCCACTGGGATGAAGTCGCCGCCTTCCACTGGATATTTGAAGTGATAGAGCGTGGCAGGCTCTTCATTGTATTCGACTTCAAGGTCGCTGACAGCAGTCTGCAAGCCGGGCGACCAGTTGATCAGGCGCTTGCCGCGATAGATCAAGCCTTGCTCCCAAAGCCTGACAAATGCCTCGCGCACAGCGCGCGAGAGCGGCTCATCCAGCGTAAAGCGCGTGCGATCCCAATCACAGGATGCTCCGAGCGCGCGCAGCTGCTGGATGATCGTGCCGCCGTACTTCTCCTTCCACTGCCAGACGCGCTCAAGGAATGCCTCGCGTCCGAGCGCCTCACGACTGGTGCCTTCTTCTTGCAGCAGGCGCTCAACCATCAGCTGTGTGGCGATGCCTGCGTGATCCGTGCCAGGAATCCAGAGCGCCGCTTTGCCGCGCATGCGCTCGTAGCGGATCATCAGGTCTTCCACACTGACGAACATGGCGTGACCGAGATGCAGCTCGCCTGTGACATTCGGCGGCGGAATAGCGATCACGAATGGCTTAGCGTCAGGCGGCGCACACTCAGGCTTGAACCAGCCGTTCTCTTCCCAGTAGCGGTAGAGCCGTGGCTCAGCCTCAAGGTAATTGAAGTTTTTGGGCATGTCTTGCACACTTTTGGGCATACTGTTCACTTCCTCCTTGTCAAATGCTGAGACTCAAGCGCGTTGTGCTATCACCTGTAGCTCCCAGCCGCTGACCTCAGCGCTCAGTGTCTTGAAGCCTGCTGCGCGCAGCAAATTCTCTAGTTCAGTGCGGCGCAGCGCGCGCTGTAGAGCGCCGAAGCGCGTCGTGATGATTGCGCCGTCTTTTTCGGCGACCACATAAGTGCTGTGCAACACGCTGAGCGGCTCGGTCAGCTGCCAATCATAGACGTCAAACAGAATGGCGCGTCCATCGGGCAGGTTGTCATGCACATGACGCGGCACAAGGCGCGGACGATCTTCCAAGAGCAGGTCAAAAGCAGGCAGACCTATGATAAGGGCGCCTTCAGGACGTATCAGAGCGTGCAAATGACTGAGTGCTGCATAGATCGCTTCATCGGTCAGCCGATGCGTCAAAGTGCCGCCTTTCAGCACTGCTAGATCGAATGTGTCTGCAATAGACTCACACAGTGTCGGCAAGTCGGCGCGCACGAAAGTGATGTCTTCGCGCAGAGCGAACTGTGCTGCATTTTGATGCGCGCGGTCGAGCATGAGCTGTGTGGGGCATAGCGCAGTGACCGTCACGGCGTTCAAAGCAAGCGCAATGGCATGCAAGCCAACTGTAGCCGAGCCATCGAGGGCGTTTCGGACGTTGTGCTTGCGCAGCAAGCGGCGCAGCGCAGCGCTCTCACGCTGAACGGCAGCGCGCCAATCGCGGAAGAGCAAGTGATGATGATCGGCAAAAGCGTCATAGTATGCGTTCAAGTCAGCAGTGAGCGCGAGCGACGCTTCCGAGAGTAAGCTAGTGTGCATGTAGGAACTCCTAGTGCTTAACAAATCGCCACAGGCGCACATGTCGCCCTATGGCACGAAAAACGCCCTTCGCCTCACACAAGGACGAAGGGCACGTGACCTCCGTGGTACCACCTTGCTTCCGCTGCGAACAGCGGCGCTCGTTGCTGCGATAACGGGCAGACCCGTGTGCGCTTAGTAGCGTCTAGGCGTTCAGCGCACCAACTCGGCAGGGACATTAGGCAGGGCGTCGGGCAATCTCGCAGCCTAAGAATTGCCTCTCTGAGACGGCGCGACCTGCTTTTCGCTGCGTCATCGTCTTTCTTGGCGACCATGTTAACAAAAAGTCATGCGCCTGTCAACTTTTGCCTGACATGGGTCAGATTGACAGCCTGATGATCCATCGCGGTCTTATCGTAGCAAATGATTGGTGCGCGCTGCGCTACGCTGTCAAGAAAGTTTGCCAAACTTTAATGTACGGTCGCTCAATTCAGTGTTACAAACAGTGCAAGCACTGGCATTCCTATGAGAGGACTGTAGTTGTCTGCACAACCGTTCATCGTTTGCGAAAATCTGGTCAAAATCTACAAGGTAGCTGACCTAGAGGTCGTAGCACTGCAAGGCATAGACCTGACCATTCAGAGCGGCGAAATGTTGGCACTTGTCGGACCGAGCGGATCGGGCAAGTCCACACTCATGAACATCTTAGGCGGCTTAGATACGCCAACAGCCGGTCGCGCACAAGTTGGCGAGTACAACTTGCTGGAAATGACGCGCCGCGAGCAAGTGCTGTATCGCCGCCGCGTCGTTGGCTTCGTCTGGCAGCAGACAGCGCGCAACTTATTGCCATATTTGAGCGCCCAAGAGAATGTTGAGCTGCCAATGGCGCTCAATGGTGTGCCTGCGCGCCAACGGCGTCAACGTGCGCAGCAGCTGCTGGAGCAAGTTGGACTGAGCGGGCGTCTGAGACATCGCCCAGATCGGTTGAGTGGCGGCGAGCAGCAGCGCGTCGCCATTGCTGTGGCAATGGCAAATCAGCCGCGCTTGCTCTTGGCAGACGAGCCAACAGGCGAAGTAGACAGCGAAGCAGCTGAGCAAATCTTTAACACATTCCGCGCCTTCAACCGTGAGCATGGCGTCACAATCATCATCGTAACGCACGACATCAACGTAGCCTCGCGCGTAGACCGCGTGGTCGGTATGCGCGACGGACGCACCAGCACTGAAATCCTGCGCCGCAGGACAGACAACGGGCAACTTGTCAGCGCGGAGGAATACGTCATCGTGGATCGCGTTGGCAGATTACAGTTGCCACAGGCATACCTTGAAAAGCTCGGCATTGCTGAGCGCGCACGCCTGAAGCTGCGCGACGATCACGTCGGCGTCTACCCTGACAAGCAAGAGCAGCAAGTATGAGCATTAACGGCAAGGTGACAACAACAGACGCTGTCATTCGAACTGAGAACCTAACGCGCGTTTACCATCTAGAAGGCGAAGACATCCGCGCAGTCAACAGCGTCTCGCTCGCTATCTATCCGCGCCAAATGACAGCAATCGTCGGTCGGTCTGGCAGCGGCAAGACGACGTTGCTCAACCTGATCGCAGGCTTGGACGAGCCGACTGAAGGCGAGGTCTGGATCATGAACCAGTCGCTGCGCACAATGGACGAACGCGCGCGCCTTGCCCTGCGCCGCGAGCGACTCAGTTTCATCTTTCAGAGCTTTGGCTTGTTGCCATTGCTGACAGCAGCGGAAAACGTCGGCGTGCCGTTGCGAATGCGCGGCGTGCCAAGCGCTGAGCGCGAGGCGCGTGTGCGCGAGGCGCTTGAGTGGGTTGGCTTGGCGCGGCGCGCACGGCATCGTCCCTACGAGCTGAGCGGCGGCGAACAGCAGCGCGTTGCCATTGCGCGTGCTTTGGCGGCGCAACCGCAAATCGTGTTGGCAGATGAGCCAACAGGTCAGCTGGATAGTCAGACAGGCAGGCGCATTCTAGAGCTGCTGCGCCGTCTTGTGACAGAGCGCGGCATTACATTGGTCGTCGTCAGCCACGATCCAATGGTGATGGCAGAGGCAGACGTGGTACATGAGCTGCGTGACGGCAAGCTAGTCGAGACGCGTTACAAGCTCGCCTAGTCAGCAGATGCTCAGTCAGAGGCACAAAAACCGCAGCTGAAATTCTGTCCTAGCTCATTTCTCGCTAGACTGGCTCTCAGGCAGTTTTGATACAATCTGTGACGCTGACAGACGCTCTTTCGCTATAGTTTTTAAGAACTAGTCTACAGCTTTACCTTTTGCTGCGCTATGGAGGTGAGGTGAAGCGCGATCCACCACATACGGAACATCACTACTGCATGGACACGCTGTTACTTTTTCCATTTTGCGGAGATGTAGTATAATGCGCGGCACGATCAGCGATGCTCTAGGCACGAAATAAGGACACTCAGCTATGGACTTTTCAGAGATCAGCGCTCGCTTCCGCAGGAAGCGCGAGGAAAGCGCGCCGCCACAGCCTGCTGAGCGCAACTTTGCCGAGATTCACGCGCTGCGTGCGCGCGTGCTAGGCGTCTTGCTGCGCGATGCACGCACGGCAAATGATCTGAGCGCTGCAGAGCTGGCAAACGCGCTCGGCGTGCCAGAGTCAACCGTGCTGGCATGGGAATTCGGCAATGAATCGCCCAGCTTGCCACAGCTAGAGCTGATCGCTTATCGGCTGAACCTGCCGATCAGCCATTTCTTTGGCACGCAAATGCTGGAGCGCAAGCAACAGCGCGACTTGAACGTGCCATCGCATGAGTACATACTCTTGCGCCAGCGCGTCATCGGCATACGCCTGACTATGGCGCGCCGTGAAGCGCGTTTGAGTCTTGAAGAGCTGGCAAAGCTGAGCGGCACTGATGCTGAGACGCTCAGTGCCTATGAGTTCGGTCAAGTGCCCGTACCATTTCCGCAGTTGGCGTCCCTAGCTGCAGCTTTGCGCAAGTCGCCGAGCTACTTCATTGAAGATATCGGTCAGCTTGGCGAATGGTTAGCGCTGCAAGAGATGTACGACCGCTTCTGCGAACTGCCAGAGGAAATCCGCGCCTTTGTCTCGCAGCCCAACAGCTTGCCATACCTTGAGATCGCGCTGCGCCTGAGCCAGTTGCCGCTCAGTGAGCTGCGCGCTGTTGGCGAAAAGATTCTCGATATTACACTTTAGTCATGTAGGTAGAGTGCGTGTCACCAGAGATCACTTTAGGCACTTTCATCAGCGTGGCAGCAATCAACGCTGCTATTCGCGGCGCTGTGCCGATCATCCTAGGCGCGATGAGCGGCATTGTCAGTGAGCGCTCAGGCATCGTGAACATCGCTATTGAAGGCATGATGCTTTTCGGTGCTTACGCCGCTTTCTACACCAATGTAGCGCTCAGCCGCTCAGGCGTGGCGCCGTTTCTGCAGGAGCAGCCGATTCGGCTCGGCATTGCTATCCTTGCTGCAGCGCTGATTGGCATGGCGTTAGCGCTCTTGCACGCCGTGCTTTCAATCCGCTTCAAAGTGGATCAGATCATCAGCGGCACAGTCATTAACATTTTCTCGCTCGGCATGACGGGCTATCTCTATGAAGGCGGACAGAACGTCATTGACCGTTTGCCGCCTGTCATCCGCAATCCGTTTGTAGCCGAGCAGAACTTCCTCGCCGACCTTGGCGCCATCATCTTCGACAAAGGCATTCTGACCTACACAGCCTTTGCACTCGTGCCAATTCTCGGCTTTTTGCTGTATCGGACAACTTGGGGACTGCGCACGCGCTCCGTTGGCGAGAACCCGCGCGCAGCGGACACGCTCGGCGTAAACGTACATCGCCTGCAGTTCACTAATCTGGCGATCAGCGGCGTGCTGGCAGGCTTGGCAGGCGCAGTCTTAGTGTTAGAAGGCGTCTCGTTTGAGCGTGGCATGAGCAACGGACGCGGCTTCATTGCGCTTGCCGTGATGATCTTCGGCGCGTGGCGTCCTTCGAGAGTGCTGTTTGGCGCGCTGCTCTTCGGCTACGCTACGGCGCTGCAGAGCCAGTTGCAATTTGCAGGCGTACAAATTCCGCATCAATTCGTCGCCATGTTGCCGTATGTGCTAACTTTGATCGTCCTAGCAGGCTTCATGGGCAGAGCGCGTCCGCCGGCACACATTGGCAAAGCCTATGAGACGGAGTGATCAGCCATGCCGACTACAAACGACAAAGACGTTGTACTAGAAGTGCAAGGCATTACCAAGCGCTTTCCGGGCGTGCTCGCCAACGATAACGTCAGCCTACGGCTGCATCGTGGCGAGATTCTGGCGCTCTTAGGCGAGAATGGCGCGGGCAAAAGCACGCTGATGAACATCATCTATGGCTTGTATCATCCTGATGAAGGTGTGATACGCCTGCGCGGACGTGAGGTACACTTTGCCAGTCCGCGCGAGGCGATTCACAGCGGAATCGGCATGGTGCATCAGCATTTTCAGCTGATTCCTGTGCTGAGCGTGGCGGAGAACGTGGTGCTAGGCGAAGAGCAGACAGCTCAGCAGCCCGATGATGTTAAGACAGCGTCTTTGCAAGCGCAGCGCGCCGCCTCAGAAGACTCGCCTGTTGTATGCGCACTGCGCGTTTTGTGGGGCACCTTGTGGCGTGCAGTCCTGCCGTTCGTGGCGATCCTGCTCGGCGTGATTGTCGGGCTGATCGTCTGGCAACTGGTGCTGACCATCTCGACATATCTCGTGGACGCGCCTGAGTTCGCTCGGCAAGCCTTTCAACGGTTGCCGCTGCAAGAGCGCGCTGTGACCGTACTGAGCCGTTTTTATCCTGACAATCAACTTGTCACTACGCTGCTGCTATGGCTGCCGATTTTCGTTGGCGCGCTTGTTGGCGGCGTGAGCATGGTCTCGCTTTATCGGCACGGCAGGCAGACCTGGCGCGGCGGCGCTGCACACCGCGAAGATGGGCGCATGGCGACCCTCGACTCAATCCTTGACGCTATCCTCGACCTGTTCAGCACAGTTAGCCGTCGCCTGGACCAAATGCGCGCTGTCAACCGTGTGCGCAACCTCTCCAAGCGCTTTAACCTTGAGGTTGATCCTGAGGCGCTAGTTGAGAAACTGCCTGTTGGCTTGCAGCAGCGCGTCGAGATTATCAAGGCGCTCTATCGCAAGGCAGACATCCTGATCCTTGATGAGCCGACCGCTGTCTTGACGCCGCAAGAGAGCCGCGAGCTGTTCCGCATCATGAAAGAGCTGACTGCACAAGGCGTCTCGATCATCTTCATCACGCACAAGCTGAAGGAAGTGTTGGCAGTAGCAGACAACATCGTCGTGATGCGCAACGGTCGCGTGGTCGGTAGTGCAGCACGCCACGAGCTGCCTGCCGATGAGTCTGACGCGGAGCACTTCCTTGCTGCGCTGATGGTCGGGCGTGAGGTGCTGCTGCGTGTGGCGAAAGGCGAGGCTAAGCCGCGCGAGACCGTGTTGCAGGTGCGCGACTTGCGCGCCTATGATGATCGCGGCGCTTTGGCAGTAGACGGAGTCAGTTTTGAGGTGTGCGCAGGCGAAATATTGGGTATTGCCGGCGTGCAAGGCAATGGTCAAACTGAGCTAGTTGAGGTGTTGACAGGCTTGCGGCGCGCCGCGAGTGGCACAATCAGCATTGACGGCAAGCCGATCCGCTTTGGCGATCCGCGCCGTGTGACCGATGCAGGCACTGCGCACATCCCTGAGGATCGGCAACGCTATGGCATGGTCAAGCCGTTCTCAGTTGCTGACAACCTGATCCTGAACCGCTACTATTTGCCGCCTGTGGCAGTTTTTCCCACGCCGCGCCAATTTCCGTTCGCCTTTGCGCTGTACTTAGCGCTCTTCAGCGCAGTCGCCTTTGTGCTTAGCAACCTGTGGAACGCTTTCTATCCGAATTTTGCTACAAGCTTGCGCCTTGCTGACCTCGATCCGCGCCGTGAGCCTGCGCCGTTCATCTTTGCACTTGCCCTCAGCCTAGGCGCTGCGTTGCTCTGTCTGGGCGCGGCACATTTTGTAGGAACGCTCGGTACGCGCCTGCTGCGGCGTCTGTTTAACGACCGAGCGGCGCGCGGTGGTCTGCAGCGCGATGATCGCGCCATTCGCCAACAGGCAGAGCGCCTGATCGCTGAATTCGATATCCGCACACCTTCGCCAGAGACCAGCAGTGGCAGTCTGAGTGGTGGTAACCAACAGAAGATGGTCGTGGCGCGCGAGTTCAGCCGTCAGCCGCGCCTGCTCATTGCCAGTCAGCCAACACGCGGCATTGACGTCGGCTCAATCGAGTTCATCCATCAGCGCATTGTGGAGCAGCGCGATGCAGGCGCTGCCGTCTTGCTTGTCTCAGCTGAGCTGGACGAGATCATGGCGCTCTCGGATCGTATTGCTGTGATGTACAAAGGGCAGATCGTTGAGACCTTGCCTGCTAAGGACGCGACTCGTGAGCGGCTTGGCTTGCTGATGGCAGGCATTCGCCGCGACTGGGAAGCGCCATGGCGGACAGCCCAAGCAGCCAGTGGCGAACAAGCTGAGGCACAGCGCAGCCGTGCTTAGCGCAACAGGTCACGGACGCGCACTTCAGGTGAGAAGCTGCCGAAGCGTCCAGCAGCGTCTACAGCAGCAATGGCGAGCGTCTCATAGCGCGTGAACTGATCCCAAGCCAGCTGAGGTGCGTCCACGCTGACCACAAGGTCATAGCCAAGCGAGGCAGTGCGACGCAATGCGATCAAGTAACCACTAGCCGTAGGAATGCTCGCCCAAGTTAGCCGATAGCCGTCTGGCAGGCGGCTGAGCGCAATGCTCTCTGGCAATGGCGGCGGCAAACCGCCACCTAGAACAGCGACAGCAGTCAGTGCTGCGCGCGTAGTGCGCATGAGGTAATCCAGATCAATAGCGTCAAGCGTGTCACGTCCATTGTGTTGGCGCGTGTGATCTTCAAGGCTCTGGATCAGGCGCACGGCAGGATAGCCCGCTGCACTGAAGCTCATTTGATCGCCCCAGCGTCCCATGCGGTCTTCGGATGATTGCAACACGGGTGAGACTTCGTCTGTGTAGGTGCTGATGGCAAAGGCGATTTGACGAGCCAATTGACGTGACGGCGAGTCGTTAGGCGGCGCGGAAAACAGGCGCACAGTGCGCGAGTCGACTCGTCCGTTAGCATCGCGCGTGTTGCCCAGCATGTCCAGATTGATCATTCCGCGCATGACGCCGTGCGGCAAGTGTGCCTTTAAGTAGTTTTCCACGAAAGCGATACTGCCTTGTCTGCCTGTCTCTTCAGCGGCGAAGGCGACGAAGATCAGCGTAGCGCGATGCGGCTGATCCGCCATGATGCGCATGATCTCTAAAAGTGCGGCAACACCAGAGCCGTTGTCATTAGCGCCCGGCGCGTAAGCATTCTCATCGTTTGGCGGAGAGCCGATACTATCGTAGTGCGCACCAATCACATAAGCGCCTGCGCCTGCCATGCTGCCTTGCAAGACTGCCACCACATTTTCCGCGTGAACTTGTCTGCCCTGCCACGTGAAGGCGAACGGCTGTGTCCAGATTTGGATAGGTTTGTGCGGATGTGCTGCGCGCACGCGCTCGAAAGCGCGGACAAGCCAATTGCGAGCGGCGCTGATGCCGCGCTCAGGATGATCTGCAGCTGAGAGGATGTGCCGAGTGCCAAAGCTGACCAAATGACTAAGCGTGTGCATCAGACGGTCGCTTTGCACTTGGGCGCGCAATGCATACACGCTCGGATCAAGCGGCGGCGCGTAGCGCACGCTCGGCGGCGTCGGCGTGTGGAGCGGAGTCGGCGTGGCAGTTGGCGGCTGTGCATTTAGCAGCGCTAACTCGCTCTGCACGCTGAAAGTGCAGGCAAAAAGGCAGAGCGCAGCGCACAGAACGCTCAGTAGACGGCGCATGGCGCACATGCTTCAGATTCGGATGTTGTGCAGTGTCCAGTCAGCGTTCAGCCATGCACCCGCGCCGTTGAGCAGCCACGCCATCGCCGGTATGCCGATGCTAGCAAAACGCGCATAAGCGCGTCGCACAGCAGGCACGGTCACAGGTGTGTGGTCAGATGGACCGACCTCAGTGGCGATAATCGGCTTGCTTTGCGCCCAAGCGCGCCATTGGGCTACAGGCGTGATCAAGTCGCTACCGTCAGGCTGTTGCCAGTATGCATGGACGGCGAACCAGTCGGCAGCGCGCACAGCCTCAAGGCTCTGTGCCATGAACGTTGCCTCGGCAAGGCGCAAGTGTGGCACATCAATGCCAGGCGAGAGCGCAGGGTAGCCGAGCTTTGCCGTCGGAAAGGCTTGCCGATAGGCATTCAGCACGCTCATGAACCACGCTGTGAAGCCATGACCATCTGTCCAAGCGCTCTGCCAGCCTTCATGCCGCAGATTGGGCTCATTGTGAATTTGGATGATAAACGGCGCGCCGCCAAGTGCCGCCTGATACTCACGCAAGATTGGCAACGTCGCATTGATGAAAACATTCGGATCGGCACTGATTGGTGTGTGCGTGGCTGCACGGATCACAAAGTGTTGTACGCCAACGCCGCGAAAGAGTGTGATCGCATGGCGTGCTTGTCCTGGCTCATAGGCGGCGATCATGACCGCGCCGATGTTATTGGCGCGAATCAGTTCCAGCTCTTTGTCATTTGGCGCCCAGCCGCCAGCCGAGGCATGGACGCCGCGAATCATTGGTGGAATCAGGTTAGGCGGCGCGCCGATAGTCCGCTCTTCCAGCGGCGGAATGTAGATGGGCTGTTCTTCACGGCGCGTCTCAGCAACGGTGACATACTGGGCTGCGACAAAGCCTTCAATGTCGCCCACGCGGACGCGCAGCCAGCCATCGGTCGGCTCGCCTAGCACTTCAAGCTCAGTCTCAAAGCCTAAGACGCGCAGAATTGGCTGTGTCGTGTTAGGTCCGCGCCGCAGGTTCAGTCCATCGCGCGTGTTCACCTTGCCGATACGCCGCACAGGCGCCGATGTTGGCGTAACTTGGACGTAATCAGCGAACAGGTAACCCTCACGTCCTTCGGCGCGCACGTGCAGCCAATCGCCTGCCTGTGCGAGAATGCTGATTGATGTGCCCTCAGCCAGAGTAGCGATGATCGGCGCGTTGATGTTCGGCGCTGCGCGCAACTTCGGCGCGCCAATGCTGACAGTCCCACGCGAAGTCATTTTTGAGCCCTCCTCGTTTGTGCCGCTGCTGCGCCCTGAATCGTAGCATAAAATACCGTGAATCAATGCGCTTCGCATTGACTCGTGCTGGAAATTCGTTACACTTTCTCCTCAAACTAGTCTTTGAGAATTTACAGAGGACGTTACGAACAATGTCTACAGTCACCTATGCTGAAAAGCCGTGGCTCAAGCGCTACGATCCGGGCGTGCCGCACAGCCTTGAGCCGTATCCAAGGCATCCGATCTACCAATTCCTTGTAGACGCTGCGGCTGAGTTGCCCAACAGCCCTGCTATCGTTACATCGGCGCATTTGCCTGTGGTCGGTCGCCAAAAAGCTGTGCTGAACTACCGCGAATTGAACGAGCAAGTAGATGCACTCGCCGCAGCACTGGTGGACATGGGCTTGAAAAAAGGCGACCGAGTCGGTTTGATCCTGCCCAATTGTGCGCAGTTTGTGATCAGCTTCTTCGGTGTGCTGAAGGCAGGCGGCATCGTCGTCGCTGTCAATCCAACATATCCTGCCGTTCGCATGGCAGAGCAGCTCAAGGATAGCGGCGCCACAACGGTCATCACGCTCAGCTTGTTCTACAACACGGTCAAGCAAATTCAAAGCCAGACCGACGTCAAGAACGTGATCGTCACCAACATCAAAGAGTACTTGCCACCAGTAGCTGCTTTTCTATTCACAGTAGCAAAAGAGAAAAAAGGCGGGCATCGAATTGAAAAACATCCGGTTGACTATGCTCTGTCCGATCTCTTGGTAAAGTACAAAGGCAAGCGCGCTAATGTAGACGTGCGTCCAGACGATCCTGCTATTTTTCAGTACACAGGCGGCACTACAGGCGTTCCCAAAGGCGCAATCGCCACGCATCAGGCATTAGTGTGCAATACGCTGCAATGTCGCGCTTTCTTGGGCAAGGTGGAACCGGGCAAGGAAGTATTTTTGGCGGCAATTCCGCTCTTCCACGTCTTCGGCATGATCTCAGTCATGTGCTTTGCTGTCTCACTGGGCGCCAGCATGTTGATGGTGCCGAATCCGCGCGAAATTAAAGAGGTGTTGGAAGTCATCCACACTTACAAGCCGACGATCTTCATGGGCGTACCTGCGATGTACAACGCCATTAACAACAATCCCGACGTGGCGAAGGGCAAGTACAATCTGCGCTCAATTCGCGCGTGCATCAGCGGCTCAGCGCCGTTGCCGCCTGCCACAAAGCGCCGCTTTGAGGAGCTGACAGGCAGCAGGCTCTCAGAAGGCTACGGCATGAGCGAGACAGCCGTGGCTGTGTGCGTCAATCCACTCTACGGCGAGAATAAGACAGGTAGCATTGGCATTCCGTTGCCCGATGTCGAGATGAAGATCATCAGCCTTGAAGACGGCTTAACTGAAATGCCCGTTGGCAAGGAAGGCGAGTTGGTCGTCTGGTCGCCGACGCTGATGATTGGCTATCACAACATGCCTGCTGAGACCGAGAATGTGCTGCGCCTGATGCCTGATGGTCGCAAGTGGCTGTTCACAGGCGACATCGCTTACATGGATGAAGACGGCTATTTCTACATTGTGGATCGCAAGAAAGACATGGCGCTAATCGGCGGCTTCAATGTTTATCCAACTAATGTCGAGAAAGTCATAGCCGAGCATCACGCCGTGCAAGAAGTAGCTGTGGCAGCCATTCCACATCCTGATCCTGAAAAAGAAGGGCAGGAGGCGCTGAAAGCGTGGGTTGTGGTCAAGCCTAATCACAAGGTGACTGAGAAAGAGCTAATTGACTTCGCCTCTCAGAAATTGGCGCGCTATGAGGTGCCAACGCGCATTGAATTCATTGACGAACTGCCCAAGACGCCTGTGCTGAAAGTCCTGCGGCGCGAACTGGTGGCACGCGAGCTGGCAAAGCGCCAAGCTGAGAAAAAGTCGTCGTGACAATCTGCAGGCGGGAGAAATTCCCGCCTGTTTGCGTGTCTCCGCTTTTTGCAAGCAAGCCATGTCGAGCGTGGCATCACACACTGATTGTGCTGTGCAGGTGAGGCTTTGGGCAGCCTTGCGAAATTTTGTAATCTGGCGCTGCTAACGGATAATAAGCAGTTGTTTAGCTTTTATCTAACGCAGCGCAGTGAGTTCAGAGAGATACGACAATGTCTGAGACGCTCTTCGTGGCGTATCATCCGAACGATGCGGCAGCAGCAGCAGAGCTTTCAGCGCAACTCTCACAGCATGGCTTCACAGTTCAGCAAAATATTGGGAACATTCGGCAAGGCGATCAGCCACTGGAACAGTTGCTGGAAGCGCTGTGTCCTGTTGACCGCTTGATTATGTTGCTCTCGCCTGCTGCCATACAATCATGTGATCTTTTCTACACATGGTTTGCTTTCTACCGCGCGCGCAAGCCAATTCACTGCTTGATGCTCGAAAAATGCGCTGTCCATCATCAGCTGCAGCCGTTTGGCTACCTGCCTTGGCAGAATTCTGCCCAGCGCGACTACCAAAAGCTGTTCGCCTTGCTCTCTGAGCCGTTTGCGGCGCCTGAGTATCAGGTGGTAGTTTCCAGCCCATTTGCGCCTGAACGCACATGGCGGCAGTCCATGAATGCACTCTTGGAAACCATTCGCGCTGAAGACGACAGCCTTGCCTTGAGACCTGAGCAAATTGAAGAGATTCGCTCACAGCCGCCATTGAATGAGCAGGAATATTTGTTGACGCGCTACATCTACTGGTGCGCGCCGCGCTTTGCACTCCACGAGCAGTTTATCCAACTGAGTCTGCTAGTAGATGAAGGCGATGATCGTCCACACTACGTGATGTACGGCATTCGCCAATATACTGACTTACGCGCTGCGTTACATCAAGCTGACTCGCCAGCTGTGGTCGTACTTGGACTGCCCGGCAGTGGCAAGTCTACTTTGCTCAGCCGCTTGGAGATGGAGACAGCGCTCAATGCGCTGCGGCAGAGCAATAGTAGGTATACGTTGCCATTCTATGTCTCACTGGCAGATTATGGTATCAATCCTGATCAGCCGCTGCCAAATCCAATGGACTGGCTTGCTGGTCTATGGCAAATACGTGCGCCGAACTTGCCGAGTTTGCCTACCTTGTTGGCTGAGCGACGCGTGCTGTTGCTATTAGACGGCTTAAATGAAATGCCGCATAAAAGTCCCGAAGACTACAGGCAGCGTCTGAGTCTGTGGCGGTCATTTTTGCATCAGCATATTTTTGGACTGTACGGTAACCGAGCTGTCTTCACATGCCGCACGATTGATTACAGCGAAGGGCTGAGTCATCCAACTTACCGTGTGCAACAGTTCCACATTCAGCCGCTCAGCGCTGAGCAACGACGCCGCTACTTGCAAGTCTATGCGCCTGAGCGCGCTGAGGCGTTGAGTGCTGCACTGGATAGAAATCCTGAGCTGCGCGAGCTATTCCGTAGTCCTTTCTTGCTCAAATTGCTGGTCGAGCTGTTCGATGAGCGAGAGTCTCTACCGCTTGGTCGCGCCCACACCTTCACGCGCCTGATTCGCAAGCTGCTGCGCCGCGAAATCGAGAGCGGCACACAGATCATCGCTAACAGTCCGTTGCTCAGCCCTGCGGCGCGCCAAATTTTGCGCACCAACGCACGCATAGATGAGCCGTACTACCTGCCTGATCAAAAAGAAGAGGCGTTGCTATTAGCAGCTTTGCGCAGCTTTGCCTACACCTTGCAACGGACGTATCCCGGTCAGCGTGCTGTGCGCGTGCTGTACCAAAACGCCGTCTCGCTGATTGAAGAGGCGCCGCCTGAGCGCCGTGAGGACGTATTACGCGGCGGAATCGCAATCAACGCACTTGAGCTCGACCACCGTGAGTTCAAAGTCTATTTTTTTCACCACTTGCTGCAAGAATACTTCGCCGCGCGTCTCTTGGCACGCAATCCACAGCCACACCTAGCGCGCAGCGAATGGCGGTCACAGCATATGCAGCCGTCTCTAGCAGAGGTTATCAGCAAGCTGGCACCTAGTGAGCCACTTCCGCCGCCGCCTAGCACAGGCTGGGAAGTCTGCATGATCCTCGCCGCAGCCATGACCGAAGATCAAGAGCAGTTCGTGCGTGACCTGATTGCGCCGAATTTACCATTGGCTGCTTATTGCGCTGCAGCACCTGATGTGAAAGTCAGCCCTGCGCTGCGCGCTGAGCTGACTGAACGTCTAATAGCGCGCTGCAGCGACCCTGAGGCTGATTTACGCGCGCGAATCGCTGCAGCTAAGGCGCTTGGCGACCTAGGTGATCCGCGCTTTGTGCCGCAAGGCGGCTCAGTGCGCTACATCGTGCCGCCACTGATCGCCATTCGCGGCGGCGAGTATCACATTGGCAGTACAGAGGCGGAAGATGAGCAGCCGATCCATACTGTGTTCATCGCTGACTTCCAAATCGGACAGTTTCCTGTGACAAACGCTGAATATCGCCTGTTCATCGAGGCAGGTGGCTACGAAGACTCGCGCTGGTGGCGCACTGAGGCGGCTGAGCGTTGGCGCAGCGGCGCTGAGACCTATGAGCTGGATAAGGCAGCTTGGCGTGCGCGGATTGCTGAGCGCCGCGCCATGTTACGCGATGGTCGTTTACAGGCACAGTTGGAGCGCGGCGAGATCACGCAGGCGCAATTTGAGAGCCGCAAGCGTTTAGCAGAGCTCTCTGACGCAGAGTTCGAGGCAGAGCTTGAGTCGTGGTATCCAAAAGGCAAGCGGACTGCGCCGCTCTACTGGGAAGACACACGCTTCAACGCGCCGACTCAGCCTGTTGTCGGCGTGACGTGGTATGAAGCACAGGCATACTGCGCATGGTTAGCCTATCACAGCGGTCTGCGCGTGCGCCTGCCAACTGAGGCAGAGCGTGAAATCGCCACGCGCGGCGCTGCTATGCGGCGTTACGCCTATGGCGATGATCCGAACCCTGAGTGCGCCAATACAGCCGAGACGCGCATCGGCGTCACGACGCCGATTGGTATTTTCCCATGTGGCGCCACGCCTGAAGGCGTCCACGACCTGAGCGGCAATCTCTGGGAATGGACGAGCAGCCTGTATCGTCCTTATCCATACCGCGCTGATGATGGACGCGAGGACGAGAGTGTCCCTGACGCCTTCCGCGTGGTGCGCGGCGGCTCGTGGTATCATCGCGCCTTTCAGGCGCGCGGCGCCTATCGCGGCGCGCTCTATCGTCCTTATCACGCTAACGATAACGTTGGCTTTCGCATTGTTGTCGGCTGAGAGCGCCTGCCAAACGTCTGAAAAGCGCACAGGTCAAGCAGCGGCGCTTGACTGTACAATACGCAGTGACCTTATCTTGCTAAAAACAAGCATCAAAGATGAGCATCCATCACACTGCAAACGAGGAGACCGATCAGCTGCAGTATGAGCACTACGCGCCGCGTCATCGCGCTGCACCGAAGCCAGTTGCTAAGTGGAAGCCGATTGTCAAGCGCGCCGAGCTGCCAAAGCTCGACTCAGTAGAGCTGACGCGTCCAACTTTGCCGCCGACGCAGCCAATGCGCCCTATTGTGCCGTCTAAGCCGCCGTCATTTGTGCCGCTCATGCCACCTATACTCACAGCGCATGTTGTGCAGCGCCGCCGACCTTTGCTCTTGCCGCTGATAGCTATCTTGGTCAGTTTCTGTGCCACACTCCTCTTTGCGCTTTTCTTGAGCTGGCAATTGCTGAGCGGCAACGCGCATGAGCGCGGCGCCTCAGCTGTAGCACAAGTTGCCACGCCGACTCTGTCCATTGCCACTTTTCCGCCGCCAACTGTGCCGCCGGAGCTGCTCATCCAGCCTTGGGACGGCAAAGAGCGCTTCACCATCTTGCTGCTCGGCTTAGACAAGCGTCCATATGAGCGTGGCACGGCTTTCCGCACGGACTCAATGATCTTGATCAGCCTCGATCCTGCCACGCGCAGCATCGGCGTGCTGAGCATCCCGCGCGACCTGTATGTCGAAATTCCGCGCGACACCGTCATCGGTCAGAGCTACGGCTTTCAGCGCATCAACACAGCGTACTACCTCGGTGAGCGCGTCCGTGAAGGCTACGGACCGCTCTTAGCGATGCAAGCCGTGCAGTATAACCTTGGCATTCGCATTCATGACTACATCGTCTTCGACTTCCAAGCCGTCATCGCCGCCATTGACGCAATCGGCGGCATTGAGATTGACGTGCCGCGCGACATCATTGACCGCGAGTATCCCGACATGTACACGAGCGGATATGATCCTCTCTACATCCGCGCTGGCAGGCAGTGGATGAACGGCGAACTCGCCCTGAAATATGCACGCTCGCGGCACGATAGCAGCGACTTCGACCGCGCGCGCCGCCAGCAGCAGATTATTGCCGCAATTCGTGAACGCATTCTAGGACATGAAATGTTGCCGACGCTGCTTCTGCAAGCGAGCAACCTCTGGGCAGCGTTAAACGGTCATGTGCGCAGCGGCTTGACGCTTGAGCAATGGATTCAGCTGGCACTCTATGCCAAAGACGTGCCGAGCGAGAATATCCGTTACGGCGTGCTGAATGAACGCTACGTGCAGTCAATCATGTGGAATGGCATGTCAGTGCTTTCGCCGAACCGCGCTGTAATTGGCAACCTGTTAGTAGAAGTGTTCGGCGAAAACTACAATCGCTGAGGCATGAGCATGGCAGAACGCTCGACACGCAACAAAACTCTGACCCTTTCACCAGAAGAGCGCGAACACTACAAACAGGCTTTGCTCAGGCTTGAAGCGCCTTCACAGCTTGAGGCTATACGTGATCGGGTCATTTGCCAAGATTTCTTCCAAGCGGCGTCTTACTTGCCCAGTCAATTTGTGGACTTGCTGATTGTTGATCCGCCATATAACTTGACCAAGTCGTTTGGTGACCAAGCATTTCAGCAACGCTCTGATGAGGCATATGAAGCATGGACTGAGCGCTGGCTAAACGCAGTGCGCCACACACTCAAGCCAACGGCTTCAATCTACGTATGTAGCGAATGGCGTACTTCGAGCGTTTTGCACACTGTGCTGAAGCGGCATTTTATTGTTCGAAATCGCATTACATGGGCGCGCGACAAAGGACGCGGTGCGAAGGCGAACTGGAAGAACAATGCCGAGGATATCTGGTTTTGCACAGTTGGTCAGAAGTACTACTTTGACGTTGAGGCAGTGAAGGTCTGCCGCAGAGTGATAGCGCCTTATCGCACTGAGAGCGGCACGCCAAAAGACTGGGTTGCCACCTCGACAGGCAATTTTCGGCTCACTCATCCTTCTAACATTTGGACAGATTTGACTGTGCCGTTCTGGTCTATGCCTGAGAACACAGACCATCCAACGCAAAAGCCTGAGAAGCTAGTCGCCAAGCTGATCCTTGCAAGCAGCCCGCCTGAGGGCATGGTTCTTGATCCCTTTCTCGGCTCTGGAACAACAGCAGTTGTGGCACAGAAACTAGGTAGACATTTCGTCGGCATTGAGCTTGACATGAACTACTGTTGTCTCGCTCTGAAGCGCTTACAACTCGCACTGGAGAATCCATGTATTCAAGGATATGCGTATGGCGTGTTTTGGGATCGCAACAGCGCACCAGTAGACATCGCCTCAGCTACTGATGAGCAGCTCACACTCTTCGGCGAAGAGTAGCTCCCATGCGCAGCGAACTCTTTTACACAGATGCGCACCAACGAGTCGAGCGTGAGACGCTTTTGCTCCTAAGCCAAGCGCCTACTCTGCTCTCCACACACACTTTGGAAAGTCCGCGCGCAGTGGGTGACGCAGTTCAAGCCTTCCTCGGCGTGCACTTCGAGCAGGCACTTGGCAACTTAGCGAGCAGATACCAAGCTGATTTTGCACGCCGTGCTATGGCAGACATTGCCTTTGAGGGCTCAGACGGCATGTATTATATCGTAGATGTCAAAACACGCCGTCACAACACGCGCTTCAATATGCCTAACTTAACCTCTGTTGAGCGCTTGGCACGCTTGTATGAAGACGACCGTAATGTTTTTGCCCTGCTTTTAGTAGATTATGCAATAGCGGGCACGCTGCTACATTCTGAGCAGGTGCGCTTTTTCCCAATCGAATTTATAAGCTGGGAATGCCTGACTATTGGCGCGCTTGGCTGGGGACAAATTCAGATCGCCAATGTCAGCCACTTAGTTGTTCAGATGCAATCACGTCGCACATGGATGCTAACCCTTTGCGAACGGCTTTTACAGTTTTACCCGCGTGAGATTGATAAGATCGTTCAGCGGATGGCACACTTCAAAGAGGTACAGCAGGCATGGGTGGCGCGCGAAGACACATGGGGGTGAAGACGTCAGCTGTCAGCTACAATAGTGGCGCAGTCCGCTTTCGTACGACCTGAACTCGGACTTACAAGGCGCTCTAGGCACGAGTTTCGCACCTAGAGCGCTCAAAAAAGTGTAACCTAAATCACCAAGTTCAACATGCCGCGCTCTGCCACGTAGATCACTTTCTTGATCTCGCCGCCGTTGATGTGCTTTTGAACGTCGGGCGAGGCAAGTGCCAGTGCCACTGCCTCAGACTCAGACAAGCCGGCTGGTGCCTGTATCCGCGCGCGCAGCTTGCCATTAACCGAGACGACAAGCGTGATCTCCTCGACTTTGGCGACCTCAGGGTCGTAGACAGGGAATGACTGGTTGTGAATGCTGTATGGCTCACCAATGCGTTCCCACAGCTCTTCAGCGATGTGTGGCGTGAACGGCGCCATCAGCAAGAGCATCGTCCGAATTGCCTCGTGCCACGCTGCTGAACCACACACAGGCGTTTTGCGCAGTGACATCAGCGTGTTCTTCAGCTCCATCAGCGCAGCCACAGCCGTGTTGAAGCTGAAAGTCTCCAAGCCTTCGCCGACGCGCTGAATGGTCTGATGCACCTTGCGGCGCAGCGCACGGATCGCCTTCTCGTCTGGCTCGCCTTGCACAGGCGGCGAGTCGAGCACTACGCTCCAGACATCGTTCAACCAGCGCACCACGCCTTGAATGCCTTGTGAGTCCCATGGACCGCCGCTTTCCCAGCGGAAGGCGAACATCAGGTAAGCGCGCACAGTATCTGCGCCATACTGCGCCACGAGCTGGTCAGGCGCTACGACGTTGCCTTTGCTCTTGCTCATCTTCTCCACGCCCAGACGGTAGCGCAAGGACTCAATCGGCACGGCGTTGCCTGCTTTATCTACGATTGCGGCACCTTCTGCCACTTCTAGCGTCACTTGCGTCTCGTCAAAGCGCTCAATCACAATCACGTTATCGTTGCGCTTGACGATCTCGCCAACCGCAGTAGTCATGCGCGAGTCTTCCACTGGCTCGCCAAGAGCGCGTGCCACGTCATTCAAACTGCTGATCAGGTCATTTGCAGTATTCTCCGCCTGCTGCATGACCTTCGCCGTCTCTTCATCTATGACCACGATCTTACGGACATGCAGCGTCTCGTCGTGCCAGGTGCCGAAGGCGACGATGTAGCTACCGTCCATTGGCTCGCCCAAGATCATGCCTTGATTGTAGAGCGCTAACATCGGCTCGTGATCAATCGGCGGCAACTTTGGATCGCGGCGCGCAACGGCGTCCTTATAAATGCCACAGTCGCGCATCGCCTTGGTGAAGAAGCGCGTGTACATCAGGTGCATGGTTGCATGCTCAATACCACCAGTGTACTGATCCACAGGCAACCAGTACGCCGCTTCCTCAGGGTCAAACGGCGCTTTGTCATAGTGCGGACTCAGGTAGCGCAGCTGATACCATGACGAACACATGAAAGTGTCCATTGTGTCGGTCTCGCGCTGTGCCTTGCCGCCGCACTTTGGACAGGTGGTGTTCAAAAAGCCCGCATGATACTTGAGCGGCGACTCACCTGTTGGCATGAACTCAACGTCATCGGGCAACAGCACAGGCAGTTGATCTTCAGGCACAGGCACAATGCCACAGCTCGGACAGTAGATCATCGGAATCGGCGCGCCCCAGTAGCGTTGACGGCTGATCAGCCAGTCGCGCAGGCGATAAGTGACGGCGCGTTTGCCGATTCCCTGCGCCTCTAGCCATTCGATCACGCGGTTGATCGCCTCGCGGTTGGCAGTCGGCGTGCCGTCAAAGTGCGCGCTATTGACCATCACGCCGTCGCCGACAAATGCCTCAGTCATCGTCTCGCCGTCTAGCGCGCTGTCCAGTGGCTGGATGACAACGCGCACAGGCAAGCCAAACTTGCGCGCAAAGGCGAAGTCGCGCTCGTCGTGCGCTGGCACTGCCATGATAGCGCCGCTGCCGTAGGTCATCAGCACGTAGTCAGCGATCCAGATCGGAATGCGCTCCTGATTGACAGGATTGATCGCGTAGCCGCCTGTGAAGACGCCTGTTTTCTCTTTATCGGTCGCTGTGCGATCAATTTCGCTCTGGCGCGCAGCCTGCGCGATGTACGCCTCAACTGCGGCGCGCTGCTCATCTGTGGTCACCTTTTGCACCAGTGGATGCTCTGGCGCCAAGACCATGAACGTGGCGCCCCAGAGCGTGTCTGGTCGCGTGGTGAAAATTAGCAGCGGATCGCCCTGCTCTGTGTGGAACGTCACGTACGCGCCTTCGCTGCGCCCGATCCAGTTGGTCTGCATGACCTTGACCTTTTCGGGCCACTTCTCAGGATGCTGCAGCAGCTCCTCAGCGTAGTTAGTGATGCGGAAGAACCACTGTTCCAGCTCTTTCTTGATGACAGGCGTGCCGCAGCGCTCGCAATGCCGATCTTCGCCCCAGACCTGCTCGCGCGCTAAGGTTGTATTGCAGCTTGGACAGAAGTCTACAGCAGCGCGCTGACGATAGGCTAAGCCGTTCTCATAAAATTTCAGGAAGAACCACTGTGTCCAGCGATAGTACTCAGGATCGGAGCTGATCGCCTCGCGTTCCCAGTCGAAGATGGCGCCCATTGAGCGCAGCTGCTTGCGCATCCGCTCAATGTTGGCGTACGTCCACGTCTTAGGATGCGTGCGATTTTTGATTGCGGCGTTCTCAGCTGGCAAGCCGAAAGCGTCAAAGCCCATTGGGAACAGCACGTTATAGCCGCGCATGCGCATGTAGCGCGCTCGTGCGTCCGATGGCGCCATGGCATACCAGTGACCGATGTGCAAGTCGCCGCTTGGATACGGCAACATGGTCAGCGCGTAGTGCTTGGGACGGCTGTAATCAATCCGTGAGCGGTAGAGACCGTCGGCTTCCCAGCGCGCTTGCCATTTCGGCTCGATCTCTTGTGGCGTGTACTTATCAGGCATAACTCTTCCTCTCCATGCAATGATGCACGATCCTATCACAAAAATGAACAGAGGTCAGGCGCATTGGCGAACCTGACCTCTGTTGAAAGCGTTTCGCGTCGGTCTTTATTGGCGCGGCAGCACTGGGCGATTGCGAACAGGCACACGCGCTGGAGCTACCTTGGGCGGCTTCAACAGACGACCAAGTTCGTCGAGCAGCTGACGAAGTCGAGCGGCTAGATTCGGCTTGTTCGGCTTGCCCATGTGCATTCACCTTTGCTAGTTATTGACCCGTTTGTGATGCTCACAGTATAGCACACTTTGCCAGACTGTAGCTTGGAAAAATGTTAGAAGCATCGGGCAAGCTGCACAGAACGCGGATGCTTGAGAGTCCAAGCTGTAGCTGAGTCCCGACACTGCTGCACAGCTCCTCAACGATCAGCGCTCATTATTAGCGTGCGTGCCTATCTAAGTGTTATCGCCGATCTGCGCCTCGCTGCTTGACAGCGCTGAAATCAGGTTATAATGATCACATACCTTGCCGCGCAAGTTGTACTCAGGAAGGCGGACATGTCCATCAGCGGCTCGTCTACTCAAGCGTCGCTCGCCAGTCCAGAACCGCGCGTCTTCATCTCTTACGCGCGCTCAGATGGTGAAGGCTTTGCCAAAGCGCTGCGCCAAGCGCTGGAGCGCGAGAACATCCCGCTCTGGCAGGATCGCGTCGCCATGGAAGGCGGACGCGATTGGTGGCTACAAATTGAAGAGGCGCTGCAAAAAGTGGACTTCATGGTCTTAGTGATGACGCCTAACGCTCTGCGCTCTGAGATTGTGCGCAAGGAATGGCGCTACGCGCGGCAAAACGGCGTGTGCGTCTATCCTGTCAAGGCGTCGCCCGATCTCGATTTCAGCGCCTTGCCGCGCTGGATGCGCACAGCGCATTTCTACGATCTCGGCTATGACCCAGAGGCGCTGCAGCGCGGTCCAGAGTGGGAGCGCTTCATAGCAGGCTTGCGCGGCGAATGCCGCGAGCCGCGCGTGCCCTTCATGGCGGCTGACCTGCCATCTGACTTTGTGGCGCGCCCTGAGGAGTTTGAGCAGATCATCAGCAGTTTGTTGGATGAGCGGCGCGAAAATCCTGTGGCAATCACGGCGGCGTTGCGCGGCGCAGGCGGCTACGGCAAGACGACTCTCGCCTTAGCCGTGTGCCACAACGAGCGCATTCAAGAGGCGTTCGACGACGGCATCCTCTGGATCACGCTGGGCGAGAGCGTCACGGAGAACGATCTTTTGGCGAAGGTTGAGACGCTGATCCACGCCCTGACGGGCCGCAACTCAGGCGCGCCGACGCTGGAAGGCGCGGCTCACAAGCTGCGCGAAGTCCTAGAGGAGCGCGACATCTTGCTGGTGATTGACGATGTCTGGCGAGCATCTCATTTAGAGCCGTTCCTGCAAGGCGGCAAGCGCTGCGCACGGCTGATCACTACGCGCCTGAGCGAGATTCTGCCCGAAAATGCTATCGAGATCCCGGTAGAAGCCCTGAAAGATGACGAGGCGCTGAAGCTCCTGCGCGCAGGCTTGCCTGAAGGCGAAGACGCAGCGCTGCGCAAGCTGGCAGAGCGCCTGCACAACTGGGCGCAGCTGATCAAGCTGGCAAATGGCGTGCTGCGCGAGCGCGTCAAGCGATACAACCAGACGCTGAGGC
>JANWYI010000041.1:5073-27917 GCA_025055255.1 Anaerolineae bacterium | reverse complement strand
CAGACTTTTTCGTGATCGCCAGTGCCAGTAGCGACCGCCAGCTAAACGCTATTGCTGAACATATCCGTGATGAACTCAAGCAGAATCAACATACCGCGCCCCTGCGCATAGAAGGGCGCGGCGAGAACGGCTGGATTTTAATGGACTACGGCGAGGTAATTGTCCACTTGTTTTTGCCCAGCTCACGCGCCTACTATGACCTCGAAGGGCTGTGGCGCGAGGGTAATGTGCTGCTGCGCATGCAGTGAGCTCATTCAAAAATCCAGCGATCTGTGTGGCGTTCCCAAGCGATCAGCTCTTCGGGCTTGAACCACAGCGCGATCTCGGCAGCGCCATTTTCGACGCTATCAGAGCCATGCACTAGGTTGCGTCCGATCTCTAGGGCAAAGTCGCCGCGAATGCTGCCCGGAGTTGCCTCGCTTGGGCGCGTAGCGCCGATAGTGTTGCGCGCATTCTGCACAGCGTTAGTACCTTCCAGTGCCATGACGACCACAGGACTGGACGTGATGTAGTCTACCAAGCTGCCGAAGAACGGCTTCTCACGATGTATGGCGTAGTGCTGCTCCGCAAGCTCGCGGCTGACCTGCATGAATTTCATGCCGACAATGCGCAAGCCGCGCTGCTCAAAGCGGCGGATGATCTCGCCGACCAAGCCGCGCTGCACGCCATCAGGTTTGATGATGATCAATGTGCGTTCCACTGAAGCTATGTCCTCATTTGCTTTGTTGCGCACTGAGCTTTTGCTCGACTCAAAAGACCGCTCGGAATTATAGCATCGCTCATGCCTTACGAAAACAGGCGAACTGCTGTCTATGTATGGATGCTTGCAAATCGCCTCAGGTTGTGTACGTATCTGTCAGCAAATTCGTGAGACGCATAATGTGCAACTCTGTGGTCTTCATCGGCGCTTGTATTCGCAGTCAGACATGGCTGACCATTGCCAATGCGCTTCTGAGCCTCAACGCGCGTGATGTAGATGGCTGATTGGCGCTTGCAACAGCGGACGCAGCAGCAGGCGGACGCGATCCAAGCCTGCCCACACAGTAAACGGCTAGACGTCAGGTGGCTTTGCCATGTCTGTGCCGCGCTGAGTGCGTACACAGACAGCTGCAAGGCGCAGTTGCGAACAGGTCAGCGAAAAAGAGACTTCGGTCAAGTCATAAGCGCAGCTTATCTGTTGAGCAGGCAGTATGCAAGCATTCAAGGCTAGTGTGTGACACTATCTTGGAGTGCATTACAAATGGCAACAGCGTGTTGCAGCTCGCTCCGACTTAAGAGCATGCGTTGATGCACTGCCTCATGCTGCGCCAGTCGCAGTGCTGAAAGCTATGGCTTCGTTATGCTCATGAAACTCACTGCGCAACTGACGGCGCCGAGGCACGTCTAGGCAGAAAAATCCGTCTTTGTGCTGCTGCGCGCACCACCTCAGCAGCGACGCGCAGAGCGCCTGCTGTCACGCCTGCTGTGCTTTGTCCTGGAAAGATGCTATCGCCGACTAGCCACAAATTTTCGACACCTGTGTGCGGACCGCGCACGGTCAGCAGACTGGCAAACGGAAAACCGCCGACCATGCCCAGTGGACGCCGTGTGAAGCGCTGGAACGCTGCAGGTGTGCCGGGCAGGACAAGCTGTGCCGCGTTGCGCACGTTTGGGATGACACGCTCAGCTGCGTCCAGCAATTTATCGCGGTACTGCTCAACGCGCCGTTGATAGCCATCAGGATCGGTCTTGCGCAAGTGCCACCACGGCGCAATCGCTGTGTGCGTCGAGAGCGTCACGGCGCGCATGCCGCTCGGCGCGCGCTCTGTATCATGCGGACTGCTGATCGAGATGAAGACCGAGTTGCCTTCGCCAAGTGGCTGATCGAGGTCTTGCACGATTTGGAAATGTTCCGCATGAGTAGGCAACACAGCGCTTGGCACGCCTAAGTAGAGCGTGAAGGCGCCCCAAGTGCTTGGGCGAGTCTTGACCTCGCGCTGTAATGATGGCGGCGCTGCGTCACCTAGTAGCTCAGCGAGTGCCCAAGGCGTCAAGTTGGCTAGGACAATGTCCGCTTCAAAAGTGTTGCCTTTGTTAGTGTGCAGCACAAACGTCTTGTCAGCGTGCCGCTCAATCCTAGTGACAGCATGGCGATAGATGATTCGTCCGCCATGTGCCGCGAGTGCCTCTGCCAGCTGGCGAGCAATTGTGCCGATTCCGCCATGCGGATGATAAACGCCGACGCGCGGCAAATCTACTGCAATTGCGCCATAGAGTGCGTTCGCATTGCGGCTGGTCGTCTGCGCACTGATGAGCAGCTGTGCGTCAATGAACGTCCGTGCGTTGCGCTCGCGCACGCCGAGAATATCCAACAGCTGACCCATGCTCATCAGCGCTAGAGGACTGATCGGGATCAAGCTTGGACGAATTTTGGTCGCTAGGCGCAGCAGATCAGCAAGTGAAGCAGGCGGATACTCTGGCAGGCGCGCAGCGAACTGCCACGCTGCCTCAGCTGCTTGCTCTTGAATGCGCCAGAAGTGCCGTAGCTCAGGCAACTTCTCAGCGCGCTCCGCTTGCCACTTTGATTCGTCGCTCCAGCGCGTAATGGTTCGCTCTGGCAAGTGAATAACCCAAGCAGGCTCGATCCGCTCGATCCGCCATTGAATGCCCAGCAAATTGCCTGCAATCTGGTGCGGACCGCCTGGCTGGAAACCGCCTGCCACTGTCGCGCCGGCGTCAAAGCGGTAGCCTTTGTGATAAAATGTACCTGCGCAGCCGCCCGGATAAACATGCGCCTCAAGCACGGTCACTGCGAAGCCTTCGCGCGCTAGAAGCGCGCCTGCTGTCAAGCCGCCTACGCCGCCGCCAATCACCACTACGCGCTTTGTCTTCATCGCGCCGTTCCCATCGTTGTGCCACATTTTTGTGAAGTTTAGCACAACGTAGAGTCTTTGGCGAATAGATGTCTATGCTTCGTTCAATCCTAGACGCGCGACTGGCTGCACAGCGACTTCTGGCACTAGCTCTTGGTAAGCCAGAACGCGCACCTGCGGCAACTCAACGCCGATCAGAGCGCGGATCGCTGGACGCGCATCTGCAGTGGTCAGCACAACTGGTGTCGCTTCAGGTGACTCAGCCATGTAGGCACGTAGAGCGCTCAGCAGGCATACTTGGGCTTGTTCGGGCGACTCACGCGCAGCCACTTCCAGCTCAGGCGCAATCAGATGCACAGGAATTGGTGTCCGCTCACGAGCGACCTGCTGTGTCAATTGACGGCTCAGGCGCGTTCGCACAAACGCCCACATACCTGCCTCTAAGTTTGGCGGTGCGCTGACCTGCAGCCGCGCATCGAAAGCGAGGTGCTCCGAAGGCACAAGGACATAATCGTACGCTATGATCGCCTCTAGGATCAGGCGCATGTTTCGCACGCTGACGCCTTCTGCTAATAACGCGCGCAGCAGCCGTGCCAACACAGCTGAGGTGATCCGCTCTTGCGCTGACTCGGCAAGGGCAGGAAAAGCCAGTGCGACCTGTTCTAACATGCGCTGCGCCGCACTCTGGCACATGAACAAAGCGCTATGCTGGCGCAGCAGCGCGCTGACGTTCAGCACCAAGTGCCCAAATGGCGTCCAGACGTAAAAGCCTTCGGCACGGATCGCATCAGCATCGGCGCTATGCGCTAAAGCGACTTGACGACCATTCGTTGCATAGGCAGGCTGTGCTGGAATGCCACGTTGACGCAGCTGATCTGCTGTCGCGTTGACTAAGACCTGATCAGCGCCCAGACCTTGCCATGCCACAGATGGCAAATCGTTGAGCTGCAAACTGAACTGGTTGAACGGTAGATCGTCATCTATAGCAAAAGCGAAAGATGGCAAACTCACGCCAAGTTCGTGGAATATGCCGTCGCGCATGAGATCGAACAGTGCGCGCTCATTTTCTGTTGCCGACTCGGTCAAAGCGCGCAGCGTCGCCTCTGAGCAGAAGATCGGCAAGCGCTGCGGACGTAAAGCGGCGAATAATGCCTCGCTGCGCTCATCAGGTGACTCAAGCAGCACATGGGCGACGCGCTCCACATCGCGCAGTGAGACGCGCAAGGTGAGCAGCGGCGCAAGGATTCTGTGCAATAGCTCAAGCGAATAGGTAGAGAGCGGCTCCGGCAACTGATCGCGGTACGCAGCAAGGACAGGCTCAGTCAACAGCGATGCAGCCTGATCGCTCAGCACATGCCTGACAAACGCGCTGAAAAATAGCGGTATGCGCTCAGGCTGCTCAGTCAGCCATGCCGCAACAGTCGCCTTTGTGCTGGGCATGTAGAGCGCGCCGCGCTGTGCTGCAAAAAGTTGGCTCTCAAGGTTATCAGCATGGCGACACAACACATTATCCACACGCAGAGCGGCTAGTCCATGCGGCAAAGCAGCACGTTCAAGTGTGAGCGTCGGCACAGCAGGCAAGCCGAGCCGATCACAGACGCTCTGTGCAGCAGTTTGAGCTGCTTGGCTGAGAGCGACCGCGTCAAAAGCGTCGCCAAGCGCTTGGTCAAGCAGGAGAGTCAGCTTGACTGCTGTCATTGTCCAGCTCTTCCTGTGTCAACACGACAAGATATGGGAATTCGTAGCGCGTGAGGAACGGCAAAGAGATGCACAGCCGCCAATCGCTGAGGACTAGCGCAGCGCGCTCTTGATCAGGCGGAATGAGTGTGCGCAGCGCCGCGAGTATATTCTGCACAACTTGCGGCGGCATGGCGAGGTAGCTGGGTGAATCTGCCACCAAGTGCTGCGCAAGTAATGCTTCAACTTCGGGCGGCAAAGGCAGGCGTGGTAAATGGCGCGGCAAAGCATCGCGCACGGCAAGGCGTGCTGCCCGAAAAGCCGCTTCAAAGTTGGACTCGCGCAGCGCGTCTAACAGGTCTGGACGCAGCGGCAAGCCGTCGCGCAGCAGTAGACGCCCTAGTTGCAGCAGGATAGTGCGCTCAGCTGTAGAAAACGTCCGCTCTGGTTGCCATTCGCTGAGCAAGTCGTTCAGTGCCTGCCAGCTCAGCAGAGACGGCAAGGCTTGGCGCAAAATTGCCTCAAGGTGCAAGGCGAGATAGTCAAACGGATCGTCCAGTACGCGCAGACGCAGCATGCGCGCGCGCGAGGCGTCACTTCGATTGATCCACGCGCCGCGCACACGGCTGAGCGGCTGAATCGCCTCGCGCTGGATGCCGATGCCTGCTATGCGCAACGTCTCAGGCGACTCTTCGCAGAACAGCGTGCCTGCGGGCAGAAAGTCGAGCGCGACTGGCACTTCATCAAGGTGAATCAGGTAAGCGTCCACAGGCAACGTCTCATTAACGCTCAGACGAATGCCAGGCAGTGGCACACCTGTCTCGTGTATCAGGCGTGTGCGTAGATCAGGCAGCTTGCGTTCCAACAAGTCTGACGGCAAGTCGCCGCTAAGCGTCAGCAAGCTGGGCGCAAAGTCAATCAGGATTGGAACGACTAGCGGAAAGCGCCGTGCGCTAGACTCAGGCAGACGGAAAAGCTGGTCAAGATGCCGCAGAAGTGCTGCTAGAAAGTCACTCGCTACATCAGGTGGCAAACTGTGGCGCACCTCTGCCAGTTGCCAGATGAACGGCACGTTTGTAGCAAGCGCAAGGCACGCCTGTGCCAATGCTGCGCCAATAGACGGCACGTTTGCTGCTTTGAGACGTTTGACGGCTGCGTTAAACTCAGCAACGTGCGGCTTGCCTTGCGCAAGGCGCGCGCAGGCGATCCGTGCGCGCAGCTCGCCCTGAAATCCAGCGTCATCAGGCAGGTACTCGGCAAGCGCGCGGTAGCGCTCCAGTGCTGCATTCGTGTCGCCTTCTTTGAAGCGCTCGTCGGCTGCTTTCACGAGCTCAGCTAGCGCGTCACTCAGACAAGTGCCTGCCTCTGGAAAGCGCTCTGGCTCTGCTAACAGTCGCTGGTAGCATTGAGCAGCTGCTTCATGTTGCCCTGCCTCCATGTAAAGCCTGCCCAAGCTCGCTTGCTGACCGACAAACTGCCAACTGTCCTCAGATCGGATGTCGAGGCTCTCTAGGAGCGCTGTGAGCGGCAACGGTTGACCAATCTCTGCCAAGCGCTCGTTCAGCCGTGCCTCGAAAGTGTCCAAAATTGCCTTAGCTGACTCAGCGTGTTCCCAGCTCACGCTCAGGTAGCGCACAGTTGGTATGTCGAGGCGAATGAGCTGCCAGTGCTGCTGTGAATTGGTCATCAGCTCAACGGCTTGTGCGAAGGCTGCTTGTGCTTGCTCAAACTCGCCCAGTGCAAGGTAAGCGAAGCCGATGTTGGCGTAAATGAACGTTGGCGATTCGCTATCTTGCCGCAGCGCACGCTCAAGGTACGGCAATGCCTGCTCGGCGTAGCCAAGCACTAAGCCTGACCAACCGCAGCCGTTGCTATCCGCGGCGTAGAGCGGCGAGTCGCGCTGTTCCCACAGGTAGCGATACGTATCAGCTGCGCGTTCGTAGTCGCCAAGCAGACGGTAAGCGTCGGCGCGCACGCCGAGATACCAAGCGTCTAAACGCTCTGTTGTCTCAATGACGTGACCAATCAGTTCCAGAGCGAGATCAGGTCGCTCTTGATGGACGTGAATGTACGCCTGTACAGCTTCTGCCCACAGACTCGGCTGTCTAGCGCGGAAGCGCTTCAAAAGCGGCAATGCCTCGTCAAACTGACCTGCGTTGGTCAGCGTGATGATTGAGTCTTCAAGCGCGCTGTCATCGCCAAGCTGTGCTGCGCGGCGCGCTGCATCCATTGCCAGACGCTCCAGTCCGAGCGCGCGGTAAACGCGATTGAGCGCCTGCCAACGATATGGATCGCCTTCGTTCAGCACTAAGCCGCGCTCTAAAAACGCGACTGCCTGCCAGCGCAGACTTTCAGCATCTTGGTCAGGTAAACGCGCCCGACTTTCACATTGCAACGCGCGCACGTCATATGCCCAAGCATACTCAGGCTCTGGCAGGCGCAATGCTAGACCTGTTTGCAGCGCTGTTTCGCCTTCGCGCAGAACTGCCTCGTCTGCAAACGGATAGTGTGGCAGAGCAGCCACGCCGAGCAACGCATTGGCTAGAAACCAGTGCGCAGCGGCATGATCAGGTTTCAAGCGGCACGCTGCGCGCAGCAAATCAGCAGCGACGGCGTACTGATCTAACCATAAAAAGCGCTTGCCTGCCTCAAAATATGCCTCAGCCGCTTCCTCAGCGCGACCAAGCGCCTCCAGCACCTCAGCGCGCAAGCGATGCGCGATGCGCTCAGGGTAGTTCGTGTCGTCGCGCACGCCAAGTGCCAAAGCTCGGTCTGCAGCACGTAAAGCAGCCTCAAGGTCGCTGTAACGCAACGCACGAACTGCCTGTAAGTACAAGTTGCCACTCTGCGGACGGTTGAATTGGCGCAGTGCCGAGAGCGCTGCTGCATTTTTGCCCAGAGCTGATAAAGCGTCAGCGTAGTGATCATCAGCGCGCAGCCAAGCGCGTTCCATTTCCGCTAACAAGCCTAGACCGATGTGACCATCAGGCGAGTTGTGTGTTAGCGCCTGCTGATATTGCGCGCGCGCTCTCTCTAGGTCGCCAGCGACGCGAAAATAGTCACCGAGCGCCGCTTGTGCTAATGGATCGTTCGGCGCTAATTGCAACGCCTGCTCCAGACGCTCGCGCGCCAGCTCAGGCGCCTTTTCCAACAAGGCGCGTCCCTCGCTCACTAGCGCTGCAACAGCAGGATCAGGTAAGTGCAATGCAGCACGGAATCGCTTTAAAAAGTCTTGCCAGAGTGTCTCCAGCGGACGCTGCGGTACGTCTGACAGCTCAGCTGGCAACGCAGTGTGCTCAACAATCAGCGCCACAATTGGCACGTCATGCGCCTGCGCAGCACGGCGCTCAGCGCTGCACGTCAAGTCGTTAGCGTAGCGCGGCGTGATGATGGCGAGGAACTGATCACACTCAGCAATCTGGCTGAGTGCGCCGCTGTACAGCGTATAGCCGCTCAGCGCAGCGCGCACTAGCTGCGCGTAGAGCGCGTCCTCAGGCGTAAAACTCAAGTAGAGCTTCATACGCCGCGTTCCTTGAGTGTGTTCATCATTGCCTCGAGCACGTCCAGCTGTTCAGGCGTACCTTCCGCGCTGAACTGGACGCGCCACTCGCGCTTCAGGCGCGCTAACCACAGGCTTGGATTGAGCGCTTCGAGCTGTTCAACGATTTGCACGGCAAACTTGCGCACAGTTTGACGGCGCGCTTCGTTGCTGATGCGCTCAAGACGGGCGCGTATGCTGATCAGCAGGTCATCAGCCGTCAACACAGCTGCACTTGGCTGCTCAAGCGGACGCACAGCGCTGCGATCCGCAGGTTGGATTAAGCCGTCAGCGCTGTGCAGGTACAGCACAGGCGTGCCAAAAGTGCGCACGCTGTGTTGACGCATGGTCGTAAATGCCTGCCTGCCTAGTTGCACAGCGTAGTCAAGCGGCTCGCCACGCACAAGTGCCTCATAGAAAATGCGGCTGAAGTCAATAGCCGCCATGTTGGTGATCGGATACTGCATAGCGACCACTGCTTGCACGCCTTTTTGGACAAGGCGCGGTGCCAAGCCGCCGAAACTCTCTCGCCAATCGGCGCGTCCGCCTTCGCACAGGTGTAGGAAGACCAAGCGCGGCAACGCGCCTGACAGACTGCACCAATCTGCAAAATCGCTGTCGCTGCACCAATCAGCCGTCTCATCAGGCTTCAGCAAAGCAACTTCGCCACTGCCTGTCTCAGGATTGAAAGTGCCATGACCAATAAAGTGCAGCACATGCGGCTGAAATGTCTGCATTCGCTCTGTGAACGCGGCAACGGTCGCCTTGTGCAGCACTTCCACTTGCACAGGATATGCCTCTGAGAGCCGCTGAATGGACTCGATCACGCGCGGCTCTAGCACAGGACCGAGGTCAGTTGGCTTGGAGACGGCGACTAGCAAGCGCAGCGTGCCATCAGGACGTAATGTTTGGCGACTGTGACGCGCAAAGTAGCGCGAGAGGACGAGATCAACGTGACTGCACAGGAAGTAATCGCCGCGTGGATAGTGCAAAAATTCCCATGGCAAGTTGGCGAGCTCTGCAGCGCCTGCCTCAAAGCTGAGCTGCAGGCGCAGACGCTCGCCGTTTGCCTTCGCTATGCTCAGCGATTCTTCGAACAGCCGCTCTATATCAGCGTCGAAGAGCAAGTGATAGAGATGCTGACCAAAGACTGCCACCTCTTGCGAATTGCTGAACTTGTTAGCGCGCATCCACGCCTCAAACAGCCGAATTGTGCGCCGCGATAGACTGTTACGCTCAAAGCCGCGCACAGTACCACGTGCTGTCTTTTCATCAGCACGCCGACGCGCTTGAATGCTGCGACTGTCATTTTCAACTGTGATGATCAGCTCAGCGCTCATTGCTCAATGTGCTAGAGCTGCGCCGAAAGGTCATACATTGCCACATCGCGCACAGGCGCGCCTGCGCGCAGGAAGTTGCGCAGCCGTTCACCAAGATAGGCGATGATCGCGCCAAGATCGGCGGCTGCAAGGTTAAAACTGGAATACGCCTGCACTGCTGCTGCAACTTTTAGCTCGGTCACATGGCGCGGCACTTGTAAAACGACGGCAAACTGTGGCACGCGCTCGCGGAAGAATTCAGCGCCGCTGACGCGCCAAAAGACCTTGTGTGTCTTCTCGCCGCTGTGTTCGATCTGTGCGCGCACCAGCCGATAGTTGAACGGACCGACGCTCACAGCGCCGCCGACGCTGACGCCTGTGCTAAGGCTAGCGCCGCCGCTGGCAACTGGCAAGCTGACATTGCCTGTTTGCACCTCAAACTCAAAATTCTTGCCCAGCCGCACAGTCGCCTCAGTGTTGGTCTGGAGCAAGGTCAAGAATTTCTTGTTGGGCAGGATCAGCGCGCTAATCGGACGCTGATTGTCGGCTGCACTCGGATTGAACTCAATGGCGCACTCCACACGCACGAATGGCATGTTCGGACGTGCGTAGTAGCCAATCGGCAAGTGCAGCCAGTAGAAGTTAAAGCGCTCGCTCAGGCGCTTGAACAGCTCTGGCACAGGCAAGTTTTGCTCGGCAAAGTGCGCCTCTTCCAGCTTCAAAAAGTCCAGCTGGCGGCTGAGGAAGGCTTTTTGCTCATTCAGCTCTTTCAGCAACTGCTCAGCTGGACTGAGCGCACTTTCCATGCGGCGCGTCGTCTCGCCCATGCTGCGTGTGACGCGCGGCTCGCCTAGTTCGCGCGCCAAGCCGATCACGTTCTCGCGCACTTCTGCCATCAGCGCCTCACGGCTCTCGCCACCAAAATCGAATTCAAAGGTCAACGGTCCATCGGTCATGGCGCTCTCTCCACAAGCGGTCTGTCAACATGAGAGTAGCGTACAGCGATTCGCGCGATAAGGCAAGCACGCCATGCGAACGCTATAATCTAGACGTGACTCTAGAGCATCCCAGAACTCAGCCAGATTATGCGAATTTTGATCACAGGCGCGAGCGGTGGAGTTGGTCAGGCGCTGATGGCGCGCCTGCCAGAAGCAATCGGCTTATCGCACAGTCAGCTGGACGTGACCGATGCACAAGCTGTCATGCAATCTATCGTAGATGTAGCGCCGCAGCTTGTGATCCACTGTGCTGCTTTGACCAATGTGGATCGCTGTGCGCAGATGCCGCATGAAGCGCTGTACGTGAACGGCTTTGGCACGCAAAACGTCGCGCTTGCCTGCCAGAAAGTCGGCGCGGCGCTATGTTATCTCAGCACAAACGAAGTTTTTGACGGTGAGCGCGGCACGCCATACGGTGAATACGATCCGATGAGTCCTGTCAATCCATATGGCTACAGCAAGTACGTCGGTGAGCAGATTGTGCGCGAGCTAGTGCCGCAGCACTACATCGTGCGTACGTCTTGGGTATTCGCACATAATGGACGCAATTTCTTGCATCGAATCGTCGGCTTGGCGCGCAACGGCAAGTCTCTCTCAGTCGTGACCGATGAAGTTGCCTGTCCGACCTACGCTGAAGACCTTGCCGAAGGCATTATCGCACTCGTGCGCACTGAGCGCTACGGTACGTATCATCTGACCAATCAAGGCGCCGTCTCGCGCTATGCTTTCGCACGCGCTATCTTGGATGCCTACGGCATGGCAGACTATCCGATTACGCCGATTGTCAAAGCGCAATTTAATCGTCCATCGCGTCCGCCGACCTATTCCGCCTTGCAGAATACCTTCGCTGCGCTGATCGGCATCACGCTGCGCAATTGGCGCGCTGCGCTGGACGCTTTTGTTGAGCATGAGAGACAGAAAATATGAGCCAGACAGTCACAGTGACCTTTCACCTTGAAGATGGCAGCACCTTCAGCGGCGACGTGCCGCGTCATGCCATTGTCCATGAGGCAATGGAAAAGCTCTTGCCGCACGGGTTCCTCAAAAACAAGCGGATCAGCATCAAGCAGCCTCAGAGCGGCGACTTGATTTACCCTGATATGTTCTGCGGCGAAATCCATGACCAGTACGGCGCTGCTGAGCTGCTCATCACGGCGCGCGCCTTGCCAGAGTCAGGTACGCCGCGCCAATGGCGCAACGTCGGCTTCGATCATCTCGCTTTGAGCATGGTGGATCGGCGCGCGGCAGTAGATTTCTTCACACGCGGTCTGGGCATGGTGGTCATGCGCGATGATGAGCATCTGGCTGTGCTGAGCGCGCCAAACGGCAACACTGCGCTTTTCCTGTTTGAGGCAGAGCCGAGCAAGCCGCTCAGCGACGGCGTGCCAAGCCGCATCCATCACATTGGCTTCGTTGTGGACGATTTAGAGGCGGCTTATCAGCACCTGCGCGCCAATTTCCCTGAGTTTGTGAGCGACTTCACGCTGTTAGAGCGCCTTGAACGCTGGTCGCTCTACGGCAAGATCGCCTTTGGTGGCGTCACATTCATGATTCAGCTCTCGCAAATTAAAGACGCCTATCGCGGTTTCCCTGATCCAAAGCTGTATGCTGACATCATGTATGACTACAGCAGCAGGCACTACGGCGTACGATTCATGCCGGGTTGATCGGAGCAAAGTCAATGGACAAGATCGTCGCGGAAGAGGTGACCATTCGCTACGCAGATCGCAGCGGCATTGGCGAAGTGACAGCTGTGCAAGATGTTTCCTTCAGCGTAGCGGAAGGTGAATTTGTCTGCTTGGTTGGACCGAGCGGCTGCGGCAAGACGAGCTTGTTGCGTGCAATTGCAGGCTTGCAGCCAATTAGCAGCGGCACGTTGTATGTGCAACGTAGCAATGAACAGCGCCCTGCCACAGCAATGGTTTTTCAAGGCGCAGCTGTCTTCCCATGGATGACTGTGTTGGAAAACGTTAGCTACGGCTTGCGCACACGCGGCATGTCATATGCACAGCAGATCGCCATTGCGCGTGAGTGGATCGCGCGCGTGAAGCTGGAGCGCTTTGCTGAGGCGTATCCGTATCAGCTCTCAGGCGGCATGCAGCAGCGCGTCGGCTTAGCGCGCGCCTTTGCCTACAATGCAGAAGTGCTGCTGATGGACGAGCCATTCGCAGCGCTGGACGCTCAGACGCGCCTGATCTTGCAAGACACGCTTCTGGAGCTATGGCAGGCGAGCGGCAGCACAGTCATCTTTGTGACGCATAGCATTGACGAGGCGCTCACACTGGCAGATCGGCTGTTGGTCATGTCGGCGCGACCGGGGCATATTTTGAGCGACGAGCGCGTGGAGTTGCCGCGTCCGCGCGATGCAGTCACGTTGCGCAGCGACCCGCACTATGGCGAGCTGTTCGGCAAGGTATGGTCGCTGCTGCGCCAACAAGTTGCCTAGCTGACAATCACAACAGCTTCATGTCCAGGTGCGCCGCCGAGCATCTCGTAAAGTTGGCGCGCTGCCAGAATTGGCAGCTCAATAGCGCGCGTCTGACTGGTTGTGCCAAAGCGATTGTGCCAATTGACGCCGTAAAGCGGTAAGCGCGCGCCGCGCTGCAAAAACAGCGACATCTGCCACATACACAAGTAGGGCGCCTCTCTGAATGTGTGCGTGCACGGCGAACCTAGCCGCAGGGTCGCCGTGTCATGTGGCAACGGCACAGTGCAAGCAGCAGTCTTGCCGATGAACGTCTCGCCTTCGTACACGCTCAAAGTGTGCTGTTCTGTATCAAGCCAGAGCGCAGGCTGCTGCAAAGGTGCGCGCTGTGGTTGCCAGCGCTGAAAATGCAGCGCATTTGCCCAGCCAAACATGCCCTTGCCTTCTGCAGTAGAGGTCAGCGCATACCAGACCTGACCGTTGTCATCAGTTAGCCAGTCATGTACGTAGATAACTGAGCCGAACGGAAAGCGTGCATTAATCCTAGCATAAGGCGTGCAGGCAGTTCGCAGCACTGTAGTCGGCGCAATCACCTGATAGTATCCTTTGTGCAGCTCAGTTGGCTGAGGCGGTTGTTCATAAGGCAGAATAGGCTGCATCGCCTCACGCGGCAAATAGCCTTCGGCAACTTTATACCACCAGCCATCTTCGCTGACGCCTAAAATGGCATGCAAACTATCAGCGGGCAGTTTTTTGAGGCTTGGCGCTGCAGAGAGCGGCTGAGTGCGCAGGTCAGTCGCTGCGAAAAGGCGACCAAGCAGAGCGCTCTCAGGCGGGACGCCGAACGTCGCGCCATATGCCAACGCCGTAAAGTCGGCTGAGGCTGGGGCAACTTGTCGGCTGTTCGTCAAACCGAACAGCGCAGCGAAGGCGCCCGCGCGTTTGAAAAATTGGCGTCGTGTCAGCATCACTCGTTCGCTAAGAGCGCTTGAATGGCTTGGTCGAGCTCTTGGCGCGTCTGAAAACCTTCTAGAATCAGGAACGTCCTGCCACGCGAGTCGAGCAGCACTGTGTAAGGGATAAATTGCACGTTGTAACGCCGCATCAGGTTGCGCGAGGCGCGATTGTCCACGTCTACATCCCAGAAATTGACCCGATCGCGGTATTTTTCCTGCATTGCCTGCACAAAAGGACGCATTTGGCGGCACGGCTGGCACCACGTCGCTGTGAAGCGGATGTAGTGCGGCTTGCCGTTCAGCACAATGTCAGAAATGCCCGGCGTAGCCGTTGGACGGCTCTCAAACGTGCCGAGAATCATGGCGTTGAAAGCGGTCAAAGTCAGGAGCGGCTCAGGGATGCTCAGAGTCGGCGTGGCAAGCATAGAGCGCGGACGAGTCGGCGTGGCATCAGGCGTGCGTGTCGTCATGCGGGGCTGAGTCGGCGTGGCTGTATTTGTCTGCGAAGACGCTGTGTCGGGCATGGCGAGGAAGAGCAAGCTGCTGATCAGCACGAACAGGATCGCAGCAGGTAACGCGTTGCGAAAGGCACTTGGCATGGCATTCTCTCACTGGAAATCTTTACTGGGTAGATATTAGCAATTGTACAGCGATTTCGCAGAGTCGAGTCTGATATCTTCAGGCAAGATGTGCAGACTTCCAGCAACGGTCATGAGAAGCAGGCGCCGCGTCACAAGGCTGTGACGCGGCACACAGGTTGACCTCAGCTGTGTAGGCAATCAGTCCGTCACTTCATAAGCCACGCCGTTCAACACGACCAACACACGGACGCCGAGCGCGAAGTACTCGCGCAGCTCTGGATGCTTATCCAGCAAGGCGAAGTACTCAGCGCTGAGGAACGTCACGCGGACGCGCGGTATGTCAGCTGAAGTGTATTGCGTGTCTGTCCAGACGCCGTTCCGCAAGACAAAGCTGCGGTCGCGGACTTGGATAATGCGTTCGCCGCCGAGTGAGTCAACAGCGATTGGTGTCGGTATTCCGAACTCTGCACCACTCATGCCTGATATTGCAACTGCTGTTGCCACAGCCTGCTCACCGCTGCGTAAAGCACCTGTAATTGGTTGTGATGAGTGTAATGTTGGAGCAGACGGCGCATCGCCGCGTGATGGATTGTCTTCTTGGATCAGGTAAGATGTATATGGCGTAATGATGCCGTAGCGTACGCTGAGTTGCCGCACGCTCTCGACCAGCTCACGGTTCTCGCCGCGCAGCCGAATCAGGTTGAGCAGTGTGCCAATCTTGCGCGTCGCCCATAGGCGCGCCACGAATGCCTCGCCGCCTGCATTTTCGGGGAAGCGCAGTCCTGTGTAGGTGAAGCGCTGTGCTTTGCCATTCACGTCGCCGCGCAGAGTTAGAGTGACCGTTCCTGCGCCGCGATAGCGCCCAGTCACGATCAGCTGTGAGCCAGCAAAGAGATCAGGCAGTGGCATGGCAGGATAAGTATCCTCAAGAATCACGTCGCCGTCGGTCTCCAGCGTCGGCTTGACAAGGACTGGTGCGCTGACCTTGCTGTACAACGCGCTGACTGCTGCTTCGACATCTTCGTTTGGTCGCACATAGACGCTCGTGCCGCCATATGTGCTAGAGAGCGTGTCCAGCAGCACAGTGTCTACGTCGTAGCCGACGCCAAAGGCGAACAGACGCACATTGCGCGGCGCCGCAGCGCCGAAGTTGGCGACAATCTGGTTAGGGTCAGTGACGCCTTCAGTTGGCAAGCCATCGGTTAGGAATAAGATGAACGTATTGCGCTCAGGATCGGCTTGGCGCGCTGCCTCAAGGAGCGCCGCGTTGATGTTAGTGCTGCCAAGTGCCTCAAGCGAGTTGACCCACGTGATTGCCTCTTGTGCAGCGCTGGCGGGCTGCAGCTTGCGCGCAAAGACGCGATAGCCGCTGCTGAAAGCGATTACGTTGAAACGGTCTTGCGGCATGAGCGCATTCAGCACAAAGCGCGCTGCAGCCTGTGCTTGCTTCCACTTTTCGCCTGACATGCTGCCGCTTTGATCTAGCACAATCAAGACGTCTTTGGGAATGCTGCGCTCGCGCTCTATGCGCAGCGGCGGCGTCAACACTAGCATGAAGAAGCCGTCTTCCAGCGCGCTCGCGCGGTATGTCAGCAGTGCTGCGCTGACCTCAGCCTCGCGGTAGCCGTAGAAGACGCTGAAATCTTCGCGTGCGCGGTAATTGCTGAGCTCCAGACTCGCGCGGAAGCGCCTCTCGTCAAGGCGCTCAATCGAGACTTGCGTGTTCGGACTGTAGACTGTGGCAATCGGCGCGCTCGACTCAGCCTGTAGTGAGACTGAGACATCGCGCACAGGCAAAGCGCTCACATAGTCGGTCTTGAGCGGATAAGTGTAGCGCAGCGTGCCATTTTCAGCGCGCAGGATGTGGCTGTACGTGATCTCAACTTTGCGCTGGCTGCGCGGCGGAATTGGGAAGATGTTCAGCTGTACAGCGCGCCTGCCTACATACTGCAACAGCACAGGATCGCGGCGTTGACGGACAATCTCCTCATAGATTCGGCGCGCCTGATCTGCCTCTAGGAGCTGTCCTTTAATTGCCTGACCGTCAAGGTACAGCACAAGGTCGCTCACAGCTGCCTCGTCAGGCAGAGGAAACAGGTAGACGCCTTCGGCAGGCACATCGGCGCTGTTGACGAAGACTTGCTGCACAGTTGTGACTGCAAACTGATCACGTATATTAACTGAGACGCGATGTGTCTGCAAAACGACGCCCAAGCTGCTTTGCGCAGAAGTTGCTATCAGACTTACCAAAAGCGGCAGACCTGCCATGAGTAAAATGAACGAGCTGACAAAGACTTTGACTGATCGCATACGGCACCTTCCCTTCGTCACATGCAGTCGCTCGAAAGATGCAGAAACAGCTACAAAAGGTTCCCGACTACGTCTCGCAAGTCGCTTCGAAGCGTGAACGTCAAACTGTTGGCATAATTGCGCATAAGAAGACAGAGCCTGACAGAGAGAGCAAAAAGTGCGCCTAAAGTTTGTCATTTTGCTGTGTCTGTGCTCGCTGATTGTCGTCCTGCCTGTTCAGGCACAAAACGTCTGCTCAGAACCGAACGGCAAGGTGACTGAGTACGCCTTTCGCAGCCGATTGGCAGGGCAGATCATGCGCTATGCGCTCTACACGCCGCCATGCTTTGAGTTGTCTGAGCGCGCTGCTTGGCGCTATCCGATTCTCTACTTGCTGCACGGCTCAGACGCTACAGGCACGGACTATTGGCTGAAACTTGGTCTGGCTGACGCGCTTGATGCGGGCATACGCGACGGCTGGTTGCCGCCAATGCTGGTCGTCTTGCCGTTTGGCGGCGACCTTGCCAACTGGAACTATTTCGGCGAACGCAGCTTTGCCAATGTCCTGCTCAAGGAGCTAGTCCCAAGCGTCGAGCCGACCTTCCGCGCTGATGGTCAGCGCGCCACGCGCGCCATTGGCGGAATCTCGCGCGGCGGCTTTTGGGCATTTCATCTCGCCTTTTTGTATCCTGGCGTCTTCAGCGCTGTTGGCGGACACAGCGCTTTCTTCAGCCTGAGTCATGCGCCATCAGCCAATCCGCTCGTCCTAGCGCAGCGCGCGCCTGATTTGGATACGCTCTACATCTGGCTTGACCACGGACGCTACGATTATGCCGCGCCGAATATCGCCTTGCTCAGTCAGCGGCTCAGTCAGCGCGGTATTCCGCACCAGTACGTGGTCTACCCTGAAGGTCGGCATGAAGCAGCCTATTGGCGTGCGCACGTGACCGATTACTTGGCGTTTTACGGCGCGGCGTGGCGCGACTTTCAGCACAGGCGCTGAAAACTCTGCCTATCGATGGTCGAGCGGTTTTACATCGCTTCTTTTGAAAGTTTTTACAACATTTTCTGAAAAGTCAGCTTTACAATGGACTTGTCACAGGAGTTTTACACACTTCGGAGTTTTCAGGATGTGCTTTGTCAAACTGACAGGTCTAGTGTGCTTTGTGCTGGCAGTGTGCCTCTCGCCCTATCTGGCTAACGCTCAAGTGGATGCAACTATGGTGCTGGAAGCCTATGGCGGCGATGTGGCGCTCTATGAAAGCCCATTTTTGGGCAGCCCTGTGCTGCAGATTGTCCCACAGCACAGCCGCTTCATTTGGCGGGGTGAGCGCACAGACTCAGACGGCAGGCAGTGGTTCTATGTCAAGACGCTTTTTAATGTCGGTTGGATCAGCCCCGATGACGGAGTTCTCATTTTTGCTGATCCAACGGCGATCTCGCCCTACATGGATGTCGGCACAGTTGCCACGCTCAACGGGCTGCCCAACACCATTCAGAGCTTTCCGGGCGGCACGGATACTTCTAGCGCTGTGACCATTGGCTCAATGCTAGAGATCACTGACGGACCCGTAGTGACCAACTTTCACACTTGGTGGCGGGTCAGTGGGCGCTTAAGCCGCTTTCCCTTTGAGGGCTGGTTAGCAGATAGCGGCGTCAACTTCGGTGTGACGGCTGTGCGCAACTTTTACGGCTATCCCGTCTGTTCGAATTTTAATCTGCGCACCTACGGCGTGCCAGATGGTGAGTGGGAGAGCATTGTGCCAGAGTTGCTGAGCTTGATCGATCCCGGAGAGAGCATCAACTGCATTGTAGGCGTGAGAATGGACGGGTTCTTCACCCCGTTTGTGATTGTCCTAACCCAGAGTCCTGCCACACAGCAAGACACACTGCGCATCTTCAGACCCGTCAAGGGCAACTGGACGCCGATCTTTGCGCAGCGAGGCGACCCGTTTGCGCGCACGGAGCGGCTCAGCCTGCACGATCTGACGGGCGATCCCTACCCTACGCTCCTCTGGAACGTCCGCCTAGATGGGACAGGCAGTATATTGCGCAACCACATGCTGCGCTACAGCCCCGCCTTTGACGGCATTGAGCAACAGGTCTTGGGCGATTTCTACAAAGGCTCTATGCAGATTGAAGGACGGCTGATCACCTTTTTCCAAGCCAACTATCTGCCCGATGAACCGAATTGCTGCCCCAGCGGCGTAGAGCGCAACGTTTTTGCATGGAACGGCGCGACCTTCGGTCTGGCTTTTAACGACGTGCTGCCCAGTCCCTTCCTGATTCAATCGGCGCGGCGCTAGGTAGGTCAACGTTCCCACTGCATTGGCATGACGGTCGGCACAGCCCGACCGTTTTTTGTCTGAGTGAGGAACCTCTCGCTTGTGCATCCCTCTGAGCGCCCTTGGAAGCCCGCAGCCAACTTCTTTGAGATTTTTTGCGCCACGTTCAAAAGCCTTCATACTAGATATGGAGTGCGTCTAGATGTTTTGCAATGGTGAGGGGTTTGTGCCATGCGCCTCGTGAAATTTTTGAGCCTCGCTTGCCTGATTCTGGGACTGTGCTTTTCGCCCTACCTCGCCACTGCCCAAGCGGGCATTGAGATGGTGCTGCAGGCGTACAACGGAGATGTCATGCTCTATGAGCGCACCAGCTTGAGCAGCCGCGTCCTTGCCGTCATCAAAGCAGGCGACCGCTTTATTTGGCGCGCTGACCGCACAGACGCCGAAGGCAGGCAGTGGTTCTTCGTCCAGTTTGACAGATTTTTCGGCTGGATCAGTCCTAATGACGACACGGTTGACTTTGCTGATCCTACCGGTATCTCGCCACTGATGGATCGCAGCGTCACCTTTACCACGACAGGTAACAATCGGACGCTGTACAGCGCAGCAGGCAGATCCAACCCTATGGTGGCAGTCTTGCCTGTTGGCACAACTTTGACCGTGCTGGACGCGCCTGTCGTGACCGACCTCTACACATGGTGGAAGGTGCGCGTCCAACCGAGCGGTATCCAAGGCTGGATCGCCGATACAGTGCCGAACTTCCAAGTGACTGAGCCGCTGCGCGTCTACGGCTATCAGGTCTGCGATAACTTCGATCTGAAGACGTTTGGTATGCCCGGCTGGGATAGCATCGTACGCGTTTTGCCGCGCCTGCTCGATCCTGACGAGCAAGTAGTCTGCCTTGCCAGCACCAAGATGGACAGCGGCGTCTCGCCAATTGTGGTAGTCCTAGCGCGCAGTGAGTCAAGAGTGCAGGATTCACTGCGCACATTTGCGCTGCGCGGCGGCACATGGACGCCGATCTTTGCGCAGTACGCTGAGCCGTATGCTCGCACGGAGCGCCTCAGCATGCACCAGCTGCGCGGCGATCCCTTCCCTAGCCTGTTGTGGAATGTGCGCTATCAAGGCACAGGCAGCGTCCTGCAGGCGAATTTGCTACATTTCAATCCTGCCACAGGTCTGGTAGAGTTGCAGCGCTTGGGCGAGTACTACAAAGGCTCGATGCAGATCAACGCACGCCAGCTGACCTTCTTCCAAGCCAACTACCTGCCTGATGAGCCTAACTGCTGTCCAAGCGGCGTGGAGCGGTACGTCTTCGAGTGGAACGGCTTCAGTATTGCGCCGATCTACTCTGATGTACTACCACGACCATCTCGCATTCAATCTGCACGACGCTAGAGGCGAGAGTGAGCAATGATCTACACGGGTCGCGTTTGGAAGTACGGCGATAACGTCAACACGGATGTCATCTTTCCCGGCAAGTACACTTACACGGTCACTGAGCCTGCCCTGATGGCGCGCCATGCCTTAGAAGACCTCGATCCGCGCTTTGCCGCCAATGTGCAGCGCGGCGATATCATCGTTGGCGGCAGCAACTGGGGCTGCGGCTCTTCGCGTGAGCAAGCGGTCACATGCCTTGTCGAGGCGGGCGTGCGCGTGCTGATCGCAAAGTCCATTGCGCGCATTTACTTCCGCAACGCGGTCAATGGCGGCTTGTTGCCGATAGTCTCGGCTCAGGCAGTCGAGGCGATTCAAGATGGCGAGGTGATCAGCGTGGACGTGGACGCACACGAGATACACTGTGCTGCTGGGACGTTCAGCTTTCCGCCACTCTCGCCGTCGCTCAAGGCGATCTTAGCCGCCGGCGGCTTGATTCCGATGTTGCGCGCTAAGCTCGCAGCGGAGCGCGGCGAATGACGCTCACAATTTGCCTGATCGAAGGCGACGGCGTCGGTAAAGAGGTGATTCCGTCAGCCGCGCGCGTCCTGAGCGCGCTTGGCTTGCCGATCACCTTCACCTACGCTGATGCCGGCTGGGAATGCTTCATCAAGTGCGGCGACGCGCTGCCGCAGGCTACTCTGGACGCCATGCGTGCCGCTGATGCCACATTGTTCGGCGCGACACAATCGCCGCTGAGCAAAGTCGAGGGCTATCGCAGCCCTGTGCTGACCATGCGCAAGTTATTCGATCTGTACGCCAACTTGCGCCCGACGCGCTCTTTGCCTGTTGAGGGCACTTATCAAGGCGTAGACCTGTTGATCGTCCGTGAGAACACAGAAGGTCTTTACAGCGGACGCGAGCGGCGCGAAGATGACGGTCAGACAGCGATTACGGAGCGCGTGATCACGGCTGCGGCAACTGAGCGCATCGCACGGACGGCGTTTCAGCGCGCTTTGCGCCGTCCGCGCCGCACAGTGACCGTTGTCCACAAGGCGAACGTGATCAAGGAAGGCGACGGGCTGTTCCGCGAGGTGTGCTTGCGCGTCGCCGCTGAGTTTCCGCAGGTGACGGTCAACGAGATGCTGGTGGACGCTTGCGCTATGTGGCTCGTCCGCGATCCGTCGCGCTTTGACGTGATTGTGACCGAGAATCTGTTCGGCGATATCCTCTCCGATGAAGCGGCAGGCTTGGTCGGCGGCTTGGGCGTGGCGCCATCGGCGAACATCGGCACGGGTAAGGTCGCTTACTTTGAACCAGTGCATGGCTCAGCGCCTGATATTGCAGGGCAGGGCATTGCTAATCCGATTGGCGCAATTCTGAGCGCTGCTATGCTACTTGAGCATGTCGGCGCGGCTGAGGCGGCGCGGCGCGTAGAGCGCGCTGTTGAACTCGCACTGCGCGACGGCGTGCGCACGCGCGACCTAGGCGGAACTGCCAGCACAGCTGAGATGACCGACGCTATTTTGAGACGGTTATAAATATTAGTTGACTACAGAAAGATGCTTTGCCAGTTGCTTTAAACTACTTTTAACTAGCTCCAGCAGCAATTTCGAGTTTGATTAACATAATGTACCTTACAGGCTGACTGATTGACAAGCTGTTGAAACTAAGGTATGCTGTAATTAACGCAAGACTCATAACTTGCAGATCATCCAAGTCAGTTAGGAGGTCGCTATGCCTTACGATGTTTACGATAGTGATGGCAGAAAAATAGGCGAAATACGGAGCACAAGCGATGACGGAGCGACAATTGCTGCGCTTCTTGCACTAGCAATACTCGCTATTGGAATAGTGGTAGTAGCCGTTCCCTACTGGACGGCTTATGCAATGGGAAAAGGCACATGGTCATATCGTAGTAGATTGACTAGGCTGTCTAGCGCATTTCTTCTCGGCGTATGGGTAATAGGAGGGCTTTCGGCTATATACAGCGTCATAACCGCAACGCGAAGTGAGTACTTCAACAAGCCTGCACACGTGATAATGATTTTGGTGTTTGTATACGGCGGATTGGGGTTAGCCTACTACATCGGCAAAGCATTGAGGAAGAAATGAAGTTGTGCTAATTCCGAAAAGCGCCACCTGTGAGCTAATCAATCTCCGTTGACCACTAATAAATCAGATGCTGCTAGTTAAACTGCTTGTAGGTGGCTCATCACTTTTTTGCACGCAGCTTTGCCTCATCTCGCCGCTGCACGCCGAGAGTAGCTTGGCGGAAAAGCTGACAATGCAGCCGTGCATTGCCTCCGCTCTTGCCTGTTGTGGTATAGTTACCTCGCCATAAGCCGCCATGCGTCGAGCTTGGCAGCACAGCTAACACAACCTAGATAACCGACGCTATTTTGAAGCAGTCTTGAGCGGACGACGTGATGCTGACCAGAGATCAGTTGCAAGCGCTCAAGCAGCGCGACCCTGAGCAGCTCTCTCGGCTGATCGGCGCGGCAAAATCGGCGCAAGAGTTGCTCTTCCTGCTTGAGAATCTTGGCA
>JANWYI010000041.1:0-4974 GCA_025055255.1 Anaerolineae bacterium | reverse complement strand
CGCTGCCTGCAGGTTTCAAAGGCGACGTTTTCGTGCCGTTCCTGAGCCATGAGTCGAGCCAAGTGCGCTATTGGGCAGTCAAGAGCATCGGCAAGGCGCGAGATACAGCCCTGATTGAGCGCCTTGCCGATGTCGCGCGCCACGATCCTGACTCAAACGTCCGCCGCGAGGCGATCTCAGCCATTGGACGAATGCGCCGCCTTGAGGCGATTCCGCTCTTGATCTCACAGCTGGATGAGCGCGATCCGAAGGTCTTGCTGCAGGTCATCCGTGCGCTATTGGTCTTTGGAGCGCAACCAGAGGTGCAAGCGGCGCTAATCAGGCTGCGCGATCATCCCAATGAGCTGATCCAGAGCGTCATTCAGCGCGCTTTCGAACCATCACAGGCAGAGCGCGCTGAGCGGCATGTCGAGTCGCCTATTTGTATGCGCAACGTCGTGGTGCATGGCGATGCGCTGGCAGTCTTGCCTTGCGCGCCCGACGAGTCGATCCACTTGACATTCACGTCGCCGCCGTATTACAACGCACGCGACTACTCAATTTACCAGAGCTACACTGCCTATCTCGACTTTCTGACCGAGGTCTTCAAGCAGATTCATCGCTTGACGAAAACAGGGCGCTTTTTGATCGTCAACACCTCGCCGATCATTTTGCCACGCATGAGTCGCGCCCATGCCAGCAAGCGCTACCCGATTCCATTTGATTTGCACGCACGCCTTGTCCAGATTGGCTGGGAATTCGTTGACGACATCATCTGGCTGAAGCCTGAATCGAGCGTGAAAAATCGGAATGCAGGCTTTTCGCAGCATCGCAAGCCGTTAGGCTACAAACCGAATCCTGTCACAGAGTATTTGATGGTCTACCGCAAGCAGAGCGATAAGCTGATTGACTGGAACATGCGCCAATATCCGCCTGAGATTGTCCAAGCGAGCCGCGTCTGCGATCAGTATGAGACGTCGAACGTCTGGCGGATTGACCCTGCCTCTGATCGCGTCCACAGCGCTGTCTTTCCACTAGAGCTGTGTCAGCGCGTCGTTTGCTACTATTCGTATGTCGGCGATCTGGTCTGCGATCCGTTTGGCGGAAGCGGCACGCTGGGCAAGGCGGCACGCTTGCTAGATCGGCACTTTTTTATGGTGGAAAAAGAGGCGCTCTACATTGAGCGGATGCGCGAAGTGCTTGGTGAGGCAGGTCTGTTTGACTCAGCAGCTGTGCGCTTTCTCTCAGCGCAAGAGTTCAAGGAGGTATGTAGGACGTGCGGCTGACAAGCCTTGTCATTCACGCATTCTGTAACGCGTCATAGAGCTCAACGCAAGGCAAAAACAGTCTGGACGCTGTTCTCCGTGCTATAATCACCACGCACAAGTCTTGCATTCTAGAGTTTGCTGTGAGGCGATCTTGATCAGCCTAGGTGCTGTGAGACTGACCAGCACGCGCGCTCAGACCAGTTCTGAATTGGCTCGGTAGCTGATGGATTTTCGTCTTGTGGTGCGCGCTACCAAAGCGCAACTATGAATGAGCAGCACGTCCGAATAGATGACCTCGATCTGATCGCGCAAGCGCAGCGTGGCGACGTGCAAGCCTTCAATGGCTTGGTGCTGCGCTACCAGACCGCCATGTACAACCTCGCCTTTCGCCTGCTAGACGACGCTGATCTCGCCGCTGATGTAACACAAGATGCTTTTATCGCCGCCTTTCAGCACCTGAGCCAGTTTCGTGGCAGTAACTTTCGTGCATGGCTAGCGCGCATCCTCACCAACACTTGCTATGACGCGCTCCGTCGCCGCCGACGCGCGCCCACCTCATTGGAAGCGATTGCAGCAGGGCGCGCCGATAGCGCTGATCAGCCTGCTCTGGTCAGCGACGCTGAAGAAAGTCCAGAGCAGTTTGCCATGCGCCAAGCGCTGAGCAAGGCAATCCAGGACTGTTTGAATCAGCTGCCGCTGAGTTTCCGCACTGTGGCAATCATGAGCGACGTTCAGGAGTATTCTTACGATGAGATCGCGCTTGCGCTCAACATATCGCTCGGCACGGTCAAATCGCGCTTGAGCCGTGCGCGCCAAAAGCTGCGCGACTGCTTGCGCGCAGTGCAGGAACTTTTCCCAAGCGCATACCGTCTCTCAGAGCAGAAGGATCAGACGCCATGACGTCGCGCATGCCCGATGAGATCGAGCTGCTCTCTGCCTACCTAGACAATGCGCTCCCAGCGCGCCAGCGCGAGGCACTTGAGGCGCGCCTTGCCGATTCGGCTGAACTACGCGCCCAGCTAGACGACCTGCGCGCCGTGCGCGCCATGTTGCGCAGCACACCTGTCCTGCAACCGCCGCGCGACTTCCGCCTCGACCCAAGCAAGCACGCGCGCGTAACGTGGTGGTCGCGCTTAGGTGCATTGCGCCTCACTGGCGCCGTGAGCGCAGCGGCAGCCTTGTTGCTCATCGCGCTTGGGCTGCTTTTGGGCAACGCGCCCAGCGCGCCTGCTCAGCCTGTTGCCTTGCAAGCCACTGACCCATCTGCCTCGACACCTGTCTCTCTGCAAGCCGTTGACGTGCCTACACTGACCCCAACTGTTGTCGCCCCAGCCGTTGCGCCGCCTCTGATGGCACCCTTTGCTGTCACAGCGCCGCCTGAGATTGGCTTGCTGATGGCAACCGAAGACGCGCCGTCCGACATGGCTGAGATGGTGTCTCGCACCTTGCCGACCGCCGCAGCGGCAGCTGAGCCGACGCCACAGGCTGATTTGAGCGTGCTAAGCGCCGAAATGACGCTCCCGCCTCTAGCGCGCTTGGCGATCATCGTCGGCGCTGTGCTGTTGATCGTCGGCGGTGTGCTGTTCCTGATCGCCACTTTTCAGAGACGCCCATGAGTCGGTCCGACCTGTATTGCTTGCGCTGTGGCACGCGCATGGCATACCGCGAGCGCTTCGGCAAGCTGCGCCCTGTCTGCCCTGCTTGCGACTACGTCCACTTTGAAGACCCCAAAGTTGCTGTTGCCGTCTTCATCTGCCATGAGGAGCAGGTTTTGCTGGTGCTACGCGCTAACGAACCAGAGCGCGGCAAGTGGGCATTGCCAGCAGGCTATGTGGATCGCGGCGAAGACCCAAGAGTTGCCGCTGAGCGCGAGGTGCTCCAAGAGACAGGCTTGCAAGTGCAGATCACGCGCCTGCTCGACGTGATCTACGAAGGCTTGATCGTGATCATCTACGAAGCGCGCGTGATCGGCGGCGAACTGTGCGCCGCTGATGACGCAGCTGAAGCGCGTTGGTTTGCGCGCGATGACTTGCCAGAGATCGCCTTTCGCAGCACACGACAGGTTATCGCTGCATGGCAAAATGGCAATTCTGCCTAGCAACTTACCACAAAAACGCCGCGGCGCCCATTGTGTAACCTGCGCCGCTCGCCACGAATATCACCAGATCGCCTTCTTGCGGTGCTTTGCCTTGCTCAATCGCGTCGTCTAGTGCCATTGGCATACAAGCCGAACCTGTGTAGCCCCACTTGTCCATGACCGTGTGCGTTTTCTCCATTGGCAAGCCTAGCTCACTCATGACTGCCTCAATGGTGCGCAAATTGAGCTGTGTGAAATAGATTTTGGCGATATCCTCCACGCGCCGTCCGATCTTCTGCAGCAAGGCGCGGATGAGCGGCGTCCAGTGCCGCTGATTGGTATCTGGTGGGAAGCGCTTCTGAATGCGCAAATATTGCTGATTGCTCTGGCGCAGTGTAGCATAGGTGCCACCAACAAAAACGCCCATGTAGTCATGGTAGCTGCCGTCGGCAATCAGCTTAGCGCCTAAAAAGCCCGCTCGGTCGCCTGCGCCCAGCACCACAGCGCCTGCGCCGTCGGCGAAGAGCGTACAAGTGCGCTTGTCAGTCCAATCTACAAAGCGCGTCATGCCGTAGGCGCCAATAACGAGGATGTAGGTGTAGTCAAGGTCAGTGGCAATGTACTTTGAGCCGATGTCCAAGCCTGTCAGCCATGCAGCGCAAGCGTTGTTAATGTCGAACGTGGCGGCACGGCGCGCACCAAGTTTGTACTGGACAACAGAGGCAGTGCCGGGCGAGATGTAATCGGGCGTATCAGTGGCGAGGATGATCAGGTCTACTTGCTCAGGCGCAAGATTGGCGCGCTCTAGCGCTTGCTTTGCAGCAGCAGCAGCAAGGTCGCTGGTCACTTGGTCGTCGCGCATCAAATGGCGCTCACGAATGCCGACATTTTGGACAAGCCATTCATCTACAGGTTCGCCGAGCATTCGGTCGAGGTCAGCATTGGTCAGGACGCGCTCTGGCACGTAGCGTCCGCTGCTGATGATACGCGCGTAACGAGTCATAGCAAAAAATCCTTTTGTGAAGTCTTTTGAGCGCGATTATATCGTAGGGAAAGCGAGGCAGAACCACGAGATTGTGTTGCAGAAGGCGGAGGGAGAGGGATTCGAACCCCCGGTGCCGTTAAACGACACAACGCTTTTCAAGAGCGCCGCAATCAACCACTCTGCCATCCCTCCAGAGGCACAGCCAAGTATAGCACAGAGACGGCGCGCAGTCAATGCGGCGCTCAGCGGCACGACTAACTTATGGCTGGCTCACGCATAGCGCGATACGCTTCAATCCACTCAACATCGTGCGCCTGAATGAAGCGCTCCGCCTGCTCAACCAAGCTGCGGTCGCCGATGAAGAGCGGCACGCGCTGATGCAAGGTCTGCGGCTGGATGTCCAGGATATTGCCCAAGCCGTCTGAAGCGTAGCCACCAGCCTGCTCAATCAGGTAGGCGAGCGGCGCACATTCGTAAATCAGGCGCAGCTTGCCTGCAGGATTCTGCAGATTGCCTGGGTACAGATAAATGCCGCCTTTGAGCAAGATGCGATGGAAGTCCGCTACCAGCGCGCCCATGTAGCGCCCATCTAACGGCTTGCGACTCGGATCATCCTTTGCTTGCAGCCAACTCACAAACCGACGCACGCCCTCTGTCCAGTAGCG
>JANWYI010000040.1:10669-29171 GCA_025055255.1 Anaerolineae bacterium | reverse complement strand
AAGCGGTGCGCAAATGCCCAGTCTACGCGGCGATAGGTGATGAACAGCTTATAGCGCTGCTCTTCAATGTTAGTAACTAGCTGGCTGCTCAGCTGCTGGCGCAGTTGCTTGACAAAAGGCTCTATGTCTTGCGCCAAGTTTCCTTCATACTGCCCTTGTACAGCCTCTAACAGCGCAAGCAAATCAGCAGGCGCGTGGCTCAAGTGGTGGATGAGCGCTGTAGTAAAGTCCACAGCAGCGCCTTCTATTGGCACAGTGCTGTACTTGTTTTCTGCGCCGAAGAAGGCGAGCGTCAAGAGAGACCTGCGGCGCGCCACTTCCTGAAAAATTGGCGTGAGCAGACCCACGAGGTTGCTGAATTGTTCTTTGTTGAGGCTCATAGACATGCCTTAAGCTCCAGACTGTTCACATGCGCAGGTGGTAATCCAAGTTGCCGTCCGACTAAGTCCGCCATACTTGCACGTCCTCACGCCTTGTGCGCCTAAGTAAGGTCAGTATAGCATGAAAAGGTAAGGCGCAACAAGCACGCTGCACAACAAAAACAGGTCAGACAAAAGTCTGACCTGAACACGAGCTGTACAACGTCTGTTTGCAGAAAATTCAGTCAGCGGAAGGCTCAGGCGTCGAGAGCGGCAACTCAGAGCCTTGCAACGTCCGCTGTGCATGTGGCTCGCCGCTGATGAACGCCTCAGTCAGCGCGTATGCTTCGTCATCCGAGTGCTGCACAGGCGGCGACTTCATGAAGAACGCCGAAGGCGCCTCAAGCGTCCCGCGCAAGCCGCGATCTAAGCCGAGCTTGGCGCAACGTATAGCGTCAATCACTACGCCAGCGCTATTCGGACTGTCCCAAACTTCTAGCTTCAGCTCTAGCGTCAGCGGCACGTCGCCAAAAGTGCGCCCTTCAATGCGGATATGTGCCCACTTGCGGTCGCCTAGCCACGGCACATAGTCCGAAGGACCGACGTGGACGTTCTCTTCGCCGATGTCATACGGCAACTGGCTTGTGACAGCGTTGGTCTTGCTGATTTTCTTGCTCTCAAGGCGCGAGCGCTCCAGCATGTTATAGAAATCCATGTTGCCGCCGACGTTCAGCTGACTCGTCCGCTCGACAATCACGCCGCGTTGACGGAACAAGTTGACCAACTGCCGATGCACAATGGTCGCGCCGACTTGTGACTTGATGTCATCGCCGATCAGCGGCAAGCCGCGCTCAGCGAAGCGTCCCTGCCACTCAGGCTCGCGCGCGATGAAGACAGGAATGCAGTTGACAAATGCGCAGCCTGCTTCAAGCGCAGCTTCGGCGTAAAAGCGCGTGGCTTCCTCGCTTCCAACAGGCAGGTAGTTCACGACGACGTCAGTCTGCGTCTCGCGCAGGATACGCACGACGTCAGCAGGCGGCTCAGGCGACTCAGCGATCTTCTGCCTGAGGTAAATGCCGAGTCCATCAAGCGTGTGTCCGCGCTCCACGCGCACGCCAAGCAGCGGCACGTCGCTGAACTTGATCGTGTTGTTCTGACCGCTGAAAATTGCCTCGCTCAGGTCTTTGCCGACTTTCGCAGCATCTACGTCAAAGGCAGCCGAAAATTCGATATCGCGGATATGATAGCCGCCTAGCACAATATGCATTAAGCCGGGAATCAGGCTGTTTGGATCGGCGTCGCGGTAATACTGCACGCCTTGCACTAGCGATGAGGCGCAGTTGCCTACACCTACAATTGCGACACGGATTTTGTCAGACATTGTTTAGCGACTCCTTTACGGCATCCAGTGCAGCAGGCGCGGATGTCGTGTATGAAAAGTTGCGCAATCTGTTTGGGCAGCGGTATTGAGGCGCTGTCTTGCCGCGCGGTCAGTGCCGCGCTCGACATTCCCTTCGATACGCTAAGGTTCGCAAATTTTACCATGTTTGGCAAGCGCTGTGTATTAGAAAGGCATTGGCAAAGCGCGCAAAAAGCTGAACAAGTCTTTGACAAGTTTTGCAAGCGCCGAGCGGACAAAGTTTGCCCTGCGCGGCAGCGAACTCGGCACTTAGAGTGCCTACGCGCCGCGCCTGCGCAGCAGGATGCTCAGCAGCAGCATGCCGCTGACCACAAAGCCGACCAAGCTCAACGTGCGCTCGCCGTTGATGTGCAGGAGCGTGCTCGCCAGAGTGACTGTGGCGAAGATCAAGCCGCTGTTCAGCTGACCAAGCGTCGCCTCGATGCGCGTGACCTGCTTGCCCAAGTCGCCGTCTGGACGCACCTGTACAACCAAGTCGCCGCGCTCAGCGCGCGTCAACACAGTATCGGCAAGCGCAGGCAGACGGTAAGCGCGCTGCGCGAAGTCGCGCACGGATTTCAACGTCGCCTGCATGAACAGGTTGCCGTTCAAGGCGTTGCGCCGACTCTCAGCCTGTTGCTCATTCAGTAGACGCTGCGTGTACGGCTGCATAGCGCGCCATGGATCGAAATGGGGATCGAGACCAGTGCACATGCCGCTCAGGATGCTGATTGTGCGGCTGAGATAGATGAAATCTTGCGGCATTTGGAACGGCATGGACATGATCAGGTCGCTGAACTCAAGTGCCACGCCGGACATCTCTTCAAACGGCATGTTGGTCAGCTGGTTCATGTCCAAGCCCCAGACCTTGTCGAAGACAGCGCGCGTCGCCTGCTCAAGGCGCTCTAGATCAGCGTCAGGCATGAGCACGCCTAGATTTTTGTAGCTCTCAACTAAGCCTTTAGCGTCTTGCGTGATGACAGCAAGCAGCGTCGCGCGCAAGCCGCGCACCAACTGCTCAGTCAGCTTGCCCGTCATGCCGAAGTCAATGAAGATCAGGTAGAACTTGCGCTTGCCGTGTGGCGCGCCGTCTTGGTATGCCTCTGGCAACGGATAGACGAACAGGTTGCCCGGATGCGGATCGGCGTGGAAGAAACGGTATTCAAAAATCTGCTTCATGTAGCAATCAATCAGGCGTGCCGCTACCTCACGCCGATCAATGCCTGCGCGATCTATCGCCGCGTAATCGTTCAGCTTAATGCTCGTGACATCTTCCAATGTCAGCACGTAGCGCGTTGTATGCTCAAGGTAGACCGAAGGCACGTATATGCCCATGTCATCAGCGAACATGCTCTGGAAGCGCAGCGCATGATCCGCCTCTTTTAGATAGTCCAGCTCTTCCCACAGCACGTCGCTGAATTCCTTGAGCAGCATCGGCACGTTTGCGCGCCTGCGAATCGGCTTGTAGCGCATGGCAAGCTGTGCCACTACGCTCAGCGCCGCGAGGTCAGTTTTGACCGTCTCCACAATGTTCGGACGCTGTACCTTGACCACGACGCGGTCGCCATTGGGCAACTGTGCGCGATGCACTTGTCCAAACGACGCCGCTGCGATAGGCTCTGGATTAAACCAGAGAAAGCGCTCTTCCAGCTTGCCCAGCTCGCGCTCAATCGTGGCACGGATGTAGCTGAAGTCCACAATTGGCACTTGATCTTGCAAGCCTGCCAGCTCGTTTGTGATCTCAGGCGGCAAAATGTCTACACGGCTAGAGATGAATTGCCCTAGCTTGATCATCACGCCGCCCATGTCCACTGCCATAGCGCGGAAACGCCGCGCGTAGTGTCTCCAGCGCGCTGATCTTCCGCGCGCCACAAAGCGCTCGCCCAAGAAGCGTCGAATCACCACTTCCCACAGGATCACGCGGATGAACAGCAGCGTGAAAAAGACTACTGTGCGGCGAAAGCGTCCGCGCCGCACTTTGAAAGCTGCCTCTCGGCGTGGATCAACAGCTGCCTCAGCCTGCAGACGCTGGCGTGCCGTGTCTTCTTGGCGCGCCTCAGGCATTGGCGCGAGCAGACGCTGCAGGCGTTGACGAGTCTCAAGATTTGGCGACGAAGCGAATGCTAAGGGCTGATCCTTCAAACTTGGCACCTTCGATCTCTAGCTTCCACAAGGCATGCGGTAGCACGATGTTACGGCGATACGGTCCGACGCGCAAAGTGATCTCGTCCGCTGAGCGATACAAGTCGAGGTCTTCCTTGTTGGCGAAGGGCAACGGCACGCGCACTTGGTAGCCGCCGTTCTCCAGCGGAATGATCTGGTGAGTCTGCCCTTTGAAGAAAATTTCGCTCGGATTGCGCTCGCCATAGAGTGCGTCGGCAATGCGCCGCAGCGCGTCTATGCCGTTCACGTCGCGCTCCAAAAGCGGCGCTCTCAGCACGGGTAGCTCGCCAAATGCCTCAGCGATCAAGCTCATATTCTCGCGCTGCAGGTCTTTCCACTGCTGGAAATATGGATCGCTGACCGAGTCAGGGATGACGCGATTGCACAGCACAGCGTCCACCACATAGCCGTATAGGTTCAGGTAAGTGTAAGTGCGCTGTGTCTCCTTGATGACCATGCGCTCTGGATTGACGACGAGGCGCATGCTGCTCAGCTCTGGATCAGCCAAAATTGCGCGCACTTTATCCAGAGTCTGGAAGAGCTGCTCGACCGTGTTGAACGCCTCTTCATCGGGCAACTCAGCGCGGAAGAGCGGACGTGCAATCGGACGCAGAACTTTGGCGGCGCCGCGTGTGAGCGTCAACACGCGCTCAAACCACCAGCGCGTCACATCGGGCAGGCTAAGCAGGCGGAGCGTCTCAGCTGTTGGCGCAGCATCCACGATCAGCACGTCAAAAAAGCCGTCGCGCATGTATTTGTCAATCCACAGCAAGTGCGCGCCTTCCTCAAAGCCGGGCAAGATGGTCACTTCCTCTGCCACGATGTCTTCGACGCCGCGCTTGGTGAAGAGCGCCACCATGTACTTTTGAAAGGTGCCCCAGTACTTCTCCATTGAGTAGCGCGCGTCCACCTCTTGCGCCCATAAATTTGGACGCAATTCAATCGGCTCAGGTCCGATCTGCATGTCTAGCGAGTCACCCAAGCTGTGTGCTGTATCTGTGCTGATCACAATCGTCTTCATACCCAGCTCAGCACAGCGCAGCGCCGTTGCTGCAGAGATGCTGGTCTTGCCGACGCCACCTTTACCTGTGTGTACAATAATTCGCATAGCTGTGTAAACTCCGAACGTATGCTGCGTCTAGCTCTGTGCTAGGTTTATGTGGCAAGCTCAGGCGCTGCGCCAAATTTAGCACAAGGCACGGCGCCGCGCCCAACTCTTGCCTTCTATGCAGTTACGCTAGTCTGCGGCACAAGTTGCATTAGAAAGGCGTAAAAAGCAGACGTGCGAGCTGCTCGCCTGCCCATTGAGTGACCAAAACAGCCGCCTAGCTGTCCACTCGTGGTCAGCGCTGCTTTTGACAGCTTGATTGCTACAGCTCTGAAAAGCCAAAGCCGCGTTCCTCAGAACGATTTTGAATGAGCGGCGTTGCACAGCGCTGAGTGCCTTTCAAGGCAAAAAGTAAAGCGTGCTCCAGAGCAGGTGAAGACACAGCTATGAGCAAGTGATATTCGGCGCTTTAGAAAAGAAATTTACAAGACTTAGCAATATTGCTATTTTGTCCTGCTCGTTAACGTGAATTTAATCGCACAGGCTCTAGCGCAGCGCTTGACTCTGGCTTATAATTTGGTTATCAAGTCTAAAAGGACAGACGCTGATGCCTTGTGCATCTGCTCTGATCGCCGTGTTGAGCCAAAGTAGGCGCGGCGTGAGCCTCGTGCTAGGTCACGAAGAGAGGAAGGATTGTTTTGCAAGGGCGTGTTCTTCTGCTGAATGGCAGCACATGGGAGCCATTAGCTGTCATCTCGATCACACGCGCCATCAGCCTGCTCATGGCAGGCAAGGCAGTTGTGATTGAAGAGACAGGGCGAGTTCTGCGCACAGTAAACGCTACCTTTAGCGTGCCTTCAGTGATCGCGCTGCGCCGCTACATCAACGTGCCGCGCCGCAAAGCACACTGGAGCCGTAAGGGCGTGCTGATGCGCGATAACTACACTTGCATCTACTGCGGCGTGCGCGTCGGCGATATGGTGCGCGGCAAGACGTTGACCAAGATGGATTTCACTGTGGATCACATCATCCCGCGCTCGCGCAACGGCAAGGATAGCTGGACGAACACGGCGTGCGCCTGCTACGGCTGCAATCATCGCAAAGGTAACCGCTTGCCGAGCGAGGCAGGCATGAAACTGCGCTGGGAGCCGAAGACGCCAAGAACGAGCTACCTTGTCATCGCCGTTGGCAGCGGACCAGACGCTTGGAGACACTACATCGAACTGGACGCAGCCAACAATCCGCCTGATGATGAGTAGCAGGGACTAAACGCACAAGTTTTAGTCCCTGTTTTTTGGTATCAGTGGGACGTCGCTCGTTTGCTGTGCGCTGCTCTGCGCGCTAGAATGGCGCGCATGACCAATCTCCTTTTCATCACGACCTACACAGGCATTGGCGGCGGCGAGTCGCTGACTCTGAATCTAATGAACGCGCTTGACAAGGCGCGCTTTTGCTTGCATCTGCTCACGCCGCATACAGGGAAATTTCCCACAGCAGCAGCTGCGCTCGGCGTCCAGACGCATACCATGCCGTTTCGCGGCACCAGCACGATTTTTCTGCCTCTGCTCTGGGCGCATTTTCCGATAGCCAGCAAGTTGCGCACGTTTCTGCGCAAGCAGACCATTCATGCTGTGATCAGTGACTATCACAGCTTGCCGTTCATCGTGCCAGCAGCACGCTCACTCAACGTGCCTGTCATTTGGAACGCAATGGGCTGGTGGTTTCCAATTTATGCTTGGCAACGCCGCTTTTTCAGCCGACAGGTCAGCCGCATTGTGGCGGTCAGCAGCGCCGTGAAAGAAAAGCTGCTCGGATCGCCACCTAAGTTGCCGCCTGAGCTGATTCAGGTTCGTATCCCAGGCGTTGACACCTCGCAGCACTACCCTGAGGCGGTCAGCGGCGCGCCTGTGCGCGCACATATGCAAATCAGCGCCGAGACGCCGCTTGTGGCGATGATCGCGCGCTTTCAAGACGTGAAAGGGCATGATGACTTCCTAGACGCGGCTAAGCTGATTCGGCGTGCTGTGCCGAGCGTCCGCTTTGCCGTGGCAGGCGAGAACGTCTTCGCTGTCTCGAAAGATGAGGCGTACAAACAGCGCATCTTGGCGCGCGTGCGCGACGACGCTGAGCTGCGCGACTGTGTGACCTTTCTCGGCTTCTGGCACGACTCACGCGAGGTGATCGCTGCTTCAGACGTGATGGTCTGCAGCTCATGGTTCGAGTCGCTGAGCATGGTTGCGCTAGAGAGCATGGCAATGGCGCGTCCGATTGTCAGTACGCGCGTCGGCGGTCCGTCTGAGACGGTTCTCGACGGAGAGACGGGCTATCTTGTGCCGCCGCGCGATCCAGCTGCGCTGGCAGAGCGCGTAGTCGCCCTGCTGCACAGTCCTGAGCAGCGCAAGGCGATGGGCGCGCGCGGCGCAGCGCATGTGCGCCAAAACTTCAGCGCCGCTCGTTACGCTGCGGACATCAGCGCGCTGATCGACTCAGCGCTTTGTCCAAAAACTTGACAAAACGCTGCAAAGCGCTCTAAACTGAATGTTGAAAAATTATATATAATTTCGGCTTGCCGAAAAGGAGCTTGTTATGAGCCGCTTGTTGCAACGCCTTGTGCGCGCCGTGCTGCTGTTCAGCCTGATCAGTGCCGTTGTCTTGAGCGTCGCTATGCCTGCTCAGGCACAACGTCCAAATGTGGTCACCATTGCCTTCACACAGGAGCCCGACAGCCTGAATCCTTTGTATACCACGCAGTACTTCGCAGGCTTGGCACGCTCGCTCTACCTGAAAGGCGCGTGGGACTTCGATGACAACCTGAACCTTGTGCCTGTGCTCGCCGCTGAGATTCCATCGGTTGAAAATGGCGGAATCAGTGCTGATGGTCGTGTGATCACTATCCGTCTGCGTCCCGACGCCAAATGGTCAGACGGCACGCCTGTGACAAGTGATGACTTCGTCTTCACAGCTGAGATGTACGCCTCCGAGAAGAACAGTCCACTCGGACGCGGCGTGTTCAGCAAGTCTGTTGGCGCAGTTGTCACAGCGCCTGACCCGCAGACCGTTGTGGTGACTTTCCCTGAGCCGTATGCGCCATGGGCAGCCAATCTGTTCGGCGCTGTCTTACCTGCGCACGTGCTGCGCCCAGTCTTTGAGAAGGAAGGCACGCTAGATCGCGCTGAGTGGAACACCAATCCAACAGTTGTAAACGGACCGTTCCTGCTCAAGGAATACGCGCGCGGTCAATTCTTGCTCTTTGAGCGCAACCCGAACTATGTTGGCGGCGTCCCGAAAGTTGAGCAAATCCTGATCACGATTGTGCCGGACGAGGCAGCACAGGTCGCCGCGATCAAGGCAGGCAACTCGGATATCGGCGTGTTCCTCGCACCTGCCGATGCACTTGACCTGCAAGCCAGCGCGCCTGTTGAGATCGTAACGGTCACTTCGGGCTACAACGAAGGCTGGTTCTTCAACCTGCGCACAGGCGAGAATGCCGGTCATCCTGCTCTGCAAGACGTGCGCGTGCGCCGCGCTATCAGCCTCGCCATTGACCGTCAAGAGCTGATCGAAGGCTTGTTGAACAACTTGCAAGGTCCTGCTGCCAGCTTCTGGGACGGTACCATCTATCAAGACCCGACACTGCAGCCGCCTGAGTATAATCCTGAGAAAGCTGCCGCGCTGCTCGATGAAGCGGGCTGGAAACTCGGCGCTGATGGCATTCGCGCTAAAGACGGCGTGCCATTGAAACTGCGCTATGCTACAAATATGCGCAGCCTGCGCCGTGACGCGCAGCAGGTCATCCAGCAGCAGCTGTTGCGCGTCGGCATTGCCACAGAGCTGATCAACTACGAGAACAGGTAGTTCCTTGCCAGCTACGAGAACGAAGGTCCGATTGCGCGCGGTCTGTTTGACGTAGCGCAGTGGGCAATCAGTCCACAGTTCCCTGATCCGAACACCAGCCGCTTCCTGATCAGCGAGATCGGCACAGCCGAGAACAACTACGTCGGATCCAACTGGTCGCACGTGCGCGATGAAGAGCTGGACGCGCTGTTCATCAAGCAGCGCTCAACAGTGGACTTTAACGAGCGCGTGGCGCTCTTCCACAAGATCAGCCGCATTGTGACCGAGCGAGTCTACTGGATGCCGCTGTGGCAGGACAAGGACATCTGGTCAATCCACAAGCGCCTGAGCAACGTGCGCATCAGCGGCGCGACCGCTTTCTGGAATGTGGTCGAGTGGGAAGCTAAGTAGCCGAAAGGCTCGGCAAGGCGTGAGGCAGACTGTTGTCTGCCTCATTTTTTGCCTGCTGAGTTCACAAGCGCCTCGACCTGTGGTAAAATGTATTTGAAAATCGCATACAGACCTTTGAAAGGAGTGCCGCGCGAAGGCTTGAGGCGATCTGGCGTTGAAGGCAGTTGCGAACGCGAGTTGGCAGTTGCCTTGAACGCCAGCGCTCAAGCCCGTCGCGCTAGACGGCTATGAGTGACACGCCCTTACAAGTCATTCCGTTAGGCGGACTGGGCGAGATCGGGAAGAACATGATGGCGTTTCAGTACGGTAGAGACGTGCTGATCATAGACGCCGGCTTGATGTTCCCCGAAAATGACATGCTCGGCATTGACTACATCATCCCAGACTTCCGCTACTTGAGCGAACAGCACGGTTTGCGCATACGCGGCATTTTGATCACACACGGTCATGAAGACCATACTGGTGCTATCCAGCACGTGGTCAGCGCGTTCCCGGCGCCGATCTACGCCACGCCGCTCACAGCAGGCTTGATCGAGGTGAAACTGCGCCAAGCGCGCCTGCTCGACCGCGTGCCGCTCAACGTTTTCAGAGCAGGCGATAAACTCGACCTCTCGCCATTCTGGATCGAGGCGTTCCATGTCTGCCACTCAATCCCTGACTGTGTTGGCTTCGGCATCAACACGCCGCTCGGCTTGTTCGTCCACACAGGCGACTTTAAGTTCGATCCGACGCCTGTAGATCGGCGTGTGACCGACTACGCCAAACTGGCTAGTTTTTCGGCGCGCGGCGTGGTGGCGCTCTTCTCAGATAGCACCAATGCAGATCGGCGCGGCTGGACGCCTTCTGAGAGCGTGATTGACGGCGCTTTTGATCGCGTCTTCCGCGCAGCAAAAGGTCGCGTGATCGTCTCCACTTTTGCCTCGCTGATCTCCAGAGTTCAGCAAGTTGTCTGGGTCTCAGAGCGCTATAGACGCAAGATTGCTATCGTCGGCACGTCAATGGCGGAAAACGTGCGCATGGCGCTCAAACTTGGTTACCTTGAGCTGCCTGAGGGCTTGCTGATCAGCCCTGATGAGGCGCGCTACCTGCCGCCAAATCAAGTCACATTCATTGTCACAGGCTCACAAGGCGAGCCGAGTGCTGTCTTGAATCGGCTTGCCACGAACAACCACAACACGCTCAGCGTCCAAGCAGGCGACACGGTCATCATCTCAGCGCATCCAATTCCGGGCAATGAAGAGACGGTCAGCCGCACGATCAATCGCCTGTTTCAGCGCGGCGCGCAGGTCATTTACGATCCGATAGACTCAGTCCACGTCTCTGGACACGCCAGCCAAGAAGAGCAGAAGCTGATGCTGAACTTGGTGCGTCCGCGCAACTTTGTGCCGATTCACGGCGAGCTACGCCATTTAAAGGCGCATCGTGAGCTGGCGCTGCAGGTTGGCATTCCTGATGAGCGCATTGCCGTTGTGGAAAACGGCACAAAACTGCTCTTCTATGACGGCGGACGCATGGAAATTGGTGAGCGCGTGCCGGGCGGTTACGTCTTTGTAGACGGCAACAGCGTCGGCGATGTGACCAGCAGCGTGATCCGCGAGCGCGAGACACTTGGACGCGACGGCGTGGTCGTTTTGAGCGCGGTCATTGAGCGCCGCAGCGGCAGGCTGCTATGCCCACCAGAGATCAAGGCGTACGGGTTCGTCGCCTCAGCAACGGGCAACGCGCTGCTGGAAGGCGCTGTGCAGGCAGCGCGCCGTGTGCTGGAGGAAGATAACGGCAACGCTCAAAGCAAGCGCGACCAAGTCGAAGACGCGCTCAGCAAGCTGTTCTACAGCGAAACACACCATCGTCCAAAGCTGTTCGTGACCGTTCACGAGGTCTAGGTCTGACCGTGACGCACCTGCCAGTCAGCGATCAGGTCTTGAGGAAGATAACAGCAACGCTCAAAGCAAGCGCGACCAAGTCGAAGACGCGCTCAGCAAGCTGTTCTGCAGTGAGACACACCATTGTCCAAAGCTGTTCGTGACCGTTCACGAAGTTTAGGTCTGACCGTGACGCGCCTGCCAGTCGGCGATCAGGTCTTGGACACGCGCAATCACAGCCTGTATGCTGAGATTGCCGGTATCAATGTAGTGTGCGTCCTGAGCAGGGTAGAAAAGCGTGGTCTGGCTATCGCGTTGATCGCGCTGCTCAAGCGCCTGCTGAATATCCTGTGAAGTAGGCTCGCCTGTTTGCTTGCGTCGGCGCTCAGCGCGCACCTCAGGCGAGGCGTCAAGGTAGATTTTGAGCGCGGCGTCGGGCAGGACAACCGTGCCGATGTCGCGTCCGACCATGATCACGCGCGGATGCTGCGCAGCAAGCCGACGAAACGTAGCATTCAAGACCTGGCGTACGCCTTGCACAGCCGCCACTTGTGAGACGATCTGCTCGACGTCTGCACTGCGAATCGCCGCTGTAACATCCTCGCCATTCAGCCGCAGGCGATAGAAAACGCCGTTGCTGCCGTCAGCGGGCAAAACTTCAATCTGCAGCTGCGCCGCTAGGGCAATTAGCCGCTCAGCGTCGCCGATAGGAACATTGGCGCGCAGCGCAGCCAGCGCTACGGCGCGGTAGAAAGCGCCGGTATCTATCAGCAAGTAGCCGAACTGAGTTGCAATGGCATGAGCAACGGTTGTCTTGCCAACACTGGCAGGTCCATCAAGCGTGATGACAGGTGGCAAAGTCACGCGAAATCTCCTCGCCTAAGGTCACCGAGCAATTGGCGTCACAGTGCGGCAAGGCAGCTCTAGCAGCTGAGCGACCTCAGCCAGATTGAGCGCTGCGTCAGCTGCCTGCAGCGTGTAGACCAGTGTGCGCTCGCGCAACAGCGGCTTGACGTAACCAAGCGGCGGACGGCGCGTCTCGCGGATGACGACTTGTTCAATGCCGCCGTCAAGCGCCAGCACAATCACAGCGGCGTAATTAATCTGCACGCCGTCGGCATCTTGCGTGCTGAGATCGGCGCGGTAGCGCGGCTTGCCGCCAATCGGCGTGACGTCGCGCCATGTGGTGAACAAGTTTGGCGGCGCCACGCGCCCGATCAGCGCGTCTACGTCTAGCGCAGCCAACACGCCGATGTTGGCAGGGCTGAAACGTTCAGCTGTGCAGAGCGTCTGGGCGCCTGCGCCTGTGTGATAGAAAATGCCGTTCAGCGCTGTGTAGAAAGCGTTACCTTGCCGATAGAACGGCTCTGGCAACCAGCCGACAAACGCGCCGACCTCAGGGTAGTCCAACAAGCTGATGACATAGCGTCCTGTTGGCGTTGCGCTGTTCTCAGCGATCACCTGTAGCGAGAGCGCGCCGCGCAGCAGCCGATCAGGCGGCACAGAGGCAGCGTAATCTATAGCTAGGCGGTAGCGATAGCGCGACCGATCCTTCAGGCGCACGCCGCGATAGTTGATGTTCACAATTGGCGCGTTGAGCGGCAAAGCCTCGCTCAGGACTTCAAGCGTTGGCAAGAGTGGCGGCTCTGTGGGCAAAAATGCGCCTTGCTGAACTGGCACAGGCGTCGGGCTTGGCGGCACAACTGGGACAGTCGGCGGCGGCAAAGTCGGCGGCAGAGTCGGCGGCGGCGCCACGCGAGCGACTTCGAGGGCGCGGCGCGCTGAGCCAAGCGTCTCATTAACCAGTCCATCAAGTTGAGCTACCAGACCTGCGGCGCCGCCTTCAGGCTGCAGGCGCTGATCAATCGCAGCAAGGTTCGTCTGTGCGCAGACCTCAACGTAAATGGCGCGCAAAGCACGGAAGCGCTCAAGTGCAGCGTTCAACGTCTCAAGAATTGGCACAAGGTCAGCGTTCAGACGCGCGTCAGCGTCGCTCAGGCTGCGCGGCTTGAGCTGACTCTCTGGCACGCTGGTGCAGCGTGGCGGACGCCTCAAATCGTTCACGTTGACTTGCAAGTCTAGCAGCGGCTGCCGAAAAGCGATCATTTCGCTCTCCATTGCCGCGAGATAGTCCTGCATCTCGACAATCAGCTCAGGGCGACTAGCGGCGCTAATCTGCGCAGGTTGCGCAGCGATCAGTCCACCAATAGCATTGCTGACTAGTCGAATGACTATGATGACGATGTTGAGCGCGACCAATGCAGCGAGGCTAAAGGTGAGCGGCTTGATAAGCGGCGAGGGCTTGCGCTCAGCAGGCTCTGATGGCTTGCTTTGCGAGTCGCGCTCTCGCTGCATTTGCCGAAAGATGCGCAACGCGCTCTCAGCTGCGCGCCGCACTGACTCATCTTCGTTCTCGTCACGGTAGGCGTTGACGAGCGCCGAAATCGCAGCAGGATCGCGCAACTCACCAAGTCGCTTTGCCGCTTGGCGGCGCTCAGCCACGCTTTGTGAGTCGCTCAACTGTGCAATCAGAAGGTCGCGTTCGCTCTCAGTCATCGCCTGAGCCTTGCCTTTCTCTCAGCGCACGCGGAAGGCGCACGTGCCAGTGTTGATCTCTTCATCGCCGCCCGGACCGAACGATTTGAAGCCGTCTTCAATGCGGCGCGACCACGTCAAGCGGTAGGTGACGCGGTACTCGCCGACCTCTAGCGTACCGATTGGCACAAACCAGCGCACCTCTGGGCGACCGTCGCGCGTGCGCGCCACTGCTGTTTGGTAGCGGCTGTAGTCGTCCAGACGGCGCACGAGCTGCCACGAGTCGCCATTTTTGCGCTCCAGCTGCACCTCGTAGGTAGCAGCGTCAAGGTGATCCTGAATTTGCTCAGCCGTGCGCGCGTACCACGTCCAATAAATGCTTAAGTTCTGGTCAGACCGAAAAACTTTGTTTGCCTCAGCACGGAAAGTAGGCAAGTCGCAGTAGGCGAGGATATCTGTGAACTGATTGGCACGCGCAGGAATAGTCGGGACGCGCGTAGGCAGGTTAACTACAGCGCGCGGCATGGCAGCGCGCGCGGTCAGCTCGGCTGTGGCAAAAATTGGTACAGCTGTGCGCTCTGGCACGGTCACTAACTCACCTAGAATCCAGCCTTCCGTGCCGTCTTCAAGCACGACGTTATACCAGAGCAGGTCGCTGCTAATGCCAATGACGAAAAGCAGAGCGCCGCTCGGCACCACGCGCAGCGTCTCGTATTCAGTGCCAGGACCTGCGCGCAGGCGCACAGAGGTGTTCCGATTGTTGACAGCGCCGCGCACTAGCACAGTTGGCGTCGGCGTTGGCGTGGCAGTTTGAGTTGGAATGGCGGGCGTAGCAGTCGGCGGCAAAGTATTGGTCGGAATCGGAGTGCTAGTTGGGATAGGTGTGGCAGTGAAACGCGGCGTCATGGTCAGCAAGGGCGCTAGAGTGTTAGTCGGTACTGTTGGCACAGAGACGATCTGAGTCGGGAAGCGCTGAGCGTTCAAGCCGCAAGCAGGCAAGACGAGCAGCAGAATTAGCCACATACCTGTGCGGATTGGACGACGCAAACACTTTCGCAATAACAACAGCCATTCCTCCGCGCCGCTGGCAAGTCGCCAACAGCGTCTCAGGCGATTCTAGTCATTAGAGCGCGCCATGCGTGCTAAGATTCGCTGTAGCTCAACACGGCGCCGCAAGAAAGCACTTTTATTGTATCGAGTTTTAGAGCGAAGGGAAAAATTTTATGGACGCAGCAGAGAGACGCCTTGCAGCGCGTGAGCGGCGCTACCGTCTTGTGCTGTTGAGCGGCGCAGCGCTTATCCTCGCTATAGCGCTCGGCATGTGCGCAAGTTTTGCCGCTGTGGCGCCCGGCGTGTGGCGTCCGTTTGAGCCTGCCACGCGCGTTGTCATTCAGGTCACAGGCACAGTTCAGCGCATCGCCGGCATGCCGATGCCTGCGGATGCTGTGCTGATCCGTCACACAATTCGCCAAGCAGGCGGCATTTTCGAATACACGACGCAGCACAGTCCAGAAGAGCTTTTCAAGTTCTACTACTACCTGCTAGCGCAAGTGAGCGGTTGGCGCGCAGGCGCGCAGCCGCTCATGACCGAAAATCAGGCTGAATTCCGCTTCTACCTGAACAACTTGCCGCGCCTGACCATCATCAAGGCGACGTGCGCCGCTGGCACTTGCACAGTTACAGTGGACTATTGAGCCGCACTATTGCAGGGCGCTAAAATACGCTATACTTGCCGCAGTCACACGCTGACAAGGATGTTGCGCCCTGAACATGCTGGATTACATGCCCGTCATAGCAGTCGGCTTCGCGGCCTCAGTCGGCTTGGCGCCGCTAACGCGCCGACTGGCACAGCGCATCGGTTTGGTAGATAAGCCGAGCGCACGCAAGGTGCATCAAGTGCCGATTCCTCTGATGGGCGGTCTCTCGATCTACCTCGCCTTCCTGCTGGCATTGCTGATGTTCGGCAATCAGCCTGCGCACTTGAATGAACTGATCGCCATTGTGCTATGCGCCAGCTTTCTTGCTTTCGTCGGCTTCTGGGATGATCGCAAGGAGCTGCGTCCGCGCACGAAATACGTTGCACAGCTGACCGTAGCGTTTTTTTGTGCTGCAGTCGGCTTGCGCGTGGACTTATTCGGCAATTTGCTCTTAGATGTGGCGCTGACGGTCTTCTGGTATGTCGGCATCATCAACGCCGTCAACTTCTTGGATAACATGGACGGCTTAGCAGCAGGTGTAGGCGCTATTGCTGCTTTTTTTCTATTCTTGCTCTCAGCGCTGCAAGGGCAGACTCTGGTCTCTAGCCTTGCTGCGGCGCTGTGTGGCGCGCTGATCGGCTTTTTGATATACAACTTTAATCCTGCCAGCATGTTCATGGGCGACATGGGCTCGCTGCCGATTGGCTTCCTGCTGGCTGTGCTGGGCTTGAAGTTGCGCTTTGCCACACAAGTGCCAGCCGCTAGTTGGATGATTCCGATTTTGGTGCTCGGTTTGCCTATCTTTGACACGACGCTAGTCGTTTTCACGCGGCTGCGTGAAGGACGCTCGCCTGCGCAAGGCGGCAAGGATCACACCTCACATCGCTTGGTAGCTATGGGCTTGCATCCGCGCCTTGCCGTGCTGACGCTCTACGCGGCATGCGTCCTGCTCGGCATTTCAGCCATTTTGATCAGCTTTGCGCCGCTCGAAGCTGCGCTAGTGATTGGCAGCGGCGTAGTCGTGGCAGGCGTCGGCACATTTATCATTTTGGAGATCGTGCGCATTAAGCAGCTGCGTAAGCTGAAAGCTGAGACACAACAGCACTCACAGAAAGGATAATACAGACACAGCATGGCAACTTACTTGGTCACAGGCGGCGCAGGCTTCATTGGCTCTCACCTCGTGGACGCGCTGATCGCACGTGGCGAGACTGTGCGTGTGGTAGATAACTTTGCCACAGGTAGCCGCGAATACATTGAGTCAGTGCGCGACCAGATCACGTTCTATGAAGTGGACATCACGGATTTGGAAGCGCTGCGCGAGCCAATGGAAGGCGTGGACTATGTGCTGCATCAGGCAGCTATTCCGTCTGTGCCGCGCTCGATTGATAATCCAATCGCAACACACGAATCATGTGCAACAGGCACACTGAACGTCTTAATTGCTGCACGTGATGCCAAAGTTAAGCGTGTGGTGTATGCCGCGTCATCTTCCGCTTATGGTGATAATCAAAGCGAGTATAAGAGTGAAAACATGCCACCACGCCCGCTCTCGCCGTACGCCGTTGCCAAGCTCGTTGGTGAACAGTATTGTCAAGTTTTCTACACGGTCTACGGCTTGGAGACAGTTTCCCTGCGCTACTTCAACGTCTTTGGCCCACGTCAGAATCCTGACTCGCCATACGCAGCCGTAATTCCACGTTTCATCAAAGCGATGTTGGCGGGGAAACAGCCCACTATTTTTGGTGATGGTACACAGTCACGCGACTTCACTTATATTGACAATATTGTTGAAGGCAACTTGCTTGCATGCAAAGCGGATGCACGTGCAGCCGGTCGGGTAATCAACCTCGCGTGTGGTGATAACATCAACTTACTTGAGCTAGTCGCTGCGATTAACGATTTACTAGGCACCTGTATTGAGCCGATCTTTGATGCGCCACGTCCGGGCGACGTCAAGCACACGCGTGCTGATAACCGCTTGGCACGTGAATTGCTCGGCTTCACGCCCGTTGTTTCGTTTGAGGAAGGCTTGCGCCGAACTTTGGCGTGGCTGAGAGACGCTCAATTTTCACACATCTAGGGAGGACTCATGGGATTATTTTCAGGGAAGAATGCGCTCATTTTCGGCGTCGCTAATAAAGATTCGATTGCGTGGGGAATCACGCAAGCGCTGCACGCCGAAGGCGCCAACATCGGCTTGAGCTATGCGAATGAGAGGCTCAAGCGGCGCGTCGAGCCGTTAGCACAGTCCATTGGCGTCACTTTTCTGGAGGAATGCAACGTGCTGGACGATGCAGCGCTAGACCAAGTTTTTGCGCGCGCAGCCGAGCATTTCGGCAGGCTGGACGTGCTTGTCCACGCCGTTGCCTTCGCTGAGCGCGCCGACTTGGAAGGCGAGTTCATCAACACGACCCGTGAAGGCTGGAACATTGCGCTAGGCGTGAGCGCCTACAGCCTTGTGGCAATGGCACGCCGCGCGCGTCCGCTGATGACCGAAGGCGGCGCTATTATCACGCTGAGCTACTATGGCGGCGAAAAAGTGGTGCCGCATTATAACGTCATGGGCGTGGCAAAGGCGGCGCTGGAGTCGAGCGTGCGCTATCTCGCCTTTGACTTGGGCAAGCACAACATTCGCGTCAACGCGCTCTCGCCCGGTCCGATCAAGACGCTCTCAGGCGCAGGCATTCCTGGCTTCCGCGAGATGCTGCGCTACAGTGAGCTCGCCTCGCCGTTGCACAAGTTGGTCACGCCTGAAGACGTGGGCAAGGCTGCGGTCTGGCTGTGTTCAGACTGGGGAAAGCTAGTCACAGGTCAAACTATCTACATTGACGCAGGCTATAGCGTCATGGGCGTGCCGTACGGCGTGCTGGAAACTATGCGCGAGCGACCGCAGGAAGAATAGGAGCAGATTCACCTGCGTAAGAGCTACGTCTGCAGGGCGAGATGCACCTGTGAGCGTACGCTGTTAGAGTGGCTGCGCTGTTAGAGAAGATGTTGCGTGCTGTCATTGTTTCATACGTTTGGCAAGCTGAAAACAGTTGCTGGCTTCGCGCCACTGATAGAGCTGGAGAGCAGCGTGTACAAGGTCAGGAAGCGTGCGGCGCCGTGACCTTGTGAAAAGTTTGGCATTCCCAGACGCAATTTTCAGCGTATCATAGGCTAACGCGAATTGCAGACTTAGAGGGAAAAAA
>JANWYI010000040.1:2299-10570 GCA_025055255.1 Anaerolineae bacterium | reverse complement strand
AAAAAAATTGTGGCACGTATTCTAATCGCAGAAGATGAGCGCGACATCCGCGAGCTGATCGAGATTGTGCTGACGCACATAGCGCGCCATGAAGTGATCAAGGCGACTAACGGCGCCGAGGTCGTTGAGCTGGCGCCGCAGGTCATGCCCGACCTAATCGTAATGGACGTGCGCATGCCGCGCATGACAGGCTACGAAGCGTGTGCCGCGCTCAAGCAGATCGAAGCAGTCAAGGATATTCCAGTTGTTTTTCTCTCTGCTAAAGGGCAAGAATCTGAGATTGACACAGGTCTGCAAGTCGGCGCGGATGACTACATCCTCAAGCCGTTTGCGCCCGATGAGCTGGTCAAACGCATTAACGAGATTTTGCAGCGCTTTGGCAAGCTGAGCGCCTAAAATACAGACGCTCTACTCAGTCAGTAGAGCGTCCGCATTAATTTCACTCGCTCGGACGCGCTTCTAAGGTCACTCGGACGTTCATGCGCTGCGTTCCGCGATAAATAGTCAGCGTCACAACGTCGCCCGGCGATGTGTTCGTGACCAGATAGGCGATCATCTCCTCAAAAGTGCGAATCGGCGTGTCGTCAATTGCCACGATGATGTCGCCGCCGAGCAAAATCGGAATGCCACGAACTGTTGCGCGCCGTGAGCCGCCGCGCAGCCCTGCCACGTCCGCAGGCGAGCCGGGCACTACGCGCGCAATGATCACGCCGTAGTCCACTGGCAGATTGAACTGCTCTGCCAGTGCCGCGACCGTCAAGCTGCCGTGGTCGCCGATTTGTGGACTGATTGACTCAATGCCTAACCACGTATACTCAGCGCGTCCACGCTCAATCAACTGCGGCACGACGCGCTTGAGCGTGTTGACTGGCACGGCAAAGCCAATGCCTTGAAAGCGCCCTGTCTCACTGCGGATAGCCGTGTTGACGCCGATCACATTGCCGTAAATGTCCAAAAGCGGACCGCCTGAGTTGCCCGGATTGATCTGCGCATCCACTTGGATAATAGCAGGATTCTGAAACGGCGTCCGTGTGCGCGGACTGAGCATGCGCGCTGAATTCAAGGTGCGCCCTGTTGCGCTAATGACGCCTGTTGTCATTGAGCTGACTAGACCAAACGGATTGCCAATTGCAATCACGCTCTGTCCGACTTGCAGGTTGCTTGAGTCGCCAAGCGTGACAGGCACGAGACGCTTTGGATCGGTCTTGACTTTGATGACAGCTAGGTCACTGAATTCGTCAATGCCGACCACTTCAGCGCGTGTCTGATAGCCATCGCGGAAAGTGACGATGATCTCGCGTGCGTCGTAGATGACGTGCGCATTCGTCACGATGTGCCCTTCAGTATCCAGCACAAAGCCTGAGCCGACGCTATCGAATTCGTCTGAGCGCGCGCGCGTCACTGCCTCAACGTTGACGACCGATGGCTCGACTCTGGCATACACATTGATCATCACCTGCTGCAGCGCCTCAGCAGCAGAGATGATTGCTTGAGGCAAAGGCGTCGGCGTGCTGAGCGACCTCAGCTGCGCGCCACTGGCTGAGCGCGACTCATGTTGATACACTGCTAACGAGTCAACGCTGTAGCTTGTCAGCGCGCTAGTTGGCACATGACTCAGCGCTGTAGCGCCTAGAGACGCTAAAACAGCGACGACCACGCCTAATGCAGCTACTATTGACGCTGCACAGCGTTTCCGCGACTGGCTATCCATACTGGTTTCACTCACTACATACTCAGAAAAGGTCGAGAAAGTGTGCGCTCAGCGCATGCCGCGCAGTCGAGCGAGTTTCTCAAAGAGCGCCAACTCTTCACCTGTCAGATCAGTTGGCACTTGGATCAAGACGCGCGCGTACAAATTGCCGTATTCGTTCGGCTGCTTCAGGCGCGGCATGCCGCGTCCACTGATGCGGAAGAGCTTGCCTGACTGTGTGCCTGGCGGAATGCGCAGCTTGACTTCGCCGTTGAGCGTCGGCACACTCGCCTCGCCGCCGAGCACAGCCGTGTAGAGCGGCAGCTTCAGGTCAGTGTATAGGTCATCGTCGCGCCACTCGAAGAGCGGATGTGGCTTGATCGAGACAACCAAGTACAGGTCGCCGTTCGGACCGCCAGCAAAGCCTGGCTCGCCTTCGCCTTCCACGCGCACGCGCATGCCGTCGCGCGTGCCAGCTGGGATACGCACTGTGCGACGCTTGTTGCCGCGCGTGATGACGCGCTCAGTGCCGCTATAGGCTTCTTCAAGCGTCAATTCGACCGGCATCTCAATATCTTGTCCGCGAATCGGCTGCCTGTAGGTCTCGCGCGCGCGTCCGCCGCCGAAGATGCTGGCGAGGAAATCGGCAAAGCTGCCTTCGCCGCCGAAGCCGCTGAAATTGCCAAAGCCGCCACTACCGCTGATGTCGTTCCAGTTGATACCCTGTCCGCTGCGCCATTGATGGTAATGCCGACCGAGTTGATCGTAGCGAGCGCGCTTCTCGGCGTCGCTCAGCACTTCATACGCCTCATTAATCTGCTTGAAGCGCGCTTCTGCCTCTTTATCGTTCGGATTGCGATCTGGGTGGTAGCGGCGCGCCAAGTTGCGGTAGGCTTTTTTGATCTCCTCCGCTGTGGCGTTGCGGCTCACGCCAAGAATCTTGTAGTAATCCTGTTCCATGCTCACGCGCTCCTAGTTGAGAGGTTCCTAACCTTAATTGTAGGAGCGCTTGTGAGCGGCGTCAACTAAGAAAATCATCAGCGGCACAGGCCGTGAGCGCGCTCAGTGACTGGCAAAACGGTAGCCGACGCCGCGCGAGGTGAGAATGTACTCTGGGCGCTGCGGATCGGTCTCAATTTTTTGACGCAAGTAGTGAATGTAGAGCTTCAAGCTGTCAATTGCGTCGGCATATTCAGGTCCCCACGCCTCTTTGACCAATTCCGTGCGCGTGATCACACGCCCTGCATTCCGCACCAAGACGCCCAACAAATTGAACTCTTTTGGAGTCAGGTGGACGACGCGATTGCGCACCTTTACCTCACGATTGAGGAAGTTGACGCGAAACTGCCCACCGTTGAAGACCAACTCCTCTGAAATAGACGGACCGGGCGAGCGCCGCAGGTGCGCACGCACGCGCGCTACTAACTCATCGTTATCATATGGCTTGATGATGTAGTCATCAGCGCCCATTTCCAAGCCTTTGACCACGTCACGGATTTCGCCGCGCGCTGAGATGAAGACAATCGGCACGTCCGAAAGCTCACGCAGGCGGCGGCAAACTTCCCAGCCGTCCATATCAGGCATCATCACGTCTAGCAGCACAAGGTCAGGATGATTGCGGTAGGCTTTACGCAGTCCTTCCTCAGCGCGGTATGCCTTGATCACTTCGTAGCCACGCCGTTCTAGCAGGATGCTGATCAGCTGGACTGTCGTTTCGTCATCATCAATGACCAAAATTTTCTCAGGCATAGCCCTCCACCTGTCTCTCCAGCGTGCGGAACATTCAAAGATGTTTCTAGCCTTACTCTAGCACGAATTTCACGCCAAAGCAAGCTATATTCTAACGCTTTTACACAGATTTTAGCGGCACAGAACGCTTGTTTTGCTGCGAATCGCGGCTATCCATCAAGCGTCTGCTAAGCGTAGAGCAAGAGTCGGTTTGAAACTTTGCGCCGCTGCTCGACGTTGTTTTGACAAGCAAGCCGTGGTAAGATATGGATAAGTGTGGGCTGAGTAAGATTAGCTCGGTGAAACAACATCCTACAATATGGCAGACCTTAGTCAGCCGACGCGCCGCTGTGCTTGTCGGCACTTTGTGTTGCAGAAAGGTGAGCCGCTGTGAGCATTGCTACTGTTATCCTCGCTGCTGGGCAAGGCACGCGCATGAAATCCGAGACACCGAAAGTGCTGCATTGCGTCGGTGGACAGCCAATGGTGCTTCGGGCTATACAGACTGCTGAGCGCATTGGTGCTGACCATTTGGTGGTAGTCGTCGGTCACCAAGCTGAGGCAGTGGCACAAGCAGTGCGCGGACGCGCTGAGACCGTCTTGCAGGCGCAGCAACTTGGCACAGGTCACGCTGTGCTGCAAGCTGCCGAGCTGCTGCGTGGCAGGTGTGAGCTCGTGTTGGTCACCTACGCTGACATGCCGCTGTTGCGCTCCGAGACCTTGCAGCGGCTAATAGAGGCACAGCGCGCCAATCAAGGTGGCAGCTTTGCCATGCTGACCGTCACGTTAGCTGATCCGCACGGCTATGGACGCATTTTGCGCGCCGCTGATGGTAGCGTCGCCGCTATTATCGAGGAAGCAGAATGCACGCCTGAGCAGCGCGCTATCCGCGAGTTAAATGCCGGCGTCTATGCCTTTGATGCAGCATGGCTGTGGCAAGCGTTGCCGCGCATTCAGCCGAAATCAAAAGGCGAATATTACTTGACTGATCTGGTCGAGATCGCTGTGGCAGAAGGTCGGCGTGTCGTCGGCATACAGGCGTCTGATCCTGATGAGGTCGTCGGCGTGAACACGCGCGTCCATCTAGCAGAGGTCGAGGCGATTTTGCGTCGGCGCATTAACCAACATCACATGCTCAACGGCGTCACGCTGATCGATCCTGCCACGACATACATCGAAGAGAGCGTGCAGATCGGCGCTGATACAGTCATCTATCCAAATGTGCAGCTGCGTGGCAACACGGTCATCGGCTCACACTGTCTAATTGACAGCAACACAATCATCGTAGATTCACAAGTTGGCAACCATTGCCGCATCACAGCATCAGTTATTGAAGGCGCGACGCTTGAGGATCACGTCCAAATCGGACCGTTTGGACATCTAAGACAAGGCGCCTACTTGTGCGAAGGCGTGCATCTGGGCAACTTTGGCGAGGTGAAAAACTCGCGGCTTGGTCGCGGCACACGCATGGGACACTTCAGCTACATCGGGGATGCTGAAATTGGCGAGGACGTGAACATTGGCGCTGGCACGGTCACAGTGAATTTTGACGGCGTGCGCAAGCACAAGACAATCATTGGCGACCACGCTTTCATCGGCTGCGATAGCATGTTGATTGCGCCTGTCACAGTGGCGCCAAGCGCGCGCACAGCTGCTGGCGCTGTTGTGACGCGCGACGTGCCAGAAGGTCACATTGCCATCGGCGTGCCTGCACGCATGCGTCCGCTGCAGCCACTAGAGTCAGACGCATCGGCTGAGTGACGGCACGCTCAAGCAGATAGGTTCGAGTAGGAACATAACCAAAGAGCATGTCTGACGATCACAGTACGGCTGCGCTGATCAGTTTCTTAGGCTTGGTGCTGCTGAGCGCTTTTCTCTCAGCTGCTTTCTCAGCTGTGATAAACGCGCGCAAGCCGCACTTGCGTGAGCTAGCAAACGAAGGTAATCCACGCGCAGCGCGCGCGCTTGCACTAGGCGAAGATGCAACGCGCTTGTTGGCACTGCGCCAAGTGATCATGGTGTTGTTACACTTTCTGGCAGCAGCAGCGGTCTTGTCAAGCGCACAGAGCCTGCTACGCGCCTTAATTGTCTCGGAGCTGCTCTACATGCTGAGCTTAGGCGCGCTGCTGTTGCTCGGAGCGCTGATCATGCTGATCTTTGGCGAGCTGATTCCAAGCGCCTTAGCAGCGCAGCGCGCTGAGCAAGCTGCGCTGCAATGGACGCCTATCGTCATCCTCTTGACGTATGCCTTGGCGCCGCTCTCAGCATTGACACGCGGCTTGAGCGGCTTGTTCACTGCCTCAATGGGCGCGTCTAGCGCTTACATCACTGAGGAAGAGATTAAGACGCTTGTGGATGTCGGCTCTGAGGAAGGCGTCATTGAAGACGAAGAAAAAGAGATGATCTACTCTGTGCTGCAGTTCAACGACAAAGTGGTGCGCGAGTTGATGGTGCCACGCATTGACATTGTCGGGCTGAGCGCAGAGGCGACGCTTGAGCAAGCGCTGCAAGTGGCGGTCTCGGAAGGGCATTCGCGTATCCCTGTCTACGAAGGCACTATTGACCACATCATCGGCGTGCTGTACGCTAAAGACCTGCTCACGCGCCTTGATGAAGCGAATCGGCAACGCCAAGTGCGCGAGATCATGCGCCCTGCCTACTTTGTGCCAGAGTCTAAGCGCGCTAGTGAGCTGCTGGAAGAGCTGCAGCGCCAGAAAGTGCACATGGCAATCGTGATTGATGAGTACGGCGGCACAGCAGGCTTGATCACGATTGAAGACCTGTTGGAAGAGATCGTCGGCGAAATACAGGACGAGTACGATCCAGAAGAAGAGGCAGAGTACCAACAAATTAACGCTGACGAGTACCGCTTCGACGCAGGCATTCCGCTCGTTGAGGTGAATGAACTGTTAAACGTAGAGCTTTCCACTGAGGAGAGCGACACGCTTGGTGGCTATATCTTCGCTGTGTTGGGCAAAGTGCCGCAGGTAGGCGAGAGTTTTGAGCGTGATGGACTGCGCTTCACAGTAGAAAGTCTTGACGGTCGCCGCATTGAATGGGTTCGCGTCTTGCGCTTGCCGCCTGAGCAAAAAACTGAGCCGCTTAGCCCTGAGGAGACCGCTCTTGCCAAGCGATCCACGCGCAGCAATCCGCTGAGCCAGACATGACTGAGGAGAACTAACATGACTACTTCTGAATCGCCAAGTGTACGCGCGCTGCGTCAAGCAGGCTACAAAATCACCACGCCGCGCCTGACCATTCTTGACATCTTGGAAAACTGCGGCGGACATATCACTGCAGCCGAGCTATTGGCACGAGTCGAAGCGCGCGACCCATCTATTGGACGTGCCAGTGTCTTCCGCACGCTCGACCTGATGATCAAGCTCGGCATCCTGTGGACAAGTGTGCAAGGCGGCTCAACTGTACATTACATGCTGATGCCAAATGGACATCACCATCATATCATCTGCACAGGCTGTCAAAAGCGCATTGAGTTTGATGACTGCGGACTAAGCGCGCTAATTACCAACTTAGAGGCACGCTACGGCGTAAAAATTGATGGGCATTTGCTAGAGCTGTACGGCACTTGCGCCGATTGCCGCACGCAGCAACCTGCGCCTTAAGTCGGCAGCGCTGAGTCGCTCGGCGCTTTATGCAGCCATTTCTTAACTGCTTTCTCAAATTGACGGCGCGGCAGCAAGACGCGCCGTTCGCACTTAAGGCACTCAATGCCGATATCTGCGCCAATCCGATAGACGCGCCACTGATCGCTGCCGCATGGATGCAGCTTGCGCATTTGCACTACATCGCCAACTCGGACGTCGCTCAGCATAGCTATTGCTCCAAAAATTAGCTCAAAGAAAATGAGACTAAAGTCACAGCGTAACCTGAGCTGCTTTGCTAGGCTTATGCATGTGAATGGAAAGTTTAACGGCACTTAAGCCGTGTTCTGCAGAGGAGACTCAAACCATGACGCATATTATCACCAGTCTGTGCCTGCGCGACGGCGCCTGCGTGGAAGTTTGCCCTGTTGAGTGCATCGTGCCCGGCTTGCCTGAGAACGAGTGGCCTTGGTACTTCATTGACCCTGATACCTGCATTGACTGCGGCGCATGCGTGCCAGCTTGTCCGTATGAGGCGATCTTCCCTGAAGAGGAAGTGCCACAGGCGTATGAGCTTGCTGCTGGTCAGGAAGTGCAGCCTTTCCGCGGCGAGCGCTACAAGTCACAAGGCGGCGAGATCATTGACCTAACCGAAGATATCCAGCACAACTACGATTACTTCCAGAAAGGTCCGGGCTACAACGCGATCAAGAAGTAGGAGTGTGCGCAGGCAGGGTCGGTTCGCGCCGACCCTGTCTTCATTCCACCTCGTCAAGGCGGCGATAGAAGCACGAAACAGCGCCTGTGTGACAGGCAGGTCCATTCGGCGCGACCAGCAGCAAGAGCGTGTCGGCGTCACAATCAGCGCGAATTTCACGCACGCGCATAGTGTTGCCACTTGTGGCGCCTTTGTGCCACAGCGCACGCCGACTGCGGCTCCAAAAGTGCGCCTCGCCTGTGCTGAGCGTCAGACGCAGCGCTTCCTCATTCATCCACGCGACCATCAGCACTTGTAGCGTCTCAGCGTCTTGCACCACAGCTGCGATCAAGCCGTTCGCGTCAAAGCGCAGGCGCGGCAAGATTGCCTCGATGTCGCTCATACGAGTAGGCTCTCGACTGATAGCTCATTTTCGCTCAAGCGCACAGGTATGCCGCGCTGCCGCAAATGTTGCTTGACCTCAGCAATGCTGACTTGACGGTAATGGAACAGACTAGCAGCTAGTGCTGCATCGGCGCCGCCTTCGGTCAGTG
>JANWYI010000040.1:0-2201 GCA_025055255.1 Anaerolineae bacterium | reverse complement strand
TTGACCTCAGCAATGCTGACTTGACGGTAATGGAACAGACTAGCAGCTAGTGCTGCATCGGCGCCGCCTTCGGTCAGCGCCTCAGCGAAATGCTCAACTTTGCCTGCGCCGCCTGAGGCAATCACAGGAATGCTGACCGCTTGCGACACAGCGCGCGTCAATGGAATATCGTAGCCGTGCTGTGTGCCGTCACGATCCATGCTGGTCAGCAGAATTTCGCCTGCGCCTAGACGCTCGACTGTGCGCGCCCATTGGATCGCGTCCAAGCCTGTTGGCACGCGCCCGCCATCAATGTAGACCTCCCAGCGTCCGTTTACCCAGCGCGGATCAATGGCGACGACGATGCACTGACTGCCGAAGTGCATGGCGCCTTCTGTGATCAAGTTCGGCTGGCGCACAGCGGCACTATTGAGCGAGATTTTGTCGGCGCCGGCGCGCAACGTAGCGCGGATATCCTCTATGGTGCGAATGCCGCCACCGACGCAAAACGGTATGAAAATTTCCTCTGCTACGCGCTCGACGATGCTCAGCATCGTGCTGCGGCGCTCAACCGACGCTGTGATATCCAGCAGAACAAGCTCATCAGCGCCTTCACGGTCATAGACGCGCGCCTGTTCAACAGGATCGCCAGCATCGGCAAGGTTCACAAAGTTGACGCCTTTCACCACGCGCCCATCTTTCACGTCTAAACACGGGATAATCCGTTTTGCCAACATCCTGTTTCACTCCGCTGCTTGAGCAAGGCGAATTGCCTCTGCCAAGTCAATCAAGCCTTCGTATAAGGCTGTGCCGAGAATGACGCCGTCAATATTGCCTGCATCGCGCAGCGCGACGATCTCACCAAGCGCTGTGACGCCGCCTGAGGCGATCACGCGCAGACCTGTCTGGCGTGCTAAGTGCGAAGTTGCCTCAATGTTCACGCCGATCAGCTCGCCATCGCGGCTCACATCCGTGTAGACTGCGTAGCGCACGCCTTGAGCGGCTAACTGTTTGCCCAGCTCGATTGCCGAGATACCAGTCTCGCGTTGCCAGCCATGCGTCACCACTTGTCCGTCGCGCGCGTCCAAAGCCACAGCGATAGCCTCAGCGCCCCAGCGCGCAACCATTGCCGCCACATGCTGCGGATGCTCCACAGCCAACGTGCCGAGCACGACGCGCGCTGCACCTTTGTCAAACGCACGCTGCACGTCCTCCAGTGTGCGTAAGCCGCCGCCGAACTGAATTTGCACGTCTGCCAGCGCTAGTGCCTCAAGAATTGCCTCGTTATCGTTTGCCTCTGCGAAAGCGCCATCGAGATTGACCACGTGCAGCCATGTTGCGCCTGCCTCAATCCAACGTTGTGCTACTGCCAGCGGATCGTCGCTGTAGACCGTCTGTTGGCGCGGATCGCCTTGTCGCAATCGCACCACTTTACCGCCGCGTAAGTCCAGCGCGGGATAGATAATCATGCGCTCACAACTCCAGAAAGTTTTTCAAGATGCGCAGACCCGTTGCATGGCTCTTTTCGGGATGAAATTGCACGCCGTAGATGTTGCCGCGTCCAACTACAGATGGAAAGTGTATGCCGTAGAGTGTTTGCGCAAGGACGTTCTGTGGCTCAGTTTGGGCGTAGTAACTGTGGACGAAATAGGCATAGCTGCCGCTTGGCACATCTTTCAGCAAGCGCGATTCTTCGTCGTGTTCTAGTTGATTCCAGCCAATGTGTGGCACTTTCGGTCCGTGCTGTGGAAAGCGCACCACATGACCGCTCAACAGACCCAGCCCTTCATGATCGCCCATCTCGCTGCTGCGCCTGAAGAGCATCTGCATGCCTAGACAAATGCCCAGAATTGGCACGCCGAGTGCTGCGTAATTGCGCAACGGCTCGATGAAATTGCCCTCGCGCAGGCGTGCCATGCCCGCTGCAAAAGCACCGACGCCCGGCAAGATGATCTTTGCTGCGCCTTTCAATTCATCAGACGTCTGCGCGATGTAAGCGGCTGCGCCAAGCCGTTTTAACGCGTTAAAGACGCTGCGCAGGTTTGCCACGCCTGAGTCAATTACTGCAATGCGTCCGCTCGTCACTCTAACAATCCTTCGGTCATGCTAAGAGGCTTCAAGTATAGCAAGTCACAGCGCGTCTGTCACAAAAACTGGCTCTCAAAGATGGCGCGCACAGGCACGTTGAAACCTGCTAGCGCACCACTGCCTTCCAACAGGTC
>JANWYI010000003.1:24608-123994 GCA_025055255.1 Anaerolineae bacterium | reverse complement strand
TTGAACTTGCCGAAGCGCACACAGCCTGAGTCGCGCAGGGCGAGCGCCACGCGCCGACGCATCAGGTCGCGCGGCGTGACCGATATCGGCGCGCTCAGCGCACGTGCCGTGTTGATGGCGTCGCGCAGGCGCAATGCCTCAGCGCGCGGATCAGCGGCGCGCGCCAAGCTGCGCGAAGCGTTGATCAGGACACCCAGTCCGTCTGAGCGCACCCCGCTGCGCACACACGCCTCTAGGTCGCCGCCTTGCGCGCCGACTCCGGGCACCAGCAGCCAAGTGCGCGGATCGCGTTGCCGCAGGTATGCCAGATCATCGCTGTTTAGCGCGCTGACCACCAAGCCGACTCGCTCAGGCTCGTTCAGCGCCTTAACTTGTGAGGCAATGACTTCCCAGAGCGGCTGAAAAGTGTCAGTCACTAGCTCTTGCACATCGCGCGCATCAGGATTGGTGCTGCGGCACAGCACAAAAACGCCCTTGCCTGTGTAACTCAGGAAGGGCGCCAAGACTGAGTAGCCCATGTATGGATTGAGCGTGATCGCGTCCGCCTGTAGGTAATCAAACGCGGCTCTGGCGTATGCCTCAGCTGTGCTGGTGATGTCGGCGCGCTTGGCGTCGAGGATCACGGGAATGTCAGAGTGGCGCTCGTGGATGTAGGCGATCACGTTGCGCAGCGCGGCGTAGCCTTCGGCGCCGAGCGCCTCAAAAAAGGCGATGTTCGGTTTGAAAGCGCAAGCCATGTTGTGCGTCGCCTCGATCAGGCGCAAACAAAAGGTCTGCGCTGCTTGGGCTGTCTGCTCAGGCAACAGCTCAGGATGTGGATCGAGTCCGACACACAGGAGCGAGTCAATCGCTCTAGCGCGCGACTCAAGGCGCGGGAAAAATGCTATCATGCTCACGCCTTGCCCAGCACAAGCGCTAGAAGTGCCATACGGATGTACAGACCATATTCCATCTGGCGGAAGTAAGCGGCGCGCGGATCACGATCCACTTCAATGCTGATCTCGTTCAGGCGCGGCAAGGGATGCATCAGCGTGAGATCAGGCTTGGCGGCGCGCAAGGTCTCAGGCGTGATGACGTAGCTATCCTTCAGGCGCTCATACTCGTGCGGATCGGCAAAGCGCTCTTGCTGAATGCGCGTCACGTACAGCACGTCGGTCTCTGCCAGCACGTCTTCCAGCTCAGTGTAGCTCTCTTGGCGCACGCCGCGCGCATTCAGCGCATTGACCAGCTCTTCAGGCATGGCTAGCGCCTGCGGCGAGACGTAGATCAGGCGCACTTTGAAGAGCGAGAGCAGTTTTGCCAGCGAATGGACTGTGCGTCCATATTTCAGGTCGCCGAGCATGGTCACGGTCAAGCCGTCAATGCGTCCGCGCTCTTGCAAAATAGTGAACAGGTCTAGGAGCGCCTGAGTTGGATGCTCGCCGATGCCGTCTCCAGCGTTAATGATCGGCTTGCGCGCATATTGCGCCGCTAACGCCGCAGAGCCGACCTCAGGATGGCGCAGCACGATCACGTCGGCATAGCATTCGAGCGTGCGCACAGTGTCGGGCAACGATTCGCCCTTAGCGACGCTAGAGTAGCGCACTTCGTTGATCGGGATAACTGTGCCGCCAAGTCGCTGCATGGCAGCGATGAACGATGATGACGTGCGCGTAGACGGCTCATAGAACAAATTGGCGAGGATGTAGCCTTTGAGCAAGTCCATCACGCCGATACGCCGCACCAACATGCGGAATTCCTCGGCGACGTCGAAGATGTAGGCGAGATCGTGAACGTCGAACTGTGAGACCGAGAGAATGTGCTTGCCTTTGAAGCGTCCGTCATACTGCGCCTCAAACGGCAAGCGGCTCGATTGAACGTTGATCGTATTCGCGGCAAAGGTCATGGCAGTCAATCCTGTTTTAAGGCGACGATCATACCAAATCAGCGGCGCAGCGCGCTACTGACTCAGCTGTTTGAGCAATTCCTCGCCGATGCGCGGCGCGTCGCCTGCGCTGAACAGGATCACAACACTGTCCTCAGATACAGATTGCGCTAAATGCGCTGCGGTCTGTGCCAGATTGCCGCTGTGCAGCGCTGACTTGCCTGTCCGCGCGCGCATGAGCGCGGCGAGCTGCTCAGCCGTTGGATCGTCAGGCTGTGGCAGTTCGCGCGCGCCGTAGATATCCGTGATCAGCACGTGATCGGCGTCCGTGAAGGCATTGAGGAAATCGTCCAGCAGCAGGCGCGTGCGGCTATAGGTGTGCGGCTGCCAAACTGCCCAGACCTTTGCCTGTGGAAAGCGCGCGCGCACGGCTTGCAAGGTAGCGCGAATGGCTGTTGGATGATGGGCATAGTCGTTGACCACGGTCACGCCGCGCGCTGTGCCCATGACCTCAAAGCGGCGCGCTGTGCCGCGAAAGCTGCTCAGCGCAGCGGCTGCTTGTGATAACGGCACGCCGTAGACGCACGCCGCCGCTGTGGCTGCAAGGCTGTTCTGTGCGTTGTGTGCGCCGTAGAGCGGCAAATGCGCCGCTGCACGCACGGTCTGTCCATTCTGGACGCCTTCAATCAAAAGCTGACCGTCTGCAAACGCTCCGCGCCAATCTGCTTCAGCCATGTAGAGGCTGTAAGTCAACGTCGGCTGACCGCTGCTGCGCCGCGCTTTGGCGAGCGCGTGTGCGTGCGGATCGTCGGCACAGGCGATCAGGACGCCGTCATACTCAGGAATGCGCGCGATGAATTGCCGAAAGGCTTCCTGCATGTCGGCAAAAGTCGGGAACATGTCGGGATGATCGTGCTCGATGTTGGTCAGCACGGCAATGGTCGGCGTCAGACCTAAGAACATATAGTCATATTCGTCAGCCTCGATGACGAAAGCGTCGCCTGAGCCGTGCCGCGCGTTGTCACCGCTGTTGAGCAGCGTGCCGCCGACAATGTAGGACGGATCGCGCCCTGACTCGCGCAGAATATGCGCGATCAGCGCTGTAGTGGTCGTTTTGCCGTGCGTGCCAGCGACCGCAATCTGATATGTGCCTTCTAGGAGCAACGGCAACGCCTCGCGGCGACGCAAAACAGGAATGCCTGCGGCGCGCGCCGCCTCAACCTCAGGATTTTCAGGCGAGATCGCTGACGAAATCAGCACAACGTGCGGTGACTCTAGGTGACTTGCTGCGTGACCTTCGTAAATGCGCGCGCCAAGCGCCATCAGAGCCGCTGTCTGAGCGTTCAACGCGCGATCCGAGCCGCTGACGCGGACGCCGCGTCCGAGCAACACGCGCGCAATGGCGCTCATGCCTGCGCCGCCAATGCCAATGATATGGACGTGCGCGCCGCGCTGAAAGACAGCTGCATTCAGCTCAGGCGCGCTCATAACGCTGAGATCGTCTTGCCGACTTTGAGCAAATTCGGCAACTTCGGCATGAACTCAGCAAAGCTGGTGTAGCGTCCGCTGCGGTAGTCTTCCAAGTAGCGCCGCATGACGCTCACAGCTGTTGGCAAGCCTGTTAGCTGCTCAACTTTTTGCATGTACTGGGTAAAACTGCGCGCCTCAAGCGTGCTGACCTTATCTTCCAAAAAGAGCGCTGTGATGCTGGCAACGAACACGCCGATGAACTGCCTGTGCCACGACGGGTATTTGGCGGCATACTGCTCTTCGATGATCGGCAAAGGACGCTCACTGAGCGTGGCGACAAGGTCAGCATGCTGCTGTAGATAAGCATCCATCAGCATGGCGCCGTACTCTGCCAAAGCGCTGCGATAGGCGAGCGCAGGGTCGTCTTTGTACGGCCACGGCGCGCTATCGCCCCAAGCGATTGGCGGTGGCATGATCACCACCAACTCGCCGCCGATCTGCAAGCCGAGTGTCTGGTCAGTTGGATAGCAGATATTCGGCATGAAGACGAGCGTCTCGACCAGACGTCCGACGAACGGCTCTAGGAAGGCGTGCAGGTCTACACTGGCAAATGTCTCGCGCAAATGGCGCACAGCGGTCTGCCAATGCGGCGACTCGCTTTCCCACCATTCGGCAAGGCGCGTCTGTTCGTAGAAGTGCCGCAAATATTCATTCCAGCGCGGCGGAATCCAGCGCGGCTGCGGCAAGTCCGCCTCTAGCGCAGGGAAACTCAGGCGCAGCGCATAGCTGAACAGCGCGTTAAGCGGCATGCCCTGATCGAGCAACACTTGTGCCGCATGGACAGCTGGATGGCTCATGAAGTCAATCAGCCATTTGCGCGTGGCGCGCGCGTGCGCGTGTGTGCCGTGCCTACGGCGCTCCTGCGATTTATCAGGATAGTTCGTAGCTGCCAAGACGGCTGAGAGCAGCCGCACGCGGTCATCAAGGCGCACGGTCACTTGGCGAGTCGCGGCGCCTTCAGCAGCAAGGCTTGGCGCAGTTGAGCTGGTCACGCAGGCTTTACTCCTTCACAAGTGAGCGGTAGGTTAGGGATTACCGAGAATGATAGCACAAAGGCAGTTTCCGCGCTGTTACGGAATTGTGCAGAAGACAAACTGTTTTGACAGTCCTCAATTGGCGCAAATCGGCTATACTGAAGCACTGAGAAGAGATTTGTTTTGATAAGGTTTTCGCCATGATTCTCGCAAGCGATTGGATCGCCTTTCACGCTGACCGCACGCCTGAGAAAGTTGCCTTGATTGACCAAGCAACGGCGCGCCAATTCACTTATGCCCAGTTTAACGACCGCGCTGCACGCCTTGCTGCCTTCCTGCGCGATGAATGGCGCGTCCAGCCTTCAGATCGCGTCGCCATTCTCGCCAAAAACTCAACCGAGTACTTTGAGGCGCTCTGGGCATGTTGGAAGCTCGGCGCCATGCTCTTGCCGCTCAATTGGCGCTTGGCAGACCCTGAGCTCGTCTTCATTTTGAATGACGCCGCGCCTGTTGGCTTAATTTATGACGCTGAGTTCGCCGCGCGTATCCCTGCCCTTGCCGCCACGCCGCTGCGGCACTTCCTGCGCATTGACTTCGGCGCGCCGCCTGCGGACAGCAATTTGAGCTACGATGACGCGCTGCGCAGCACTGATAAGCACGCGCACATGCCACCACAGACCACGCACGATGTGCCTGTGGTCATCATGTACACAGCCGGCACCACTGGACATCCCAAAGGCGTGCTGATCACGCACGGTATGATGCTCTGGAACGCTATCAACATCACCACGCCGACAGGCTTGAGCTACGAGAGCCTGTTCTACTGCGTCTTGCCGACTTTTCACATCGGCGGCTTGAACTTGTACGTCAATCCGCTGCTGCATCTAGGTGGCTGCAGCATCATCGCACGCCAGTTCGACCCAGGTTTAACGCTCAAGACGCTGAGCGATCCTGAGCTGGGCGTCACACATTTCTTCGGCGTGCCGTCTATCTACCAGTTCATGAGCCAGCATCCTGACTTTGAGCGCGCTGATCTGAGCCGCATTAAGTCTTGGGGCTGCGGCGGCGCGCCGATGCCTGTCTCAGTGCTGGAGACGTACGCCAAGCGCGGCATCATCATCCAGCTCGGCTTTGGCATGACCGAGACGAGTCCGACTGTGTTTTTAATTGACAAGCGGCGCGCGCTCAGCAAGCCGACGAGCGTTGGCAAGCCGCTGCTGCATACGCGCGTGCGCGTCGTGGATGAGCAGCTGCGCGACGTGCCTGTGGGCAAGGTCGGTGAGGTGATCATCAGCGGACCGAACATCACGCCGGGCTACTGGAATCGTCCTGAGGCAAACGCTGAGAGCTTCAGCGTGGATGAGTACGGCAATCGCTGGCTGCACAGCGGCGACGCCGGCATGGTGGACGAGGAAGGCTGCATTTACATCGTAGACCGCTACAAAGATATGTACATCAGTGGCGGCGAAAACGTCTACCCTGCTGAGGTAGAGCAAGTGATCTACCAGCTGCCGCAAGTGGCAGAGGTCGGCGTGATCGGCGTGCCAGATGAGCGCTGGGGCGAGACGGGCATGGCAATTGTGGTGCTGCGACAAGGGGAAAGTCTGAGCGCGGAGCAGATCATCGCGCATTGCACGGAGCGGCTTGCTAAGTTCAAAGTGCCGAAGTACGTCGTCTTCGCTGAGAGCTTGCCGCGCAACGCCGCAGGCAAAGTGCTGAAGCGCGAGCTGCGCACTCAGTACACGCCGCGCAACGCACCATCAAATGCCTAAGTTTTGGCTAAGCGGAAGAGCATGGTCGTCTCGCCTGCTGTGATCACGTCGCCATCACGGAGCGGCACAGGCGTGGCACCAACAGGCTGACCGTTGAGCAACGTGCCATTAGCACTGGCGAGGTCGAGCAGTGTCCAGACGCCGTTGTGCAAGCGCAGACGGCAATGCGGACGCGATACGGCGCGGTCGTTCAGCGTGATTTCCCACGTGGCATCGGCTGTGACGCGCCCGACGGTCATGGTATCTTCGGTCAGGATGAACTCCGTGCCTTCTTGCGGTCCGTGCGTAACCAGCAGGCGCGGACGACCTAGTCCCTTGGCAGGGAAGATGGCAGTGCTGGTCTTGTAGGCGCGATCCAGCTCCTCTTCGGTCACAATGGCAGAGAAGTGCAGCACAGGCACATAAAGACGGATGACATCGCCGTGTGTCAGCACGTAGGTGCCAGTAATCTTGCGGTCATTGACGAAAGTGCCATTCGCGCTGCCTAAATCAGTGATGGTGAAGACGCCGTCGCGGAAGTTGATCACAGCGTGTCCGCGGCTGACGTGCCGCTCAGGGATGCAGATGTTATTGTCAGGCGAGCGACCGATGCTGGCGCTGGCGCCTTCTACCAGCACATACTCGTGAGTTTCGCCTGTAGCAGGATCATTCCAAGTGAGCTTAGCGATTCCTTCAGGCTGCTGGCTCATGGTTACGTCCGTTGCACGTTTTCAGAAGTGACCAACTCATTCAGCTCGCTATCGTAAAGTATACCCGAACTCTGCTGAAACGGTAACTCTCAGCGCGCGTAGCCGCAGACCTTCCAGCGTCCGTCTTCCTGCACAGTGCGGAATCGTCGCGCGCCTAGGTCCCACGTGCGCGTCTCGCCCTGATAGTTGGTCACCATCTCGCCCTGACATGCCACAACCGTGTACTGTCCCTCTTCGTCGTCTGCGCGGCAACTGAGCGCCTTGATCTCGGCATTCATTGGCGCAAAGGACGCTGCTTCTGTGCGCGCCTCTGCCTCACGTGCGCGGCACGCTAAGCTGACCAGCTTTGCGGCGTCGCCTGTGATGCGCGTGCGCAAATAGCGCTCGACTGCTGCAGCAGGCGAATCGCTCTCACCACTGCAGGCAACCAGTCCGCAAGCTAACAAAACAATCAAGACCAGTTTTTGCATGACATATCCTGTCATTTGCCGACGTAAACTGGGATGAGAGCAGCGGCATATGGCACAGCGCGCAGCGCCGCGCGCTCAGAATCGAGCAGCGTAGCGTTCGGACGGCGTGCTAGGAGACGCGCCGCTTGATACGCCTCGCGCAACGTCTCGAAGTCAGGCGTGCGCAGATCGAAAGGCAGGCTCAGACGCGCGATCTGCGCTAGAAGCTGCTGTCCGCCTGCGCTTTCCCACGCCGATTTGAACAGCTGCGCAGCGTCCCGCTGCACACGCGCCGTCTGGTCGCCGAAAATGCCTCTTGCCAAGCGTCCGATCAGCTTTTCAGCCTGCTGTGGATTGACGCCGTGCGTTTGAGCCAGCTTTGCCACATCAGACGGCAACGTTGCGCTCTGTGGCGCTGTGACATATTGCGTTGCGCCGCTCAGGTAAGGCGCTAGGAGCGCTGAGTCGGCTTCGCCGTTTTTATAAGCGTCCAATGCGCCGTTTTGCGCTGTGAACCAAGCATGGATCAGCAGCGCATCGGCACTGAGCGTTCGCAGCAGGTCAGGCAGAACGTCTGCATCTTGTGCGCCGATGATCCGCGTCCAGCTGTCTTGTGGCGGCAAGATGAAGAGCCGCACAAATTGCTTGAGACGCGGCGGCGTGCCGCTGCCGCCATGAAACGGATCGTAGGGCGCATAGCCGTGCCTCAGGAGCGTCGCGCGCACCTGCTCAGCGATCTCTTGTGCCGACTCGCGCTGCAGGCACAGCTGATCCCAGCGTTGCTCAGTCATCAACAGCAACTCGCTAGTCAAAGTCAGGCGCAATAGCGCGTCGGAACGCCTCTGCCAGCTCTTGACCGTCGCTCATGGCGCCGAGCTTGCCGTAATCTTTGCGAGCAAGGCGCGAGATCGGATCGAGCATCAATGTGTTAATCCAGAGCGACTCGGTCAGCAGGTCAGCGCGCACATGGAAGCGCAGCACTTGCCCGATGACGAGCGTGTTCTTACCAATCGGCATGGGATGCAGCTCTAGGACGCGGCATTCCATAGCAGCAGGCGCCTCTGCCACGCGCGACGGACGCACCAGATCAGCAGGCAAGGGCGTCACGCGCGCCTCAACGAATTCGTTCACCTCAGGCGCATATTCCGTGCCAGTGATCTCGACTTGGGCGATCAGCGGCGTGTTAGCAATGTGCAAGACGAACTCTGGCACTTCGCGTAGGTTGTTCAGCGTATCCTTAGCGCGTCCGTCACGATGCACGCCAACTGAGAACATGACCAATGGCGGATTAGTGCTACCGGCGTTGAAATAGCTGAAAGCGGCAAGGTTTGGGATGCCACTAGCGCTCAAAGTCGAGACCCACGCTACAGGTCGCGGCACAATTAGGCTTTGAAAGAGCAGCGTCAGTTGGCGCGGCTCTAAAGCATTTGGATCGAAACTGCGGAAATCCATGTAGGCTCCAAAGGTTACAAGTTGAAGTCTTCCAAAGTCGGCTCGCCACTCTCAGCGCGGCGACTAGCGCGCTCTTGACGCGCTGCAGCCAGTTCTTGCGCGCGCAGCAGATATGCAGCGGTCAGGCGCGCTTGCCGACGTGCAAGGTCAATGTGCACGCCTCGGTTGCGCCGCACCTCACGGTTCAGCCGCAGCGCTTCTTCATTAGGCAAGCCGAAAGCGATCAGGAAAATGGCGATCAGGCGGAACAGCCACCACGTGACCGAGAAAACGATCAGGTACAGCGTGCTGACGTAAAAAAGCAGGCTCAGCGCTTCATCAGCGCCCAGTTGGCGCAACGAGTTGCCGCGCACAAACTCGACCAGAACATTCAGATACGTCTCAATCGGCGGAGTGCGCGTCGTGCTGACGGCAAGCGTGAAGATAACACTCAGCGCTGCTACAAGCGCAGCAAATGCAGCAGACACAGTTTCTCAATCCTTGTACAGCAGCGAACCTACGCTGCTTATTATGGCACGCTCTAGCACAGACGCCAAGCTGCGCCTTGCTCTTGGCGCTTGCTATGTCGAGGCTCAGCGGCACGGCGCGCTACCAGAGTCCATCACCTCGCCGCGAATGTTGATGAACTCCCAGCTATAGCCACCACTGCCCAAAACCATCTTCAAAACGCCCCAGAACCGATTTTGGCGGTATTCGGTAGCTGGAAAAGGCTGAGCGCGCAGCGGCGTCAAATAGCCGCCGCCTGTGCCAACTACGAACTGCCGAATGCCGCGCTCGCGGTCAATCCGACCATCAGCATTCATCGGCATGAAGCGCTCATAGTGATGAGCGTCGCCGCTGATGACCACGTCTACGCCAAAGTCCATCATCATGCGCCAAACCGAATTCATGCGCCGCGTGACGCCGTACAGTCCAGAGCTGTAAACAGGATGATGCCAAATTGCCAGTGCGCACGCCGTCGGATTGGCGGCAAGAGTCGCTTTTGCCCACTCGTACTGCGGCGTGCCAGCGTGCGCAGGCAGGACGCTGTTCAGTACGATCACGAGCCACGAGCCTGCATAGTAGCTATAGTAGCCTGAGCCACGCGGACCGGCAGCCTCTTCACCGAAGTAGTCAAAGTACGGGTCGGCATTCGGCGCGCGTTGATACTCGTGATTGCCTAGCGCAGGGCGTGTGCGCGCTTTGTGCCTGCCCCAAGTCGGATCGTAGCACTTTTCCCACGTTGCGGCTACGCCGTCGGCTTGGACAGTGTCCCCGGCTGTGAAGACAATTCCTTCAATGTTATCGAGTAGATTGGCGGTCAGATCGTCGCCCTCTGAGTCGCATGAGGCAATGTCGCCCGCGCCGACGAGCACTACGCCGTCAGCATACGGATTGAGCTGCATCGGCAGCGCCAAGCTGAGCAGCAGCACTGATAAGCAGCCGATAAGCAACTTGTGTCGCCAACTTTTCATCAGACTCTCCATTGCTCAGACGTTTTATCTGCTCTTTCAGCGCGGATATCTAGCACTACGCCCAGCGAATCAAGCCGCGCAGGAAAGGCGTCGGCAAATCTTCATGGTTAGGCAAGACTCGTACAGACAGTCCCTGATTGCCTGTTGTGTGATAGACAAGCCGCGCCTTGAATGTATAAGTGCCGCCGCCGTTTGCCTCAGCAGGCTGCATATTGACCGCGTTGCCAATGATGATGTTGCCGTGCGTATCGAGGTCGCCATAGTAGACCTGCACGATCACGTCATCAGGCGTCAAGCTGCCCAGCTGCACGACTGCTGTGATTTCCTGCTCACTGCCAACTTTGAGCTCATCGGCTGAAGTCGTCACCTTCAGCACTTGCACGTTGTTCCACTGGCTGTAGACCTTTTGTTTCCACTGAGCAAGTGCGACGCCGCGCGAGAGATTCGGCTTGGTCAAGCGCTGATAGCTCTCATAAGCAGGCATGTAGTAACGTTCAGTGTACTCAGCGACCATGCGATGCGTGTTGAAAAACGGCGCCAGCTTGCGGATGCTGTTCTTCATGCGCGCGATCCACTCGCGCGGTAGACCGTCGCGCGAGCGCGTGTAGAACGTCGGCACGATATCGTTTTCTAGCACGCTGTAGAGCGCTTGCGCCTCAAGGTAGTCTTGGTGTGCCCATTGCTCAGGCGGATATTCCTCGCCGCGCCCGATCTCCCAGCCGACATGCGGATCGTAGGCTTCGTCCCACCAGCCGTCTAACGTGCTGAAGTTCAAGCACCCGTTATAGATCGCCTTCATGCCGCTTGTGCCGCTCGCCTCTTCAGGGCGGCGCGGATTGTTCAGCCAGACGTCACAGCCTTGCAGCATCATGCGTGTGATCGCCATGTCGTAGTTCTCGAGAAAGACGATGCTATGGCGAAACTCAGGCATCCGCGCAGTATTCACGATCTCGCGGATCAGCTCTTTACCGGGCGCGTCGTGCGGATGTGCCTTACCTGCAAAGATCAGCTGGACAGGGCGATCAGGGTTGTTCAAAATGCGTGCGAGGCGCGCCTTGTCGCGCAGGATCAGCGTGGCGCGCTTGTATGTAGCAAAGCGGCGCGCGAAGCCAATGGTCAGCGCGTCTGGACTGAGCACTTCCTCTGCCAGTTGAATTTCAGCAGCAGGCAGACCAAGCGCCTCATACTGCTTGCGCAAGCGCTCACGACAAAAGGCGACTAGCTGCTCACGACGGCGCTCGTGCGTGCGCCACAGCTCAGCGTCAGGGATTTTGTCCACGTCCCACCAAATGTTTGGATCCGTCGGGTCTTCGCGCCACATTGGATCAAGGTAGCGGTCGTAGAGCGCCGCCATCTCTTGGCTGACCCACGTCTCAACGTGAATGCCATTGGTCACATGACCGACTGGCACGTCATCCTGCGGCACGTTCGGATACATCCAGCTGAACAGCTTACGGCTGACCTTGCCGTGCAGCTTGGAGACGGCATTAGCATAGTTTGAGAGTCTGACGGCGAGCACGGGCATGCTGAACAGGTCGTAGTTGCCCATGTTCTCGCGCCCTAAATCGTGGAATTGCTCACGAGTCAGCTTCAGCTGCGGCCAGAGGTAGCCGAAGTGCTCGTCAATCAGATCGAAGCCAAAGCGCTCTAAGCCTGCTGGCACAGGCGTGTGCGTTGTGAAGACGTTGCTGGCTGCGCAAATCTCGCGCGCTTGGTCAAAGGTCAGTTCAGGATGCGCTTCCATCAGCAGACGAATGCGCTCCAAGCCCATGAAGGCGCTGTGACCTTCGTTCATGTGATAGACCGTCGGATTTAGGTTGAGGATGCGCAGCAGCTGAATGCCGCCAATGCCCATCAAAATCTCTTGGCGAATGCGCTGTCTTCGGTCGCCGCCATAGAGCCGATCCGTTAAGTCGCGGTCTTCGGGCAGCGTGTTCTCTGGAATATTGGTGTCTAGCAAGTACAGCGAGACGCGCCCAACTTTGACGATCCATGCCTGTGCGTAGAGCAGACGACCGGGCAACGGCACTTTGACGAGCACAGGGCGACCGTTAGCGTCCAGCACGCGGCGCACAGGCTGATTGGCGTAGTCGTTGATCGGATACGCCTCTTGCTGGTAGCCGTCGTTGTTTAGATATTGCGCAAAGTAGCCTTCTTGGTAGAGCAAGCCGACTCCGATCAACGGCAAGCCGAGATCAGAGGCACTTTTGAGGTGATCGCCTGAGAGGACGCCCAAGCCGCCGCTGTAGTTGCGCAGGCACTCAGTCAAGCCGAATTCCATTGAAAAATAGGCGACCATTGGCGTGCGCGGCGCCTCTGGATAGCGCTTGGCGTACCATGTTGAGCTGGTCTGGCTCATGTAGCGGTCATAGTCCTGACAAACGCGATCATAGTGCGCCATGAACGCTTCATCACTGGCTGCTGCATTCAGCTGCCGCTGATCGATCATGCCGAGCATTAAAACAGGATTGTGACCGCACTTTTCCCACAAGTCGCGGTCTAGGCGCCGAAAGAGCGCCAGAGTCTCCAAGTTCCATGACCAACGCAGGTTATAGGCGAGCTCAAGCAAGCGCTCTAAGCTGCTTGGTAAGTTTGGCACTATGGAGACAGTGACAACAGGCTTGATCATACCAAGATGCTCCTACTCGTAAATTGCCTTCACAGTGGCTTGGACGGTTTTTGGGTCAATGCGTGTCTGGCGCATGTAGTCAGCGCGCATCACATCTAGGAGCGAACGCAGGTCTGCAATTGGCACAACAGGCTGGCGCGCCGTGATGCTGGCAGAAGGATGCGTAAACACAACAATTGCGTAGACGGGCACATGCGCTAAGCCGCGCTTAGCAAGGTACTTGCGCAGCGCGTAGACATCCGCCACACACTCGCGCGTCAAATTCAGGCGTGAAAGGTGAAAAACGCCATCAGCGCGCCGCACGAGCCAATCGGCGCCTTCATTCTCGAAGACGCCGTGCTGATCGTGAATGCGGAAAACGAGCGCGCCAGGCGGTCCGACCAAGACCGCGTCAATGTAGCCCAAGCCGCGCCGACTAACATTGCGGATAAACGTATATTCTGAGCTGAGCGCATGGCTCAGCGCCTGTGCCACGGCTTTGGCAGGCTCATTCTCAGTGCGCAGCGAGAGTCCGCGTCCCATGACTGCCAAGCCTGTCAGCACGGTCAGCACGCCAATGCCCATTGCACCTAAGCCGAAAGTCGGGCTAGAGAACAACAAAACGGTCAACAGACCGATGCTACCGATTAGCAGCCCAACTAGCAGCACCAATGCGCCGATGATCATGAGATCGCGCCCGCGCCGCACAATGTTACGCACTGGATTTAAGCTCTGCATAGCACTTTTCCTACATAGCGTGCTTGTGCCACAGCCTGCCAAAGCAAGCGCCGATTATAGCCGCCTTTGAAAAATGTGCCAAACGGTAGCGGCTCAAAATGGCGGCAAAGCCGTAGATGTTGCGCTTGGCATGACAGCGCGCGTTGGCGTCGCTGTGGCGGTATGCGTTTGCGTCGAACTTGGCGTGATGGTCGCAGTCGGCATAAACGTTTGACTCGGCGTCGCTGTGAAAGTAGCTGTCAAGCTCGGAGTGAGCGTGTCAGTAGCGGTCAGAGTTGCTGCGGCTGTGGCAGTGAACGCGCGCGTCGGCGACGCTGTGAAAGTTGATGTGACGGTAAACGTGCGTGTTGGCGACGCTGTGAAAGTTGGCGTGGCAGTGAACGTGCGCGTCGGCGACGCTGTGAAAGTCGGCGTGGCAGTGAACGTACGCGTCGGCGACGCTGTAGCTGTGACAGTGAACGTGCGCGTCGGCGATGCTGTAGCTGTGACAGTGGACGTGCGCGTCGGCGACGCCGTGAAAGTCAACGTGGCAGTTGGCGTATTGGTTGGCAAGGCTTGGAAGGTCTGTGTGAGCGATAGCGCGCGCTGCGTGCCTTCCAGATTCAGCGCTAGTGTGTGTGTCGGCTGCAAGGTTGCGGCGCCAGAGGATAGATGACTGGTCAACGCAGCAACTAGCAAGGCAATGCTTGCTGAGGCAATGGCGATAAGCGCGATTGGCAGCGCAGCGCGGCGCACTGAAGTGTGCTCAACGTTGAGAGGCGCGCTTGGCAGCTCAGCCTTAGCTTGCAGCCACAGATAGAGCAAGCCGCTGCTGAGCGCATAAGCCGACTCGGGCGCGCTGCGCACGGCGCCGCGATACTCCAAGCTGCGCAGCGCCGCTGCGAGCGTCACCATATGCGGCGCGTCCTCGCTCTCATGAATCAGCCATGTGTGCAGCTCTTCTAGCGTTGCAGGCGCGCCGCGCCGCGCTTGTGTCAGCGCTATCAGAGCGGCTTGTTCGCTTGGTGTGGCATTCTGCCAGAGCGAATCGAACAGCGCGCTGCAGACCTGCAGCGCACGCGGCAAGATCGCGCTCACGTCGTTGCGATCAGGCGCGGCGAAGTTGCGCGCTGCAGCTCTTTCCCACAGCAAGGCGCACAGCCATTGCAAGAGATATGGCTGTCCGCCACTGTAAGCCTGCAGCGCGCCTACAACGTCATCAGAGAGCGCGTAAAAAGAGGCGCAAGGTTGCGTGATCAGCTGCCGAGCCTCAGCGTCGCTCAATGGCGGCAAACGATGCTGATTGAGCGGCTCAGCAAGCAGCGCATAACTAGCGAGGCGCGGCTCAGCAGCGGCGTCAAAAGTGAAGACAATACCGATACGCTTTTCCTCACGGCACAGCGCGCCTAGCGAGTCGATCAGGTCAGACGGCAAGTCGCCGCGCTGCACAGCGTCCAGCAGATGCTGTGCATTGTCAAAGCAGTAGATCAGGCGCTGAAAGCGGCGCATGACATCGAAGATCGGCGTCAAGTGCGTTTTAGCGAACCAGCGCCACAGCTCAGCCGCATCTTGTGTCTCAGGCACGTCGGGCAGGTAGAGCGACGGCTCTGCTGTTCGTAGCGCTTGGCGCGCCGTCTGGATTAGCGCAACGGCGAACGCGCTCAGGCTGTATGTGTGACGCAGCTCAGCAAGGTCAAGGTATGCGGTCAGATAGCGCGCCTCAAGCTGAAACGGCAATTGCAGCAACACAGAGGTCTTGCCCATGCCGCGTCCGCCGATCAGGATCGGTGTTTGCTCGCTGTGCAGCGCTTGACGCAGGAAGGCGAAGGTCTCGGCGCGCCCGAAGAAACGTTCAGGGTCGCTGCACGGCTGCTCAGGCGCATAGGGATTGGCTGACAGATTCATACTGAACAGTATACCGCAGGGCTACAGAAATGCGGTAAGATAACAGCTGTTCGCACAAAGTACGCGAAGGGAGCGCAACCAAGTGAGTAGGCATGTCCTTGTGACAACGATAGGCGCCGCGCCTTCTAAGGAGAAGGTGTCTTATTTCTCTACCAAGTACCAGTTTGACTCAGAGCAGCCGCGCGAGGGCAAGTTTTTCTCAGCTCTGCTCTGTGATTTTTTGAAAGAAAAAGGTAAGCCTGTTGAACAGGCAGTGGTGCTGCTCACTGCAGGCGCTAAAGATCATCCGAACTGGCAGGGTAACGCTGAAGAACAAGGACTGAAAGGGCTGCTCGAAGAGCGCGGCATTAGCATCACTGAAGTAGATATCCCAGATGGGCAAGATGAGGCTGAGCTATGGGCAATCTTTGACAAAATTGGTGAGCACGTGCCGCAAGAGGCAACTGTCACACTTGATATCACTCATGGATTCCGCTCATTGCCACAAGTGATGCTCTTAGCCTGTGCTTACTTTGAGGTCTCAGGCGAGTTCGATCTCGCCAATGTCTACTATGGCGCTTTTATAGACAAAGATAAGGTTGCTCAAGTGGTTGATCTGACGCCGATGCTCACGCTCTTTGAGTGGGCAAATGCGGTTGATGCTTTTAAGCGCAGCGGCAACTTACGGCAAATGGCAGACTTGCTCCAAGCGCGTCAAGCAGCACTTTACAAAGCAGGTGCTGTGACAGGTAAAGCGCGCTTGCCGCTCGCGCCGCTCGCTAAAAATATGCGCCTACTGATGGATGCTATTGAACTAGGTCGTTTGCGCGATATTGACGAGCCAGTGGCTGAAATACGCCGTCTTGCCGACGAAGTGCGTCCTTCAGCTGAGCGCTGGGAGAAGCCGTTTGTCAGTCAGATTGACAAGGTCTTGAAACAGATGGAGGATTTCCAGCTCCAAGACGAGCAAGACATAAATGAGCGACTAGCTGCAGAATTTAGGCTGATTGAGTGGTATCATAAGAACGAATTTTATATCCATGCAGGCTTATTACTGCGCGAGTGGGTCATCTCTTATGTGATGAGCCGAGCGCCCGAATATCGCGGCAAGAGTACCAAAGAAATCTTTGAGGATGACGATCTGCGCGAGGAGGTCTCACGGCAGCTTAATAGCGCCTCCAAAGCAAGTGATGAGATTAGCGACATCTCCAAGTTAGTCGCTGAACTAGCTCAAAAGCTCAACGCGCTACCTGAAGCCTTCCGAACTGTTATCGGCATTCCCACTCTTGAAGTACGCTTAGGTGCTACAGCTGCTCTAAGCAACGCTTGGAGTGAACTACGCGATCTGCGCAACGACTTAGCACATCTAGGGCATCGCAAGCAAGTTCTTGGCGCTGAAAAAATTAAACAGAAGGTAGATAAGCTCATCAATAGTCTAAAACCACTTGTTCCTAGTAAGCCGACGCCGCAGACTAAATGACGCGCCGCCTGATTTTCGCGCTCTCCGTCTTTCTCAGCACAGCGCTCAGCGCCACAGCACACGCTCAGACCGCTGAGCGCTACATCTTGCCCGCGCCGATCTGCGCCTTGAGCGCTGCGCGCGTTGTCTGCTATGACGTGCGCACAGCGGCGCCGCGCTTTTTGACGCCGCGCGATGATCGCGTCGTCGCCTTTGCGCTCTCACCTGCTGCTGATGCATTCGTTTATCGCACGGAAGACGGTCGCGTCTTGATCGCTGCATTGGACGATCCGCGTCCGATTGTGATCGCTGAGAATGCTTTCCTGCCTGCGCTCTTGCCACGCGATGCGCACAGCCTCGCTTGGTCGCCTGATGGCGTGACGCTCGCCTATCTAACCGCTGATGGCTTGCAAATCGCCTTGCCGACGCCGAGCGGCGCGCCGTTGCGCGTCTCCGACACGGCGCGCCAATACGTGAACTTGCGCTTTTCGCCGTTTGGCAGTCGATTGGCGGCGCAGGATCATCTAGGCGGCTGGACAGTCTTCAGAGTGACAACAGAGGAAGGCATACGGCGCGGCTTAGCGCGACTCGGCAGCTTTGACGAGCCGAGCGACGCCGCTTGGCTAGACGATAACAGCCTGATCCTCGCGCCGATCAGCGGCGGCTTGCTGCGCTTAAATGTGATCGAGACAGCTGAGCGCGCATTTCTGGCTGAGGCATGGCGCAAGCCTGAGAACGTCTTCACGCGCCTGACTAGTGCCTATGACGGCACAGTGCGCGCCATGCAGCGCGTCGGCAACACGCCTGAAGGCATTTTGGTCAGCATCAGCGGCGACGGCACAGCAGCGCCGTTCGCCGAACGGCGCGTGGACATAGCGATGACGTGGCTCGGCAACGGAAGCCGTCTGACCTACATCACAAGCGGCACGCCGATTGTCGTCCTGCCAGAGTCAGGTGTCGAAGACGCCTTGCCGCTGCAGCGCGTCCAGAGCATAGCTTGGGCAGTGCCAGTCTATCAGCGCGTCTCGAATCTTGCCCTTGACGCTGACTTGTACTTCCTTGCCTATCAAGCAAGCGACGCGCCCTATCGTGTCCAAGATGATGAAGTGCCACAAGTGTGGCGCCTGTTTAGTGATGGCGAGCGCGCCGCTGAGCAGCTCTCACGCTTGCCCGAAGGCGTCCGCGCCTTTGCGCTCAGCCCTGATCAGCGGCAAATGGCGGTCATTAGCGGACAGAACATAGCCATTCTGCCTGCTCTGAGCGCCGCTGAGCGTGCCGCTGCCACGCCGACGCCATTGCCTAGGCGCAGCACGCCGACTCCTGCGCTGCCTAGCTTGCCGAACGTGCCAGAGTCGCGCTTGTTGACGACTCTGCGCAGCACGACGCTCGCCAGCCTCGATTGGAGCGCTGATGGACGCCTGATCGCCTTTGTGGACACAGACGGCGCGTATGTCCTTGAGCTGCCGAGCAACGGCGCGCTCTTGCCGCAGCCATTGACCATTGCCACTAGCACTACAGAGCGGACATATGACTTCGTGCGCTTCAGCGCCAACGGACGCTCTCTGTTGCTGCGCGCCAAGCTAAATGACGGCAGCTACGAATTTGCGGTTGCACCGATGGCAGAAGGCGGCTGGCGCCTGCTGAACTTTCGCGCTGAATTAGCGACTTGGAGCCTGAATGCGCTGCTTTTCGTCAAGCGCGAAGGCGATCAATGGCTGCTGAGCGCCTTTGACGGTCAGGCTGAAACTTTGTTGGCGCGTTCAGCGTATCCGATTCTGAACGTGCAGCCAATTGGCGCAGCAGCTCGCCTTGCAGAGCAGCCAGTCGTCTTTTGGCGGCATGTCGGTTGGTCAGTGGCTGCAGCAGTGCAGCGCGTCAGCACCACAGGCGATCCAGAGCGAGTGCGCGTGGAAAGCCCGCCTTTTGCACTGCCCAGAGCGCAGTTTTCGCCGACGGCGCGCTTTGCGATAGGGCAAGTGCGCGGCAGAACTGATAGAATTGATCAACTGATCATACTAGACACAACGAACGGACGTGCTGTAGCCTTGCGCAACGTGCGCGTCCTAGACCAATTTGAATGGATGAGGTGAAGGAATGGCAGAGCGTATTCTGGTCATTGAAGATGAGCAGCGCATTGCGCAATTTATCGAGCGCGGCTTGATCTTCGAAGGCTTCCGTGTGGACGTCGCGCATGATGGACGCACGGGCTTGGCAATTGCGCGCGACAATCCGCCTGACTTGGTCATCCTAGACTGGATGTTGCCCGGCATTGACGGCATTGAGGTCTGCAAGCGCCTGCGCAACGCTTCAAACGTGCCGATCCTGATGTTGACGGCGAAGGATGAGGTGCAGGATCGCGTGGCAGGCTTGAACGCCGGCGCCGATGATTACCTGATCAAGCCTTTCTCGTTTGATGAGCTGTTGGCGCGCATTCGGGCGCTCTTCAGGCGTTCAACGGTCAGCTCTAAGCCTGAAATCCTGCGCTTTGCCGACCTAGAGCTGGACACTGGCACGCATCGCGCTATGCGCAACGGTCGCGCAATTGACTTGACTGCCAAAGAATATGAGCTGCTGGAGCTGTTCATGCGCCATCCGCGCCAAGTGCTGACTCGTGAGACGATCTTCGACCGAGTCTGGAACTACGACTTTGGCGGCGAGAGCAACATCATCGAGGTCTATGTGCGCTACTTGCGCCAAAAGACTGAGGCAGAAGGCGAGCCGCGCTTGCTGCACACAGTGCGTGGCGTCGGCTATGTGTTGCGTGAAGAGTAGTGCCTCGGCTTAGGCACTTCTCATGGTAGCGCTGTGCGCGGCGCACTAGAATCAGGGAGGATACTCACGGACGTTGAGCTTAGCCTTCCTTATGACTATTCGCACGCGCTTGACGCTCATCTACTCAGCGCTGCTGGCAGTAGTGATCGTAATTTTCGGGCTCTCACTGTTCAGCTTGCTTAACTGGGCGTGGCACACACAGCTACAGGAGAGCATGCGCTTCGTGGCGCAGCAAGTGATTGATGTCATCCGCCTCAACGAGCTGACCGACGCTGAGTCGCAGCCTGCCATTCGTAAGCGACTCGCCCGTATGCCTCACTTCGCCTTCGCTGTGCAGGTCTGGCGGCATGACGGCACGCTGATTTTCAACACAGAGAACCTTGAGTACAGCGTGCCGTTCGACGCTGAAAATCGCAGCAGCCGTGTCGAGGTCACGCGCAACATCTATTTGCCCGCTGAAAGGACGCACGCGTTAGTCTCAACGTTGCCAATCTACACGGCTGATAACCGTTATCTCGGCACTGTGCAAATTCTCTCGCCCTTGACAACGCTTGAGGCTGCCACAGACCGCCTATTGCGCGTTATGCTTGGCGTCGGCTTGGCAGCGCTGCTGCTCTCTTTCATGATCGGCTCGGTTGTGGCAGGGCAGGTGCTGCAGCCGCTTGAGATGATCAACCAGACTGCCAAGCAGATCACAGACGCGAACGACCTGAGCCGACGCATTCCGTACGAAGGTCCAGCAGACGAGCTGGGACAGCTCATCATGACCTTCAATACGACGCTTGAGCGCTTAGAGCGCTCATTTAAGACGCAGCGCCGTTTCGTCGCCGACGTCTCGCATGAGCTGCGCACGCCGTTGACCACCTTGCAAGGCAACCTCGATCTGATAAAGCGCTTCGGCATAAACGCTGCGTCGCTTGAGGCGATAGAAAGCGAGCTGAAGCGCATGACGCGCCTCGTAGGCGATTTGCTGCTGTTGGCACAAGCGGATAGCGGCAGCCTACCGCTAGAGGAAAAGGAAGTTGACCTTGACACGCTTGTGATCGAGGTCTACAAGCAAGCCAAAGTGCTGACTGAGACGGTCAAAGTGCGCCTTGAGCCGCCTGAGGCAGTGCGCGTCAAAGGCGATGCAGATCGGCTCAAGCAGGTCTTGTTAAACCTTGTGACGAACGCCATCAAATACACGCCCGATGGCGGCGAGGTAACGCTCAGTCTGACAACCGAAGGCAGCTATGCCTTCATCCGCGTCACAGATACAGGCATCGGCATTCCTAAAGAAGACCTGCCGTACATCTTTGACCGCTTTTACCGCGTGGACAAAGCGCGTGAGCGCAAGATCGGCGGCGCAGGACTAGGACTTTCGATTGCCAAGTGGATTGTCGAGGCACATCATGGGCGCATCTGGGCAGAGAGCGAACTAGGCAAAGGCTCCACTTTCACAGTGCAATTGCCGCGCATGGACACTGGCAGTGTGCCTGAATCCATGCGCGACACGCGACCGAGCATCCGAATTCCGCTGATCAAGCGCAAAACCTGAGCGCACCTGCGCGCTGAGCTGACCTTTGTCCTAGTGTTTGATGATCTTGCTCAAGAAAGTCCTCATGCGCTCTGTGCGCGGCGCTGTGAAGAGCGTGTCGGGATCGCCTTGCTCAACGATCTCGCCTTGATCCATGAAAATGGCGCGCGTCGCCGCTGCGCGCGCAAAGCCCATCTCATGGCTCACGACCAGCATCGTCATGCCTTCACGGGCAAGGTCGAGCATTACGTCCAGCACTTCCTTGATCATCTCTGGATCGAGCGCACTAGTCGGCTCATCGAAGAGCATGATCTTCGGCTGCATGGCGAGCGCGCGCGCAATCGCCACGCGCTGCTGCTGACCGCCGCTGAGCTGACTGGGATAGGCATCGGCTTTCTCTGGAATGCCGACCTTTGCCAGCAGCTCACGGGCAATTTCGACCGCTTCTTTGCGGCTGCGCTTGCGCACCACGCGCTGCGCAAGGCAGATGTTCTCCAACGCTGTATAGTTCGGGAACAAGTTGAAGCTCTGGAAGACCATGCCGACTTCGGCACGCACCTTGTTGATGTTCGCCGCTGAGTCCAGCGCAATGCCGTCTACGACAATTGAGCCGCTGTCAAAGTTTTCGAGGCGATTGATGCAGCGCAACAAGGTGGACTTGCCCGATCCGCTCGGTCCGATGATGGTGATGACCTCGCGTGGGTAGACTTCAAGGCTTACGTCGCGCAAGGCGTGGACGACGCCGCGCGGCGTGCGAAAGTACTTGTTAATTCGCTGGATAGAGATAATTGGTGTCTCAGCCATTGTGAAATCCTCAGCGTGGCAGTGCCAGACGGCGTTCAGCGGCGCGCACTAGAACAGAGAGCAGCAGCGTCATGCACAGGTAGAGCGCGCCAATGGTGATGTACGGCTCAAAAACTCGAAACGTATCAGCGGCAAAGATACGCGCGCGTTGAGTCATCTCTGGCAAAGCGATCACAGTCAGCAATGCCGTATCTTTGAGCATAGCGATGAATTCGTTGCCCAGTGGTGGCAACACAACGCGAAATGCTTGTGGCAAGATGATGTAGCGCATTGCCTGAAGGTAGCTCATGCCCAAGCTGCGCGCCGCTTCCATCTGACCGCGTCCAATGCTCTGGATGCCGGCGCGGAACAGCTCAGCAAGGTAGGCGCCGTAGCAAATTGCCAAACCGAGAATGCCGCGACTGAGCGGCGGCAAGTCGCTGTTTGCTGCGAACAGACCGATTGCAGCAACGAGCGCCGTTCCCATGACTGCAGCAGCGATGATCGGTTGCCAGAACGTCTCTGGCTCTGTTTTGAGCAACGCGCGCTTGCTCCAGCCTTGTGTTAACGCAATGAGCGCGGCTAGGACGACGACGATCAGCTGCAGCGTCGGCGCAAGGCGCGGAAATTCATCGCGCAGCCATGTGTAAAGCGCAAAGTTGACGAACAGCAACGTCACCAAGAGCGGCACGCCGCGCAACACCTCAACGTACACTGTAGCGACGTTAAAGAGAATTGGATTATCTGAGATGCGCATCAAGCCTGCGATCAAGCCGATAACAACTGCAAAGGCAAAGGCGACTACTGCCACGAACAACGTCAAGAAAATGCCAGAGTCGCAGCCTGCAAGATTGTTTAGGGCGCACTCAGCAGGCGCGTAGCGCACTACGGTCACAATATCGCTCTGACGAACTTGCACAATTTCGCCGGGCGAGAGCTCGATCAGGAAGCCTGCTGAGTCTGACTCCAGCACTATGCCGCTGAGCGTGTTCGCCGCTTGCTCAGGCTTCAAAGGCAGTACAACGCGGCAACGTCCTTCGGGACTGGGCAGACAGTTCTCAGGGATGCGCTGCACAGCTTCAATCTGGACGTCGAACTTGCGGATTTCTTGACGCTCGCCGTCATCGGTCACAAGGCGGAAACGTCCCAAGTCTTCGAAGATCAGTGCGCCGCTGATTTGAGCGCGCAAAAGTGTGATAGCTGCACCAGCAGGACATTCGTCGCGCTCAGCAGGCGGCACACAGCTCAGCGTGGCGATGTCTGAGCGCGGCACACGGATAGTCACTTGACGTCGAGTTTCAACATTGATCACATCTCCAGTCTGCCCAACAAAGATGCCTTCCACACGCCGAACTGTGCCACCTTCTGCCCGTACGTCGTAAGTGACGTTAGCGAAGCGTGTGGTTGTCAGGCGCGGATCATCAGTTACGAAAACTAGGGCGCGACGATAGAGCGGACTGGTGAAGAACGAATAGAAGACTATGACTAAGCCTGCTACGATGATGATCGCCCACCATGGCAAGCGCGCAAGGCTCAGAGCAAGACGTTCTAAAACAGATATGTTGGAAATTTCACGTTGTGAAAGATGTGAGGACATAATCAATCTTTGACACAGTGCTGCGAAAAGCTGGCTGCAAATTATAGCGTATTTGAGTAGCGCATTGAGGGATGAGCTACTGAGTCGGCAAGGCGCCATGAGAGCGCCGCACGAGCTGCTGCCCTGCCGGACTTTGAATCCATGCGAAGAAGGCGCGATAGAGATCATTGGCAGGCTCAGCCTTGCCAACAACTAGGATAGGCGAGCGTAAGGCATAGCTGCCTGCTGTAAGCGCCTCAGGCGTCGGCAAAACGCCGTCAAAGGCGACCAAGCGCACGCCTTCGCTGATGTAACCTGTGGCGACGTAGCCGATGCTATTTGGATCAGCACGCACAAGGTCGAGTACGCTTTGACTGGTCGGCGCTAAGCGCGCTGTGCGCGTGATCGGTTGATTGCCTAGCAAAAGCGCCTGTACGATGCCGCTTTCGCTGCTCTCCGCTGGACGCGCTACCACTTGCACAGGACGATCCGCGCCGCCTAGCTCTGCCCAATTGCGCACTTGACCGCGCAACAGTGCGCGCGCCTGCGAAGGTGTCAAGTTGCTGATCAGGTTGCTGGGATGCACCACAAAAGCAATGCCGAGCTGACCGATAGGCGTTGCCCACAGGCTGCCGTTCTCTGCCACAAGGCGCGGATCAGGCAAATAGCTCAGGACGGCAAACGGCACCTCGCTGCGCGCCAGCTCAGCTAAGGCAAAGCGCGGCTCAAGCGTGAGGATGTCCCATGTGATAAGTGCGTTGTCGGCATGGAAGTGATTGGCGAGATCGCGCAGCAAAGGTGTGCTGGCGCCATCCACTAGCAAGCGCAGTGAAACGGTCTGCGGTGTTGGGCTGGCAGCAGGCAAGCTGGCACGGCAGCCTGCAAGTGCCAATGAGAGTGCAACCAAGGTACGCCGCGCTGATCGCCAAGAGGTTGCCAAGAACACGCTCACGTCCCTTGTGCAGCTGTGCTGTGAACTGAACGCCAACTCAAGCTGCCCAATCCTTTCCGAATAGGCATAACGCGCCTTTGACTAGCTTTAAGCCACGAACTCAAAGCAGTCCTAGCGCGTAGCCGACAAAATGTCAGCTGCTGGAGATGCGTGCGCCATCATAGACTCGTTGGCGCGGGTGCCTCCTTGTTAGTTGTGCGGTAAGTTGCCAAGAAGTTTGCCGCGTAGATTTCAAACGTGCCTGCCAAGATAGCAGCACGCATCTCTCGCATCAAAGTCAGGAGTAAGTGGAGGTTATGTAAGGTGAGCAGTTGATGACCGAGCAGCTCGTTGCTCTTGACCAAGTGCCGCAGATAGGCGCGTGAAAAGTGCGCGCAAGTGTAGCAAGTGCAGCTTGCCTCTATCGGCGCGCTATCTTCGGCGTGTTCAAGGTTACGCATGTTCAGCCGTCCGTGCCGCGTGAGCGCAGCGCCATGCCGCGCCATGCGCGTCGGCAGCACACAGTCGAAGATGTCCACGCCGCGCGCCACACCATTGACCAAGTCCTCAGGACTGCCTACGCCCATCAGGTAGCGTGGACGATCCGCTGGCAAGAGCGGCACAGTGCAGTCAAGCGTCGCCAACATCTCTGCCTTGCTCTCGCCAACTGCTAAGCCACCAATGGCGTAGCCGACAAAGTCGAGATCGGTCAAAAAGCGGACAGATTCAGCGCGCAAGTCAGGGAAGATTCCGCCTTGTACAATGCCGAAGAGCGCTTGACGCGCAGGATCGCCGCTGCGTGTGTGTTCCTCAAGGCAGCGCACTGCCCAAGCGTGCGTCCGATCACAAGCGGCGCGCACTTCATCACGATTGTGCGGCTTTGGGCAATCGTCAAAGCACATGATGATATCTGCGCCAAGATTGTGCTGTATTTGAATGGACTTCTCAGGCGTGAAGCGGTGAATCGAACCGTCTAGATGGCTGCGGAATGTGACGCCGTCATCATCAATGCGCCGCAGTGCGTCTAGGCTGAAGACTTGGAAGCCGCCTGAGTCAGTCAAAATCGGACGTTCCCACGCCATGAAGCGATGCAAGCCGCCTAGACGTGCGATCAAGCCGTCACTGGGACGCAAGTACAAGTGGTATGTGTTAGCGAGGATCAAGGTTGCGCCTAACTCGTAAAGCTCGCGCGGCTGCATTGCCTTGACGGTCGCTTGTGTGCCAACAGGCGCGAAAACTGGCGTCGGAATCGCGCCATGCGGCGTGTAGAGAACGCCTGCGCGTGCCTGACCGCTCTGTGCCTGCAGCTCAAACTTGAACATGCGCTTCCTTGATTGTCCCATGCACAAGCGCAAATTATATCAAAAGCGCTTTGTAAGGCGAATCAAACCTTTTGCCCTAGAAGTTGAGCAAAAATTTTACTACTCTGCAAGAATAAGCTGTACAGCATATCTTCCCTGCGTTATACCGTGTGCAGCACCATAGCGCGTTACGACTATCAGATAAGTAGCCGACTCAGGCAAAGTGAGCTGAATTTGTGCGCTGCGCAGCTCTGCAGCACTAGCGAGCAGGCGTGGTTGATCACCTTGATAGACGTACAGGTAGAGCGCAGGCTGCAATGTGCCGCTCTCAACGTTCAGGGTGATTTGAGCAGATTCACCACGTCTGCCTGTAAAGGTGTAATAAGCGATGTAACGTTGATCGTCTAGGACGCCGCGCAGCACCTCGCCAGAGTTGATTGTCGAGATGGTCAACGGCAATGGACTCGGCGTAACAAGTGGTGTCAAAGTGCCGCTGAGCGTGAGCGTGTATTCGCCGCTGAGCGTGTCGTTCACGCCGCCGTAGCGCGCCACGATGACGTAGTACCTACCGCTGCGCTCTAGTTCAACAGCGCGCAGCGCACCTTCGCCAACTGCCACTTGCTCAAAGCGCTCATCTGCCAGCACAATCAAGGCAGGCAACGCCGTCTGAGCTTGTAAGACTAGGTCAGCACGGCTGCCGCGCTGCGCCTCGAAGTGGTAGAGCGTTGCAAAGCGCGGACTGAGCGCGCCGCGCTGTGCCAGACCTGCCACGAGGCTCACGCCTTCTGCTCTGCGCGGCTGACTCTGCGGCTCAGCGGCGCGCTTGAGCGTGTAAGCGACACTGCCAGAGCTGGTCAAGCGCGAGACGACCAGCCAGCACCAACCGTCAGCGTTTGGCACAAAACTGAGCTGATCGGTCAGCTCAGCTGTAACAAGACGCCGCTCAAAGTCATGGCTGTAGAGATACATGCCAACAGGCAGAGCGTTCTCTAGGCTCAAGGTGATGCTCAACGGCTGCGCAGCGACAGCGTAGACGGCATACAGGCGAAATGGCGCTTGATCGCTTAGCTCAGCGCGCAGCGACGCGCCCGCGTCAAGTGGCGCAAGGCGCGGCGAGTTGCTCAGCAGCGAAGGCGTCGGCGTTGGATTGAGCAGGTGCAAAGTCAAGCGGAACGCGCCCGCTGTGCGCTGACTGCTCGGCGACGCGATGACTTTGATGAGGTAATCGCCGTTGCGCGGCAAAATGTGCCGCAGCCGTGCGTTCACAGCGCCGCCGCTGTTGTCATCCAGTGCGAAAACTTGGCGTTGGTCAGCGTCTAGCAGCATGACCAATGGATCAAGCGCCTCAGGACTGGTCGAGTCAGCTGTGATCAGCACAGCGTCGCCTTCGCGTCCGCTGAACAAGTAGCGCGCCTCAGGCTGCCCTGCGCTCAGCGCGCCGTCAATTGACTCGCCGTAGTGCAAGCGCCTCTGCGCTGAGAGCGCAACGCTTGGCAAGAGCGCACAAGTGCTGATGAGCAGTCCGATCAGCCAATGCCGCATACTGCCATTCTTCTTCTGACCTTCAGCTTAAAAGCCTATTCAATTCTAGCGATGTGTGCCACAATACCGTCTACGAACTTATGCACAAGGAGTAAAAAATGTTTGAGAACTTGCCAACTAGCGCGCTAGACGCAATGGACTGGCGCATGGAACGCTATCAGCCGTATTTTCAGGTGCTGAACGAGATGACGTTGACCGCTGAGAACGTCAGCACCTGGCTGAAAGGCTGGACACAGTTAGGCGACTTGGTCATGGAAGTCTTTGCGCGCCTTGCCGTTGCCGCCTCACAGAACACAGCCGACGCTGAAGCGCAGCAGCGCTACCTGAGCTATGTCGAGAGCATGTTGCCGCCATTGCAGATGGCGAACAACATTCTGCAGCGCAAACTGGTCGAGAGCGGCTTACAGCCCGAAGGCTTTGAGGTGCCGCTGCGCCATATGCGTGCAGAGCTGGAGCTTTTCCGCGAGGCGAATCTGCCGCTTTTTGTCGAGGAGCGGAAGCTCGCTACTGAATACGACAAGATTATCGGCGCGCAGAGCGTGACTTGGGACGGCAAGGAAATGCCACTAGCGCAGCTACAGGTGGTGGCGCAAAATCCTGACCGCGCTGTGCGCGAACAGGCGTGGCGGCTCGCTCATGAGCGCTACCTAGCAGACCGTGAGGCGCTCAACGCGCTCTGGGTCAAATTTCTAGACCTCCGTCAACAGATTGCCGCGAACGCAGGCTTCAGCAATTACCTTGACTATTGCTGGAAGGCATTGGGACGTTTTGACTACACGCCGCACGACTGCCTGAGCTTTCACAGAGCAATTGAGGAAGTCGTGGTGCCAGCAATGGTGCGCTTGCTCGAACAACAGCGTTGTACGCTCGGCGTAGAGACGCTACGTCCATGGGACATGAACATTGATCCGACGCATCCCATGCAGCTGAGCGTTGATCCACAGCCGCGCCCTGCTTTGAGACCGTATCAGTCTATTGACGAGCTTGAATCGCGCGCTGAGACAATCTTCCGCAACGTTGATCCGACGCTTGGCGAGTACTTTGCGATCATGCGCCGTGAAGGACTACTTGACTTGGCGAATCGTCCGAACAAGGCGCCTGGCGGCTACTGCAGGACGTTTCCAGTCGCCAAGCGACCGTTCATCTTCATGAACGCGGTCGGCTTGCATGACGATGTGCAGACGCTGCTGCACGAGGCAGGTCACGCCTTCCACGCCTTCGAGAGCGCGCCGCTACCGTATATGCAGCAGCGCGAGGCGCCGACTGAGTTCGCTGAAGTCGCCTCAATGAGCATGGAGCTGCTCGCTGCGCCGTATCTAGAAGCTGAGCGTGGCGGCTACTACAGCGCAGCCGACGCCGCGCGCGCACGCCTTGAGCATCTGCGAAACATGATCACCTTCTGGGCGTATATGGCAGTGGTGGACGCTTTCCAGCACTGGGTCTACACAAACGTTGAGACTGCGAAAGACCCTGCCGCCTGCGACGCGCAGTGGTCGGCGCTCTGGGATCGCTTCATTCAGGGCGTAGATTGGTCAGGTCTGGATGAGTTCAAAAAGACGGGCTGGCATCGCAAGCTGCACATTTTCCACTATCCGTTCTACTATGTGGAGTACGGTTTGGCGCAGCTCGGCGCAGCACAGGTCTGGCGCGGCGCGCTGAGCGATCAGGGAGCTGCTGTGGCGCGCTACCGCAAGGCACTAGCGCTTGGCGGCGCGGCACCATTGCCGCAGCTCTATCAGACGGCAGGCGCGCGCTTTGCCTTCGACGCGGCAACTTTGCGCGAGGCAGTCGCGTTGATTGAGCGAACCATTGAGGAATTGAGCGATCTTTACTAAATTTTAGCAGCTAGTTCCGCAGAAACCGTGCGATAATCACTAAAAAGAGCCAGGCACCTTAGCAGAACCTTACCCAAAGTGCCGACAAGCCCGACTCCAATACGTGGTCATTCGCACGGTTACCCCTCAACGTACCACCTTGTATGACTGCCTTCAGCGCAAATAGCCCTACTTGTCAGCAGACACTGTACAGACTGTATATTAATGTCATAATTCAACGCATTGCATATATCCATTGTCATATTGATTTTACTGCCTATTGCAGCAGTAGCATGCCGAAGAGCTTTAGAGCGTTTAGTCTTCATAGAAAGTTATCGCGTTGCCTCGTGAAAGAAAAGCCTATGTACGTACTGAAGCTATATGTTGCAGGGCAAACGGCGCGGACGGAGCGCGCCATCTACAATCTATACAACCTTTGCAATCAGCACTTGGCAGGCAACTACGAAATTACAGTCATAGATATTCTGGAGCATCCGCACTTGGCGGAAGAGGAACAAATCCTCGCTACGCCGACGCTTGTGCGCGAGTCGCCTTTGCCGCGCCGCAGACTCGTTGGCGATCTTTCAGACGCTGAGCGTGTCCTAGAAGCCCTCGATCTCACATCGCCTTCGAAGCATGCTGAAGAAAACGAGGCTTGAATAAATGTTGAGTGCATAATAAACTTGGGCAAGAACGAATCGCCGAATCGACTCTTTTGGCTGCTAGATGCTCACAGGCTCAGTGTTCTTGCTAACGCACACTGTACTGTGACATCAGCGTGAGCAGTTCTAGGCGCAGGAGAAAAATACAATGTGCGCTTCGTAAAGAGCTTTTGGCTTTTGTTGCTTTCTTGAAGCTTTCATTGTTAAGAGCAGTACAGCGTTTTATGTCAGAGTTATACCTAACTGTTATGAGCCTTTGGCGGCTCGCACAAAAATACTTATAGAGCTTTGCTTACACTGTCTTACGCAAGTGACCGAATAGTGCATTGAACTGGATGCTGGGCAGCTTTGCCCAAAGTAGATGACGTAAAAATATCAGCTGCGCACAGCGCTGCAAAGGATGTTGCACTGTGGACGCCTACAAACTGCTCCTTGTGGCTACTCCAAGCGATGATCTGGCTACGATCCACGCCGTCCTACAAGCTGCTGCGCTGCCTGAGCCGCTAACGTACCTCGTCCAAGCCGATGAAGAGGCACCTAGTCTTTACATCCTCGCCTACGATGTGATCCTGCTGAAATATGGCGCACTACAGCACTGTTGTAAAAAGCTCACAGGTCACTTTCAAGACCATTTGCCTGATGTGCCGATCATCCTCTTGGTCAATGCGGAAGAGCGCACTACAGCAGAGCAACTTATTGAGAATTCTCACGTCCTAGTCTTCGATTACACGCAAACTGAGCCGTACATGCTGCGCCAACTGGTGCAGTTTCTCACTCGTCAACGCCGACAGCGCCACGACCTTGAGCGCAACCTACAGGCTTTCTCAGACCGCAGCCGCCTGCTTGATAGCCTGATCAACCGCAATGCAGACGGTATGTTAGTGATCGATCAAGACGGCGTCATCCGCTTTGCCAATCCTGCAGCTGCAGCGCTCTTCGGACGCGATGACTTAGTCGGCATGCCCTTTGACTTTCCACTTGCGCTCGGTCACATAGCAGAAGTTGACCTGTTCAGAGCTGATGGGCGCGAATGTGTGGCAGAAATGCGCCTTGTGATGACTGAGTGGGAAGGTCGCCCTGCCTACCTCGCTACGCTCCGCGACGTGACCGAGCGCAGCCTTGCCGAGCGCCGTCTGCACTATCGCTTCGCCCTTGAAAGCCTGCTAGCGACCATCTCAGCACAGTTTGTCAGCCTGCCAACAGCTGAAGTGGACGCGCGCATTAGTGAGGCGCTGGCACTTTTGGGCGATTTTATTGGCGCTGAGCGCGTCTTGCTAACAGACCTAAGTCGAACGCCTTCAGAGTGTGCTATCACGCACATCTGGGAAGCCAGCCATGTTGTCGGGCGTTACCCAAGCATTGACCCTGAAGTGCCGTACCGCTTTTACACGAGAATCTTTCAAGAGCAGGATATTCTGCTCATCCCAGATACTGAACAACTGCCAGTTGAACAACCTGAGCGTCCTTTTATGATAGCACGCGGTGTGCGCACCTTGATGGCAATTGCCATGCGCTATCGCGGAGAGCTACGCGGCTCTTTAACCTTCGTAGCCATCAGCCAAACGCGCCCTTGGCAGTACGAAGATGCTGCTCTGCTCTCAATTGCCGCTGATGTCTTTGCCAGTGCGCTGCGCCGCGCTGAGATCAACCGTGCGTTGCGTCAAAGCGAGGCACGCTTGCGCTTTGTGATCAACAGCGCGCCGCTTATTTTGTTCACTTTTGACACGAACGGCGTAATAGATTTCTTAGAAGGCGCGCTTCTGGATAGGCACTTTCCACGCTTACGTGAATTAGTCAGTCAGAGCGCGTTTGGCGATATCTACATCGGCGAACATCTGCGAGCTGTGCTGCAAGGTGAGACGCGCCGCTTCGTTTTCAAACCGAGTGAAGAGGCTACTCTAGAGATTCGCCTGATGCCGCTGCGCGATGAAGCGGGCGTGGTCGTTGGCGGCATCGGCATGATCATTGACGTGACTGAGCGTCAACGCGCTCAAGAGGCTGAGCAGCGCCAAGCCATGCTTTTGCGCACGCTCGCCGAAGCATCGCTCAAGCTGACCAGCTCACTGCAGCTAGAGCGCGTGCTCGAGACGATCCTTGAATACGCTGAGCGTCTGGTGCCGAGCGATGGCAGCTCAGTAGTCCTTCTCAGCCATAACAGTGTTGTAGCAAGCGTAGCGCGCGGACGCTCTGCGGACTTGACGCCCAGACGTTGGCAAGAGATCGTCGCGCGCTTGGACTTGCAGGCGCACTGGGTGCGCTTGAAACAAGCGTCTAACTGTAGTCTTATCCCTGACACAGCCGTTGAGCCGTCATGGATACCGATTGAAGGCACAGAATGGGTTAAATCATATCTGGGCTTGCCGATTGAGCTGGAAGGTCATGTTATCGGCGTCATGAACTTCGATAGCGCGACGCCCAACTATTTCACGCTGGAGCACGCTGAACGTCTCAAAGCGTTAGCAGGCTACGCCGCCATTGCTATTCAAAACGCCAATCTTTATGAGACCATTCAGCGCAACGCCAAAGACCTTGAGCGCCATGTGCGTCAGCGCACCGCTGAGCTTGAGATTGAGCGCGCACGGCTGCGCACTATTCTGGACTCAATGGAAGAAGGTGTGATCTTCTTTGAGCTGCGCGATACATGGCGTGCTACCTATGTCAATCCTTCCTTTCATCGCATCTTCGGTTATAGTGAGACGGAGTTTGTCGGTCAAGCGTTGCTCGACATCGCAGCCAACTTCCCTGTGCCTGAAGGTGCACCATCTCTGGAGGAACTTGGGCAAATCTTGGAGCGCGATGGCTCTTGGCATGGTGAATTCCGCTATCGGCGCAGAGATGGCAGCTCGTTTGACGCTTACGTAGCTGCCAGTAGGATACTAGGCGCACGTGGCAAGCTAGTCGGCACGGTCGTCCTAGTGCGCGATATCAGCAAGGAAAAAGCGCTACAAGAGCAGAAAGATCGCTTCATCGCCAATGCTGCGCATGAGCTGCGCACGCCGCTCACAAACTTGAAGATGCGGCTTTACTTGTTGCGCCGTCAACCTGAGGCGGCTGAAACGCACATGAGCGTGCTAGAGCAGGTGACGCGCCGAATGCAAATGCTCGTGGAAGACCTACTAGACGTGACGCGCTTTGAGCGCGGCATGATCGTGTTGCGCCGTGAGCGCCTGTGCTTGGCTGAGCTGCTAGAAAATGTCATCCACGTGCAGCTTCCGCACTTCGAACATAAGCGAGTACAGCTGACAAGCAGTCTGCCTCCAGATGGCGTGTTTGTCTTAGCTGATGCTGAGCGTTTGACGCAAGTCTTCACCAATTTGTTGGTCAATGCGCTAAACTATACCGAGACAGGCGGCAACGTGCGCGTCAGCTTGCGGCAGGACGAGTCGAGCGCGGTTGTTGAGGTGGAAGACAACGGCATCGGCATAGACTCAGAGTCGCTCAAGCGCATTTTTGAGCCGTTTTTCCGCGCCAATCTCGGCACACAGCGCGGCACTGGTCTAGGACTGACCATTGCGCGAGAGATTGTGCAGTCACATGGCGGCAGCATTGAGGCGCGCAGTCAACTCGGCGTCGGCACGACCATGATTGTCAGTTTGCCGCTTGCAGATTGAACGCAACCGTTTGAAAAACAGGAGAAGTCATCCGCATGTCCACAGCGCCACGCGCCTTTGAGATCAGCATGCCGATTGTCATCCGCACTTATGACATTGACTTCGCAGGCATTGTCAGCAACATTGTCTACTTGCGCTGGCTGGAAGATATGCGTCTGATGTGGTTAGAGCGCTTCATGCCGCTGCAGCCAATGGTTGAACGCAATCAAGGACCTGTGCTGGTCGCCACACATATTGAGTATAAGCGTCCGCTGCGCATGTTTGATCCTGTGATCGGGCACTTGTGGCTTGCTGAGCTAGGACGCGCACGCTTTACAGTCGCGGCTGAGTTCACGCGGAATGGTGAGGTAACGACCACAGCGGTTCAGCACGGCGTCTTTGTAGATTTCACAACGATGCGCCCATTGCCAGCACCAGAGGCGCTGCGCCGCGAGTTTGAGGCGCTGCGTCAACAGTCAGAAGGCGCACAGTGAGGCGTTAGGACGCAGGACAAGGCAAACCGCAAACTGCTCAGCTCAGGCGACGAAGTTTAGTAGCAATGGTGTGAAGTTAATATGGCATTACCCGAACTGATGGGCGAGGCTGACCTGTTCGCTGCGCGCCCAAGACTTTCAGCAGTGCAGACCGCTGAAGACACGCTCCAGCGCCTGATAGCTGCCCTTGAGGATGTCTTTTTCATCTACAGCGTTGACTATCAAGAGCATCCGACGCCGAACGGCAGCATGGCGCATGCAATTGTCTTTCAAGGCAAACTGTTGGCTGATTCCGAGCCAACTTATCCGATCTTGCTGAAGCGCTACAAAGCACTCGGCTACACGCCATTGCTGCGCCGCAAAGACAAAATAGACATGGTGATTCTGGTGGAAGGCGTCATTCAGCCGCGCCAGATCAACTCTCCGCGCTGGCTGCATGTGTTGCTCCTGCTGCTGACCATCATCACAGCGACGCTCAGCGGCGCGCAGTTTCAAGGCACAACGCTCAACATGCGCGCATTGCAGCGTGGCGACTTGAGCAGCATCGGCAACGTCATCCAAGCAGGCGCTCCATTCGCGCTCACGCTCTTGCTGATTTTAGGCGTGCATGAGATGGGACACTATTTCGCGGCACGCCGTCACAAAGTGGACGTGACGCTGCCGTATTTCATCCCTTTTCCTTTTTTCCTGCTCGGCACGCTAGGCGCTGTAATCTTCATCAAGAGTCCGCTCAACAATCGCAAGGCGCTCTTTGATGTCGGCATCAGCGGACCGTTAGCAGGCTTTGTCGTGGCGCTGATCGCTTACATCATCGGCTTGTTCTTGCCGCCAAGCGGCGTGAACATCCTGCTCTTACAAGGCGTCGGTAACGAACGCATCGGCATGCCAATTCTATTGCAAGGCTTGGGCGATGTTTTGCGTCCAGACCTGCTGCAGACCTATGGCGGACGCAACATCTCGTCACTCGCTGTCTTCGTGGCGCGTCAACCGATTGCCTTCGCAGCATGGTTTGGCATGTTGCTGACCGTGTTGAACTTACTGCCTATCGGTCAGCTAGACGGCGGTCACGTGATGTACACGCTTTTTGGCGAGGCGTCTTGGACAATTGCCGTCATCACCTTTGTTGGAATGATCTTTCTGGGGCTGACGATCTTCCCAAGCCTGCTCTTCTTCGCGCTGCTCGCCTTCCTGACAGGCTTGCGTCATCCGCCGCCCGGCGATGACATCACGCCATTGGACACTAAGCGTAAGCTGCTTGGCTATGCCACGATTGTGCTGTTCTTCCTGATCGGCACGGCGACGCCGTTCACCTTCGGTCGCTGAGCGTAAGGTATCGCCCAGTTCGTCCACTGGGCAATACGTTTAAGCGCTCTGAGTTTGCGTCTGCTTGTCAGCGTTGATCAGCCACTCCATTGCCTTGTTAGGATCAGTAAAAACGCGCACCATCACGCCGCGACTGGCGAACGATTCGATGAACTGAATCATGTTCATGCGTCCCATGACTGACTCAGGCACGACGAGCGCCCAGTATCTCCAGCCGGCAGCCATTGCGCGCGGCAGCCAGACCGTATCAATCCACTGTGCCTCTTCATCAGTCACGCCGTCAATATCGCGGTTGTCCGAGAGCCACTTGAAGGCTTTGCGTTCGACCAAGTAGTCTGCGCCACGCATGAGCGCCTGCTTCAGATAGTCACCGCCGATGCCGCGCCGATAGACATGATGTACAATGCCTGTGTCCTCATGAAACCAGAGCGTGACATATTGATTATCAATTAAAGTGATAGTGGACATGGTGCATTTTCTCCAAAATTTCAACTGACTCCAAGAAGAGTAGTCAGTTTAGGGCGACAAGGCAAGTGGCACTTATAATAGTTCTCTCACAATCAGTGTAGATCGTTAAGGAAGTGCGCTTGCCTAACACAAGCAGAGATCGTCACAATTAGCTTGCAGGGACGAAAGGGAGAGCACATGCGTTCACCTGTTTATCCTGATGTTGAGATGGTCGGCATGATGATCGAGGGCGTGCACATTGACCATTGTCCGCGCAGTGGCGGTCACTGGCTAGATAGCGGCGAGTTGGCGCTGCTCGCTAAGCGACCTGCTGAGGAAGTGGACGCGATCTTGCGCGAAGGCACGCCTATTGAGCGCCTGATAAGCGAGAGCAGCCGTCTGTGTCCGCGCGATCACACGCCATTACAGCAAGTTGAGTTCCCGAACTACGCGCACCTGAAAATTGACCGCTGTCTAACTTGCAACGGCGTCTGGCTCGATGCGCGCGAGTTGAGTCAAGCGCTCACTTTGCTGGGTAGACCTGCTAATAGCGCTGAGACGCCGACGCCGACTGGCGGCGTCCTGCGTTTGCTTCAGCGCTTGCTCGGGCTAGGCTGACGGCGCGCCAAGCGCTCTAAGACTTGTACAGCAGGCTTAGGCACGTAGTTTGCCGTCCACAAACCGAAGTGATGCTCAGCGCTATCGGCGCTTGGGCAGGCAGGTGGCACGCACGTGGCGTCAGTAGGGAAGTCGAAGGCTGTCCAGAGCAGCCAGCCCAGCAGGTCAGCATCTTCAGCAACCTGAAGAGCAGCTTCGAGCTTGCGCGCTTGCTCTGCCAAAGCAGATGGATTAGTGGCGCGCGCAGAATAGCCTAGCTCTTGCAGCAGGATTGGCTTGCGGCTGACTGCACGCAGCGCGTGAATGCGCGCGCGGAGATTCTCGGCTGAGCGCCAATGATGAAAGCTGAGGAAATCTACGGCGCGTTCGGTCGCCAGCGAGCCTTCGTTCCAGCCAGCTGTGATCAGGTGATTCGGCGCAGCAGCGCGAATACGTGGCGCTAGCTGATTCAGCCAAGCGATGACGTCTGAGGCGCGCGCATAGCCGCGCACATAGTCAATATCGCCTTCGTTGCGCAGATCGAAGGCGAGAATGGCAGGCTCAGTGCGGTAGCGCGTGACAATGAACAGACTCTGTGCATCAGCGATCTCAGAGTCTGTGTAAAGCGGACGCACGAGCAGGTCAGGCAGGTCGTTTAGCGTCAACAGGACGCGCATATTGCGCTCTGCGGCGAGGCGTATCGTGCCGTCAAGCCGTGCAAAGCCTTCAGGACGTGGTACGATGCCGTTGCCAATACACTGGAAGAGCGCAGCATGCCATGCGAAGATACGAATCGTGTTCACGCCTGCCGCAGCCAACAAATCCAGCTCACGGGCGACAATTTTGAGGTCAGACTCGGTCAAAAAGCGGCGCCACGGCGCGCGTGCAGGATAGTAATTCACGCCGCGCACGACAAACGGCGCACCATCAGCCACAAAACGTCCTGACTCAAGGCGCACGAAGTCACCTTTGCCTTGCGGCACATATTCAGGCAGTTGCGCTGCGGCAATTTCCTCAGCCGTGCAAGTTTCAGCCTGCAGCGGCACAGGCGCGTTGTGTCGGCGCAATGCTTGTGCTGCCTCTATGCCGTGCGGCTGAACGATCAGCGCGCGCCGATAGGCTTCCAGCGCAGCAGGCAAGTCGCCGCGCCGCTCAAGCGCGACGCCATAGTTATAGTAGGCAGGGTAGAGCAGCAAGCGCGGCGACTCAGCGCCTTCGCAGCGCGCCGCTTGGTTAAGCAGCAGAGTCAGTGCGCCGATGACGCGTTGCCAGTCACGATTCCATGCCGCGTGCAAGTTGCCGCACAGATCAGTTGGCGCGAGCAGGCGTAGGTCATCAGGAATGGCAAAAGCGGCAGCTACGGCTGAGTCTGCATCGCGGAAAGCGCTTGCGTCGTAAGTTGGCAACGGCGCGCTCGGCTCAGAGCGATGCTTTGAGCTGTTGCCGCTGAGCGCGACTAGAGCAGCTAGACAGAGCAAAGCAGTACCATAGGCAGCTCGCTGCAAAGCGCGCCGCATCAGCGGACGACCTCACGAGCATCCTTCGCGCAACGGAAGCCGAAGAAGCGCTCGCGTGCGTTTGGATCAGCGGGCAAGCGATGAGTGGCGCGATATTCAAGGAAGCCGAGTGGATCGCGCGGCTCGGCGCCGCCGCCGCGCAAGACGCGCTGCTTGCCGCTTGAAGGTCCTTTCGGATTCTCGCCCGTGCTGCGCGAGTAGTAGTCAGCGGCATACCAATCAGCTACCCATTCCCAAGCGTTGCCTGCCATGTCCAGCACGCCGAACGGACTAGCGCCTTCAGGGTAACTGCCTACGTCTCGCAACACTCCAGAATTCACGTTAGCAGGGATTTCTTCGGTTGTGTCGCCCCATGGATAGAGCCTGCCGTCTGTGCCGCGCGCTGCAAATTCCCACTCTGCCTCTGTAGGCAGACGTTTGCCGATAGAGCGGCAATAGGCGACTGCCTCTGCCCATGAGACACCTGTGACAGGCTGATTATCGGCGCCGGGTGGAATGCTAGGCGTAGGCGGACGGCGCAGAAACTGCACCTGACGAAAGTACAGGTCTATCCAGACAGGCGACTCAGGCTGCGCACCACGCGCAGTGCTCCCGCCATACTCACTGCTGCTATCGCGCACAAGGATTAGGCTCAGCTCGCGCCGTGAGGCGTCAACCAGTCCATCAGCTGGACGGCGCGGCGAATAGCAGCACGTGCCGTTAGCGCGTAAAACGCGATGTTGCTCATCACGTACTGCAGGCATCACCATCATGTGCGTGCCAAGTCCACTGTAGACGAGCTCGCCATTCACATATACGTCTGACCTGCCCCAAGTGTTGACGTCACCGACGACTGCTGGAAAAATCGGCGACTCCTGACCGCTATCGCCGTGCATGTGGACGTGCTCGCCCACGCCGCCTTCGTGGAAAGCCGCTGTGCCGATGAACACTTCGTGCACAATTCGGATGTCGCCTTCTAAGACGCGATTAGCCTCGCTCTGCAGCCTGCCTTTCAACGTGACAATTACGCTGCCCGTATTCGCAATTGGATCGAGGTTAACCTCAGCACGCGCTTCCTCCAAAGGGAAAACTTTTTTGCCGTCATAGCTGAAGCGTTCGTTCACGTCACCAATGACATAGCCTTCAGTAGCCACTACTTCCCAGCGCGGATCAACGTTTGGCTTGCTCCACGCTGCCGGCGCCTCAAAGCCTGTGCGCCGAATGAAGTCATAGTAAGCACGATTGGTCACCTCTGTGCGATCTATGAAGAAAGGCAGCACGGTCACGCTGTGCGGCGGACGTTCGTGTGTGTCGCCTGTAGCTAAGCCCATCAGAAATGTCCCGCCACGTACATAGACCATGCCTTCAGGCGGCGTCGGTTCAGCAGGCTGGCTCAGAAAAGCCACCAAGCCAAGCCCTGCTAGTAATCCAAGCACAGCAATTATGGCAACTGCAAAGAAAGAAAAGCGTTGCACGTTGCTGGGCAGGCGCTCAGTGACTGGTATGTGGACTGTTGACGAGTTCAAGGCAGGCGCAGGTGCTTGGACACTGGTTGAACTAAGAGGCTGAGGCAACTGCAAGGTTATTTTCGGGTCAAGTCGCCCTTCTAGGGCTGCTTCAAAGGCTTCTGCCATTTCGCGGGCAGTGGCAAAGCGCGCTGCAGGATCCTTGCTCAGAGCGAGCAGTACAACGTTATCTATGCCCGCAGGCAAGCCTTGCACAAGCGCGCTCGGCGCTGGCGGCGGCTCGCTGAGATGCTTGAAGATGATGCTAGCGGCTGAGCTGCCGCTGAAAGGTGTTTTTCCTGTGATCAGCTCAAACAAGACACAGCCAAGCGCGTAAATATCAGCCAGATGCGTTAGGTTCGCCGCACCTTCAATCTGCTCTGGTGACATATAGGCTGGTGAGCCAATCGTATAGCCCGTCGCCGTCAATTTTTCAGAGTCGGCAAGGCGCGCCAAGCCAAAGTCAGTCAGAATTAGCCGCTCGCCATGCGTGACCATGACGTTGGAAGGTTTGACGTCGCGGTGAATCACACCATGCTCATGCGCGTAGTCCAAAGCAGCGCACAGCTGGCTAAACCAGTGGCGTACTTCAGACAATGGCAAACCGTTAGGCGAGTCAGCAAGGCGCTTGGCGAGCGTCTCGCCTTCAATTAGCTCCATCACTATGTAAGATAAGCCGTCTTGCTCGTCAAAGTCGAAGACGCGCAAGATGTTAGGATGGTTGAGCGTTGCCACAACGCGCGCTTCTTGCCGAAAGCGCGCTACCGTCTCAGCCTCTTGAAGGCGCGATGGATGAATGACTTTGATCGCCACATACTGAGCCAGATCAGGATTGAAGGCTCGATAGACTTCTGCCATGTTGCCGCGCCCGATCAAGCCTTCAATCCGATACTTGCCGAGCATCTGCCCGTTTTTCAGGTAAGTGAGCGGTTGCCTATCTGACATTGCTACACCCATTCCCAAGCCATGCCTCTCACACGCTATAGCACTATAGTATAGTAACGTTGTTTGGCAGGCTTTGAGAATAGAGCACGGCAAAGCGTCAGACAGACGCCTAGTTTTCAGCCGTCAGGCGGATCGTCCGTATTTGACCGCGATGATAGGCGCGCAGCGTCACACTGCGCCAATGTGGCGGCAAATTCGGCTTGACCTGTAGCTCGCCGCGCTCATCTAAACCTAAGCCGACGAAGCCGAAGGCGACTGCTTGCCACACTCCGCCACAGGCTGCGGCATGGATGCCGTCACGCACGTTGCCTTTCAGGTCTTCAAGGTCAATGTTTGCAGCGTACATGAACAGCTTGTAAGCGTCCTCAAGCAAGCCGAGCCGTGCGGCGACCCATGCATGGATAGACGGACTGAGCGACGAACCGTGGTCTACAAGCGGATAGTAAAAGTCCCAGTTTGCCTGCTGTTCCTCAGTCGAGCCGAATTGGTCGCCTAGCAGCGCCATGAGCATGACAATATCTGCCTGCTTGATGACCATTGTGCGCTGCGTTCGCTCATGACCGAGAATCCAGTCCATGTTGGCGACACGCGGCTGCCAATGTGTCAGATCGAGCCGCTCTAGGTTGAAAAAGCCGTCAAACTGCTCCAGCACGCCCGTCTCAGGATCGCGCGGCACATACATCTTCTGGGCAATCTCTGACCACTTAGCACAGCGCGCCTCTGTAATGCCCAGTCGTGTCAAAAGCGCCTCACCTGCCTCTCGGTGGTGTGTCAGCAGCCAGTTGCGCACAACGAGCGCCTGCTGCAAATGCCAGCGCACCATGCTGTTCGTAAAGGCGCTGTTATTGACGTTCTCGTGGTATTCGTCAGGTCCAATTTGCATCCGCAGCTCATAGCGATCTTGTTCAGCGTTGTACTCAGCGCGGCTACCCCAGAACACAGCTGTGTCCAGCACGATCTCGGCGCCGTACCTCACGAAGAACTCATCATCGCCTGTCCAGCGCCAATACTGCAAGACAGCGTAGGCAATGTCAGTGCTGATGTGCTGTTCATTGTCACCTGTCCAGATGCGGATGCGCGTGCCATCAGGCTGCGGATGCGACCATTGCGGCGTGGTCTCCTCGCCTGTGTCCGTGCTTTCCCAAGGGAACATCGCGCCTTCGTAGCCGTTGGCACGCGCTTTGTTGCGTGCGCCCTGCAAATTATGGTAGCGGTACATCAGCAAGTTGCGCGCCAGCTTCGGCTGAGTCACGGTCAGCATAGGCAACATGAACAGCTCTGTGTCCCAAAAAACGTGACCCTTGTAGCCGAGACCAGAGAGCGTCTTCGCGCCGATGCTGACACGCTCATCATGGCGCGGCGCTGCGATCAAGACGTGGTAGGTAGTGAAGCGGATAGCGCGCTGTGCCAGTTCGTCGCCTTCAATCAGTACATCAGAAGTATGCCAATACTGCTCCCAAGCGGCGCAGTGTGCTGCGAATAGCGTCTCATAGCCTTTTTTGAGCGCGGCACGCGCTGTCTCTTGTGCCATGTGTGACGGCTGATCGCCTTGCCGCGTCGTGTAGATCGCGCTGATCTTGGTCAAGCTGACTTCGTTCTCTTGCGGCAAAGTGAATGTGTAGAACACGCGCTCGGCGTCACTCTGGACAGGCGAGGCGATGCTTAAGTCATGTGCAGCACAGACTGCAATGCCGTAATTGCTCTGGTTCGTGCGCGCTGTGACCAAAATTTCGGAGTCGTGAATACTCGTGTGTAGGTCGGTCAGATGCTGAACGCCGAGATTAGTCACCTTGGCGTCCACAGACGAGCGCATTTCAATCTGTGGTGAGCCAAGCAAGGCGCGCACGCGCACACGCTGCACTAGGAGATGCTCCTCAGTCAAGCTGGCAAAGCGCTCAAAGGTCAGCTTGACAATAGCACCTTGTGAGGTGCGCCACAGGACTTCACGAGTCAGCAGAGCGCGCTTCAGGTCGAGTGTGCGCCGAAAGCCTAGCACTCTACCTGCTGTCATGTGAAACAGTTCACCATCTACCGTGACTTGCACAGGCAATGGATTAGGCAAATTCACAATGTCCGGCACGAGGTCGCCTTCGGCGTGGTTGAAAATGCCGTGAACGAGCGTAGTGGCGAGGTCGCCGCTGTAGCCTTCCTCAAAAGTGCCGCGCACGCCCATGAAGCCGTTGCCAACAGTGAAAATAGTCTCTGTATGGTGCAGTTTGAACGGATTAAAGGGTGATTCGCTCACTAGCCATGTGCGCTGATCAACAGGAGAGATCATAGGTCAAAGTCGAACCTCTTCGTGTGTCAGAGAGAAAGATCAAGGGAACTGACGCTGAGGATCAGTGCTGGCGCGCACGATCAGCTGCGGTGCCACTAAAATTTGGCGCTGCGGCGACGGCATACGCTCCAGCTCTGCCATGAGTAAGGCTACCGCTTGTGTGGCAAGGTCTTCTACAGGCTGACGGAGCGTGGTCAGCGGCGGATGCGTTAGTTCGCACATCGGATCGTCGTCAAAGCCGCTAACCGCAATGTCATAGCCAACTTGTACGCCACAACGATTGAGATAATTGATGACACCAATCGCCATCAGGTCGCTGACGCAAACGATAGCTGTTGGACGCAGTGACGCAGGCAAATCAAGCAGCTCAGCTGCCACAGCCGCTGCAGCTGTGGCGCTGTTCTCTGTCCGCCTGAGCCAGTCAGGGTGTGGCGTGATAGCCGCAGCTGCTAAAGCATCGAAGTAGCCTTGCACGCGCGCGTCGCCACTCAATGAGCCTTCGGGCCAGCCAATCAGCGCAATCTGCTTGTGTCCCAAGCTGATCAGATGTTCGGTCACTAGCGCAATGCCACGCCGTCCATCTACATCCACATACGGAAAGTCCCAGCTATCGTTAGCACGTCCGAAAGCGGCGAACGGCACGCGCGCATCTATCAGGTAGCGAATGCGCGGATCGTTGTGATTAGTGTGCGCTAGGATGAAGCCGTCTACACGATTGGTCTGGATCAGCTCTTGATACGCCTCAGTCGGCGACTCTTCACTGTGTGCGAAGGTCAGCACGTGGTAGCCGTATGACTCAACTGCCTGCGCCATCCAGTAAGTGAAACGGTCTAGGAAAGGCGCTGCATGTCCGCGCTTGATGTTGTGCCAGCCGTAGCCAACTAGCCGCGTCTTGTTGGCTTGCAAAATACGCCCGTTGATGTTCGGACGGTAATTCAGCACAGCCACTGCCTCTAGCACACGGCTGCGCGTCGCCGCGCTGACAGGTGCGCTATCGTTCAGTACATAGGAGACCGTTGCAATCGAAACATTAGCAAGCGCTGCTACGTCCTTGATGGTGATGTTGAGTGTGTAGCCGAGCTGCTCAGCTGCCTTGCGAACGCTCTCACGCTGTGCTTGCGGCACAGATTCCGAGCCGCTCAGCGCGTGATAGGCAGTCAGCAATGGCACATTAGCAAGCGCAGCAACCTGTTTCAGCGTTGCCATCTCCTCTCCTATTGAAACGTTTCACCTGCGTTCATCATAGCCAGAGAGCGCGCTGCTGTCAATGCGTTATGTTGGCTAGCTTGCCGAGCAGATCGCTCACTTGCACGCCCGCTAAGTTGGGCAGGACAATGTCAGCAGCGCCAACACGGGCAGGATCGCCGATGCCAACAGTATACATGCCACACTCACGCGCAGCGGCAACGCCTGCCTCAGCGTCTTCAAAGACGACGCACTCAGCAGGCGGCACATTCAGCCTGCCAGCTACCCAGACGAACAGATCAGGTGCTGGCTTGGTGCGGCTGACTGAGTAGCCGTCACCAATGGCGTCAAATTGGTCAGTGATGCCCAGACCTTTCAGCACGTCGCGCGCATTCTTACTGGCAGAGCCGAGTCCGAGCTTGATGCCGTGCGCACGCGCCTGAGCGAGGAAGTCCGCCACGCCTTCCAGCAAGTTAGCAGGCGTAATTTGCGCTAAGAAAGCACGGTAATACTCATTTTTGCGCGCCATGTAGGCTTCCATCTGCGGCTCAGGCAGGACTTTACCTTTCAGCAAGCGGACCAAACTCTCACGCCGTGAGACGCCGCGCAGCGCCTCATTATCTTCACGGCTGAACGGCAAGCCTTCTTCGTCGGCAAGGCGTTTCCAAGCTAGGTAGTGATACTCAGCAGTATCTGTAATGACGCCGTCAAGGTCGAAAATGAAGGCAGAAATTTTTGACATGCTGTGTTCCTTCTATCAGGCTACCTGCATAGCATGAGAGAGTACCTGAGGAATGGCTAGAGCTATGATAGCAGAGCCTGAGCGCGTACACAAAGCAGAGGTCGTGTAGACGCGCGCAGCAGTTAATAGCTCTGCTGAGATGAATCCGCTGCCAGTGCAGATGAGACGTGCGTCACGTCGCCATGACCGAGTGCTGTGTGTGCATTGGAAGGTCTTGATGTAGCTCAGCTTGTCAATCTGCGTGCGCTCAGCCGCCATGCCGAAGGCGCTTGCATGTCTTCGGGCGTTCCTCGCCCACGTCATGTTATAATCGGCGCACTGTTGCAGGATATGGTGCATCAGGCAATAGCTGTTATAATAAGCAGCAGGTTGTTTCAGCGTGGCGGGAGACTCAACTATGCACCCTGTCTATCGCTTGTTTACCTACGTACTAGTGTGCGCGCTTGCCTTAACTGCCCTGCCAATCCAGTCTGTGCAGGCGCAGAGTGGCAGGAGAACCTATGTGGTGCAGCCCGGCGATACGCTCTTCAGCATTGCGGCGCGTTTTGGCGTCAGCGTTAGCGAGCTTGCCACTATTAACGGCTTTTACGACATCCATCGCCTTTTCGTCGGACAAGTGCTGATCTTGCCTGCACCAATTACTACACCGCGTCCCGCTGTACCTGCTTTGCCGATCAGTCAGCCTGTCTTTACACAACCTATTTTCCCGCCCGGCACAACGGTCACTACTGTGACGACCTTCACTGCCTACACAGTCCGAAGTGGCGATACATTAGCGGAAATTGCGGCGCGCTTTGGCACAACGGTCGCTGCAATTCTGAGCGCGAACGGCATCCGCAACCCGAATTTGATTTTCGTCGGACAAGTCTTGAACATCCCACGCACGCGCACCACGATTGTGCCAGCGCGGCGCACTCATGTGCGGCGCGGACGCACCTATATCGTGCAGCCCGGCGACACGCTTTTCTTGATCGCAGCGCGCTTTCATCGCAACGTCTACGACATTGCACGCGCCAACAATATTCTAAATCTCAACCAAATTTTCGTCGGGCAAGTGCTGGTCATCCCGTAAATTGTTTAGTAGATGAGGTACTGGGCGTTGATGGCACGGGACTCAGTTGAGCGTTTTTATTCGGAAGTGCCGCTTGTTTTAGGACATCGTGGCGCCAGCTATGACGCGCCTGAGAACACCATTGCCGCGTTCACACTAGCGCGCCAGCAAGGCGCCGACGGCGTAGAGCTAGATACTATGCTCACGCGCGACGGCGTGCCAATTGTCATTCATGACTTCACGCTTGACAAGACGACGAATGGCACAGGCTTTGTTAAGGATCACGACCTGCGCGCAATCAAGGCGCTAGACGCCGGCAGTCACTACGACTTCCAGTTCCGCGATGAGCGCGTGCCAACATTGGACGAGGCTTTTGAAGCGCTCGGCAGAGAGCTGATCGTCAATGTTGAACTGAAGACCATCTCTTGGCGCTCAGACGGCTTGGAACTGGCTGTGCTGAACGTCATTCGCCGTCACAATGCCGCAAACCGCGTGATTGTCTCGTCCTTCAATCCGCTTGCCTTGCGCCGCTTCCGCGCCATTGCGCCACACATCCCCATTGGCTATCTCTACGCGCCTGACGAGCCAATCTACCTGCGCTACGGTTGGCTCATGTTTGGCTGCCCGCACGAGGCACGCCATCCGCACCATAGCTTAGTGGACGAGCGCTTCATGGCGTGGGCAAAAGCTGCTAAGTACCGCGTTCATGTCTGGACAGTGGACGATCCGCAGCGCATTCGTCAACTGCGCGATCTCGGCGTGGACGCTATCATCACTAACCGTCCCAACATTGCTCTAGAGGCGCTCGGACGGCGCGTGCGCGCGCGATGACAGGCATTCGGCGTGCGCTAATCGGCGCGCTCGTGGCATTCGTCGCGCTTAGCGCAGCCCTGCTTGCTGACTTGACGGCGCAAGGCGCCTTGTGGCGCTACTTGTACAGCGTCACAGGTGAGCAAGCGCCGTTCGCTCAACTTTACGCCTTTCTGGACTATCTCGGCAACCTCTCACGCCGAATGCCGCAGACAGCCGACGACGTGCCTGTCCGCTACACAGTTGCAAATCCGCTCGGCGTCAACAGCTTCTTGGAGCTAGAGCCAGAGCCTGCCAAGCGTGAGCGGCAAATGCAGATGATCGCTGAGGCAGGCATCGGCTGGATTCGCCAAAAGTTCACATGGCAGGACATCGAGATACGCGGACGTGGCGACTTCATTGATGACCGCAACGATCTCAACGGCGACGGCGCGCCTGATCCAATTGATGCATGGGCGAAGTACGATCACATTGTGGACTTGGCAGAAAAGTACGGCGTGCAAATCTGGGCGCGGCTCGGCACGCCGCCTGCATGGAGTCAGCCTGAAGGTTTGCGAGGCACTTTTGCGCCGCCTGCTGATTTCCAAGACTTTGTGAACTATGCAGTCGCTGTGGCGCAGCGCTACAAAGGGCGCGTGCGATATTTCCAAGTCTGGAATGAGCCAAATCTCGCCTTTGAGTGGGGCAACCAGCCTGTTGAGCCTGAGCGCTACACTGAGCTGCTTTGTCGGACTTATCGCGCCTTGAAAGCTGTTGATCCGCAGATTGTGGTCATCAGTGGCGCGCTGGCGCCGACCATTGACCTGAGCGGCTACAACCTAAACAGCTTTGTCTTCCTAGAGCGTATGTATGCCGCTGGCGCTAAAGACTGCTTTGACGTGCTGGGCGCGCAAGGCTACGGCTTGTTCTCCGGTCCAACAGATCGGCGCCTGCGCATCACAACCATCAACTTTGCGCATGTGGTCTGGCTGCGCGACATGATGGTGGCACATGGCGATGCTACGAAACCGATTTGGATCGGCGAAATGGCGTGGAATCCTGTGCCTGACGATCCAAACATCCGTGATCGGCTGACCTATGGGCAAGTAACCGATGCACAAGCAGCGCAGTACGCTGTGGACGCTTATGAGCGCGCGCGCACAGAGTGGCGCTGGGTCGGCGTGATCGCATACTGGTTTTTCAAACGTCCTGATACGAGCGAAAGTGACCAAAGTTGGTACTACTTCCGCATGGTTGAGCCTGACTTCACGCCGCGACCTGTCTATTTCGCCATTCAAGAGTATGCGCGAGCGCGCTTCGGCAAGCGCTGAGGCACAAAGTGCGCTATACTCAAGGTGTGCAGCGCAACAGGAACGGCAAAATGGAGCTACACACGCTAGAAGGGCAACAGATCGGGCAGTACAAGCTGTTAGCGTGGCTTGGCGAAGGTGCGCACGTCCACGCCTACTTAGCGCGCTCAACTGAGACAGGCGAATATCGCGTTTTGAAGCTGTTAAAGTCAAATTTGACGAGTAGCCAAGAGACCCTAGCGCGTTTCTACCGAGAGGCACAGGCAGCGCTCGACCTCGATCATCCGAACGTGGTCAAAGTTTTCGGCTATGACCGCGAAGGCGACTTGCTCTACCTAGTTGAGGAGTTCTACGAAGGCGGCAGCCTGATGGATCGCATGAAAGCGCATCCCGGTCCGCAGCCGCTCGATCTCATCGTACGCACACTGGAAGATATCGCCGCTGCTTTGGACTTTGCCCATGAACGCGGCATCATTCACCGCGACCTGAAGCCAGAGAACATCCTCTACGACCGCGAAGGCAGAGCAGCGCTGAGCGATCTCGGCGTGACCAAATATGCCGACGAAGCTGAGGCGCGCTCGCGGCAAGGGCTGCTCTTCGGCAATCCAAACTATATGTCGCCCGAAGAATGGCAAGGCAGACCAATTGACGCGCGTACGGACATCTACGCGCTCGGCATAATCCTGTTTGAGATGCTGACAGGCGAACTGCCCTTTGAGCTGACCAACACCAATAGCGTGATGTTTGTCCATTTGGCGCATCTGATGGCAGTGCCGCGCTCAGTGCTGCAGCTGCGCCCTGACCTGCCGCCTGCTGTTGAGGCAGTCGTCAACAAAGCGATTGAGAAAGACCCAGAGCGGCGCTATCAGACGGCTAGTCAGCTGGCAGCAGACTTCAAAGCAGCACTGACTGATAAAGGACAGAGTCAGTTAGAAGGTGAGAAGGCTATGAACACGAATACTGCTTTTGATGGAGCCGCAGAGCGCGTCATCAACTCGTTAGAGCAGCCGACACAACTCGTGCCGACAGCGCGTCGTCCAATCGCGCCAATTGTCCTACTAGCGATCTTAGCGGCGTTGCTCGGCTTGCTCTACTGGTGGTGGCAATCGCAGAGTGAGGTAACAGAGACGGACGAGGCTTAAACGCCGCTGTAGGCGCTGAAGCCGCCGTCTACAGGCACAACGACGCCTGTTACAAAGCGCGCAGCATCGCTGGCAAGCCAGATGAGCGTGCCAATCAGGTCTTCGGGCGTGCCAAAGCGCGCCATTGGCGTGTGCGCGATGATTTGCTGTCCACGCTCAGTCAATGCGCCGCTCTCAGGATCGATCAGCAGAAAGCGATTCTGCTCGCCCAAGAAAAAGCCCGGCGCAATCGCGTTCACACGGATATTTGGACTGTGCTCACGTGCCATGTAGACGGCTAACCATTGCGTGAAGTTATTGAGCGCAGCTTTAGCGCTGGCGTAAGCAACTACGCGCGTCAATGGCGTGAAAGCCGCCATAGATGAGATGTTGATGATCGCGCCGCTGCCTTGCGCCGCCATGTACTGACCGAAAACTTGCGCTGCAAGCACGCTGCCAAGCCAGTTCAGGTTCAAGACGTGCGTCAACGCCTCAGCAGGCAGGTCGAAGAATGTCCGCTCGTTCGGCGTCACAGTCGCTTGTGGCTGATTGCCACCAGCTGCATTCACGAGGATGTCCACGCGACCGAAATGCGCGATGATTTGCTCAGCTGCGGCGTGCAATTGTGCCTTATCAAGCACGTCGGCTGCGATGCCGAGCGCCTGCTTGCCAACAGCTTGTAGTTCAGCGGTCAATGCCGCCAACGGCTCAGCGCGGCGCGCTAAAATTGCCACGTGCGCACCTGCCTGAGCCAATCCGCGCACAAAGGCAGCGCCGAGCGCGCCTGTGCCGCCTGTCACCACTGCCACTTTAGCTGTCAGATCGAACATCGCAATGCACCTCGTAGAGGATGACGAATGGCAGATAGTCCAGCTCGCGTTGAGCAGGACAGCGCGCCAAGAGCGCGCGCAACGTTGCCTCTTCTTCGGGCAACGTGCCGCCGTAATACACCACACGCAATGTACCTTGATAGTTGGCTAACCATGCAGCAATCTCAGCACGACTGTAGCGCTGAATGCCCAACAGTTCCCACGTACGCGGATAGAGCCAACTGCGCGCCTCAGTGAAGACGAGCCGTGCATTCGCCATCAGATCAGGTGCGTAGTAAGTCATGGGCAGGTAGGCGCCGTCGTGCAGGTAGAGGATTGGAACACGCTCAGAGTCAGGTAAAGCGCGCAGGTCAGCCGCGATTTGGCGAAACGGCGGACGCAGCAGGTCTGGTGGCGTGTAATGCGCGACTAAGCCGCCTGTGCAGGTGACGATCAGGGCGGCGTAGAGCAAGCGCGCAGGCGAGCGGTGCGGCGCACACGCGACGCCGCCTGCCAAAGCCACCACGATAAACGGCGCCACCATGCCGAACGAGCGCTCTGAGTAGATTGGCGCACGGATCGAGATGATCAACGCGCTAATTAGCGTGCCAAACACAGCGACAAGGCAAAAAAGCCACGCAGCGCGCACCTCAGCTTGTCTCAGACGGCGCATGTCTAGCGCATTGACTGCCAGAAGCAGCCAGACTGCCACCACGCCTAGCGGAATCAGCGCCTCAGGCAAAGTGATGGCAAAGATCAAAAAGCCGACTGAAAAAACAGGCGCTAAAGGACTAGGCGGACGAATCCAGAAGCCTTCGAAGACAGCACTGGTCTGACTAAGAAACGTGAAGACTTGTGGCAAGTAGAGCAGAGCAATCAGGACATCTGCGCTGAGCCATTGCCGCCATTTGGCACGCATTGGTGAGTAGCCAAGCAACCACAAGTGCAGCGCTGCTATGGTCAAGCCACAGATGTAGTGTGTGTACAGGCTGATCGTCGCGCCGACAACGTAAAGCAGCCTGCCGTAACGTTTGCCGCGCCACATCGCCGCCAAGCCGACGCCTGCCCATGCCAGTGCTGTGAAGCTGAGCGCATATTGGCGCGTCTCTTGTGCGTAGTAGACCTGGTAAGGCGCAAAGGTAGCCAAAATCAGAGCCAAGAGTGCAGCGCGCCGATTGAAGAGCAAGCGCGCCAAGTGATAGCAAGCAGGCAACGCCAAGAGTGCGATCAAGACTGAGAGCATTCGCAGCGCCACGACGCTCTCGCCTGTCAGCTGTACCCAGAGCCATAAGAGCGCAAAATACAGCGGCGGATGGACATCGCCTGCTACGCCGTTTTGAAACAACGCCAAAGCATCGAACAGGCTGACTACGCGCTGCGAGAACACCTCATCAAACCACAAGCTGTGAACGCTCAGTCCGTAGACGCGCAGCCATGCGCCGATGATCAGCAGGCTGAGCAACAGATGTAACGGCTGACGTTGACGGCGTGGCATGGCAATTTACCTTGCTGTGAACGCCTTTAAGTGGTCGTAGAGCGCGTAAAAGCTCGGCGGCAAAGGCGGATTGTACACCTGCGGCAAGAGATACTGAGAAATGCCGATGCGCAAGAAAAGACTGTAGCCGATTGGCGAGACCAGCTTGTCCATGGGACTATCGAACGGATGTTGTGTGTAGCTATCAAGCGCGCGGCGCGCCTCAGCATAGCCTTGAGCGTCGCCGTGCAGATGAGCTAGATAGGCACGGCACAGCCAATGCCAACTCTCGCGCGCAGCATCATCAGGCGGGATACGCTCAACTTGGCGGCATGCGCGCTCAGCTTGGGCTATGTCGCCGCGCTCAAGAGCAATCACAGCGTCAATCAGGAAGAGCAATGCAGCGCGCTCAGTCCAGCGCACGCGCCGCCAAAGCGACTCAGCCGCAGGCAAGTCTCTGTTGCGCAGCAAACGCGCGACCGCGTCAATGGAAGGCGGAATCTCGGTTGACTGAGCCAATTCGCGGCGCAGCGGCGTCTCTTGCCAAGCAGGATAGAGCGCAGCGGAAGGTTGCGCAGTCAGGGCGCGCTCAAAGGCGCGGCGCGCCGCTTCTTGATCGTTGAGCTGCTCATAGTATGTGCCGAGCGCAAAGTGAAACAGCCAAGACTGTGACGCCATCTCTGCGGCGCGCTGCATGGCGCTCAACGCGGCGCCTTGGTTGCCTGCCTGCCAGTGTAGCGCCGCTAAGTTTGCCCATGCAGCCGCATAGTTCGGCTCTTGGCGCACGAATGTCTGGTAGGCTTCAATAGCTGGCTGCGGCGCGATCTCGCCTCTAGCAGCTGCCACGCCTAAGACGTGACCATAGTAGAAATAGTAGAGCGAAAGCTGTGGATCAAGGGCAATAGCGCGCTCAAAATGAACGCGGCTCGCCTGCCAGTCATCCTCGCCAACGCCTGTCTGCAGCGCGGCGAGATACTCGCCATTTGCAACGTTGCTCCATATGCCGCTGACGTAGAGCGCTAACACGAGAGCGAGTACGCCGACACTGTTCAAACGCGCGCGCCAAGCGCTCAGGCGCGCAGGCTGCGCAGGAAAAAGTGCCACGAGGACGTTAACGAGCGTCATGAGCGCGATGAGGACTGTAAAAATGGTGAAATCGGTCAGGTGACTGACGAAAGAGGCGCTTAACGCTGCTGAGGCGCCAATCATCAGCAGGCGTTGCTCGCCCTGTAGCGTTTGCCACTGTCTGCGCAGGCTCATCAACAAGACAATTAAGCTAAGTGCAAAAGCAAACAGTCCGAGCGCGCCTAGCTCAGCAGCGATATTGAAGAAGGCGCTGTGCGCATGCGCGTGGATTTGGCGCGGCGGCACTGAGCTAAGACGTGCCAACTGACTGCCAAAGGTGAACAATCCGTTGCCAGTGAGCGGCTGCTCCTCAAAAACTTGCCAAGCGACATCGTAAATGTAAGTGCGCAGGTCGAGCGTGCGGCTCGGATCGCTGAGTGAGCGCACGCCGAAAGCAATTAAAGCGCTCACTATTACCAGACCTGCTAGGCTGAGTGTGCCGATCAGCACTTTAGCGCGCTCTGAGAGCCTCTGCCATGCTCTGTGCGGCGCGCTCAAGTTGAACGCTTTAGCATGAGCGAGCAGCAGAAGGGCGAAGAGCGCGCCTGCCACAGCAATGCCAAGCCAGTGACTGCGGCTGTACGTCAAGAGCAGCACAATCAGCGCTAGGCTGAAATGGGCGCTCAAAGCGAGGCGTTGCCAGCCTCGCTGCACGGTCAGCCAGCGCGCGGCGCTGAGCGGGATGATCAAGATCAAGTAAGCAGCCAGCAAGTTGGCGTTGCCAAGATTGGCAACAGGACGCGGCAGCGCAGGCAACATCAAGCCTTCAGCAAGGGCTTGAAGTGCCTCAGAGATAAACTCGACTATTTCACGCAAAGCATGGAAAAGCGTCACAAGGCTACTGATGAGCAAAGCGTCCACGAGCGCGCTGCGCGAGAGCGCACGGTTCGCCATGCAATCCCACAGCACGAGCCAAACCGCTATGTACATGCCGATGTACCACATGCCAATGGCGCTACGTCGCCACGTCTCAAAGTTCGCCAGAGTCGAGACAGTGATAACGGCAAGCCATAGCAACGCTAGACCGTCAAGCGGCGTGCTGTGCCAGCCCCACTTGCCGCGCCAACGCGCTACTGCCCATGCCGCTAGTGCAATGGCGCCGAGCGCTAACGCGACGTTCTTGAAGCGCACCTCTATCGGCGCCGCTATCCCGACGAAGGCGAGATAAAGGCTCAAAAGCATCAGCAGCGCCCATGCCAACAAGTTGGTGCGTTCTCGCATGTGATCACCTATGTGCAGCGTTTGGCACAATGCCTAGCAAGACAGATACCTCGCGCGTGAGCGGCTTGGTTGAAAGACAGTCAGCCTGTGACGTAGTTTCATGAGCTTAGTGAGCTGTGGTCATGCAGCAACGTCGAGTCAGCGCCACTAAGGTTGCTCCGTGAAGTGATTGTCATGCTTAGAGGCTTGACGGACGCCGATTATAGCACGGTTGTGAAAGGCAGAGATCAGCAGTGCGCCGATCTCTGCCTTTTCTGATCAAGGTGTAGCAGTCGGCGTTGATGTCGGCGTGTGCGTAGCCGTTGCTGTGAAAGTCACTGTGTTGGTCGCCGTTGCTGTGAACGTGGCAGACGGCGTGCGCGTCGGCGTCAAAGTTGGTGTGTGCGTAGCCGTGAAAGTTGCCGTGTTGGTCGCTGTATGAGTCGGCGTAAACGTAGCAGTCGGCGTGCGTGTCGGCGTCAAGGTCGGCGTGTGCGTAGCCGTGGCTGTGAAAGTCGCGGTCGGCGTGCGTGTCGGCGTTGATGTCGGCGTGTGTGTGGCAGATGGTGTGAGCGTGCCAGCTACAGCTGTAGCGACCTGTCGCTCGAAGGGCAGGGCAGTCAGCGTGGCGGCAACAGCAGCCTCGAAGGTGCGCGTCAGCTCAGGCGTGAAAGGCAGCCGCCAGACCTTGACGTTCTCAACAAAGGTGGCGAAGCCGTCACGCTCAGTGTTGACGTAAACACCTGTGGCAACTTCGATGCAGCCTGCCTCTTGGAAGCGCGAGATATTCAGCTGAGCGATGAAGCGATTGTTGAAATAGAAGAGCGCTAACTCGCCGCGCGCAACCAACAGCACGTCGTTGAACGAGTCGCGCCGACGGTTGACGCCGCCGGGAATGGCGCTGCGCTCAAGGACTTCAAAAGTGAACTGAGCATCAGGCTGCGGACGGAAGAAGCGCGATAGCTCATACTGTCCTTCTTGACTGAACGTCAAGCGGAACTGCTGATCGCGTGTGCGACGGAAAATGATGCCATGCGACCATGCAAAGTCATCATACGGCGTGTAAAAACGCGCGCTCAGGATGAAGTTCGGCGTGCAGACCAGCTCCTGCGAGCTGATAAAGCCATCGCCGACGTTGTGCGGCAAGCGGATGACTGATTCTTCGAAAATCAGGCGCGCCTCGCGGAAGAACGGCGCGATCTCAGCGTCAAAGGCGACTTGTGTGGCAGTCCGCTCAAGCTGAGCGGCGCGAGTTTGTGTCAGATTTGGCGTGGCAGTTGGTGTGCGCGTCGGACTGGCAGTGCGCGTCGGCGTGATGGTGCGCGTGCGCGTCGGCGTGCGCGTCAGAGTCGGCGTACGAGTTAACGTCGGCGTGCGCGTCGGACTAGCAGTGAAAGTCGCTGTGGGCGTGCGCGTGGCAGTTGCTGTGAAGGTCGCTGTTGGCGTGAAAGTCGCTGTGTCAGTCGCGGTCGCTGTTGCCGTTGCCGTGAAAGTCGCCGTAGGCGTGAGAGCGAGATCAGTGGCGGCGATGATCGCCTCAAGCGTGCGCTGATCAGCGCGGGCAGTCTGCGAGGCGCTGAGAACTGCCTCAAAGGTCTGCGTAGCATTAGGCGTATGCGTCGCCGTTAATGTCGCTGTAGGTGTGGCAGTCGGCGTGTTGGTGCTGGTCGCGGTCGCCGTTGCGGTCGCCGAAGGCGTGAGCGTGGCTGTGGCAGTATCTGTTGCGGTCGCCGTGAAAGTTGCTGTCAGCGTGGCAGTCGGCGTGCGAGTCGGCGTGAAAGTTGGCGTGAGAGATGGTGTGAAGGTCGCTGTGGGCGTGCGTGTGGCGCTCGGCGTCAAGGTTGCCGTAGCCGTGGCAGTGTCAGTCGCCGTTGCTGTGGAAGTTGCCGTAGGTGTGAGAGCGAGATCAGTGGCAGCGATGATCGCCTCAAGCGTACGCTGAGCGGCGCGGGCAGTCTGTGAGGCGCTGAGAACTGCCTCAAAGGTCTGCGTAGCATCAGGCGTGTGAGTTGCCGTTGGTGTAGCCGTGTTGGTAGCTGTTGCCGTGCTTGTGTTGGTGGCAGTAGCCGTTGACGTTGCTGAAGGCGTGCGCGTGGCAGTGGCAGTATCTGTCGCCGTTGCTGTGAGCGTTGCCGTTGGCGTGGCAGTCGGCGTGAGCGTGATAGCGCGCACAGCAGTAGCTGTCTGTTCAAAGGCGCGGCGCGTCAGCTCGAAATTGGCGATTGCAGTCAGCGTGAGCGGCAGGTCAGGCGGCACAACAGGCGCAATGATCGGCGTACCTTCAGGCGGCGCGGTCACCACGACAGTCACTACGATGGGCGTAGCCGTCGGTTGAGCGCCAAGCGTCGCCTGAGCAATTTCTCCAGCCAATGCCTCAGCAGTCGCTTGCAGGTTAGGCGTGGGCGTGGCAGTCGCTGTGTTGGTCGCGGTAGCTGTGTTCGTGGCAGTGGCTGTGTTCGTAGCAGTCGGCGTGTTGGTGGCAGTTGGCGTGTGCGTGGCGCTTGGTGTAGCGGTCGGCGTGAAGGTGGGCGTTGGAGTATGCGTAGGTGTGAAAGTCGGCGTGCTAGTTGGCGTGTCGGTCGGCGTAGCTGTAGGCGTCTCAGTATCAGTCGGCGTGGCAGTTGGCGGATTGATGGCAAACTGAGTAGCAGCAATATTTGTAGCAATTGCGTTCTGCTGCGCGATCACAGTTTGAGTGGCATTGCGCGCGGCTATGGCGCGTTCAGTTGCGTCGGGCGTGTTGGTGGCGGTTGCAGTGCTGGTGCGAGTCGGCGTCGGCTCAGGCGCAGGAGCACAGCTTGCCATGAACAAGAAGACGCCAAACAAAAGGTACAGCGTATGCCGTCGCATGGCACTTCCTTTCAATGTTAAGACAAGATTAACGAAAAATAATCTCTGCTCTCACAAAACCTGCGCAAATTGTAGCTTGCGCAAGGCAGCGCTGCAAAAAATCGGCGCGCCCTGAGTAGAGCGCGCCGTGTGCATGTTCAGAACAGACCGACAACGTTGCCGTCGGCGTCAATGTCCACTTTTTCAGCTGCAGGATGCTCTGGCAAGCCGGGCATGGTGTGCATTTCGCCACAGATTGGATAGATGAAGCCTGCGCCAACGCTGGCGCGCACTTCGCGGATTGGCAAAGTGAAGCCGCGCGGCGCGCCGCGCAAGTTCGGATCGTGGCTCAGGCTCAAGTGCGTCTTTGCCATGCAAATTGGCAAATTGCCCAAGCCTGCGCGCTCATACATAGCAATTTGCCTCTCGGCGAGCGGCTCGTAGCTCACATTCGCTGCGCCATAGATTTTCTTGGCAATGATCTCAATCTTCGCCTTGATCGGCTGCTCTAGTTCGTAGAGAAAGCGGAATTGACTGGGCATCTCGGCAGCATGCACGACCATCTCAGCCAGTTCGATTGCGCCGCGTCCGCCTTGTGTAAAATGGCGACACATCGCTGCGCCAAGCGCGCCGCTCTCGATTGCGATGCGCCGAATTGCCTCAAGCTCATCAGGATGATCGCTCTCGAAGACGTTGATCGCCACCACAGGCGTCACGCCGTGTAAGCGCACATTCTCAAGCTGCTTGATCAAGTTTGCCGCGCCTGCCTCAACATCTGCCACGTTACGCTCTAGCAGCTCAGGTGGCAATGGTTTGCCTGCTACAATGCGGTAGCGTCCGCTGTGCGCTTTGAGCGCGCGCACAGTCACCACTAACACAGCCGCATTCGGCGTGAGACCGCTGTAACGGCATTTGATGTTGAAAAACTTCTCCGCGCCGATATCCGCGCCAAAGCCGCTTTCCGTGATGACGTAATCGGCGCACTTGATGGCGAACTGGTCAGCGAGGATGCTGCTGCTGCCATGTGCAATGTTGGCGAACGGTCCGGCATGGACAATAGCTGGCGTGTTCTCAAGCGTCTGCAGCAGGTTTGGACGAATTGCCTCTTTCAGCAGCACAGCCATGGCGCCAGCCGCACCGATTTGCTCAGCTGTGACAGGCTGCTTATCTTCCGTGAAAGCGACCACGATCCGTCCGAGGCGCTCGCGCATGTCGCGCAGCGACGTCGTCAAAGCGAGAATTGCCATGACTTCGCTGGCAACGGCGATGTCAAAGCCTGTCTCACGGATCACGCCACCTTCCTGCTTGCCGCCTAAGCCGACGATGACGCGCCGCAGCGCGCGGTCGTTCACGTCCACAACGCGCTTCCAAGTGATGCTGTCCACGTCAATGCGCAACGGATTCCCGCGCAGCAGCTTATTGTCCAGCATAGCAGCCAAGAGATTATTTGCGGCGCTGACAGCGTGAATGTCGCCCGTCAAGTGCAGGTTGAACGTCTCCATTGGCACAACTTGCGCGTAGCCGCCGCCAGCAGCGCCGCCTTTGATGCCGAAAGTTGGACCTTGTGACGGCTGCCGCAGCGTGACAATAGCGCGTTTGCCAATGTGTTTCATCGCCTGCGCTAAGCCGACGGCTGTGGTCGTCTTGCCTTCGCCGAGTGGCGTCGGCGTGATCGCTGTCACGTCAACATAGCGTCCATTAGGACGATCTTTCAGTTTCTCAAGCGCCTCAAGGCGCAACTTGGCAACGTAAGGACTGCCATACAAGTCGAGGTCGTCGGGCGCCAAGCCCATCTGCTCAGCGATCTCATGGATGTGCTTCAGAGCGGCGCGCTGTGCAATGGCAAGGTCAGAAAGCATAGTCTAATTCCTTTTTTGTCTATTTATTATTCATGGATGCAGCAGCACCTTCAGGACGCCGCTGCTGCTGGCATGGTCAAAAGCGGCAAGACTATCTGCCAGTGGATAGACTGCCTCAATCATTGAATCAACGTCAACCAGCTTATTTTCCAGCAGGCGAATCGCTGCGCCGAACGGACCGCAGCGACTGCCTATCACTTTGACCTCATCTACTACGACGCGCGTCAAATTGGCGCTCGGTAGGCTGCTATAAGTGCTTTTCAGCACAATCGTGCCGCGCGGACGGACAACCTCAAGCGCGTGAGCAAAGCCTTCTGCGTTGCCCGTGCAATCCACCACAACGTGCGCGCTCTTACGTCCGATCCGATCTAGCCAATCTGTGCGCCGCGCGTCCACATAGGATATGCGCCACTTTTCCAGCAGGCTGATCGGACGCACTTGCCGCGCCACCACGATCAGCTCACAGCCCAGCAGCCGCAATACCTGAGCTACAAGCAAACCTAGCTTGCCTGCGCCGATAACGACCACGCGCTCAGAAGGCGAGATCGGCGCAAGAGCAGGAATCTGCAGCGCTGCTGCTAACGGCTCGACAAATACAGCCGCTTCGTCGCTGACTGTCTCTGGCACTGCATATAAGTTGCGCACAGGCAACCGAAAGCGCTCGGCAAAGACGCCATCATAGCGATCTATGCCTAGCGTGACGCGATTCCGACACTGGCTCGGCACATCAGCGCCACAAAAGTCACAGACGCCGCAGGCAACGTTAATCTCGCCGACTACGCGCGTGCCAGCTGCAAAACTGCCATGATCTGTCAACAGTTCGCCTACAAACTCGTGTCCCAGCACGCCTGTGAAGCCCATGTAGCCGCGCGTCAACTCTAGGTCAGTGTGACAGATACCCGCTAAGCGCAGTCCGATGAGCGCCTCATCAGCGCGCAGCTGCGGCTCTGGCAAATCGTGGCGCAATTGGAGCGCGCCGTCAAAGTATAGTCCGCGCACTGTCCTGCCCTTTCCTCAGCTGGTATAAGTGTAGAAACCGCGTCCTGTCTTGCGCCCAAGGTGACCTGCAGCCACCATCTTGCGCAAGAGCGGACACGGACGATACTTGTCATCGCCCAGCTCGCTATGCAGCACTTCTAGAATGGCGAGGCAGACGTCTAAACCGATGAAGTCAGCTAGAGTGAGCGGACCCATCGGATGATTCATGCCCAGCTTCATCACGCCGTCAATTGCTTCCGCTGTGCCGACGCCTTCCATCAGGCAGAAAATTGCTTCATTGATCATCGGCATCAGAATACGATTCGAAATGAAGCCAGGCGAGTCGTTTGCCTCATAAACTGTCTTGCCCATGGCGCGGCAGACCTCTAAAGCAGTAGCGACGGTCTCTGCGCTCGTATCTAAGCCGCGAATTAGCTCGACAAGCGGCATGATCGGCACAGGATTCATGAAGTGCATGCCAATAACTTGGCTCGGACGCTTGGTCGCTGCGGCAAGGCTCGTGATTGAGATAGATGAGGTGTTTGAGGCGATTATGGCGCTCGGCTTGGCAAGTGCGTCTAGGTCAGCGAACAGTTTGAGCTTGAGTGGCTTGTTCTCGCTCGCTGCCTCAATGATCAAATCTGCCTCAGCCGCAAGCGAGAGGTCTGTGCCGCTAACGATACCTTCCAGAGCGTTGTGACGTGCTGTGTTGTCTAACTTGCCCTTGCTAAACAACTTCTCAACGCTCTGATGAATGCTCTCTTTAGCGCGCGCTAACGCCTCAGCGCTGACGTCAATCAGTGCAGTGTGAAAGCCGCTCGTTGCGCTCACCTGAGCAATGCCGCTGCCCATTGTCCCGGCGCCGATCACGGCAATGCGCTCAACTTTTGTGATGACAGCCATCTGTGAAAATCCTCTCAAAAAGCCTTTTGGCGGCTATTATAGCGAGTCGCTGTCCGAAATGCGCTGCTGAGAATGGCGACTAGTTGCTTCTGACTGGAAAGACGCCCTGCCTTTGGTATAATCGCGCCGATCTTGAGAGGTAGGCGATGCAACTTTCTGACTATGTCCGCATTTTGGCGCGGCGCGGTTGGCTGATTGTCCTAGCTGTGGCGATCACAGCAGGTAGCGCTTTCGTATTCAGCCGCCTGCAGACGCCGATCTACCGCGCTACGCAAAAAATCCTGATTCAACCTGCCCGCAATGATTTCGGCTTGGCGCAGACCTTGAAGCAGCTGATGAGCAGCTGGGCGACGCGCCTTGACGCTGATGAACGCGCTGATGACGTGATTCGTGCGCTCAACCTCGATATGACGCCTGCGCAGCTGCGCAGCATGGTCACTGTTTCCACCAACTTGGACACTTTGCTCATCAACATTGACGTGGACATGCCCGACATGGAGATCGCAGGCAGAGTAGCGCGCACCTATGGCGAGCAATTCGTGCAATGGCGCAATCAGTCTAATGCGCCGATTCGCCTTGAGGATCGCATCAACGCTGAGCTGATCGATCAGCCTGCCATCAGCTTGTTTCGTCCGAACACGGCTTTCAACGTAGCCGCTGGCGCCTTGTTAGGCATTCTGATCGGCGGTGGCGCTGTTTTCGTGCTGGAATATCTGAGCGCTAACGTCGTGCGCCGCCGCGAAGATGTCGAGCGCGCGCTGAACTTGCCTGTGCTTGGCGCCTTGCCTTCGGCTGAATAATCGTGGAGCTGCTTCATGACTGATCTCATCACGCTGAAAGACCCACGCGCTGCTGCTGCAGAGGCATTCCGCGTCTTGCGCACAAACATCCAGTTCAGCGCGCTCGATCAGCCGATCCACACTTTGCTGATCACCTCTGCAGCCGCTGATGAAGGCAAGAGCGCTACTGCAGCTAACTTAGCCGTCACAATGGCACAAGGCGGCAGTCGCGTCATCCTTGTGGACGCCGACTTGCGCCGTCCTTCGCAGAGCGCGCTCTGGAAACTGCCTAACGAGCGCGGCTTGACAACGGCGATCCTTGAAAATCTTCAGGCGGACGCTTTACCGCTTCAAAACACAGTCGTAGACGGTCTGCGCGTGCTGACTAGCGGCGCGCCTGTGCCGAATCCTGCCGATCTGCTCGGTAGCAAGCGCATGGACAGCTTGATTGCAGCGCTCAAGGCACAGGCTGACTATGTAATCTTCGACGCGCCGCCTGTGCTCGCTGCAGCCGATGCACCATTGTTGGCAACCAAGTTAGACGCCGTGCTGCTGGTCTTGCAGGCAGGTAGCACGCGCCGCGACCATGCGCAACGCGCCAAAGAAGCGCTCACGCGCGTCAATGCGCGGATCATCGGCGTCGCGCTGACCAATGCGCCGCGCGACTCTTCACTCAGCACTTACGGAAGGGTATAACTCATGAAAGGCTTGATTCTAAGCGGCGGAAAAGGCACGCGCTTATATCCGCTGACCTACACGCGCGCCAAGCAAATGATGCCGCTGGCTAATAAACCTGTCTTGTTTCGCGTCATCGAGACCATACGCGAAGCAGGCATCACGGATATCGGGATTGTTGTTGGTGACACGGCGCCTGAGATTCAGGAGGCAGTTGGCGATGGCTCGCGCTTTGGCGTCCATGTGACGTACATTCCACAAGACGCGCCGCGCGGCTTAGCGCACGCTGTCCACATTGCGCGCGACTTCATCGGCAACGAACGCTTCGTAATGTTTCTGGGCGATAACGTGATTCAAGGCGGCATCAGTCCGCTGATCGCTGACTTTGCTAATCATGCTGACTGGAATAGCCAGATTGTGCTAACGCCGGTCGAGCAGCCTGAGCATTACGGTATCGCCAAGCTGGGCGAAGACGGTCGCGTGGAACAGCTGATCGAAAAGCCAGGACGCAATCCGATGTATAAGGTCGCGCCGAGCAACTTGGCGCTTGTCGGCATTTATATGTTCGATTCGCACATTTTCGAGGCAGTTCAGCACATCAAGCCGTCTTTTCGTGGCGAGCTGGAGATCACAGACGCCATTCAGTGGCTGATTGACAACGGCTATAACGTCTTTCCGCACATTCATCGCGGCTGGTGGATTGACACGGGCAAGCCGATTGACATGCTGCGCGCCAACAGCCTTGTGCTGGAGGAGCTGAAGCCGTATGTCGCTGGCGAGGTAGATAGCCACTCACAAGTGGATCAGCGTGTGACGGTTGAGCGCGGCGCGCAGATCATCAACAGCGTCGTGCGTGGGCCGAGCATCATTGGTGAAGAGACGCGCATTGTGAACAGCTACGTCGGTCCGTTCACCAGCATCTACCATCACGCCGTCATAGAAAACTGCGAGATCGAGTACAGCATCGTATTGGAACATACAGTGATCCGCGACATCGAGGCGCGCATTCAAGATAGTCTGATCGGACGTCATGTGGTGCTGAGTCGCGCTGCAGCGCGTCCGCGCGTCCTATCGCTCACGCTCGGCGACCACAGCAAGGTCGGCTTGCTCTAGCACAGCAACAGGTATTTTCTCGGCAAGTGGACAGCTTGAGGCTGTCCACTTTTCTTGCCCTGCAGAAATTCTTTTCAGAATCTATGCCTTTATTTACGCAATTCTATTACAAAAGCGCTATTGTTTTGAGCGTATGAACTTATGGCGCGCTCTCCATCTTGCGCGCCTACCGCTATACCCAGAAGTGGAGAGAGATCGCCGCTCATGAGTGAAACGACTGATCAAAATGTGACAGAGACGCCGCCAATTGCTGAGGCGCAAGCAGAAGAGGTAGCGCAGGCAGAGGCGGTCAGCGCTGAGAGCGTGTCCCTAGAGGCGCAGCTTGAAGAGGCGCGCCGCAAAGCCGATGAATACTTGAACGGCTGGAAGCGCGTCTTGGCTGAGTTTGATAACTATCGTAAGCGCGCCGAAAAAGAGCGCGAGGAGATTGCTCAGAACGCGACGATTGAGACGCTGCGGCGCTTGCTGCCCGTCATAGATGACTTTGAGCGCGCGCTGAATAGCCTGCCAGCTGAGCGAGCCGAAGACGAGACGCTCAAAGGCTTTGTGCTGATCCATCGCAAACTGATCAGCCTGCTGGAGAGCGCCAACTTGACGCAGATCAATCCAATCGGGCAGGCATTCGATCCGACGCGCCATGAAGCCATCGGTCAAGAGCCGAGCAGCGACGTCGCTAGTGGGCACGTTAGCGCTGTCCTGCAAAAAGGCTATCTCTACGGCGAGCGCGTCATCCGTCCGGCGTTGGTGCGCGTAGCGGAGTAATTCAAGGCAAATGGCGAGGCGATCCTCGCCGCGCAAATTTGAAGAACACATTCACACAGGTGAGGAGACACAGAACCTATGGCAAAGGTAATTGGTATTGACTTAGGCACGACAAACTCGGTTATGGCGGTCATGGAAGGCGGTCAGCCGACTGTGATTCCGACCAGCGAAGGTAGCCGCTTGTTGCCTTCAGTGGTCGCCGTCAATCCAAAGACAGGTGAGCGCTTAGTCGGTCATGCGGCGCGCCGTCAGGCTGTGATTAACCCTGAGAACACGATTTTCTCGATCAAGCGCTTCATGGGACGCAAATTCAACGATCCTGAAGTGCAGCGCGCCATGAAGATCGTCCCCTACAAGGTCACAGAGGCGCCGAACGGCGACGTGCGCGTGATCATGGGCGGCAAGGAGTACAGTCCACCAGAGATCAGCGCAATGATCCTGAGTAAGCTGAAGGCAGATGCTGAGGCATTTCTTGGCACAGACGTGAATCAAGCTGTCATCACAGTGCCTGCTTATTTCAACGATAGTCAGCGCAATGCCACGAAGGACGCAGGCAGGATCGCAGGCTTGGAAGTGCTGCGCATCATCAACGAGCCAACGGCTTCAGCGCTTGCCTACGGCTTGGACAAGAAAGGCGATGAGACTATTGCCGTCTACGACATGGGCGGCGGCACCTTCGACATCTCAATCCTTGACGTGGGCGACGGCGTCTTTGAGGTCAAGGCGACCAATGGCGATACGTATCTCGGCGGCGACGACTTCGACAATCGCATCATCAACTGGATCGCCGATGAGTTCAAGCGCGAGCACGGCATTGACCTGCGCACAGATCGTCAGGCGCTGCAACGGCTGAAAGAAGCGGCTGAGAACGCCAAGAAAGAGCTCTCACAGACTTTGCAGGCAGAGATCAACCTGCCGTTTATCACAGCGGACGCTACCGGTCCGAAACACTTGGTCATGCAGCTCTCGCGCGCCAAGTTGGAGCAACTGACAGCTGACCTGATTGAACGCAGCCTTGAGCCTGTGCGCCGCGCTCTGGAAGACGCCGGCATCAAGGCGAGCGATGTGGACGAAGTGGTGCTGGTTGGCGGCATGACTCGTATGCCTGCTATCCAAGAGGCAGTCAGGAAACTCTTCGGCAAGGAGCCGAACAAGAGCGTCAATCCTGATGAGGTAGTCGCTATTGGCGCAGCGATTCAGGCAGGCGTCCTGAGCGGTGAGGTGAAAGACGTACTGCTGCTGGACGTAACGCCGCTCACGCTCAGCATCGAGACGCTTGGTGGCGTGGCGACGCCATTGATCGAGCGCAACACGACCATCCCTGTGCGCAAGTCGCAGGTCTTCTCAACGGCGTCCGATAACCAGACTCAGGTCGAGATTCACGTCGTGCAGGGCGAGCGTCCAATGGCTGCTGACAATAAGTCGCTCGGTCGCTTCATCCTAGACGGCATTCCGCCGGCACCGCGCGGCGTTCCGCAGATCGAGGTCACTTTTGACATTGACGCCAACGGCATCCTGAACGTCTCGGCTGTGGACAAAGCAACAGGTCGTTCGCAGCACATCACGATTACGGCGTCTAGCGGCTTGACCGAGGCTGAGATCGAGCGCATGATCAAGGAAGCTGAGCGCAATCGCGCTGCGGATGAGCGCCGTAAGCAAGAGATTGAGCTGAACAACTTGGCAGATAGCACGATCTACGGCGCGGAGAAAGCGCTGCGCGACTACGGCGCCAAGATTGATAGCACGCTCAAGTCCAGCATTGAGAAGCAGATTGAGGCGCTCAAGAAGGCGCGCGAGAGCCGCGATCAAGGTCAGATTCGCAGCGCTATTGATGAACTGCAGCGCAGCATCCAGCAGATTGGCGCCAGCATGTACGGTCAGCCGAATGTCGGCGGCACAGGCAGCCAAGAGCCAGATGGTCGCCGCAAGGAAGACGTAGTCGAAGGCGAAGTGGTAGACTGAGCCTGAAAAGCACAGCGCGGATCATTACGATCCGCGCTGTTTTTACTTGCGTGACGACTTTCAAAACATTGCGCGCTACTTTTCGCTCAATCCTCGCCTTGACCGCTAGACGTGCGCTCTGAAGCAGGATACTCAAAGCCGTAGATGGTCAGCAACATGCCGCTGATCAAGCCTGCCACATGGCGCACGGTCGCCACAGCGCGTCCGTAGCGCATGCGCGTCGGTCCCAAGACCAGAAGCGCGCCTGTGGTCTGCTTTGGCACGCCGTAGCGGCTGATGACCATGCCCAGATGCTGAATGTCATGCCAGCGTCCATCGCCGCCGATGATCACGCGCACCTGTCCGATAGCTTGATCAGGTAACTCAGCTACGATGTCCTGCAGCACCTGCGGCTCTTCAATGGCGCGAATAGCCTGCTGCGCGCCTGCGCTCTCAGTGAACAAGGTCAGGACTTCGCTCACGCCTTCACGGTAAGCAAAGCGCACAGGCGCATGATCTGCCTCATCCATCACGTCAGCAATGACCTCGATGATTTCACGAGCGAGCTCGTTTTCCACTTGCTTGGCGCGGCTGCGCACCTGTTCAGCATTCAGTCCTTCGCACAAGGCGTTGAGCTGATTAGCAATCGCACTGAGCAGCTCTTGGCTAGGCGGCTCTGCCAGAGTGAGCATTTGCTGGCGCACCTCGCCGCCATGCAGCACCAAGACCATCATCACGACGCGCCCTTGCGTGGAGAGCAGCGCCAAGTGCTTGTACTGGCTGCTCACAGCACGCGGCGACGTCACTAGTGCAGCACCTTGAGCGTTGCGCGCTATCAGAGTCGCCGCAAGGCGCAAGCCGCTCTCTAGATCGTTGGCAACAGGCGCAAAAGCTGAGTCAATTGCCTGCTTTTCATCAGGCAGAAGTTCATCCGAGAGCAGGCGGCGCACAAAATAGCGGTAGCCGACTTCAGTTGGCACGCGTCCAGCTGAGGTATGCGGCGCTGCGAGCAAGCCGAGTTCCTCAAGGCGCGCCATCTCGTTGCGAATGGTCGCGCTGCTCAGGTTTGAAAGGTGTGTCTCGGCTAGGAACTTGCTGCCGACAGGCTCAGGCTTATTCGTGTACTCACGGATGATCAGCGCCAAAATTTTCTCTTGGCGCTCAGTAAGCTCAGGCAGTCCTGCTGCATCTAACGTTACGTCCGCCATATTCCAACTCTAAACACACGCTCGGATGTGCTACAATTGTAGCGCAGAATTGACCAACAGAGGATGCTCAAAAATGGGAAAGCACACCTTTGACGTGACTGATGCCAGCTTTCAGACTGAGGTGCTGAACAGCTCGACGCCTGTCCTAGTGGACTTTTGGGCAGATTGGTGCCAGCCTTGCAAGATGATCGCGCCAATTGTGGAAGAAGTCGCGGCGCGCTATGAAGGTCGGCTGCGCGTCGCCAAGCTGGACATTGACTCTAATCCGCGCACTACTGAGGCATACAACATTCAAGGCATTCCAACGCTTGTCTTGTTCAAAGATGGCGCCGCTGTGCATTACATCGTCGGCTACCGCACTCGTGATAAGCTAGAAGCTGAGCTGAACAAGCATCTCACGCCTGCCTGAGCAGACAGTCCCTGAAGGCGCATTGTGTGAGGTCAGCTGCTACGCTGACCTCACAACGTTTGCCTTGCGGACGCGCTCAATGGTAAACTGTGCGCGCATTTCACAATTGTTCACAGAAGACGACTCCTATGGCTCAAACGATGCAAGGCGTGTTTTTCTTAGGCGCAGGTCAGCTGGAGCTGCGCGAGGTGCCGATTCCGCAGCCTGCAGCAGGCGAAGTTGTGGTCAAGGTCGGCGCCGCAACGACTTGTGGCACTGATCTGAAGGCGTACAAGCGCGGACACAAGCTCTTCAAGCCGCCTATGCCTTTCGGACACGAATGGGCAGGCACAGTGGTTGCTGTTGGCGAAGGCGTCACGAAATTCAAGGAAGGCGACCGCGTCACAGCGGCGAACTCAGCGCCGTGCAGCGCCTGCTATTATTGTCGGCGCAGTAAGCCGCAACTATGCCTACAGCTTGAGTCGCGCTTTAACTGGGGAACTTACGCAGAGTATCTGCGCGTGCCTGCGCACATTGTCAGCGTCAACATGCACAAGATTCCTGATCATTTGAGCTTTGCTGAAGCAGCCTTTATCGAGCCATTGGCGTGCGCTGTGCTGTGTATCAATTATGCTGAGATCGCTTTAGGTGACACTGTGGCGATCATCGGCAGCGGCGCACAAGGACTGATGCAAATTCAGCTGGCAAAGGCAATCGGCGCCTCACGAGTCATCGCCATTGGACGCGCGCACGGTCGCCTTGAAGTGGCAAAGCAGCTCGGCGCTGATGAGACGATCAGCACACTGGACACTGACGCTGTCGCTGCTGTCAAGGCGCTGACCGAAGGACGCGGCGCTGACGTGGTGATTGAAGCAGCTGGCAGCGCTGAGACATGGCAAATGGCGGCACAAATGGCGCGTCCAGCAGCAACGGTTGTGCTGTTCAGCGGCTTGCCGAGCGGCACACAGGTCAGCTTTGACGCGACGCACTTGCACTACGACGAGATCACGCTCAAAGGCGTCTTTCATCATACGCCGCGCACTGTTGAGCAAGCGCTACAGATGCTGATCAGCGGTCAGGTGAACGTCAAGCCGATGATCAGCGGGACGATTCCATTGCGCGAGGTCGAAGACGGCTTGAATCGCATGGCGCGCAGCGAAGTCATCAAGTTGGCAGTCCTGCCTGAGCTGCCTTGAGCATAGAAGCAAATGGCTGAGACCCTGCGCTCACATATAACTTTCTCAGACGCTTCTAACGCCTTTCCGATCCGTTTGTGCTAGGCTTTAGCATAAGACTAGATACAAGCTGAAAGAAAGCGAGTTGTGAGACTATGGTTCGTCTGAGCCGCACGGCGTTCTCGGCGCTGATCGCCATCACCTTGATCATCGGCATAGCCTTGGGCAGTCTGCTCTCTGGTGCACCTGTCCGTGTGCAAGGGCAGGATTTTGTGGATAGCGAGACAGCGCTGCTGCAGCGCATCTACGAGCAAGTTAATGCGTCGGTCGTGGCGCTTGAGGTGCGCATCCCTGCCAACATATCGCTGCGCAGCATCATGCCGTTCATTGATCCGAGCCTGCCTGTTGAGCCGCGCTATCGCATTGCACAAGGCTCTGGTTTCCTCTACGACCGCAACGGTCACATTGTGACCAATAACCACGTGGTCGAGTCGGCAGATCGCATCACAGTCATCTTCGCTGATGGATTGCGCCTGCCTGCGCGCATTGTCGGCACGGCGCCAGATGCTGACATTGCCGTTGTGAGAGTCGATCCTGCTCAAATTTCCTACCTGCAGCCGTTGCCACTGGCTGACTCAGACCAGGTGCGCGTCGGTGAGCGCGCCATTGCGATTGGCAATCCGTTCGGTCTGAACAACACGATGACGCTCGGCATTGTCAGCGCTGTTGGACGTTCACTGCGCCAGCAGCAGTTCAGCATTCCACAGATTATCCAGACCGATGCAGCTATTAATCCGGGCAACAGTGGTGGTCCGCTCTTCAACTATCGTGGCGAGGTGATCGGCGTCAACACTGCCATTCGCAGCAACGTGGAGCAGTCAGCAGGCATCGGCTTTGCTGTGCCGAGCAACATTGTACGTCTGATGGCTGACCAGCTGATCGCCAATGGTAGAGTTGAGCATTCCTATCTCGGTATCACAGGCACAACCTTGACCTCGAACATCGCTGAGGCGCTCGGTCTAGACATGCGCACAACAGGCGTGCTGGTCAGCAGCGTGGTGGCAGGCGGACCAGCAGCTGCTGCAGGCATTCGCGGCGCCACGCGCGAGCTGAGCATTGACGGCGAGCCTGTGCCAGTCGGCGGCGACATCATCACTGAAATTGACGGCATGAAGATCAGAGTCTTTGAGGATTTGCTGGGCTACTTGTTCACGCGCACTAAGCCGGGCGACGAAGTCACGCTGACCATCTTGCGCAATGGCGAGAAGATCAAGGTGACTGTGCGCCTTGCCCCGCGTCCTGCCCAAGTGCGTTAACAGCGCGTTGCAAGAGCAGTGAGGGACGCTTTGTGTGTCCCTCACTCGTCTCAGAGCGTTGTGGTCTGGCGCGCTCTCAACGCTAACAGAGTGCGGCGCTTCACAGCGTCGCCGAAGATTGAAACGCCGCTGTTCAAGACAGTCAAGCCAAGCGTGCCAAGCCCGAACCAATGCCAGAATGACTTGCCTTTGCTCTTAGCGATGATCGCTTGCCCTGTCAGGCTGAGACCAAAGCCGATGATCGTCAAGCCGAGCGGCGCCATCCACCACCATGCGCTCAAGTCTATCCGCTGCTCATCGTGCATATTTCGCTCCACGTCGTTCACTCCTCAAAGCGCCATTGGCGCAGCAGCGCGTCCAGCATGGCGGCGCGCGCAGGAATGCTGCTGATCAACACTTGCTCGTGCGCAGCATGTGCGCCTTCGCCTAACGGACCAAGACCGTCTAATGTTGGAATGCCCAGCGCCGCTGTGATGTTGCCGTCGCTACCGCCGCCGCTACCTTCCTCAGGCAACTCCATCCCCAGCTCTGCCACAATTGCTTTCAGCTGCTCATAGCTGCGGATCATCGTGGCGTCGCGCTCCATTGGCGGACGTTGACCGCGCTGAGTCACCTCGACTCTAGCGCCATTCAGGACAGGTGTCAGGCTCACCAGCGCCTGATGGACGCGCTCTGCCTCTGCCTGAGTCTTAAAGCGCACGTCTACCTGCGCCACAGCGCGCTCTGGGATGACGTTTGTCGCTGTGCCGCCTTGTATCACGGTCACAGAGACCGAAGTGCCGAGATCGAGCCGATTCAGCTCTGTGATGCGCAAAATCTGATGTGCCAGCTCCACTACTGCATTGACGCCTTTCTCAGGCGCGTTGCCTGCGTGTGATGCTTTGCCTATCACGCTGACCTGATAGTTAGCGATGCCTTTGCGCCACGTCTTGATGCCGCCATTGGTCGCTGCGAATTCCATGACCAGGCACAAGCCTGCTTGACGCGCTACTTCTTCAATAATTTCCCAGCTGTGCAGACTGCCTGTCTCTTCATCAGTGGTGAAGAGCGCCCAAATTGGACGATTCGGAAATGCGCCGCGCTCTTGCAAGCCTGCCAGCACGCTCAGCACCACGCCGATGCTCGCTTTCATGTCCCATGTGCCAGGACCGATCAAACGGTCGCCTTCCACATGCACAGGTCGCTGTGCCAGTGTGCCAAGTTGCCAGACTGTGTCGAGATGCATGAAAAAGACAATCGGTTTGCCTGACGCCTGCGCGTTCCATTTGGCTAGGAGGATGTCGCCGACGGCTTGGCGCGGAAAAACAGTGACCTGTGCGCCGAGCGCCTCGACTTTTTGGCGGACGAAGGCGCCGAGCGCGTCTACAGCGGCTTTATCAGTTGTTGGCGTCTCAAAATTGGCTAGGTCGCTGACCAAGTTGACGATGGCACTCAAGCGCGCGTGGTAAAAGTCTATCAAGGCATGTTGCGTCTGTACGCTCACAGCGATTGCTCCGACTTGTTTTGACTTCAGCGATTTATGCCATAGAGCATAGCGCGATTCGCCGATTCATTCTACAATCGCCATCAAAAGCAGGCGGAAGTGTTCAGGCGTACCTGCCGCTGCTTTTGTGCAGTCGTCTAAGCAGAGGAAGAGACCTTATGAAGCCACGCGCTCATCAACTTTTATGGCTTGGCAGTCTTTTGATCTTGGCAGTCGTCCTTGTGCCAATCTTTGCTCAGAGTAATCGTCCGCCACAGCCGCCGGTGATCCGTGCGCAGTACGAAGGCGTGTTGTTTGACGGCACAGCAGGCTCAGCATGCTACCCTAAGCCTGATAACACGCCGCTCTGCACTTTTGTGGACGATCCACAGCCGACTGCTCTCATCGGCGCGCGCGAAGACAAAGTGATCACTTTCGTGATCAGCCCTGCGCAGCCTGCACCACAAGCATTCAGCATCGCTTTTATTGACGCAGCGCCGCCGAACGCTGATCCGCCGACTCGTGACCTGCTTGCCACCAATGGCGTCCTGACACTGGAAAATCTCAGCCGCAATCGGCAGCGCGTGCTGGTCACAGCCATTTACCCTGATGATCGCGGTCAAGGCGAGTTTTTTGTCAGCTACGCCTTTGCCTTGCAAGTGCTGCCGCGTCCAACAAACACGCCGACGCCGACGAGTACGCCGACCTTCACCAATACGCCGACGCCAACCGCAACGAGTACGCCTACACGCACACCGACCTTCACCAACACGCCGACGCCAACCGCAACGAACACGCCGCGCCGCGTCATAACAGCAACGCCGCCCCCTGAAACCTCACCTGTCTTCGTAGTGACGCCAACCCCGACGCTCGGCATTGTTACGCTTGCGCCTGAGACACCTGTTCTGCCTGAGACGCCGAGTCTGCAGATTAGTCCAACGCCAACTCCGACGCTCGGCATTGTCACACTTGCGCCGACCGCCACTGTAGCGCCTTTGCTCAGTCCAACACTGACAGCGACGCTCAGCATCGCCACACCAGAGCCAGTCGCTACGTTACCGTCGCTGCCCAGTCCGACGCCTGTAGCGCTGTTGCCCACAGCTACGCTGCCGCCGCTGAGCGAGCTCGGCTTCCCGAACGTGCAAATTGTCATCGGCGACGTAGCCTTCGCGCCAATCGCGCTGGTCGGCTGCTTGAACACGCCAGGCGGTCAGCGCTGCCTCAGCACGCCGCTTGATGCGCCCATCACGCGAGTAGTCGGCGCCGCAGGTAGCATTGCACAGCTACAGTTCAGCTTGCAGCCAGCGACCGTTGTGGTGAATTTGTTTGAGGCAGATGGTGTGACGCTGCTTGGCTCGCAGGGCTTGTCACTCAGCCCGATTCCTGTGTACATTTTGCCTATCCAGGCAGGCACATACATTCTAGGTGTAGAGGTCACTTGGTCAGAAGGCTTTGCAACCTACTTTTTCCGTCTGTTAGTCAGTGGAGGGAACTGAGCTATGCCTAAGGAAAGAACGAGCGTTGTCCGAGAAGAACCAAAAAAGTCGCGCAATCCGTTAGCGCCTGTTTTCGGCTTGATCCTCGCCATTGGCTTCGGCGTAGCGTCCTACTTCTTGGCGCAGCTGATCATCCCAGAGGTGCAGCAGCTGCGCATGGTCTATGTCATCGAGACGGTCGCCGCTAACGGCGCTAAAGAGCTGTTCATCAAGCCGCAGGGCTTGCTGATCGTCGGCGGCTTGCTGTGGCTTGCCATGATGGGCGTTGCTTACGCGCTCGTGGCGATCATTGCCGGACCGAGCAGGCGCGATATCGAGAACAAGCGCAAGCTGCCGCCTAAGACGACCATCTCGCGCGACCTGCAAAACTGGTAGCTCGCAGGAGAGGTAGTTGAGCATGTCCGATCAGACGCCTGCCTATCCAATCGAACACGCCAAGACTGTGATCGTTGGGCAGTCTGTCCACCGTTTGGACGCGCTCGGCAAGGTCACTGGTGAGACGCCTTATCCAGGCGACATTGACATGGACGGACAGCTGTGGATGAAAATCCGCTACTCAGATCGCGTCCATGCGCGCATCCTGAGCGTGGATACCAGTGAAGCAGCGGCGCTTGATGGCGTGGTCGCTATTTTCACGGCTGCGGACGTGCCATGTAACGAATATGGTTTGATCATTTACGATCAGCCTGTCATTTGTGGCGTCGGTAGCACAAAAGCAGGCGCTGACATCGTGCGTTGCCTTGCTGACTGTGTAGCGGTTGTAGTGGCAGAGACTGAGGAAATTGCTGCAAAGGCGCGCGATCTGATTAAGGTCACCTATGAAGACCTGCCCATTGTGACCGATCCTGAGGCGGCAATGGCAGAAGGCGCGCCGCAGCTGCATGAGAAGTATCCGCGCAACATCTTGTGCCACTACAAAATCCGCAAGGGCGACATGGCGCAAGGCTGGGCGCAGGCAGAGGTCGTAGTGGAAGGCGTCTACACCACGAGCTGGCAGGAACATGCCTACCTGCAGCCAGAGGCAGGTCTGGGCTACATTGACGATCAAGGGCGTGTCACAGTCATTGTGGCAGGGCAGTGGGCGCACGAGGATCAGAAGCAAATCGCGCATGCTTTGAACTTGCCGCTCGATCAAGTGCGCGTGATCTACCCTGCCATTGGCGGCGCTTTCGGCGGACGCGAGGATATGTCCGTGCAGATCGTCTTGGCATTGGCGGCATGGAAGCTCAGGCGACCTGTCAAGATCATCTGGAGCCGCGAGGAGTCAATCTTGGCGCACCACAAGCGGCATCCGATCAAAATCTATGCCAAGTGGGGCGCCACGCGCGAAGGCAAAGTGGTGGCGGTCGAGTCAACCGTGATTGGTGACGGCGGCGCCTACGCCTACACGACCAGCAAGGTCATGGGCAACGCCAATCTGTTGGCGACCGGTCCGTACTGCATCCCGAATATTCGCCTTGATACGTACGGCGTCTTCACTAACAACATCCCAGCAGGCGCCTTCCGCGGCTTTGGCGGTCCGCAGGCAATTTTTGCCGCTGAAGGGCAGATGAACAAGCTGGCAGAGGCGCTCGGCATGGATCCGGTCGAGCTTCGGCTGCGCAACATCCTGCGCGAAGGCGATCTGCTCTCAGTTGGCACGCCGTTGCCGCGCGGCGTGACCATTGATCGCGTAGTGGCAGAGTGCGCACGACGCAGCGGCTACTGGGAAGAGACGCCGACAGGCTGGCGGCGCAAGCCAATCGCACAGCCTGCTGAGCGGCACAAGCGGCGTGGAGTCGGCTTTGCGTGTGGTTTCAAGAACATTGGCTTCAGCTTTGGCTTTCCAGAGCGCGCTTGGGCAACGATTGAGCTGCACGGCGACGCCGAAATTGAGCGCGTGATCGTGCGGCAAGCGAGTGCAGAGGTCGGGCAGGGCGCACACACAGTCATTGCGCAGATGGCAGCGGAGGCAGTCGGCGTGCCGCTGCACAAAGTGACGTTGATCACGCACGATACAGCGCAAACCGATGACGCGGGCAGTTCATCAGCCTCGCGGATCACGTTCATGGCGGGCAACGCTGTGCGCGGCGCCGCAGAGCTCGCGCTCCAAGCATGGCGTAATGAGGAGCGTCCTGCCATTGGCACATTCAAGTACCGTCCGCCTGCCACCACGCCTTACGATCCAGAGACTGGGCGCGCTGAGCCGAACTTCGCCTACGGCTATGTGGCGCAAGCCTTTGAGGTTGAGGTGGACACGGAGACCGGGCAAGTGACAGTGTTGCGCGTTGTCTCTGCCAGCGATGTCGGGCGCGCGGTCAATCCTGAGCTCGTGCGCGGACAGGTCGAAGGCGCTGTGGTGCAAGCGGTCGGCTATGTGCTGTATGAACATTTGGTGGTCGAAAACGGCGTCATCAAAAATCCGTACCTCTCAACCTACTTGATTCCGACTGTGGGCGACGTGCCACACAAGGTAGAGACGGTCATCCTAGAGTACGCCGATCCAATAGGACCTTGGGGCGCGCGCGGCATGGCGGAGATGCCGTATCTGCCTGTGGCGCCTGCCATCGCCGCAGCAATCCGTGACGCCACAGGCGTCTGGTTCGATAGCTTGCCGATGACACCTGATCGTGTCTACTTAGGCTTAGCAGCAGCAGGAGTAGCAGACGGTGCGCGCTAATCCGCTGATTCTGCTGCGTGGCGGCGGCGACCTTGCCTCAGGCGTCGCTTATCGGCTGCGCAAGGCAGGCTTACCAGTCGTGATCACAGAACTGGCAAAGCCTTTGGCGGTCCGCATAACGGTCAGCTATGGCATGGCGGCTGTCTACGGCGCTGTAATTATCGAAGGCATTGTGGCGCGGCGCGCGTCACTGGACAACCTTTCTGAACTATATGCCATGCTTGCCTCAGGCGTAATCCCGGTCCTAATCGATCCTGAGGGCGCGTCCATTGCCGCGCTAGAGCCAGCTGTGATCATTGACGGGCGCGTGGCGAAGGCGCGCCTCGATACCTACATTGACCAAGCGCCACTGGTCATCGCGCTCGGTCCGGGCTTTGTGGCAGGCGAAGATTGCCACGCTGTGATCGAGACCAATCGCGGACATCATCTAGGGCGAGTGTATTGGCGCGGCAGCGCTGAACCTGACACAGGTCTGCCTGCTAACCTGAACGGCAAGCAGGCAGAGCGCGTCCTGCGCGCGCCGTGCAGCGGCTTGATGAGACGCGCGACAGTTATCGGGCGCGTGCTGCGCGAAGGACAGCTGATCGCGCGGATTGGCGAGACGCCGATCTACGCGCCGTTTGACGGCGTGCTGCGCGGCTTGATTGACGACGATACGCCTGTTGAAACAGGCATGAAGATCGGCGATCTCGATCCGCGCGGTCGCCGTGAGCATTGCTTCACCATCTCAGACAAGTCTCTAGCGGTCGGTGGCGGCGCGCTTGAGGCAGTGCTGAGCGTGCCGTTGATCCGTGCCATTTTGTACAATGCTAAGCAGGTGAAGACATAAATGCGCAGAGCCATTCTTTACGCACTAGGACGGCTAATTGTGCTTATCATCGCAGTAGCGGCATACTTGCTGCTCTTACCTGCTCAGATCAGCACGGCGAGCGGCTTCTCAGTCAGCTTGCCAGAGTTCGTCCGCTTCACAGATGTCGGCTTAGCTTTTCCAGAGCCGATCAATTGGGCATATGTGCTGTGGCTGCCTGTGCCGCTGCTGATCGTGATCGTCGGCTTTGAGATTGTCCGTCTGCTGCTTGGACGAAGGTAAGCGCTTATGCAGCTGCGAGAGGCACTCAACGTTCGGCGTGGCGAGGTGGTGGCTTTTATCGGCGCCGGCGGCAAGACGTCGGCGCTCTTTCGGCTTGGTCACGAACTAGCGGCTGAAGGCTGGCGCGTGCTCGCCACGACGACGACGCGCATCGCCGCTGATGAACTCGTCCATGTGCCGAGCGCAGTAGCTACCGATGTCAGCGGCACAAATCCGCGTCCAGAGGCGCTCTCGCGGGCGCTCAATCAACACGGCTTCACGTTCTTGTATCACACAGTGATCAGCAGCGGCGGCATTGAGAAAGTGATCGGCATTGCGCCTGAGATGGTAGACGCCTTGATTGACGGCGTGGACTCAGACGCAATTTTGGTTGAGGCAGACGGCGCGCGCCGCTTGCCGTTCAAGGCGCCATACGCACACGAGCCTGTTGTGCCGTCTTCCACAACTTTGGCAGTGCCTGTCGTCGGCATTGACTGCGTCGGTCAGCCTTTGGACGACGATCACGTCTACAATCCGCAGGCGATGATCGCAGAATACGGCTATCCATACGGCGAGCGCGTGCGCTGGATGTGGGTCGCCTCTGTGCTGCGCAATCCGACGCTTGGCTTAAAAGGCATTCCAGAGCGCGCGCGCATTGCCGCGCTGATCAACAAAGTGCCAGAGAGCGGCTTAGGGCGCAACTTGGCACGCCTGATCGGACGCTTGGCGCTGCGCGAGCCGCGCTTGAGCGCTGTGCTGTGCGGCGCTGTGCAGTCGGCTGAGCCGATCTACGAGGTGCAGCGGCGCGTGGCAGCAGTCGTCTTAGCAGGCGGACTTTCACGGCGCATGAATCAGCCTGAGACGTCAAAGGTCTTGCTGCCATGGGACGGCAACAAGCCGATCATCCGCGTTATTGCTGAGCGGCTCAAGCGACTGCGCCTTGACGACATTGTCGTTGTGACGGGTCACGTAGCAGAGCGCGTGCGCGCCGCATTAGCTGATGAGCCTGTCCGCTTTGCGCACAACGCTGACTACCGAACAGGCGACATGCTCTCCTCGCTGCAGACAGGCTTGCGCGCGCTAGATGAGAGCATGGCGGCGTGCCTCGTCGTGCTGGGCGACCAGCCGCAGGTAGATGGACGAATTATTGGACAGTTGATGCAGGCATATGCCGAAGGACGCGGTAAAATCATCGCGCCGAGCTACAAAGGCAGGCGCGGACATCCGATTCTGCTTGATCGCAGCCTGTGGCAGTCAATCCTTGACCTGCCATACGGCGCTGCGCCGCGCGACGTGATCAACGCCAATGCGCACCAAACTTTTTATGTCAACGTGGACACTGATAGCATCCTGCGCGATATTGACACGCCTGAAGACTACCGCGAGGCGCGCAGACGCGCAGGCTTAGCCTGATTTCGCAGCACTTTTGAGGACAACCTGATACCTATGCCGCAAGGAATCGCCGCTCCGCTCACTGTTCTCGTCATTTTGCTGACCTATATCGGCGTGGCAATCGGACAGTTGCCGCGCCTGCGCATGAACCGTGCTACTATTGCTCTGGCAGGCGCTGCCGCCTTGATCGCGCTCGGCGCCATCAGCGAGGAAGAGGCATACGCTGCGCTTGACCTCGGCACGCTGATGTTGCTTTTCAGCATGATGGTCGTCAACATCAACCTGCGCATGGCAGGTTTTTTTGGGCTAGTTGGCTCGGCTGTACTGCGCTTGGCACGGACGCCGCAAGCGTTGCTCGCGCTGATCGTCTTTGCCGCGGGCGTGCTTTCAGCGCTGTTTTTGAACGACACAATCTGCCTGATGCTGACGCCGTTCGTCACTGAGCTGACACAGCGCTTGAAACGTGACCCGATTCCATACTTGATCGGTCTAGCAGCGGCGACTAATGTCGGCTCAGTGGCGACCATCACTGGCAATCCTCAAAATTTAATCATCGGACAGTCTAGCGGCATTCCATATTTGACCTTTTTGCTCAATCTCGCGCCTGTGGCGCTAGTCGGCATGGCGATCATCTGGCTGGTGATCGTAGCGCTGTATCGCGCAGAGTTTCGCGGCAAGTTACAGGTCGCCGAGATGCCGCCTGTGCGCACTTATCAGCCGCTGTTGACGCGCTGCTTGATCGTGCTGCTCGGACTAATGATCGCTTTCTTGGTTGGCTTGCCGATTGCGCCTTCGGCATTCGTCGCAGCAGGCTTGCTGCTGATCTCGCGCTTGCGTCCACACAAGTTGCTTTCACTGGACTGGGAACTGTTAGCTTTTTTTGGCGGCTTGTTCATCGTGACGCACGCCATTGAGGTGACAGGCATCAGCGCGGCAATTTTTGAGGCGACGGCGCCGATTTTGCGCGGCGGCATTGCACAGCTGAGCTTGGTGACAGCTATCTTGAGCAACCTTGTCTCAAATGTGCCGGCTGTGCTGTTATTGCGTCCAGAGATGGCACAGTTTCCTAATCCTGAGCAAGCGTGGTTGACTTTGGCGATGGCGTCCACATTAGCGGGCAACTTCACGCTGCTTGGCTCAGTGGCGAACTTGATCGTGGCAGGCATTGCGGCGCGCATGGGCGTGCGCTTGAGCTTCATGGCGTATCTGCGGGCAGGCGTGCCGATCACAATCCTGAGCATCCTATTCGGCGTGCTGTGGCTGAGCTTGCTTTGAGTTCAGCCATCAACAGCAATTGCACAGCCTTGAATAATCAGTCACATACTTTTTCGTCAATCCTAGCAGCGCTATAATGTGGCGAGCAGTTTAGTTTGCGCCTGTCTTGGCACAAGGTGACACACTTTTATGTGCGGTATTTATGGACATCTAAGCAGTAAGGGTGCTGATGTCAGGCTAGTAGAAGCCATGGGCGAGTTGCTCAGGCATCGCGGACCAGATGGATCGAGCATCTATCATGACTATAAGCTCGCCTTCGGCGCCACGCGCTTAGCTATTATTGACTTGAGCGCGCCGCCAGGCGTCATTTTCAACGAAGACCGTCGAGTAGCGGTCGTTTTTAACGGCGAAATCTACAATCATCGCGCTCTGCGCGCTGAGCTGGAAGCCTGTGGACATCGTTTTGCTACACGCACTGATACTGAGGTGCTCGTACACGGCTATGAAGCGTGGGGAGTCAAGCTGCTGGAGCGGCTGCGCGGCATGTTTGCTTTCGCCATCTGGGATGGCGAGCAGCTCTTCCTCGCCAGAGATCGGCTCGGCGAAAAGCCGCTCTACTATGCGCAATGGGACGGCGATTTCTACTTTGCCTCTGAGCTCAAAGCGCTGCTGCGCAGTCCGAAGGCGACGCGCCGTCTCGATCAGCAGGCGCTGCTGTGCTACATGACGCTCGGCTATGCGCCGCCGCCGCTCACGCCTTTCGCAGATATCCACAAGCTAGGCGCAGGCGAGTACTTGCTGGTCACACCAGAAGGCGTGCGTAAAGAACGCTATTGGCGCGCGCCAGCTGAGCCTGATGAACAGCATCCAATGCCTTATCCAGAGGCAGTCCAGCGCGTGCGCAAGGCATTGGAAGTAGCCGTTGAGAACTGCCTGATCAGCGATGTGCCAGTTGGCATTTTTCTAAGTGGCGGCGTGGACTCAAGCACAACAGTTGCGCTGGCGGCGCGCACGCTCGGCGCTCAGCTCCAGACCTTTACAGTCGGCTACGACTATCCGCAGGGCAGCAAAGAAGACCTCAAGTTCAATGTAGACGTGCGCTACGCTGAGCTAGTGGCGAAGCATTTCGGCGTGCAGCATCACGTCATCCGAATCGTGCAAGATGAGCGCTTGGCATGGCTGTTGCCACATTTGGTTTACGGCATGGATGAACCAATGCCGCAACCGACCGTTGTCCAAGTCGCCTATGTCGCTGCTCTAGCGCGCCAACGCGGCGTGCCTGTCCTGCTGAACGGCGAGGCGAGCGATGAGCTGTTCTTCGGCTATGACTACTATCGCTCTGATTATCGCCTCGCGCAGTATCTGAAAGTGCCTGCGCTGCTACGGAACGCGCTGTTGAATCCGCTCTTTCGGCGCCTGCCTGAGCGCTTCCAAATGCTGCGGCACTTGGCTGAGCGTGCCGTGATCACGGAGCCGTTGGCGCGCTACTTGACGTGGATACAGCTCACAGCGCCGCAGCGCTACAGCAGCTGGCTGCAAAATGCCGACGCAAACACAGCACAGGTGCATCTGCAAATGATCGCGTCCGTTGTTGAGCCATGGCTGATGACGCCGCGCACGCGCTACTTCACAACGCGCATTCCTTACGCTGACCTCAACCTGAACGTAGCTGAGCACATTGACATGCGCCTTGACAAGATGAGCATGGCGATGAGCGTGGAGACGCGCTCGCCGTTTCAAGATCATCCACTGGCAGAGCTTGCTCTGAGCCTGCCGCTCAGCTACAAACTCAGCGTACGGCGCACCAAGATCGTCCTGCGCGACGCTGTGCGCGACCTACTGCCTGAGGCTGTTTTGAAGCGCCCGAAGTGGGGCTTTTTTTCGCCCGTCTCCAAGTGGCTGCGCGGCGCTTTACGTCCACTGGTAGAGCGCTATCTCTCGCCTGAGCATGTGGCAGAAGTCGGTTTGTTCAAGCCAGAGGCAGTCCAAGAGATCATCGCGGCACATCAAAGCGGACAGCGCTACGAAATGTGGGCAATCTGGGCGCTGCTGGTCTTTCACATCTGGCACGCGCTCTATGTGAGCGGTACGCTGAAGCTGGATGAGACGCTCAAGCCAAGCCATTTGGCGGGCTGAGCGCGCTCCATGATTGAACGGCGCACGCTCAGCCTGACTGGCTCAGGCGGTAAAACGAAACGGATTGAAGTCTGTCTCGCGGTCAAAATAGTCTTCATTTTCAGCGCGCTTCAGCCGATTGACGACCAAGTAGGTCAGCGGCGTGAACAAGACTTCCACAGCGACCTTGAACAGGTAGTTTGAGAGGAAGATTACAGCTACAAGGTCAGGCGGCAAAGCGGTCTCAGGCGCGAAGATGCTGATCGGCAGGGCGATCAGGAAGGCGATCACGACAAAGACACCAGTGTCTATTGCCTGACCGACAACGGTCGAGCCGATGGTGCGCGTCCACAGATGGCGTCCGTTCGTCCAGACCTTCATCTTGGCGAGCACGAACGAGTTAACGAACTCGCCGCAGAAATACGCCAGCAGACTAGCAATCACGATGCGCGGCGTCTGACCGAGAATGACGGCAAAGCTCTGGTCGCGCGTCCAGTTCGGCACGCCTTCCAGCACATTCCACTGTGGATCAGGTGGCAGTGCCTGCACAAGCGAGAGCGTCAGCGCCATTGCCGCGATCCAGAAAAAGCCGATCCAGATCACGCGGCGCGCGCGTCTGTAGCCGTAGACTTCGGTCAGGATGTCGCCGAAGATATAAGCGAGCGGAAACAAAAGCGTGCCGCCGTCAAAAGTCAGCTCGCCGAGCACCACGATCTTGGTTGAGGCGATGTTGCTGATGAGCAGCACAGCTACGAATGCTGCTGTCACAACGTCAATGTAACGGTAGGCGCGTTCAACAGGTTGACTCATCATCAGGATACACAGTCCTTTCTGAGAAAAGCTGCAAAAGCGGCTGCCACGCGCAGAACAGGCGCGCACAGCTGCGGCGCATTATCGCACAGGTCAGGTCAGAAGACTAGGCTGTGTTCAGTTGCCCTGCGTGTACCTGATGATGTCAGTTACCTCAAAGAAAATTTCGCCTTCAGCGCCGTTAGCGTCACGGACAGTCAGCACGTCATAGTAGCGGTCATTTTCAGCAATTAGGCGCTGACCGAGACTCTCAAGGCTCAGAGCGCGCAGCATCTCGTATTCCTCGCGCACTGTGATGACCTTGAAAGCAGTCTCTGGGCTACGTCCGTCGCCGCTGCTGAGCAGTGAGCCGATTAAACCGCGCGCAAAAGCCAGATGCCACGCCGCGCGCTCCTCGTCTTCCAGCTGCTGATAGATGTAGGACATGGTCAGGTGCAGCGGCGCATGCAGGTAGTCCTCAGCGATCAGCCGTTCACAACGTGCAGCTGCCGCCGACCAATTCTCAGCGCGCATCAGTTCGATCAGTCCAGCGTCGGTAGCGCCGCTGCGGTAAGGATTGTAGTGCGCTGTGCGCGTGTACGCCGCGCGCAGCGCAGTGAAGTCGGCTTGACGAATATCGTTCAGAGCTATTGCCAGCAGTTGAGCGTAGTCCATGCGATTTCACACGAACAATCGAGCGCCTTCGGTCTCGGCAACGCTGAAAATATGCTTGATGCGCTTTGTGCAGAAAGCAGCCTCGCCTAGAGCGTAGCGCAAGCGCGTGAGCGCAGGCAGGACGCTATCTAGCATCTCATCATAGAAGGCTTGAGCGCCTTCACCGCGCCAGCCGCCGCGCCGCAGCTGATCCAGACAGAGCGTCATCGAGCGCTGTAGCGCTGTCAGGTCATCGGCATAGCGATCAAAAGTGCGTTCAATGGCGGAAAGTTCATCGTAATCGCTCTGAATAATCGGCGCACTCATCACAATCTCTTTCTGAGAGTAATACCACTGCAAAGCATAGCATGAGCGCTCGCGCAGGTCAATACAAAGGTAGCCCTTGGAATGCCTAGTAACTAGACATTCACAGACGTTTCAGACTGATTACAGGCTCTTGTCCGAGCAAGAGGCGCAAGCCACTTAGACTGGGCAAGCCGAGCGCCTCGCTGATTGCCTTGTCAATTTCGGCGCGCACAGGATCGTGTTCCATCTCCGGAAAAGGTCGGAGCGGTTGTTCACAGAGCCTGTCATAGGCTTGGACAAGGATGTCCAGCTGTGCTTCGGTCAACAAGCGCACGTCCAGCACAGGCAGGTTGGCGAGCACGCCTTTCTTGAATTGCACCCATGCGCCGCGAGTCTCTATGCGATGTGCTAGCGCCATCAAAATATGCAGTGAACCGTTCAGCCAAAGCGTTAGAGCTTTCTCACGGCGCTCATGCGGATTGTTGAACTTGAACGTCCACCAGACGTTTGAAAGGACAGGCTGCGAGACGCGCACAGCGAACAGGCGCTGCGTGTTGAGCCACATCCGCTCGCCGAGCAGCAGCTGCGAGGCGAAAGGTAGGAGTCTGTCTCTTGGGATGACTTTATTTTTAGGCAACGCTTTTATGCGCTGCTTCAGGTGGCAATTCGGCTGTTGTGCCATGCTGACCACTTCACTGGAATCATGTCCCCAGAAAGCGGGTGTTGACGTCTTGCGCTTGCTGATCTCAAAAGCGTTGTGGACGTTGCGCCTGTCCGGACCTAGCTCGCCCAGCTCGCTCAAAGCGCACAGCGCAATCGGCGTGCGACGTGGGCTATCTGGTAACCACAGGTCGCCGCTGAGCATGCTGTAAGCGCTGATCGTCAGCTCATTCTGAGAAAAGGCGCACGGCAACATCCAATTCTTCGCCGCCTCTTCATCGCGCACTAGGAATATCTCGCCCATCTCGACGTCGCCATACTCAATAGACGCCGCGCCCCGATCTCTGAGCAAATTTGGCGGCGGCTCTGAGGCAGTAGCTGCCCACGACACAACCAGTGCCTCCATAGCTGTGTGAAGGCGCCGATGTAAGTTGATGACCACCAGTCCTTCGTACCCGACTTTGGCGAGCGGATTGCGCCGAATGGTGAAGATCGTCGGCGTGCCGTTGCCTTTCGGCTTCGGTATGGCATACAAGTCAGGTTGTTCGCCTTCAGGAAAACCGCTCTCATCAGCCGTGATTTTGCGCGCCACCAGCAGCACCTCGCTCAAATCTGTGCTGTGCGAGAAATTCCAGCCCTCAGGATCATGGCTGACTACCAAGTACTCAAGGCGATAGTGCTGGTTGATCAATTGGCGCGTTTTCTCCCACGCCACGCCTGAGAGCAATGCCTTCGGCAAGACCAGCGCGATTCGTCCGCCTTCCTTAATGTACGGATGAGCAGTTGCGACAAAGACTGCGCCTAGACCTGCTGAGCTGTTCGCCGCTAGGTTGCGTTGCTGGATCATGCGCTGCAGGCGTGCCTGCATCCTGCTGCGCAGATGTTCAGGCAGACTGCCAAAGAGCAAGTTGCCGCCTACGCTGCGCACAAACGGCGGATTCATCACGCATAAGTCCAGCTTTGGCAATGGCGCTTGATAAGTTGTCCTCTCGCCACTGCCCGTCACTTGGACAGCGCTGCCGAACATATCTTGCTGCAGAGCGATCTGGAAAGTGTTGCCGAATTCCAGACTGCCCAGCTTCAAAGCGTCGCCGCCGAGCGGCAGAGCGAACAGGTTCATTTTCTCAAAAGTCTGCTCTGGCGCGCGCAGAGCAAGCGTAGAGGCGGTCAGGTGGACAGCCGAGGCGAGCACGTCGTAGCCATAGAGGATTTCCTCAGAGAGCGCCTTTTGTAGCTCAGCGCGGCGCGGCGCAACGCCTTTGTGCGCGCTTGCATCCACATGGTTACCTGTAATGACATCCGCTGCCGCCATGAGCAACGTGCCGCTGCCGCAGGCAAGGTCGGCGACGCGCAACTGCCTGACAACATCCAGATCGTGCCATGCCACATCCCAGCGCTTGGGATTGAGCGCCAATTTGAGCAAAAGGATCGCTGCTGGAATGGTTGTGTAATACGTGCCGAGATACTTCGCCTGTGAGAGCAAACGATGGTAGACGCGACCCATCAAATCGTGCTGCAGCGCAGCGCGCATTTCTACAACGCGCTCAGCTGCTCTGCTCATGCGCCTGAACAGCTCTGGAAAGTCTGGGCGCGCAGGCAGCTCAAGCAGGACGCGCCGCGCAAGGTGGAAAATTGGATAGTAGTTGATAGTCCTGAGAATATGCTCCCAGTGTTCTGCAAAAACTGAGGTAGGCGTGCTTTCCGCAAGGAGCATGTGCAACGGTTTGACGCTTGAATCGTGCTGAGAGAGAATGTGGTGAAAAATCAGCGCGTTCATCACCACCAAGCCCGCAATGTGACACACGCCTTCGTAGTGCTCTCGCTCAGAGCGCACTTGCTCCTGTGCTTCTAGAGCTGCCTCATCTTTAGCTGTGCTTGCTGAGATTTCAGCCTCATCCGTAGTCCGCCTGCGCCTCAAATTGCGTTTAGGCTGATAAGGCATCTCAAGGACTTCGGCAACGTTAGGCATCCGCGCGTAGAGTTGACCCAGCACTACGAGCGCGAACTGCTCTACCGCTTCATCAATGATCTCAGTTGCGCGAGTGACCTCATCTTCCCGTGCCAAATGATCGTAGGCGCGCTCCAAGACCTCACGGAGATAATTCAAGCCGCCGCGCACAAATCGTCGCTGACGGTCAGAGAGCGTGATCACAGTGAAGCGCATCTGACCAAACACAAACGCACGAGTTAGCTCCTCAAACGGCACGTCGCGCAGCCGTGACGGGTAGATGACGCCAACGGCGATAGGCGCCAAGCCTTGGTCAAGGCGACGGCACGCTGCAGCGTATGCCTTGTCTTCAAAGTCAGGCTGATCGTCTATCTCGCCTTCGATGATCAGGCGCAAGCCGCGGTAGCGCACGATTACATCGGGAATACGGCGACGTCCATCAGCGCGAATGACGCTCTCAGGTGCCACGGCAATACCGTCAGCGTGCAAAGCTCTGGCAAAGGCAATGTTCAGCACTTCTTGACGCGAGATGGTCTTGATCATGCAGCACTCTCCATTGCTCAGCTGCAGCATTAGAACATTTTAGCATATGTGCGAGGAAAAGTAACTGCTGAAGCTCTGAGCAGCGGTAGTTGACAGGTTCGATGGCAATCGAGCGCTTTTGAAACGTCATCAAGCGAAGTGAGGCGCATTTCTTTCGCTCTTGCACTGCCAGACTCTTCGTTCATCAGTATCACTTGCTCATCCTCACTCCAAAGGCTGTGCCTACCCTTGTCTGCCTCTTTGGGCTATACTTTGCCCTAGCTTTTGGCAAGATGAAAAAAAGCAGCTTTTACAGAAAGGCTGTGCAGCCGTGAGCAAGAGCAAACCGAAACCGAAAGGCGTACGTGCTGAGTTCACTGAGTACGATCAGCGCGTCGGACGCGCCCTGAGCTTACACATTGCAGGGCAACATGAGCTCGCCATTGCTGAGTTCAAAAAGCTGGTAGATGAATGGCAAGATCACATTGACGCAAACTACGGCTTAGCGCTCGCCTACAAAGGTGCTAAGTACTACGCCCAAGCACGCGAACAGTTCCAGAAAGTGCGCGAGTACATCGAGGCGGAGCGCGCCCGACAGCCTAATGATGATACAGCGCGCTTCCAAATGCTGCTGCGCATGGTTGATCAGCACCTAGCCACGCTGAGCCAACAGCCATGACTAAGCGCGCGCGGCTCGAACGCGCCATCAGCGGCGAACTGCCAGATCGCGTACCAGTGGCGCTATGGCGGCACTTTCCAATGGACGACCAACGTCCGCCTGACTTTGTCGAGTCGTTGCTCAGCTTTCAGCGCCAGTACGACTGGGACTTCATCAAAGTGACGCCTGCCAGCAGCTACTGCTTGGCTGACTACGGCGCGCAAGACGAATGGGTTGGCTCGTTAGAAGGCACCTATCGCTACACACGGCGCGTCGTCAAGCGCTCAGCCGATTGGCTCGACTTGCGTCCGCTCGATCCGTCACGCGGCGTACTCTCGACACAGGTCACTACGTTGCGCTTGCTCAAAGAAGCGCTGAGTGACGCTGAGACGCCGTATGTGATGACCATTTACAGTCCATTGGCGCAAGCAAAGAATCTGGCAGGTCTAGAGACGCTGACCTTGCATCTGCGCAGCGCGCCTGAGCGCGTCCACACAGGTCTGAACACGCTGACCGAGAGCACACTGCGCTTTATTGAGGCAATTCGGCACACCAAGCCAAGCGGCATTTTCTACGCGGCACAGTTGGCAGACTACGCACATCTGAGCAAGGCAGAGTACTGCGAGTTCGGACAGCCATACGACTTGCGCATCCTTGAGGCGTTGCCGAATGAGTGGTGGCTGAATATTCTGCACATTCACGGCGACTCGCCAATGGTAGACCTGTTCACAGAGTATCCTGTGCAAGTTGTCAATTGGCATGATCGCAGCAGCAGCACGTCGCTTGCCGATGGCAAACTGAAGTTTCGCGGCGCAGTCTGTGGCGGCATTGGGCAATGGAATCCGCTGCACCACGGCACGCCGACCGAGATACGGGCAATGGCGCGCGAGGCAATTGAGCAGACCAATGGACGGCGTTTCATCCTTGCCACGGGCTGTGTCATGCCGATCACGACGCCGCTCGCCAACATTCGAGCGGTTCGCCAAGCAGTGGAAGCAAATGGTAGGTAGCCTATGCCTATCCGTGTGATTGGCGGCATCGCCAAAGGGCGCAAGTTGAAGCTAGTTCCCGGCAGCGGGACGCGCCCAATCATGGATCGTGTGAAAGAGGCGCTCTTCAGCATTCTAGGCGACCGCGTGCTGGACGCACACTTCCTCGATCTCTACGCTGGCACAGGCAGTGTCGGCATTGAGGCGCTCAGCCGCGGTGCGGCACATGCTACGTTTGTAGAAAATGCTAAGCTGGCAATTCAGACCATCAAGGCGAACTTGCTGCACGTCGGCTTAGACGGTTTTGCTGACGTGATCCGTGCAGACGTGCGCGACTATCTGCGCGCTGCGCCAAGCGCTTGTTTTGAGCTGATCTACATTGCGCCGCCGCAGTATCAAGGCTTGTGGCTGGAGACGCTCAAGCTGCTGGACAACAATATTGAGCATTTGTGCCTTGATGGTTGGGCAATCGTGCAGATTGATCCGCAAGAAAAGCAAGCCGTTGAGCTACAACATCTGCGTGCCATAGATGAACGCAAGTACGGCAATACGCTGCTGTGGTTCTTTGAGCGCTCTAGCGTTTGACGTTTTCAGGAGCTACATGCCTGATGTCTGAGCCAAATGCTGAGATATTGGCGCTGTTTGAGCGCGCGGTTGCTGATCTACTGAGCGCCTTTGACGTTGAGCGTCCGCCTGTGCCAGTAGAGCTCATCTTACAGCGTCCGCGCCCGACGATGTGGCGCGAGGTGAACTTGAGCGAACTTTCGCTTTCGTTCATCAGCACTGAGCATCCGTTCAGTCCGCGCATGTCTATTGCACGGCTGTTAGCGCGGCGCATGTGCCGCTGCGACTGGGGCGCCGAGCGCGGCTTGGCGGCTTTCGCTGAGGACGAGGAGGCACTGCGCGCCCTAGCACGCGCCATTGTCATGCCGCGCCGAATGTTAGAGGAAATGCCTAACGCACAACGTACCCTGCTCAATATCAGCTTGCGCTTTGAGACGCCTGAGAAAGACGCCGCGCTACGTCTGAGTGAGCTGGGCTTAACGAGTTAGCTTGTTTGCTCGCGCGTCTGAGCGCGCCATGCTCCGCTGCTGCGCCTTATATGACGCCCGCTTGTAGGACAGCTGTGAAGAACACCCAAGCGACAAGCAGCAAAATGACCGCCACGCCTGCAGCGACCATTTGAGGCGGCAGTGGAATGCGCCACCGTCTGCGTTCAGCCGGCACCTCACCAAAGCGTTTGCGCAACTCTTTAGCAAATGTGCGCACGTCTTTGTGGCGGCGAGTCGGCGATTTATCAATTGCTTGAGTGACGATCATGTTGATTTCCGCGCTCAAGTCCGTGCGGTCAAGCGGCGGAATAGGCTGTGTGCGCACTTCCTGACGCACGTCCTCAGGGCGACGCAGCCGATAGGCGTACGGCGGACGTCCCTTGAGCATCTCATAGAGCAGCACACCTAGTCCGTAGACATCGGTCTGAGCGCCATATTGTCCTTTTTCGCGGTCAATCAGCAATTCAGGCGCGATGTAAGCCGCCATGCTGTAGCGCTCCAGCTGATCGAAGTCAATGCGATCAGGCGGCGCTGCAAGGCTCAAATCCATCAGCAAGGGACGCGGAATACCGTCACGGTCGTAGCGAATCAGGACTGTATCCGGGCTGAGGTTCAGCACCAAGTGTTGTGCTTTGTAATGGATGAAAGCCACTACGTCCGCCAGACTGATGGTCAGCCATGCCGCGTGCAGGTACCAAGGCTGCGGATTTTTCAGCAGCACGTCGCGCAGGAATTCGCCCTCAGCATGCGCATAGACGATGTAGTATTTGGTCTCATCACCAAAAGCGACCTTGCCATAAGGGCGCTGCTTCGCCTCTGAGCTGCCTAGCAAGTACGGCGCTTGCAGCACAGGCAGCATCGGATGACCGCCTTTTTCGCTCAGCTTCGCCATTAAGACCGCCTCACGCTTGAGCATGTCTTCGCAGCCATTGTGTGCCACCTTGATCAAGATCGGCTCAGGCTTGTTTTTGATCTTGCGGCGCGCCTCATAGAGCGCACTGGTCTTCATGACGCGCATCAGACGCACGATCTCAATATCGCCCAAGTAGTCGCCATAGTCAAAGATGACGGATAGTTCGCCTGCCTCTGAAATGCGCGCCGATCCCCACACGCTGAACATCGGCGTGATCGTCTCACTTTTTGGACAGTAGCGTTTCATAGCCTCGCTTCACCTTGCTCTGCTTGCCGAAACGTGCACACAGCTGCTCATGCCTTGGGCGCATTCTCAATCTAAGGTGATTGACAAATACTCACAAATGCGCCATGATAAGGTATCATCTGCACTTTGCCATTACCATAGTGCCGAATTTGAGTTGTGTCAAGTCGTGAACAGATGTTTGGAGGAGCCTGCCCATGCCTGAGTTTATTAACCGTCCGCCGCGCATTCAGCCTGAATTACCTTCTGGCGAGATAGATATCCCGCAACCGCCTGTCCCATCGAACACCTCTAGTCAGCAGCTCCTTGTCACGGTTGCCATTCCACTGATCACGATCTTGGGCTACGTTTTGGTGAGCGGTTCAGGTGGGCGCGGCAGTGTATTGTTCGTTTTGCCTATGGCACTGTCTGTAATGGCGACCAGCGTTCTGGCAGTGGTGCAGTGGCTGCAAGAGCGCCGCAATGACCGAGAGCGCCGCGAGGCGTATGCGCGCACGCTGACCGAGATGCGCCGTCAGATGATGATTTTCCACGACCAACAACGCGCCTTCTACATCTACAACAATCCTGACATGGATACCATCATGGCAATGGTCAGTGGCGGCGAAGGCGCTGATGAGTCGCGTCTGTGGGAACGTCGCGTGGATGATAACGACTTTGGCGCAGTTCGCTTAGGCATGGGCTCAATGCCATCAACCGTCATCTACAAAATTGACGCGCAAGACGTCACAGCGCCGCAAATGCCCGAAGCGCAGCGTCTTGCTGAGGACTCGCGGATTGTTCACAATATTCCCATTACTATCACGCTGCGTCCGCGCTTAGGCGAGGATGATCCAAGCGCATTAGATGACAAAGGCACAGCACTCGGCATCAAGATACCTTCAGTTGGACGGTATGCCATTGGCATAGCAGGCGCCGACATCGAGCGAACCAGCGACTTTGTGCGTGCCATGCTGGTCAGCTACACAGCCTTTCACTCGCCCAATGATACGCGCTTATATGTGATCGGTGCAGCAGATCGCGCTAAGGACTGGGCATGGGCGCGTTGGTTGCCGCATTGCAACACTAGCCGTAATGAGGCAGGCAAGGGCGATCTCCTCGCCTTTGAGCCGCGCAAGACGCGCCGCATGTGGGACATGCTGCAGAACGAGCTGCAGCGCCGCGCCCTGCGCGCTGAAGAAGAGGATGCCGGCGATGTCACTTTGCCTTTTCTGCTGGTCGTGGTAGACGCGCTCTCGCAGGCTGCTGACTCACCTCTGCACAGCCTCAGCACGGAAGCAGCAGTTGCGCTCCTGCTCACGCGCGGCGCGCAACTTGGCGCAGCTGTCATTTTCGTCGTGCCGGAGCGTGAGCAAATTCCCAGTGAGTGTCGTGCCGTCATTGAGATGAAGGTCGTGGATGACAAGCCTATCTTCCGCTACGCTGAAATTGGCTTGAATTCCATGCGCTATGACGGCGTCGCTGATGTGATCAGCGAGCGCGATGCTGAGATTCACTACGCACGCAAGCTGGCTTCTAAGATGGTGCGCGCGACCTTCGGCGCGGATGTGGCAACGTCTGTTAATTTGCTGGAACTCTTCAGCATCCTTTACGGCAAAAACTACGACCGTCCCAATGCCTTCCCGATCTTGCAGTGGTGGCGCGAGAGCCGCAAACCTGAGAAAGCTGAGTGGCTGAGCGTGCCAATCGGCTTGATGGCAGGCAACAAAGTGCGCTCATTGACCTACGCAGCGGACGTTGACGGCGTTCACGGCATGATCGCAGGCACAACTGGCTCTGGTAAGTCAGAGCTGTTGATCACTATCGTAGTCGGCTTGGCAATGCGCTACGATCCGAGCGTGGTCAACTTTGTGTTGGCAGACTACAAAGGCGGCACTGCCTTCGATCCATTCAAGCCGCTGCCGCACGCTGTAGACGTAGTCAGCAGCTTGAGCGGTCTGGCAGGCGCGCGCACTTTCACTGCCACCAAAGCCGAGATGAATCGGCGCAGCAAGATGTTGGCAGACACCAACACCAAGCACATTGTCCACTACCGTCAAAAGAATCTTCACCAGACGCGCGAACCGTTCCCGTTTCTGTTCATCATCGTGGACGAGTTCGCCGAGATGGTCAAAGAAAATCCTGAGTTCAAAGGCTATCTCGACTCGATCACACGCTTAGGGCGCGCGCTTGGCGTCAGCCTGATTCTCGCCACACAGCGTCCAGCAGGTGTGGTGACCGATCAAATGCGTTCGAACATCAAATGGCGCATCTGCTTGCGCGTGGAAACGCCCGAAGACTCGCGCGAGCTGCTCAAGCGCACTGATGCTGCTTTCTTGCCGAATAACATCCCCGGTCGCGGCTATTTGCAGGTCGGCAATGAAAACGTTGAGCTGCTGCAACTTGCGCGTGCAGGCGCGCCATTCACAGGCGACCAAGAGACAGCCGAGCCAGCAGTCATCTGGCTCAGCCGTGCTGCTGGCACAAGCGCGGTTGATCCCGCTGCTGTTGCGCGCGCTGCTGCAGCTGAAGTGCCGACCATCTCAGACTTGCTGATCGCGCGCATGGCGCAACTTGCCGCTGAGAATGATGACGTTGTGCCGCAGAAGAAGCCGTGGCCCGATCCACTGCCCGTCAAACTAGCGCTAGACATGGAGCGCCTGCCCGGCGACATCAAGCCGAATCCGAACTTGCCGCTCAACGGCGCGATCATTGAGTGGATGGAAGAGGAAGAGCCTGACTGGCGCAATCCGATTGACTGGCGCGAACGTGCTATGCGCGCGCGTATCGGCTTGATTGACGATCCCGCCAATGCACGGCAGCTGCCGCTAACCATAGATTTCAATCGTGGACATGTGGCAGTCTTCGGCGGCAGCGGCTGGGGAAAGACGTTCCTACTGCGCACGCTGATCACGTCCCTAGCGGCGACGCATTCGCCAAGAGAGCTGCACATTTACATCCTTGACTTCGGCGGCAAAGGTCTGGACGTGGTGCGTGACTTGCCACATGTTGCTTCCTACGCCTTGCCGAGCCAAGATGAGCGCGTCACAGCCATCATGCGCCGCATTCAGGATGAGCTGGAGCAGCGTAAGGCGTTGCTCAGCCAAATGCGCACAGATAGCATCGCCGAATACAACGTAGCGCATCCTGAAAAGCCTGTGCCTGCCATGTTGGTGGTTGTAGACAACTTCATGGAGCTGCGCGAGTCCTATGAGCATCTCCTGCCAGAGCTGACCACGTACGTGCGCGACGGACGCGCTAACGGCGTCTACTTCATCTTCACCTCGCAGCAGCCGAGCGCCATTCCGAATAAGATGTTCAACATGATCACGGAGCGCATGACTTTCCGTCTGCCCGACGTGAGCGAATATCAAGGCGTAGTCGGGCGCGTCAGCTCACAGCTGCCAGAGATTGGCGGGCGCGGTTTCATCCAGTATGACGGCAACGCGCTTGAGATGCAGGTCGCCTTGCCTCTCAGCCTGACCGTTGAAGATGAGCAAGCAGGTCTGGATAACACCAAGAAACTGGCAATTCTAGTCGAGCGCATGAACAAAGCCTGGGGCGACCGTCCGCGTCCGCAAAGCGTGGACTTGGTCAAGGCGCTCTCGCTGATCGAGCTGTTCGAACTATTGGACAAGCGCGAATACAAGTCCGTGTTGGACTTCCCGATCCTTGAGTGGTGGCGCGAGAGCCGCAAGGCGAGCCGTGCTGAGTGGATCAAAGCGCCTATCGGCTTGGTCACAGGCAACAAAGTGCGCTCGATTGTCTTTGACCAGAATGTAGATGGCGTGCACGGCATGGTCGCCGGCACAACTGGCTCAGGCAAGTCTGAGTTGCTGCTGACCTTAGTAGCAGGCATCGCCATGCGCTACGATCCGAGCGTGGTCAATTTCATCCTAGCGGACTACAAAGGCGGTAGCGCTTTCACGCCTGTTGAGGCGTTGCCGCACGCTGTGGACATTGTCACAAACCTGCAAGGCATGGCAGGCGCGCGCACTTTTACAGCCATGCGCGCTGAGATGAATCGCCGCTCTGCCTTGCTCGCCGCAACCTCGACCAAGCACATCGTTGAGTACCGTCAAAGGAACTTGCACGAGACGCGCGAGCCGTTCCCGTTCTTGTTCGTCATCGTGGACGAGTTCGCTGAGATGGTCAAGGAAAATCCTGAGTTCAAAGGCAACCTTGACTCAATCACGCGGCTCGGTCGCGCGCTCGGTCTGTTCCTAATCCTCGCCACACAGCGTCCTGCTGGTGTGGTGACCGATCAAATGCGCTCAAACATGAAGTGGCGCGTCTGCCTGCGCGTGGAGACCGGCGCCGACTCGCGCGAGTTGCTCAAGCGCGAAGATGCAGCGTACTTGCCGAATACTGTGCCCGGACGCGGCTATATTCAGGTCGGCAACGATAACATCGAGTTGATGCAGGTGGCGCGCGCTGGCGGTCCGTACACTGGCGCTCTACCTGACTACTTGAAAGACAAGTACAGCGGCGATGTGCCTGCGCTGACTGACGTGCTCTCGCACATGATGCGCCACTTGCTGCAGACCAATCCTGACGTGCTGGAGCAGAAAAAGCCGTATCCTGATCCGTTGCCGCGCCTGCTCACACTGGATCAGCGCCGCTTAGAGAAAGATTTTGAGGATAATCCGCTCATGCCGCTCAGCCGCGCTATGGTGGACTGGTCAGCTGGGCGTGGCAACTGGAGCGGCATTGACTGGGCGCGCAGCGGCATGCGCGCGGTAGTTGGCTTGATTGACGATCCTGCTCACGCGCAGCAACTGCAGCTCGTCCTAAACTTTAATCGCGGACATGTGGTCGCCGTTGGCGCAAGCGGCACGGGCAAGACCGTTCTGCTGCGCACTGTGGCGATGTCGCTTGCTGCGACGCACTCGCCCAAAGAGCTGCACATTTACATGATGGACTTCGGCGGCAAAGGCTTGGACGTACTGTTGGACTTGCCGCACGTCGCTTGCTCAATCTATCCCTCTGAAGACGACCGCGTCTCAGCCTTGCTGCGGCGTCTCTCAGATGAGCTAGAGCAGCGCAAGGCGTTGCTCAGTCAGGCGCGCGCTGAAGATTTAGCCATCTTTAACACGCAGTATCCTGACAAGGCGATGCCTGCTATCTTGGTAATGATTGACAACTTCGCCGAGTTCCGTGAGAACTACGAAAACCTGTTGCCAGAGCTGACAGCAATCGTGCGCGACGCGCGTGCAAATGGCATTCACTTCATCGTGACGACGCAGCAGGTCGGCGCCTTGCCCAGCAAGCTCTACAATATGTTCGCTACGCGGCTCGCTTTTAAGCTGACCGACGCGACTGAGTACTCACTAGTCGTCGGGCGCAACATGCCGAACCTGCCTGATATCCCAGGTCGCGGCTTTGTACCTGTGGAAAATGAGCCGCTTGAAATGCAGGTCGCGCAGCCGATTACGGTCACTGAGGCTGAGGCGAAGCAAGGTCTGGATGTCCTCAAAAAGCTCTCACGCATTGTGGCGATCATGAAAGAGACGTGGGGCGAACGTCCTGTGCCGCAGAGCGTTGACCTTGTGCGCCAGCTCTCGCTTGTCCAGCTCTTTGAGCTGCTCGATAAGCGCGAGTACAAGTCTGTGATGGACTTCCCGATCCTTGACTGGTGGCGCGAGAGCCGCAAGCCTGAGCGTGCCGAGTGGCTCAAGGCGCCTGTTGGCTTGGTGACGGGCAATAAAGTCCGCTCGTTGATCTTTGACCAGCAAATTGACGGCGTGCATGGCATGGTCGCTGGCACTACTGGCTCTGGTAAGTCAGAGTTGCTGTTGACCATCGTGGCAGGTCTTGCCATGCGCTACGATCCAAGCGTGGTCAACTTCATCCTCGCCGACTACAAAGGCGGTAGCGCGTTCGATCCGTTCAAAGGCTTGCCGCACGCTGTAGACATTGTCACTAACTTGCAAGGCTTGGCAGGCGCGCGCACTTTCACAGCGATGAAGGCAGAGATGAATCGCCGCTCAGCCTTGCTCGCCGTCACACAGACCAAACACATTGTGGACTACCGCAAGCGTAATCTGCACGTACGCCGTGAGCCGTTCCCGTTCCTCTTCATCATCGTGGACGAATTCGCTGAGATGGTCAAGGAGAATCCTGAATTCAAGGGCAGCCTTGACTCGATTACGCGCTTGGGACGTGCGCTCGGCGTCTGTCTGATCTTGGCGACTCAGCGTCCAGCCGGCGTGGTGACCGATCAAATGCGTTCGAACATCAAATGGCGCATTTGTCTGCGTGTGGAGACTGGAGACGACTCAAAAGAGCTGCTCAAGCGCGCCGATGCTGCTTTCTTGCCGAACAACATCCCAGGTCGCGCTTTCTTGCAGGTCGGCAACGATAACCTTGAGCTGATGCAGGTAGCGCGCGCTGGCGGTCCGTATGACGGTCCGTTGCCCGACTTTTTGGCGCACTTGCGCGAGGATAAAGACACCGCTAACGAAATTTTCCTCTCCAATGTGCTGACCGCGATCATGAAGCGCCTTGCTGAGGAAAATCCTGACGTCAAGCCGCAACCCAAGCCGTATCCCGATCCGCTGCCGCTGCGCTTAACGCTTGACCAGACGAGTCTGGAAGGCGAGCGCAAGCCGAATCCGCTCTTGCCGCTCAGCCCTGCCATGATCGAGTGGCGCGACGGACGCGGCGCATGGCGCGGCATTAATTGGAAGACCGAAGCCATGCGCGCCAACATCGGCTTAGTTGACAATCCACTGGAAGCCTCACAAATGGCGTTGCAGCTCGACCTGACCAAAGGTCATGTGGTCGTGATCGGCGCCTCAGGCATGGGCAAGACCTTCATGCTGCGCACGCTGATCATGGCGCTCGCAGCGACGCACTCACCCGCTGAGCTGAACGTCTACATTATGGACTTAGGCGGCAAAGGCTTGAGTGTGTTGAACGAGTTGCCGCATGTCAGCGCGCCGACCATCAACTCAGGCGAGGATGAGCGCATTCAGCGTCTATTGCGCCGTGCCGCTAGTGAGATCGAACGCCGTCGTGACATTTTGAGCAAGGCGCGTGCCGATACGCTCTTTGACTATAACGCTGCAAATCCTGACCGCGTCATTCCAGCGATGCTGATCGTGATTGACAACTTCGCTGAGTTTCGTGAGAACTACGAGCCGCTCTTGCCTGATCTGATCAGCGTCATCCGCGATGGACGTGCTAACGGCGTCCACTTTGTGGTCACAGCCGATAGCTCAGGCGTCTTCACCAACAAGCTCTTCAATCTGTTCACTGAGCGCCTCGCGCTGAAGCTGAACGACGCTGCTGACTACATGAACATCATTGGGCGCGTGCAAGGCGTGCCACAAGACCCAGGTCGCGGCTTTGTGCTGCGCAACAAGCAAGCCCTTGAGATGCAAATTGCCGTGCCAGTCACCTTGACCGAAGAAGACACAGAAGTCCGCAAGTTGGACGACACTAAGAAGCTGGCACAGCTGGTCGAGCAAATGGCGCGGACTTGGGCAGGGCGTCCGCGTCCGAGCGGTATTGACATCCTACGCAAGGTGATTCCGCTTAACACAATCCTGCCTGCACACCCACGCAGCGGCGTCATCGAGACCATTCTCGGCATTGAAGACACTAACCTTGAGCCAGCTGCCTTCGACTTGCAGGCGCGCGGTCCACACTTCGTGATCATCGGTCCGCCGCTCAGCGGCAAGACGACGGCGCTGCGCACATGGATTTTGGCGACAGCCGCGCTCTACGATCCGTCACAGGTCATGCTAGTGCTTGTGGACTTGCGCCAGCGCCTGTTCCGCTATGGCGGACGGCACAGCAAGCACACGCTCGCTGAGCTACCGCACGTGGTCGCCACGGTCTCAACACCTGAGGAAATGGCACAAGTGATCGCCAACTTGCGCGTTGAATTCGAGACGCCTGAGGAAAAACGGCAAGGACATCCGCGCCGCGAGGTCTTCTTCATTGCCGATAACTACGATGATTTCGGCAGCGCGTTCGGACGCGGCACCATCTTGAGCGATCTGGCTGTCATGGCGAACAAGTACGGACCAGACGGCTTCCATGCCGTGCTGTGCGGCTCGTCTAGCATCATGCGCGGTCAAGATGACTTCCTGCGCCGTGCGCTAGAGTCGCGCTTTGCGCTCGGCTTGGATAGCGGCGAGTCGGCAAACTCGCTTGGCGCGCGTCTGCGCACCAGCACAGAGGAATTTCCGCCTGGACGCGGCTACATCGTGCGCAGCAATCGTGCAATCCTGATGCAGGTCGCCACGCCGCAAGGCGATGCAGACGCAACAATGGAAGAGGCGCTTGATCGCTGGGTAGAGCACATCTGTGCCAAGCACAAGACGCGCGCTCAGTGGCTAGCTGATTTGGTGCCTGAGCTGCGCCAAGAGGCAACACTGCAGCCTGTCGCCGCAACATTGGCAGCAGTCGCAGCCAATCTGGCAATCACGGCTGATGAGCTGGCACGTCGCGCTGCGCAGGCGCCTGATGTAGACCTAAAGAAACTAGAGCAGGAGCGCGCTGCGTCTGACACAGCTGTTGTGAGCGCTCAGAAGAGCATCGAGGAGCTGGAAAAAGAGCTGCAAGCAGCGGCAACCGTTGCACCAAAGCCTACGCCTGTCAAGCTCAGCCAAGAGGAAATTGATCGGCGCAAGGCAGAGGCAGAGGCGCGCAAACGCGCTGCGGCTACGAGCGGCAATGGCGGCGGTGACGGCGCTCAAGGCACGCCTGCAGCGCCTGAAGCGGCTGCTGAGCCGCGCAGCGGCGACTAGTACACGGATTGTTGGCTGCTCTGCCTCACGCGGAGCAGCTAACTCTTAAAGACGCGACAAGGAAGAGCAAATGCGATGACTCGTCTGGTTATAACCATCTCATCTGACTTGTTCGATCAGCCTGAGCAGGAAGCCTCTGTGCGCGAGAATCTGCTTGTGCGTACGCTGATTGAAGAGACGCTCAAGGAATTTAACCTGCCTCAAGACGCGCTCTACACACTGCGCATCGAGAGCAACGGTAGACTGCTCGACCCTGAGAAAACGCTTGAGCAGCAAGGCGTGAAGACAGGCGAGCGCCTGCTCTTCAGCCGTGAGCGCCGTGCGCCACGCCGCGAGGTGATCTTGGGCAACAATGCCTCGCGGATCATGTTCAGCACCAGCAAGCGACCGTTCTTCCGCGAGGACTCGCGCGGCGAGATTTTCAATATAGACTTTCAGCCTGCTATCATCGGACGACCTGATCACAGCAATCCTGCCAGCCGCGAGCTTTTGGCGGTTAACTTGGAAGGCTATGAAGGCGCCAAGAGCGTCTCGCGCTACCATGCGCGCGTCACGGAGAGCCAAGGGCAGTTCTACATCGAGAGCCTTGCCGAGCACAATCCCGTCTACCTGAACGGCGCAACAATGGTGCGCCTTGGCGAGAAGCGCGTCATGTATCCCGGCGATAAAGTGCGCGTCGGACAAATCACACTGACCTTCGGCATACGGCAAAGCGCGACGCAGTACATCTCGAACGCGCCGCAAGCGTCATGATGGCACGCCGCTTTGCCAACTTGTTACGGCGCGCGCCGTGGCTCGTTTATATCCCACAGCGTCTGCTGCGACCGTTTCATGCGCACGTCAGCATTGGCGCCGTCGGAGCTGTCTTTAACGCTGAGGGACAACTGCTGCTGGTTGAGCACCTCTTTCATCCGTTGACGCCTTGGGGACTGCCCGGCGGCGGCATGAATCGCGGCGAGACGCCTGATCAGACTGTCCGCCGCGAATTGCTCGAAGAGACAGGCTTGCAAGTGGACGTGCTGCAGCCCTTGATCGTCGCTAAATCAGTGATCCTGCCACACCATCTGGATATTGGCTACTTATGCCGACTGAGCGCGCCTGATCAGCCTATCCGCCTGAGCCGAGAGCTGTTAGCCTATCGCTGGGTCGCACCGCACGAGGCGCTGCCGCCGCTCTCGCCTTTCCACACTGAAGTTGTGCGCCGCGCGCTTGCCGCATTAGCGATTCTTGATTGACCAGTCGAAGCCGATCTCAGGATCGTCGAACGGAATGCGGAATTCATCAGGCGCTGACGGATTGTAGCTGTGCGTGACCGTGTAAACGAGCAGGACAGGCTGATTGCCCAACACC
>JANWYI010000003.1:18456-24547 GCA_025055255.1 Anaerolineae bacterium | reverse complement strand
AAACAACCATTGTCGTTTTATAAGTTGGCGACTCTGGTCGCCGATCATACATCACGACGCGCGCCATGCCGCTCGCCACATACCAGATGTCGTCCTGATGCTGGTGCCAGTGAAAGGCTTTGATCACGTTCGGATACGTTTTAGTAACCGTGACTTGCCCAAAGCGACGCAACATATTGTCATCATCGCGCAGAATCTCGCGCAGGTAGCCGCGATCATCGCAGTGCGTTACCAACTTTTTCACCACGACATCGTGGATTTTGCCCATTGCTGAAAAAACTCCTCATGTGTTTCATGCGTTCAGCCTGAAGCATTGTGCGGCAAGCATACCGCATTTTAGCTGCATGGCGAAGTGCGCATGCACACAGATTAGATGCCAGTCCTAGCTAGCTGCTATCGGAATGTGCACCTTTTTATAACTAATTTACATTTTGTTTTTACTTACTTATTTGCCTTTTCTGTTGAGAGCAACTACACTGAAACTAGTCGCTATGCATCAATAGGCAGCGGCTTTAAGGAGTCTAACATGCGCCATCTCATTCGGTTGGCAATCTTGTGTGCTGTTGTTCTCGCGCTCTCTCTGTTTGCAGTGCCAAGTTCAGCACAAGGCGATGACTTAGTCGTTGTGGGCTATGCAGTTGGCGGCAAGCAGGTAGTGGTTGCGCATCCGCGTCAGCGGGAGCGCTTCAGCGGCGATCCAGAAGTGCTGCGCACGGCGCTCACGCGCGCTGAGGCAGTCTATGAGCGGCTCTTCGGACCGACTCGCATGAAGATATTTGCAGAATTCGTCACAACGCGCCACCCAGAGGATGCAGAAGCCTTCGCAGCGGCAGGCAAAGATACAGTGGACGTGCCTGTTGTAGGGAGCAACCGCAGCAACCGTGAGACGGTCTGCCACATTACAGTTTTCAACATACCAGCTAATCAGGTCGCTGGCACGCTTGCCATAACGATTGTTCATGAGCTGGTACATTGCTATCAGGGCTTTCACATACGCGAAGACCCTCCTCGCCTCGCTTTGCCTGCGCGGGCATGGTGGATAGAAGGCACTGCGGAATGGCTGGCACAGAAGGTCTACCCTGAGTTTGACGTGGCGCCAGAGGTGAGCGCTTGGCAGGCTGACTTTGTTGCTAATGTGGGCAAAACGCTGCTGAGCGGCGACTACTCCTACGATGCTATGTACTTCTGGCACGCCCTAGAGCGCCACACGAACGTCACACGGGCAATGGAGCTGCTCAAGCAGCTGCTGCGCGAGCCCGATAATGCCGCTGCGATTCTAGACCGTCTGCCCGACTCCAAAGGCGTCTTCGCCACTTTCGGCAAGCTGATGGGGCACAACGCCATTCCCTATCAGCCCGCATCTGACCGCCTTTACAAGCCGGAGCGCGTATACACAGCGGACGCCTTGCCCTTCCGCTTTGCGGTATACTCCGATGCCTTCTCCTTCACACCCTACTTTGTGAACCTCACAGCGGAGACACGCGGTGTAGTGGTCAGAGTGACTGGGCAGACTGCCGGCGACTACACGGTCTATTCGCCGTACACGCTAGAAGAAATTCCTGAAGGCGGGACGTTCTCGCTATGCAATGCCACTGGCTTTCCCTTGATCGTCTCGCGTGGGAAGTCCAGAGAGGGCGTTGAGCCGCCTCTGGTTGAGCTGATAGGCTATGACTGCACGTCTGAGTCAGCACCGCCGCCGTCGTGCCTAGTGGGTCGCTGGAAACTTGCCAGCTGGCCCAGCATCACCCGACCGAGCGACGGCGAAGTGCTGACCTACGGCGCCAGCGGCATAGACATCTTGCCAACAGGCAATTTCACTTTCCGCCTAGATGGTCTCAAGATACAGATCGGCGCACCAGAGGGTCGCAAAGTCCAGCTGCGCCTGAACGGCGTCGTCTATGCAGGGCGCGCTGCATTCGCTGACTTAGGTCGCGGCAGATACAAACCTGCCAGTGGCACTGCCCAGCTGATCGGCACGCCAACTGCCTGGATGCAGATCAGCGGCGTGCCGGGCATCCAAGAGATAGGCGAGTCCCTGCGGCGCTTTTTGCCCGCCTCTGGCGCGCTAGGCGGGAGCAATGTCGTGTTTATCTGCACGGGCGCTAACACAATGGAATATCAAATTACGGCTAGCGGACAGACCATCATCTACCGCTTCACCAAGTAGACGCACTCGGCACGTCGTTGTGCGCTCAGGGCAGTCTTGGGAGACTGCCCTGTTGCTTTTGCCGTCTCTTGACGTTGCGTGCTACAATTCTCGCAGAGACGGGCTACAAACAAAATACGTCTTCCTCGCATCCAGCAGCATCTATGCCGCATTCCAAGAGCATAGGCAGGAGTTTCTATGTTTAACGATACCCGTGCAGTGGTCACTGCGCTTGCGCAGCAGCAGTACATTGCCTCTGATGAGATTGCTACAGTGCTTTTCTTGGCGGAAAAGCTAGGCAAGCCCGTCCTTTCCGAAGGTCCAGCCGGCGTCGGCAAGACCGAGCTAGGCAAAGCCTGGGCAAAAGCTACTAACCGCCGCCTGATCCGCCTACAGTGCTACGAAGGCTTGGATGAGAAAAAGGCGCTCTACGAATGGGAATACGCTAAGCAGATGCTCTACACGCAGCTCTTACGCGATAAGCTGCAAGACCTGCTGCGCGACGCGGCGAGCTTGGCTGAGGCAGCAGATCGGCTTGCCGCTGAGGAAGATGTTTTCTTCTCACAACGCTTCCTCTTGCCGCGTCCTTTGCTGGACGCGATTATCTCGCCTGAGCCTGCGCTGCTGTTGATTGACGAAATTGACCGCGCTGATGCTGAGTTTGAGGCATTCTTGCTGGAAGTGCTGAGCGATTTTCAAGTCTCGATCCCAGAGCTGGGCACGTTGACCGCTCGCCATCAGCCAATGGTCATTTTGACCAGCAACAACACGCGCGAACTCTCTGAGGCGCTCAAACGGCGCTGCTTGTATCTCTCAATCAATTATCCGAACCATGAGGAAGAGCTGAACATCGTGCGCATGCGCGTGCCACAGCTGAACGCACGCATCGCTCAGCAAGTGGTCGAGGTCGTTCAAAATTTGCGGCAAATGGACTTGAAAAAGCATCCTAGCGTGGCAGAGACGCTTGACTGGGCAAAGGCACTGGTCATGCTCAACGCCGACTCGCTTGATGAGCAGACGTTAGAGAACACGCTTACAGTCTTGCTCAAACATGAGTCAGATGTGCAGCGCGCACGGCGCGAAGGCGGCAACCTGCTGCGTCGCGGCGGCGTCAGCGGACAGGGTCGCAATGTGCCGCCTACAAGACCGCGCAGCGGACGCTACGGATGAGCAGCGATCAGCGTTGGCAACGCCTCGATAAGCGCCTTGTGGTAGATCGGTCGCCGTTTGCACGCGCCTACGACCTAGACTTCCGTCTACCTGATGGGCGCGTCATCACCAATTGGCTGCAGGTAGATTTGCCGCCATTTGCTATCACTTTTCCGCTGACCACAAACGGCGACGTCATCTTTGTGCGACAGTACCGCCAAGTGGTAGATGACTACCTGCTGGAGCTCTCAGCAGGTCACCTTGAGGCGGATGAGTCGCCGCAGGCGGCTGCTGCGCGCGAGCTGCTTGAGGAGTGCGGCGCCGTAGCAACAGATTGGCGGTCGCTAGGTCGCTACGTCATGGACGCTAATCGCGGCTGCGGCTGGGCGCACGTCTTCTTGGCGCGCGAGGCGCAAATTGTGGCGCCCTCTAACTCAGGCGACATTGGCGAGATAAGCGTCCACTTGTTGCCACTGCCTGAGGTCAAGCGGCGTTGGCAGGCAGGCGAGTTTGTCAGCGCGCCAACGGCTCTAGCGATTGGCTTAGCGCTTGCAGCGCTTGGCGTCTAGCGTTACTGTGCCTTGCGTCCGCCAATGACCTGCAAGTTGGCAATGATTGACTCATAGGCGTGACCAGAGGCGTAGACGCGCAGGCGCAAGATGCTCTCTGGCTTGCGCGCGCCGGGCAACAGTTTGAACAGGTCGCCTGAGTCATAGATGTACCATGTGTCCGCGTTGATTTTCTCGTGTTCCTGCAGACAGGTATCGCAAATGGTTGGATTTTCATCGGTCGGCGGACGCAGCGTGTAGAAGCCATGGCGCCACACTTGCGGACGCTCAGGCGCGTTGTTCTCGCCTAAGTAATCGAGCTGGATCATGACAGGGCACTCTGAGCCTTGAATGCCGCACGTTGTCACGTCTTGGCTGCGGATGCGTACACGCGCACGGATGTAGAGCGAGTCATAAGCGCTCAGGCTGCGGCGCGGAATGCTCAGCAAGATGCCGTCGTCTTCACTGAAGGTGTACTGGCAACTGGTCTCAGCGTGATCCAAGCCTTGTCCAAGCCGCTGCATGTTCAGGACGACCTGCTGCTCGAACAACATGCGCGAGAAGCTACCTTGCGGCTCGTTCAGGCGATTGGCGCGACTAGTACATGCCCAGCCGAAAGGCAGGGCAGGATTGGTGTCAATGTCATCATGCTTGCCGAAATCGGCATTGAGCTGCTCAAATGGCGTGGCACGCACGATGAATGTGCCGCTGCTGAACGGCTCGCGCAGCAGCGTGCCGATCTCACTTGCCTTGACGGCGCGCGTCTCGCCGCTTGGCGCTCGCAGCTCTGCGCCGCCATTGTCAACATGCAGGTCAATCTGCTGACTGCTGCTGTACAGGCGGAAGTTGCCGCTCTGACTGAAGCGCGCCACGCCTGCCTCTGACTCGATTTCCAAGACTCGCTCACGCGCCACGCCTGACGGCAGATCGACCCAGAAACGTCCAATCGCGTTGCGCAAGCGAATGGTGTACGGCGCAGCACTCCACTCAAAGCGCGGACGCGCAGCGCGCTCAATGGCGAGGCTGCTGCCTTGCATCAAAAAGACAGTGGCGATCAGCTGCTTAGAATAATTATCTTCAAAGGTCAGATAGCCTTGCGAGACGCTGTCTACTTGAATGACAGAGTTCGCCTCAGGGAATTCTTGGCGCGCGGCACTAGCAGGGCTGCCATCCGGCAAGATCAGGTCAACGCGACCCTTGCTCACGGTCAGCCGCACAGTCATCTCAACTCTTGATTCGAACAAAAACCAGTATGTGCCAGCTGTGCCGAGCGCCATCAGCAGGCAAAAGATGACGAAACTTGTCAGCATGATTGCCCAGGCTACAGCCTGTGGATTGCGTAGTGTGTGTGAGCGCGTGCCGTAGACCATGTTTTCTCTAAATCCTTGCAGCAAAAGGATAGCGCGCGCTGTATACAGGCGCAACCTGCGCTATACTCACATCCATGACGCGGAACCGACTGTTGGTCAGCCTGTGTGTGCTGATCGCCCTGACAGCCTGCGATCCGTTAGCACCTGATCCGACGGTTGCGGCGCTGCAGCGCGCCGCACGCCAAGCGACTGCTACGCCTATCCTGCCAACAGCTGTGCCGTCGCTCACGCCAACAGTCACGCCGACGCCGACTGCCACGCCGACACCAACACCAACTTTTCCGCCAACGCCGACGCCATTCCTGTGCCGTGAAGCGCACGGTCAGACCGTTGAGCTGACTTTTCTGAGCAAAATTGCGCGCCAAGAGCTTCCCTATCGCGTCTATTTGCCGCCATGCTATGCTGAGACTGAGCGCCGCTATCCGTTTGTCATCTTGTTGCACGGACAAGGCGGCGATCAAAGCGACTGGACGGCAATCGGCGTACAGCGCGCTTATGAAGCTGCATTTCGCACAGGCGACTTGCCGCCGATGATCCTTGTCATGCCCTCAGGCGGCACTTTGGCGGATGAGAACAGCTTTGCACGGTCGCGCTCGTGGGCGAGCGTCATCCTTGAGGAGCTCTTGCCGAATGTTGAGCAGAACTTCTGTACATGGAACGCGCGCGAAGGGCGCGCCATTGGCGGCATCTCGCGCGGCGGTTTCTGGGCATTGCACATCGCTTTCCGCTACCCTGAGCTTTTCGGCGCCGTCGGCGCGCACAGTCCTGCGCTTTATGAGGACAACGCGCCACCTGATGCCAATCCGCTCTTTCTAGCGCGCAAAGTTACATTTCCGCTCGGCGCGCAGCCGCGCTTGTGGATAGACATCGGCTTGCAA
>JANWYI010000003.1:11280-18210 GCA_025055255.1 Anaerolineae bacterium | reverse complement strand
GTTTTGTAGTATATTATCATGGAACTTTTTTCAGTGAACTGCGTACTAGATGAGCGAGTGATTAAAACAGAAGGAGCCATACAATGGCAACACTCGTGGAGATCAAGAACCTAAGCAAGCGCTATCCGCCGCGCAACGGCAAAGGCGAAGGCACGCTTGCTGTCAAGCACATGAACCTGACCATAGATCAAGGCGAGATTTTCAGCCTGCTCGGTCCGAACGGCGCTGGCAAAACCACGACTATTAGCATCATGAGCGGCCTGCTAGAGCCGACCGAAGGCGATGTCATCATCGGCGGACATTCGGTCACCAAAAATCCACTGGCAGTCAAAAAGCTGATCGGCGTTGTGCCACAAGAGGTCGCGCTTTATCCTGAGCTGAGCGCGCGCGCCAACCTTGAGTTCTTCGGCAAGCTGCAAGGCTTGCGCGGCAAGGAGCTGGCTAAGCGCTGTGATGAGGTGCTGGAATTCATCGGTCTGCGCGAGCGGCAACGTGAGCGCATTGACACATTCTCAGGCGGCATGAAGCGCCGTGTGAACATCGGCGTCGGCTTGCTGCACAAGCCAACTTTGGTTTTCATGGATGAGCCGACTGTTGGCGTTGATCCGCAGAGTCGCCGCAACATCCTAGACGCCGTCAAGTTGCTCAATCAGCAAGGTATGACCGTGCTGTACACAACGCACTATATGGAAGAGGCACAGGAACTCTCGCATCGCGTCGGCATCATGGATCATGGCGAGCTGATCGCCTGTGGCAAGCAGATCGAGCTGATCCAGCAGACTAACGTGCGCGACGCCATTGTCCTAAAATTCTCGCCTGAACAAGCGCAGCAAGCGCGGCAAGCGCTCAAAGACCTACCGCTCATCAGCACAATTGTGCCTGAAGGCGAGCACGGCGAGAAGCTGCGTTTGACCTCAGATCGCGGACGCGCCGCTCTGCCGCATGTAGTGCGCGCACTTGACGACATCGGCTTGATTCCAGACGCTATCCAGATCGTCGAGCCGAAACCTTGAAACTGTCTTCCTACAGATGACTGGACGCGCACTGCGGGACTAGGTGGAGGATGCTATGGACATCGGAAAAGTTCTACTCATCATCCGTTTGAATGTGGTGCGCTGGTTCACAGACCCAACAGGTTTGGCTTTCTTGCTGCTCGCACCATTTATCCTCACGGTCATTTTTGGCTTTGCCTTCAGCGGCGCCGTGAACGACGTGCCGCTCAAAGACATACCAGTAGTCGTCGTCAATCAGGATCGCGGCGCACAGTTCAGCAACTTCGGCGCACAACTGGAGGCGTTTTTCACGCAGCCGCCTGATGAAAGTCTAGCCAAGCTGATCAAGGCTGAGAGCCTGGAAGATGCAGCTGAGGCGCGTGAGCGCGTGCAGCGCGGCAAAGCGGCAGCGGCGATCATCATCCCTGAGGATTTCTCCGAGCGTTTGAACGCCTTCAGTCCAACTTTTGGCGAGCAGAAAATCACGCTTGAGTTCTACTCAGATGCAGCCAGTCCGATCAGCGCACCTGTGGTCAACGCAATCTTGCGCGAGTTCCTGAATCGGTTCACAAATGTCAACATCGCCTTGAGCGCGGCTGTGGCGCAAAATCCGCTCTTGTTAGCGCGCGCCGCTGAGATTGCTGAGCGAGTCGCCAATGCTGAGCTGCCTATTGCGCTTAGCGTCACGCAAGGTGCGCAGGCGCGCCGCGTGCTTTTTGAGCCATTGCAGGTCTTCGCACCGAGCATGTCGGTCTTCTTTCTCGGCTTTGCAGTTGCCGTTGGCATTGTACAGATCATCATGGAGAAAGAAAACGGCACGCTGCAGCGGATGCTCGTCTCGCCGACAACGCGCTCGACCATTCTAGCAGGCTTGATGGGCGCGACCTACATCAACGGCGTGCTGCAGCTGATCTTGCTAATCATCGCTACAGGCGCGTTGGGCGCGCTGATGGGCAGTCAATCGCCTGTCTGGGGAACGGACGTGCCTGCGCTCTTGCTGGTCGTTTTGGTGGTGGCAGCGGCGTTCATGGGCGTCGGCACGCTGATCGTCAGCCTTGCTAAAAATCGTGTGCAGGCGCAAGCGCTCAGCAGCGCAATTCTGGTGGTCTTCGGCGTGCTAGGCGGCGCATTTTTTGCCACTGGTGATGCCTCAGCGCCGCTCGGACCAGTCAGCTACATCTCGCCGACTTTCTGGGGATCAAATGCGTTCGTCCAGCTGACAGGCGGTACATTTCCTGCGCTCCATATCGTCGTGCTGCTCGGCATTGGCATTGTGACGTTCGGTATCGGTCTGCGGCTGTTCAGTCAGCGCGTGGAGGTATGAGCCATGCGGCGAATTCTCGACATTGCGTTCACACAGTTACTTGTGCAGCTCTCGGAGCGCGGCACGTGGATCACATCTTTTGTCGTGCCAGTCTTTGTCGCTGTGATGATCGGCATTTTCAGCTCCACAACTACTATCCAGACACAGCGCATTGACGTGCTGCACGGCGGCGATCCGCTAGCGCTACAATTTGTTGCATTGCTGCGGCAAGAGGGCGCCAAAAAGACTGTCAATGTACAGCTTTTTGAGGTGTGTGACTTGAGCGCGCCACAGACCAACGGCACTTTCTGCCAGCTCGAAGGACTTGAGAGAGCCGAGTCAGTCGAGGCATTCATGAGTCAGCGCCTAGAGTCACGCCTGACCTCTGGCGCGATCACGTTGCCAAGCGACTTCAGCGCGGCGCTCAACAATGGACAAAAGGTCAATATAGAGCTGCGCGTGCCGAGCGGCGTACCACAGCAATTCATTCAAACCGTGCAGGGCTACACGAACGCTGTGATCGCGCGTCTAGGCGGCGCCGTAGCAGCAGCTCAGGCGATCAAGACGGCTGTCTCAGGCGATCAGGCATTCTATGAGCGCGTCTACGCGCAGATGCTCGCCAAGTGGGAGACTGATCCTATCGAGATACGTGAGGCAACTAATACAGTTGGCGGTCAACTGCCCGGCACAGGCTTCGGACACAGCATTCCAGGCATTGGCTCGATGTTTGTGCTGTTCAGCGCTACGGCATTAGCTCAGCTCTTCGCTACAGAGCGGCGGAACAATACCTTGCAGCGCTTGATCAGCACACCCGTGCCGCGCTCGCACATCTTGGCAGGCAAGCTGATTGGACAGTTCTTGCTGTGCCTGCTCACGTTCGGCGTGATGATCGCAGTTGGCACACTGATCGGCGTGTCATGGGGCGATCCGCTTGGCATTGCTGCCGTTGTCGTCTTCTTCACGCTGTGCGCTACGGCGCTCGGCTTAGCAACGGCAGCTGTGGCGCGCACGGCTAACCAAGCAGCCACGCTCGGCTTTCTGATCCCGATGATCATGGCGCCGCTTGGCGGCGCATGGTGGACGCTTGACATCACGCCGCAGTTCATGCAAGTGCTCGGTCATGTGGTCTCGCCAATTGCATGGTCGCAGGACGCATTCACTAAGCTGATCTATTACAACGCAGGCTTTGCCGAGATCGTGCCGAATTTGCTGATCTTGCTGCTGTTCACGGCTGTATTCTTCGGTTTCGGCGTATGGCGTTTCCGCCTGGAGTAGCCTATACTGTAGAAATGAGGTAGAGTGTCAAGCGTGCGCGTTAGAGTAGCTGCAGCCCAGTCTGCGTACTGTGCTAAGCGTCGCCGAGCTGTACATGGGTAGGATGCCTGTTAACTCTGCTGTGCCAGATGCACGATGTAGGCTTAGGGCTTGGAGCAATCCAGTAGCCACGTGCAGCTTGGCAGACTGCCTCTGCAAACGACCCTGTTTGTGGAGGTATGTCTTTTATGGCATATGTTGGCATTGACATCAGCAAAGGCGACCTCACTGTAGCCACGACTTACGAGCTAGATGACGACAACAAAGTCATCGCACCACATTATATCTCACTCTCAGACCCGTCATGGTGGCGGACTCTTCTGGAGCTGTGTCCACCAGACAGCATAGTTGTCTGTGAGCCGACTGGTTGGCATTATAGCGCAGCCATTGTCAAGCTGTTGGCAGACAGCAGCGGCTTGATCCTGAAGTCTACTGCGAGACCTAAGTATAGCGCCTGCTGTGCCGATCAGCTATTCAGGGATGTATTGCCGACGGCGGCGCGCTGCAGCGACCTCAAGGCTATCTTCAGGATGAATCACAGTGTGTCCGTTCTTGGGCGTGTCAATGCGCTGCGTGCTGTAGATGCCGCGATGTCCTGAGGCGAGATAAGCTGCGACGCACGCTAACGCCATGTACAACGCTGAGCCACTGCCGAATAGCTCTACGCCCATCAGCGTGCACGCCAGTGGCGTGTTGCTGGCGCCTGCGAAGACTGCTGCAAAGCCAATGCTTGCTAACCATGTCGGATCGACGCCTAGCGCGTTGCCCAGCACATGCCCAAGTGTAGCGCCCATCACAAAAAGCGGCGTCACTTCGCCGCCGACAAAGCCACTGCCAAGCGTCACAGCCGTGAAAATTAGCTTGAGCAGAAAAGCAAAGGTTGGCACGCTGCCTGACTCCAGGCTCTGAGCGATCAGCCCTTCGCTCAAACCAAGATAGTCTTGCGTATTCAAGAGCAGCGTCAGTGCAACGATAGCGACGCCGCCAATTGCCAAGCGCAGCGGCAGTGGTTTGATAAATTTGCTCAGTACGTGCTTGATAGCATGCAGCAGCTCGACAAATAGCAGACTCGTCAGTCCGAAGGCGATGCCAGCGACTAGCACTTTCAGGAGCAAGAGCAAGTCAATCGGCACGTTTGACAGCGGCATGTGGTGCGTATGTGTTGCGCCCAGAGCGCGCGCCGTCAAGTCGCCGATGCAGGCAGCGGCAAGGCACGGTACAATGCCGTCATAGCGGATGCGTCCAACGCGCTGGACTTCCATGCCGAAGACAAAGCCTGCCAGCGGCGTGCCGAACACAGAACCGAAGCCGCCGCTAATACCTGCCATGATCAACAGGCGACGATTCTCGCCATGCAGTCCAAGCGCGCGTCGCACTGCATCAGCAAGACTGGCGCCCATCTGTACAGCCGTGCCTTCACGTCCCGCTGAGCCGCCGAACAAGTGCGTGAATACTGTGCCAAGCAGCACAAGCGGCGCCATGCGCAGCGGAATGCGCGCGCGGTTGAGATTGACCTCCTCAATCACCAGATTTGTGCCGCGTGCTGCAGCGCCACCAAAGCGTTGGTAGACCCAGCCGATGAGAACGCCTGCAAGTGGCAGCAGAAAGAGCAAGTACGGATGAGCAAGGCGCGTTTGGGTTGCCCAGTGCAGACTGATCAGGAAAATGGTTGAGGCAATGCCTGCCAAAATGCCTACGACACTGCCCAGAAGCGCCCAGCGCACTATCAGCCAGAGCGTGGCGAGAAACTCAGCAGGCGCGAACGAAAATGACTTGCTGAACGTACGAATGACTTGCTTGCCGCGCACACGAATGGCTCTTGTGCTGATTCCCTGCATGGCGATGCACTCCTTCTGAACACAAAAAGGCTTCTACCCGACTCATCATGGGTAGAAGCCATCAACCGACGAACGGTGTTGCGCGAGCTTCATCGCGGCGCGCTGTAGCTTACGCGCTCATAAAAGGTAGCACAATTTTGTCAGTACGTCAACTGAGTACATGAAAAAAGGTGATATCTGCGCTAGACTTGCCGAAGTCTACCTCACATGCGAAGGGCTGCGTGCCAATGGATTTTGTCTACGCAATCATGTTAGGTATTGTGGAAGGTCTGACTGAGTTCCTGCCTATCTCATCAACTGGTCACTTGTTAGTGGCTTCCGCATTCCTAAGTTTTCCGACTGCGGCTCTGCAAGTGCCTGATCCGAAAGCCTTCCGCGATACTTTCACGATTTTTATTCAAATCGGCGCCGTGCTGGCAGTTTTGGCTTTCTACAGGCGCAATCTGTTACTGCATGTAAGCTGCATCGCAAGCAACCGCGCTGTGCAACGTTTCTGGCTTGGCATCACGCTCGCCTTTCTGCCAACAGCTGTTATCGGCTTCTTGCTGCGGAACGTAATCAAGGAAGTGCTGTTTACGCCGCTCGTTGTCGGCATGGCACTAGTGGTTGGCGGCATAATATTTTTGCTGGTGGAGCGCCATCCGCGCACGCCGCATGTTACTGAGCTAGAGGCAATCACGCTGCGTGAGGCACTTTTGATCGGCATAGCGCAGGTAGTCGCGCTCATTCCTGGCGTCTCGCGCTCAGGTGCCTCGATTGTGGGCAGTTTGCTGATTGGTCTAGATCGTCCGACAGCAACTGCGTTTTCGTTTTACTTGGCGATTCCGACGCTTGGCTTTGCAACGCTGTTTGACTTGCTGCTCGCTTTGCGTGAAGGCGCAGTGATGAGCAAACACTTACCATTGTTCGGCGTAGGCGCGGTAGTATCATTCGTGGTAGCGTGGCTATCAATGGCGTGGTTGCTGCGCTACGTCGCGCACAACAGTTTTCAGATTTTTGGCTATTATCGGATTATAGTAGGCGCAGTTATTATAGCTTTGGTGCTATTTACGAACGTCTTGGCAAGCTGAGCGATGCGAGGCGTATCTGATGTGCTGATCAGGCGTCTAGAAACGCTTGAAGAGTTTCAAGCCGTTGAGCATGTAGAGCGTGAGGCGTGGGCGATCACTGATCCGCGCGATTTTGTGCCAGTGCACGTCCTGCTGACAGCGCAAAAGAATGGCGGCTTGGTGGCAGGCGCTTTTGACCGTGACGGTAAGATGCTCGGCTTTGTTTTCGGCTTCTTAGGCATGACGCCTGAGGGTCGGCTGAAACACTGCTCACATATGGCTGCTGTCTTGCCCAGCGCACAAGGACGTGAGATTGGCTATCGTTTGAAGCTATTTCAGCGCGAGGAAGTGCTGAAGCAAGGCATTGAGCTGATCACTTGGACATACGATCCATTGCAGCGCGTCAATGCGCGCTTAAATATCGCCAAACTAGG
>JANWYI010000003.1:0-11182 GCA_025055255.1 Anaerolineae bacterium | reverse complement strand
AGCAAGGCATTGAGCTGATCACTTGGACATACGATCCATTGCAGCGCGTCAATGCGCGCTTAAATATCGCCAAACTAGGCGCTATAGCGCGCACGTACTACTACAACCTGTATGGCACAATGACCAGTGGCGTAAATGCAGGCGTGTCATCAGACCGTTTTGAAGTAGAGTGGTGGCTGAAGAGCGAACCTGTCAAAGCGCGCCTTGAAGGTCGCCACACGCCGCCGCGACTCGCTGATTTGTCAGCACAAGGCGTCCCATTTGCCTTGCAGGGCGTTCAGACGGCACAAGGATATGTGCCACAGCCATTGCCGCATGTTGAGGCACACCACACTTACCTTGTCGAAATTCCGTTCGACTTCAATGCGCTCAAGCGACAGGACTTGGCACTAGCGCAGGCGTGGCGGCGCGAGTCAGCGCAGGTGTTCAGCGCGCTGTTTGAGCGCGGTTATGTGTTGCGTGATTTGTTGAGCGAAGGCGAGCGCGCTGTATACCTTCTGACGCAGCACAATGCTGATCTGTTGAGCTACACGCGCCTTCATCTGTGAAAAAGCGCGCCAACTGCGCTATACTTCAGCAGTCACTTATCCAACGCAACATCGAGGCTATTTTGGCACAGCGCACACGACTAGCAGCCGTCACAGCCGTGTTACTCGCAGCCGCTGCCTTGCGCATCATCGGGCTGACCGTGCTGCCACAGGGCTTCCGTGATGAGGAGATTGTCCAGCTGGAGATCGCTGCACTAGCGCGCAGCGGTGCCATTGCTTCATTTTACAACGTGGGCGATCCGAATGGCGGACGCGAAGGCTTGTTCGCAGCGCTGCATGGCTGGCTGAGCATTCCCTTCGGCAAAGGACAGTTGCCACTGCGCATGTTTGCAGTTGGATGCAGTCTGCTGAGCGTCGCGCTGACTTACACGCTTGGCAAGCGTCTGTTCGGACATTTTGCAGGCTTAGTTGCTGCGCTTGGCATGGCACTGACTCTCTACTCAGTCATCGTGGGACGCTCAATCACGCGAGAAGCACTGGCAATACCGCTGATTGTGCTTGCTACATACTTGATCGCTGCAGCTGTCCATTTGCGCCGACACATTACACCACAGTTGCCGCAGTCAACCACGTTTGTCATGCTCGGTGTGGTTATTGTGCTGGCGGCATACACGCATTGGATTGGTTTGCTGCTTTTGCCGCTGTTGATCGCTTTTGTTGTGTATCTGCGCTGGACACGCCAGCCGATCTCGCGCCGCGTGATCGGCTACAGCCTATTCAGCCTGCTGATCGTGCTAATTGCCGCCATTCCGTACATCGGGGCGACGCTACACGCTTTCCCGAACAGCGGTCTGAATACACTCTGGCTGAACCGACCTGAGACACTCAGTGAATTTTTGAGCGGCATCTGGCAAGCGCTAGGCGGCGTCGGTATCTATGGCGACCTATTGCCGCAACACAATTTGCCTGCCCTGCCCTTGCTTAACCCAGTTGGCTTTGTCCTGTGGTTGATCGGCTTGATCAAGGCAATACGACATTTTCATCGCGCACCAAACTACGCTTTGCTGCTTCTGGCACTTGGCTTCGGTTTACTGGCAGACGCTTGGACGCGCGGCACGCTCAACTTCAGCCATCAGCTGCTGGCATTGCCCGCGATCATGGTGCTGATGGGCGTCGGCGCTGCGGCACTCGTGAACGTCCTGCGCGCTAGTTTGCCACGCGCCACAGCTGACCGACTGATCGCCTTTGGAGTATCTGCTATCGCTGTGGCGACGTTTATTGCCTCAAACGACCTACTTTTCCGCGTCTGGGCGAATCGTAGCGATGTCCAAAGCGTCTATCGCGCACGATTGGGCTATCTGGCTGCTTATTTGGATCGCACCTACGACGGTTTATCAACTTCAGTCTGTACCTTTGCACTTGATGCGCGCTCAGCGGCGCAAAATGCCGAACATCGCTTTGCGGCGCGTCCTGATCCGCTGTTGCTGAGCTGGATGCTGCATCGCCATGACTTGGAGTTGCGCTACAGCAACTGCTTAAACGCGCTAGTGCTAACGCGCGGCGGCGAAGTCCAACGGTACGCCTTTGCTCATCCATCAGCGCGCGCGCGTCTTGCTGAGCCGCTAAAGGCTTGGCTGAGCAACGCTGCAAACGTGCCAGTGTATGGCTTACCAAGCGGTAGTGTGCTGATCGTCAACGCTGAGCAAACTGTGGCAGATGACTTCGGTCAGGTCATTTTGAGCCAAGTTTGGTGGTCGCCTGAAGGCAGCCGCACAGGCGCTGAGCCTGCTCAGTTGCCACTGCGCATGGGCGGCTATTTGACCTTCGAAGGCTACCGTCTGCTGCCAGAGCGCGAAACCTATCGCGGCGGCGAGACGCTGAATTTGGTCACCTATTGGCGTGCTGATGGCGAGCTTGTGCCTGACCTGCGTTTATTCGCACACCTCTCGCGCAATCCTGACATTCCGCCTGCTTTGCAAAACGATCTGCTCAATATTGAGTCTAGCCTGCTGCGCGACCGCGATGTATTCATGCAAATAATAGAGTTGCCGCTGCCGCTCGACTTTCCTAGCGGCGATTACTTTCTTTCCATTGGCGCCTACAGCGAACGCAACGGTCAGCGCTTGCCAATCTATGATGGCGAGGTGCCGCGCAGTGATCGGCTCTTCCTCAGAAAAATTCGTGTGGAATAGTCAGACAAGCCATGTTTGAGCTACTGTTTCTAGGCACTTCTGCCTCAGCGCCATCAATCCATCGCGGACTATCAGCGCACCTAGTGATTGCGCGGGACTATCGCTTTCTAATCGACTGTGGCGAAGGCACTCAGCGCCAAATTTTGCGTAGCGGCGTCGGCTTCAAGCGTTTGAATCGGATTCTGATCACACACAGTCATCTCGATCACATCCTCGGTCTAGCAGGCTTGCTCTCAACGTTAGTGCGCTGGGAAAGTCTTGATGAGCTAGAGATTTACGGCAGTCGCTGGGCGCTAGATCGCGTGCAAGACCTGATCTACCGCGTCGTCTTCCGCAACGAGCGCTTGCCTATCCCAATTCATTTGGTAGACGTACAAGAAGGCGTGTTTTTTGAGACGCGTGACTTCACAGTGAGCGCTTTCCCAGTGACGCATCGCGGCGCAGGCTGCTTAGGCTATATTTTTCAGGAGAAAGCGCGCCGTCCATTCCTTGTTGAGAGAGCTGAGGCGCTTGGCGTGCCATTCGGACCTGAGCGCGCCAAGCTGGTGCGCGGCGAGTCCATCACATTGGCTGACGGGCGTGTTGTCCAGCCTGATGACGTGCTAGGGTCAGAGGTGCGCGGCGCGCGCTATGTTCACACAGGCGACGTTGGACGCACGGACGACATTGTTGAATATGTGCGCGGCGCACACGCGCTCGTCACTGAGGCGACCTATCTAAGCGCTGATGCAGAGCTGGCACAGCAGTTTGGTCACATGACGGCAGCAGGCGCCGCGCAATTGGCGGCTGAAGCAGGCGTCCAGACCTTGATCTTGACTCACCTCTCGCGGCGCAGCCGTGAACGCGACGTGCTGGCTGAGGCACAAGCAATTTTTCCGAACACTTACGTCGCGCGCGACTTTGACCGCTTCAGCATTAACAAAGAACGCGGCGTGACAAAACTCGTGTCGGAGCAGGTAGATAGCCGCGCTGCGCTTGAGAGCGCGGATGAAAGTGAGCCATTGGAATTGTTGGATGACTCGCCGCTTGAGCTTTAGCTCGACTCTGGCATTAGGCGCTGTGACCTTGAGTCGTTGATTTGACGCGCTACACGGATGAATTCCTCAACAGGCATTCCGCCTAGGTCTTCGCCGCTGCGCAGCCGCACTGAGATAGCGCCTGCCTCTACGTCACGGTCGCCTGCGATCAGCATGTAGGGAATTTTCTCGCCTTGCGCTTTGCGAATCTTGGCATTCATGCGCTCCTTGCCGTCATCTACGTCGGCGCGCAAGCCTGCCTCTATCAGCTTAGCCGCTACCTCGCGCAAATATGGCACATGCCGATCTGCCACTGGGATCAGGCGCGCTTGGATCGGCGCCAGCCAGACAGGAAAAGCGCCGCCGAAATGCTCAATCAAAATTGCCACGAAGCGCTCCATGCTGCCGAATGGCGCTCTATGGATCATCACGGGACGATGCACCTGATTATCCTCGCCCATGTACTCCAGCTGGAAGCGCTCAGGCAAATTGTAGTCTACTTGGACTGTGCCAAGTTGCCATTCGCGCTTCAGCACGTCGCGGAAAATGAAGTCGAGTTTCGGTCCGTAGAACGCCGCTTCACCTTCTGCCACATAGTATGGCAAGCCGAGCTTGTTCGCTGCGTTAATGATAGCTTGCGTCGCCTTTTCCCAAAGCTCAGGCGCGCCGACGTACTTCTCGCTATTTGGGTCGCGCGTGCCGATGCGTGCACGGAAATCGTGGAAGCCCATCAGGTCAAAAATGCGCTGAATCAGGCGCACTACGCCAATGAACTCTTCCTCAAGCTGCTCAGGCGTGGCAAAGATATGCGCGTCATCCTGTGTGAAGCCGCGCACGCGCGTCAAGCCTGTCAGCTCACCGCTCTGCTCGTAGCGATAAACTGTGCCGAACTCAGCGAGGCGCAGCGGCAAGTCGCGGTAGCTGCGCGGCTCGCTGCGGTAAATCTCAATGTGGTGCGGACAGTTCATCGGCTTGAGCATGAACTCTTCATTGTCGAGAGTCATCGGCGGGAACTGACTATCAGCGTAGTACGGATAGTGACCAGAGGTGCGATACAAGTCCACTTTGGCAATGTGCGGCGAGACAACAGGCAAATAGCCTGCGCGCAATTGCTCAGCGCGCAAAAAGCGCTCCAAAATGTCGCGCAGAATGGCACCTTTCGGCTTCCAGAGTGGCAAGCCTTTGCCAACTAGTGGACTAAAAGTGAACAGTCCAAGTTGCTCGCCCAGCTTGCGATGATCGCGCGCCTTCGCCTCTTCCAGCTGATGCAGATATTCCTCCAGCTCAGCGGCTGTGTGCCACGCCGTGCCGTAGATACGCTGCAGCTGTGGACGCCTTGAGTCGCCGCGCCAATAAGCCCCAGCAATGCTCATCAGCTTGAAGGCATTCGGATTCAGCTCGCCTGTATGTGCCACATGCGGACCGCGGCACAAATCCTCGAAGGTATCTTGCCGATAGGTGCTGATGACCGGCGCCTCGGCAATTTTGTTGCCGTTTTCATCGTAGCCGCCGCGCTCTAAGCCATCTATCAGCTCTAACTTGTAAGGTTGATTGGCGAACAGGCGGCGTGCTTCCTCAGCGCTGACCTCACGGCGAATGAACGGATGATTGCCGCTGATGATGCGCCGCATGCGTGCCTCGATCTCCGCAAGGTCGGCTTCGGTCAGCTGGCGCGGCAGCTCAAAGTCATAGTAAAAGCCGTCTTCAATGGGCGGACCGATAGCAATGCGTCCCTCAGGGAAAATTTCCAGCACGGCTTGTGCCATGACGTGCGCTAACGAGTGGCGAATGCGATAGAGCTGGCTCTCTTCATACTTTTCAGACATGGTTCCTCAGGTTGTACACGCGCTTTCAAGCGTTGAGCAGCGACAATGGACAAAGACCCGTGTGAGCAGGGCATCGCAACATTCCAGCTGCGTCTGCCTGCTAAAAGTCATCAGCAGCGCTAACAGGCTGATTGGTTGCTATGCATTAGCTACGCGCGCTGATCACTGGCTGAGCGCCATGCCGCTCTCAGGTAGTATATCTAGCGGAACGCACGGTGTGAAGACGCTCTCAAAGGTGCCCAGTGTGATCAGGTTCTCAATCGTGTCTTCAATGGTCTCTGCCAGCAAGTTTTCAACGATCACATGCGGCGTTTCCATTGAGACGAAGCGAACAGGCAAGAGTTGTGCCTCATCTTCTGCCACCTCGCGGCTGACATACATCTGCCGTTGCAAGAAAGGAATAGTGACAAAATGCGAGAGCCACGTTTGCCCGTCGTAGGTCTCCACCACGACATCTGTGCTATCTTGATAGGGATCGAAGCCTTCTACGTTGCCTTGCTCGATCCAAACGCGCTTTAGAAGCATAGCTCGACTCCGTTTTTGATGCACACAAAAATCCCACGCCTAGTCCAAGCGAGGGATTAGAGCGCAACCTAGCTCACCTCAGCTACGACACTCCAATAGCACTCTCAGCCGTAGCGCTTTCTCCCTCATCTAGCACACAGGCGTGTCGGTTATCCGTGCTGTTGAGCTTGTTTTACAATTATATTCAGAGTATTACAAAAAATAAACTTCGTCAATAGTGCAAAACGCCACAATCTTCAACCTAGCCACTTGGCAAGGATTGCTGCAAGCGTGCCGTCAGACACCATAGATTCTAGCGCTGCATTGACCTTGCCTGCTAGTGCTAGGTCGCGTGCGCGTAGGACGATCCGATAGCTTTCGGAATAGACAGGCTGAGCCGCAATTTGCAAATCAGACTCAACGTGAGCGCGCAACCACAGCCGTGCAGTTAAGTGGTCTACTAACGCGGCGTCAGCTGCGCCCTGAGCAACGGCAGCTAGTGCTGCATTTGGCTCAGCATACAGCTGAAGGCTCAAACTCCTCAGACGGCGCTGCCAGCGCCGTGCCAATTCATCGCCGATGCTACCATATTCAACTGCGATGTGTCTACCGTCTAGCTCAGACATGCTTTGGTAGCGTCCCTCGCGCGACACCAGAAAATAGCCGCTGTCAAAGTATGGTCGCGTGTAGAGAAACATATCTGTGCGGAATGGATCGAACGGCAAAGCTGAGATGAGTGCATCTACAATGCCTGAATGGAGCGCATCATACAATCCATCTACGCCCATTGGTGCAACTTGCATCCGCAGACCGAGCCGACGTGCCACCTCAAGCGCAATGTCCACGTCCAAGCCGCGGATGTCATCGCCGTACATCACGGCAAACGGCGCATAACTCGTGTCCATGCCGACGATCAGGACGCCGCGCGTTTGCACGCGCTCCCAGCTCAAGTCAGGACGGAAATGGTAGCGTCCGTAGCGCACACTTTGCACAAATAGAAAAAGGCAGCAGACGGATGCTAAAAGACGGCGCAGCGTGTGAAAAAATGCCGCATTGCACGTCGGATAGCGTCTCATGGTGTGCTGTCCCAGCCGCGCGCCCAGCGCTGAACTTCTTCGTAAATTGGGCGCGGACGAAATTCAACGGTCACAAAGGCATAGCCGTCCATGTAATTTCGGTAGAGCGTCGGCGCGCGGAAGAACCAGAAGCACAGGTGACGCACAGTCCGCCATGCCGACTCAGCGTAGCGCAGCGCCCTCAAGGTGTAGGCAATACGCTGACTCGGACGCACGGCGTTGACCCAGCGCGGATGATCGTTCCAGCTTGTCTCCGTGATGTAGACAGGTTTCTCGCCGTCGCCGAATTCGCGCATGATCTCAAGTAGCAGCTCAAAACGGCGAAAATTCAGGCGCTCAGGCGAAGGTGGCTCATCAGGCGGCGCAGTGAAGCCGTAAGTATGAACAGCTAAGGCGTCGAAGTAAGCGCCGCCGCCAGCTTGGTACATCCGCCGCAGGTAAATCAGGTCGCTCATGCCGTTGGCGCCGTCTTCAGGCTCTAAGGTCGGCGCTAACGCTGCGCCCAGAATTTGCACCTCTGGGTTCGCCTCATGGGCTGCTTCGTAGACCAGTTTCAGGAACTGGACGTATTCTTCAGGTGAGACGCGCCGAAAGCCCCACTCAAAGTACAGATTCGGCTCATTCCATGGGATGATGTGCGTCACCTCGCCGCGATAGCGCGCTGCAAACGCCGCCACAAACCTAGCGTAATCTGCGTAGCGCTCTGGTGGCAGGTAATTGAGCGAGGTCGGTTGCAGACGCGGATCAGGGCGTGCCCAAGCAGGCACAACACCAAGCCGCGCAATGATCCTCAAACCCTGTTGACGCGCCATGCGAATAATTCGATCAGGATGATGCCAGTCATAAGTATCTCGGCGCGGTTGTATGTACGCCCAAGGGAAAAACTCAACAATCGCAGGTGCGCCCATCTCGCGCACCATGCGCAGTGTCCGCCAGATTTTAATGTCCTCGACTTCGTCCACGAGGCGTGTGTGCATACACAGAATTGGATGCTCAGTCTGAACGCTCTGGGCTGGCTCTGGCAGGATACGCTGACGAGCTGGCGCTAGATTGAGCAAAATTAGCGTTAAAAACGCGCCGCGCAGCCATATGCCACGCCGATCCCACAGCCAACGCGCCGCACGCCCTGCCCGATATGCCCATACCTCAACCGCGTGCGTCATCTTCGAGCAAGCCGTAAAGCATCAAGTCAATCATGCCGTCTAGCCAGACCGTTTGTGGCAATAGGCGCATGGCAAAGCGCGCTGCCTGTGGCAAAGCGCGCTCTGAGACGATGTAGCCGATCCACATGGCGACCAGTGTACGTCCAATGACAGCGTCTGAGGCAGGACGTAGCTCATCCTTCGCTTTCATTCTCTTCAAAATCTCGGTCGCTTTAGGCAAGATTGCAGCGCTCAAGTTACTTAAAAAAGTGCCGTTATTGCTCTGCGCGTCAACCAAAGCTAGTTCAAAGAAATCTTCATGGCGCTGCGCCACTGTTACTAGGCGATGCATCATGTCGCGCAGGATATCAGCAGCGGTCTCGCCTTGCACCGCGTCCAATGCAGCTTCAAGCTCTGCTTGTGGCGAGTAAGCGCGCAGCACAGCAGCCAAGAGCTTATCTTTGTCGCTGTACTGACGCTGCACAGCCGCAGGGTCAAGGTTTGCACGGCGCGCAACTTGCTCAAGCGACGTCTCGGTGTAGCCGTTTTGCACGAAAAGCTCCCGCGCCGCCGCTAGGACAGGGTCGCGCGGATCAGGTAAACGTTTGAACATAGACTTTAGCGTTTGCTGCTGCGATTGACACCAAGGTCGCTGATTTGCCGCAACAGGGCAATGGCAGCAAGGCTCAAGCGGAAGAGATCGGCTGTGCTGATTGGCTTAGGCGGCTGTCCACTGTTGTTTTCTTCGGCGCTGCGCGTGTAAAAGTGCGCTGAGAGGAAGCCAAACAGCGCTCCAATAATGCTGCCGATCACATAGGCAGAGGTCTTCCAGTTGCGGCGCGGCACAGGCACGATTTCAGTTGGCGGCGTCTGTTTCTCTGTCATAGTTGGCGCCCTCATCATTTGACTCTGGAATACGAACGGCACGAAACGGCGCGCTGATTAGGCGCTCCAGTGCGGCATAGCGGACGTTCAAGGCGATCACAGGCTGCACAGCGCGCTTGGAGAGCGCTTGCGTGCCAAGATTGACACGGCGCGCCAAGCGATGAACTTGTCCAAGTGTGTGACGTGTGCCTTTGTAGGCGCGTCGAGCGCCATGAGCGAACACGATCAGCAACAAGTAGGGCAACAGGCACAAGAAAGCCGTTGGCGCAGTGATTAGCAGCGACATGAGAGCAGCAATCGTGCTGAAGCGCTCGGCGCTTAGGGCAAGCGCTAAAAGGCTCGGCACGATCACGATCAATGCTCCTGTGACAATCAGCAGCAACGCCATGCGTCGGCGTGCAAAGCGCCGATGCGCTCGCACACCTCGTTCAAGGCGTCGCGCTTCCGAGTCAGGCAATTGGCGGCTGAAAAAGCGTTTCACAAGTGAAAAGTCCCTTTCTTCAGCGCAAATTATAGTCTGAAAGGCGTCAAGTTGCCTTTTGGCATATCACCTCAAAATCTGTTAGGATACACGCTCAGCTGTGCTGTAACCTGCAAACGAGGAGTGAAGCATGTCAGCTCTTGAAAGACTGGTGCGCGGCGGCCTGACTATTTATGAAGGCGCACTGTCGTGCGCTGTAGCGATTTTGAGCCAAGACAACGAACTTTCTGACCTAGAGCGGCGCTTAATCGGTCTCTTCCGCGACCAGTTTTCGCCGCTCAGCGATCTTGACGAGGCGACTTTCCAAACAGCGCTAGAGCGCGGCATACGCTTTGTAAGCGAGAACAACTTAACCAATTCTGCCAACATTCCTGCTTATGTACACACGCATTTGGCGCCGATCATCACACAGCCTAATCATCGCGCTGAGCTGTATCGCTACGCCTACGCGCTAGCAATGGCGGACTTGGCTGTTGACGAGGGCGAGCAGGTCGTGCTGAGTGCGCTGGTCAATGTCTTCAATCTCGCGCCGAGCGTGCAGCAAGCGGCTGAGGCGGATGTCCTACGCGAGTTCTACGTTCTGCATCACGCGATTGCGGCAACAGCGCTCGGCTTGATCGTAGTGACAGCAGATGGTCAGGTGCAGCAGGATGAGCTCGATCACATACGCGAGGCGCGCGGCTTGCTCGCGCCAATTGGACGCCTAGATGACCTGCAGTTCAGCCTTGTCTACGACATGGCGCTTAACATTCACGACCGTTTCTTGCTTGACCCTGAGAATCGGGAAGAGTTCCTAAACAACATTGTCGCCAATGTGCTCAACACTCACGAGCTAGGTTTGCAGGCATTCGAATATGCAGCTGCCGTTGCCACAGCGGACACAGACATCTCCAGTGCCGAACTCAGGCTGCTAGAGAAGCTAATGGAGACCCTGAAGATCAACGATGCACAAGGCTTAGCAATCTTCGCGCGCTACAAGGCTCGCGTCAAGACTGTTGACGGCGAGCCGCATGAATGAGCAAACCGCCAAAGCAAAAGTAGTTCGAAGGAGCGCCGTATGGCAAATCTAATCGGGCAGACTTTGGGACAGTATCAGATCACGGCGCTACTAGGTAAAGGTGGCATGGCAACGGTCTACCGTGCGCGCCAAGCCAGTATCAACCGCGATGTAGCAATCAAAGTCATCAAGCCTGACCTGATCGAGTCTGAAGAGTTCAAAATTCGCTTCAATCGTGAAGCACAGGTCATTGCTGCGCTCAGCCATCCGCACATCTTGAAGGTCTTTGACTACGGTCAGCATGGCGACTTGGTCTATCTAGTGATGGAATTGCTCAGCGGCGGCAGCCTTGCTGATCTGCTGCGGCGCGGCACTCGGCTTGAGCTGACTGAAGTCACGCGTCTGCTCGATCAGATTGCCAGTGCGCTGGACTACGCTCATCGGCGTGCGATTGTTCATCGTGACCTTAAGCCGCAAAACGTGCTGTTGGATGAGGAACGCAACGCTTTCCTGACCGACTTCGGCATCGCCAAGTTGCTCAGTGAAACCAGTGCGCTGACTCAAAGCGGCATGGC
>JANWYI010000039.1 GCA_025055255.1 Anaerolineae bacterium | reverse complement strand
TTCACGTCGGTCTCGCTAGAGCCGCCAATGGTCTTGGTCTGCCTGAACAAGAATGCTTTTGCGCATGACTTTGTGCGACGTGCTGGCGTTTTTGGCGTCTCGCTGTTGAGCAGCAGCCAAGCAGCGATCTCGCAGCGCTTCGCAGGTCTCGATCCAAGCGTCACAGGCGACCGCTTTGAAGGCGTGCCATACCTAGTAGCTAAGACAGGCGCGCCGCTTTTGGAAGGTGCCGTAGGTATGTTAGACTGCGTGGTGCGCGCTGCGCATGATGCCAGCACACACACGATTTACATTGGTGAGGTGGTCTACGCACAGGCATTTCCAGAGCGCGCGCCGCTGATTTACTATAACCGTCAATATCACAACCTCGTGCCGCAGGGCTGAGCGCTGCAGCAAACGCAGGGCAGCTGACATCTGAAACCGATATGCAATTAAGATACAATAGCTATCACATCTGTTGTGAAATATGCCATAATCCGAGGTAATAAAGGCAGAAGCATCGGCGCAGCCAGCAAAAACTGAGCCTTGCCAAGCAAAGTAGGGCGTGCTATACTGTCATAAGTGAAGGGCGCATAGCTCAGTTGGTTAGAGCGCACGGTTCACATCCGTGAGGTCATAGGTTCGAGTCCTTTTGCGCCCACATGCACCCGACGGTATTGCACGCCGCATGGAAAATTGCCTGCGGCGTTTTTGTTTGGCTGCTCAAGCGGCATGATGCTTGGGAATAGTGTGGTGCAGACTATGCTGAAACTGATCATGATCTTCGCCATAGCATCGGGCGCATTCTTCAGCGGATTGGCGATAGGTGGCGGCGCTCCAGAGGGCGTGTGGCTAGGCGGCGGTTTGTTGTTGCTCTCAGCAGTTATTCTGGGCTTTCTAAGCCGCCGCGCCGCGCTTGCGCGCCAAGCAGCCAAGCAGCAAGCACAAGTAGAGCAGGCGATGCAGAGCGTTCACGAGCGTGCGCGCGTCTTGGCTGAAATCACTAATGCGCTAGGCGCTTCACTCGATTATGAGAAAGCGCTTAACGTCGCTTTGGATGTTGGCGCGCTTGGATTGCGCGTCGGCGCCTCTAGTGCGCGTTTGGCAGGCGCCGTCTTGCTCTTCGGCGAGGATGACAAGTTGCATGTGGTCAGCTCACGCGGCTTGCCGCCGCGCGATCAGGCGCTCGTCTTGGCAGGCGAGGAAGGACTCATAGCAGAGACTTTACAGCGCGCTGAACCAGTCTTTGCGTCGAGCACTGAGGACGATCCTGAGCTGGTCTACTTTGTAGCCATGCACAGCGCGCGTTCGCTGATGCTCATTCCGCTGCGCGTCAGCTATGAAAACTATGGCATTTTGATCTTCAGCAGCACACAGCCGAACGCCTTCTCGCCTGAGCAGGCTTCCCTGCTGACTGCAATCAGTACGCAGGTTGCCATGGCGATTCAGAACGCCATTCTCTACAACAACCTGCGGCAAGAGCGTGACCGCTTGATCGAAGTCGAGGAAGCGGCGCGTCAAAAGCTGGCAAGCGACCTACATGACGGACCAACTCAGCAAGTCTCGCTCATCGCCATGCGTCTTGACTATTGCCGCCAGCTCATCAAGAATAACCGACTCAATGAATTACTGCCTGAACTACAGCAACTTGAGGCAGACGCGCATGAGACCGTCAAAAATCTGCGTCACATGCTCTTCACTCTGCGTCCGCTCGTCTTAGAGACACAAGGTATCGTACCTGCTCTGGAGCAGCTGAGCCGAAAAATGTTAGAAACTCACAAGCTGCCGGTCCATCTTTCGATTGAAGAAGGCGTGGCAGAGCTGATCGAGCCAGAGCGACAAGTTCCGCTGTTTCACATCATTCAGGAAGCCGTTGGCAACGCGCGCAAGTATGCACAGACGCCGCACATAGATATCCGTTTCTCGCGGCAAGGGCGCTATGTGCTTGTTGAGGTACAGGATTACGGCAAAGGGTTTGATGTCGCAGCCGTAAATGGCAACTATGAGTCGCGCAGCAGCTTAGGCATGATCAACATGCGCGAACGCGCTCAAGCTATTGACGCACAGCTGCGCCTTGAAAGCGCGCTAGGCAAAGGTACAAAAGTGAGCTTACTAGTGCCAATTCGGACTGTCCCAAGCACTAGCCATGCCAAAGCTACTGCTCACAGCACGTCGCGCAAACCGAATGTCGCTGCTGTGCGTAGCAGTTGACTAATGGAAAGAGTCGGGTGCTTTGCGATACAATCCAAAGCATCCTCATCTTCATCAAGGCGCTGTCATCTTTGGATTAGAATGCCTAACGAGTGGCAGGTGAGTTATGTCTACAAGTAATCCGCGAATCATCGTCGTTGATCCACAGCAGAAGCTCTATCATCTCGTGCGCGCCGCTATGGAGCTTATGGAGCGCCGTCCGCGCTTGATTGAGACGTACAATGGCGACGATGCGCTTATAGAGTTGCGCGCCATTCCACCTGATTTGCTCATCACCAGTCAGACTCTGCGCGAAGCCAGCAGCGGCACGGTTCTTGCGCTGATGGCAAAACGTGAGATAGCGGCATTGCCTGTCATCGTTGTTGGTGAAGAAAGCGATCCTGAGTTGGATGAAGAGACTATTGCTCAATCGCCGTTCCAATATTTGCGCCGTCCGATTGCGCCTGAGCTGTTCATTCGAACGTTGCGCATTGCGCTTGACGGACCAGAAGCGGCGCCGCGCGACGTGACGACCGAAGAGATCATCCCTGTGCCATCTATTGAGTACAGCGGGCAGATTCAGCGAATTCTATTTGACCTCATGCGCAATGTGAACGCCATGGCGGTCATCCTTGCTGACCGCAACGGCAAAGTTATTGGCTATGATGGTGCCGCTGGCTACGTTGACCGCGATCTCATCGCCGCAGCGCTTGCGCCCGGCTTTGGCAACGTCCTTAAGCTGTTGCCGACACTTGGCGAGCAACCGCGCGTGCTGAAGTACTACGACGCCGAGCGCAGCACTATCTTCGGCTTGAGCCTCGGCTTGCACCACTTTGTGGTCTTAGTTTACGACCGCAACGCGCCTTCAGCAGCGCTCGGCAACGTCAAGCGCTTTGGCGCAACAGCGATTAACCAGTTGCTGGAAATCATTGGCGACGTCGCTTTCAATCCAAAGCCTGCCACGCCGATTGTACATACCAAATCTGACGCGCACGCCAAGCGCAAAACGCGCACTCAAGAACTACACGCTGTGCAAGCGCGCGCCGCTAGCAAACCTGCTGCCGATAAGCCCGTGATGCCGACAAATCTTGCCACGCCGAGCGCGCCGCCACAGCCTGCCCCTGCTTTCGATCCCAGCTTGCTTGATGCACTGGATAGCGTTGACCTTGCCCAAGCTGAGGCGCTGTTCGACCCTGACAAGTTAGCAGAGAGCGCCATCGTGTTCCCGCCTGAGAGCCGCATATCTTTTGATGATGCGCTGATGCAAGGTATCATTGGCGAGATAGATGAGTAGGTAGAAGGTTTGAGCAGAGCTGTGGCAGCTTCACAGAAAAATGCTGAGCAGACTGCTGATCCGCTGATCGGCACGCGCTTGGGCGACTACGAAATTCGGCGTTTAATTGCGCGTGGCGGCATGGCGCGGGTCTACGAGGGCTACGATCCGAATCTGGAGCGCCGCGCCGCTGTCAAAGTCATCACGCCGCAAGCTGAGGATAGCGACGAGATGAAACAGCGCTTCTTCCGCGAGGCGCGCGCTGTGGCGAACTTGCATCACCCCAACATCGTCACGGTCTACCAGTTCGGACAAGGCGAGAACTTGTACTATCTCGCCATGCGCCTATTAGAAGGTCAGACGCTGCTGCAGAGGCTAAAGCGGCTGCGCACACAGAAGAAGCTGATCGAAACTGAGCTGATGCTCAGTATTGTGGACGACGTGAGCGCTGCATTGGATTATGCACACTCAAAAGGCGTGATCCACCGCGACATCAAGCCCTCTAACATCATGATCGAGAGCGACAAGCGCGCCATTCTGATGGACTTCGGTCTGCTGATGCAGATGAGCGGCGATCACACGCTTGGCACAGCCTTCGGCACGCCGCGCTACATCGCGCCTGAGCAAGCTGTTGCCTCAGACCGCGCCGTGCCACAGAGCGACATCTACTCGCTTGGCGTGATCGTCTACGAGATGGTCACTGGACAGACACCTTTCGACGCTGACTCAGCCATGAGTCTTGCTCTGCTGCATATCTCAACGCCGCCGCCGCCGCCGCGCACTGTCCGCCCTGACTTGCCAGAGGCTGTTGAGCAAGTCATTTTGAAGGCGCTAGAAAAGCGCCCTGAAGACCGCTGGCAGAGCGCCACACAATTCGCTAAGGCGTTGCGTCAAGCCTTTAGCAACAAGCTGATGTCCGTCAAGTTGAGCGGCGAGACAGCCGTTACCACGGCGCTGACGTACGATCCGACTCCCACGCCGATGTTCTCGACTAGCCGCGTCGCCACACCGACGCCCACGCCCAGACCGCCTGTTGCCGAAAATCCCGCTTTGCAAGAGACAAGTCCTTCGCGCTCAATTTCGCTGCGGCAGGTAGAGAAACAGACGCAGCGCACGCCGCTCTGGGCATTTTGGCTGCTGGCGACCCTGATTTTAGTCATTTCAACGGCATTGACGTATTCCCTCACGCTGCTGGCAGAGCCAACATTTCCACAGGCTGAGAGCGAGCCTTTTGCCGTGCCTGTGACACGCTTCGTCTACAGCAGCAACCTGTTTGTGATCTACAATACAAGCGCTCAAGCTCTGCAGATAGGCGAGTGGCGCTTTGAGCAAGGCGACCGCACAGCCACTTTCCCGCGCGACATGACCTTGCAACCCAGTCAGTGCACAGTCATTCGCACCACCACAAACGTGCCATTGCCAGAGAGCTGCCCTAGCCCTGTGCGTCCGCTTGTCCTGCGCAACCAAGCGCCTTTCTGGGAAACGAGCCCTACCGCTGATGTTTTCCGCGTCTTGCGCAACGATCAGACCCTCGCCGTTTGTTCAACACGCCTGAACACCTGTGAGATCGTGAGCGCGCCCTGATTTTCCGTAAGGAGAGACCAATATGTCTCCGAACCTAGACGCGATGTTACGCAGCGCCATTGAATACATGAAGGCAAATCGTAAGGCAGAGGCGCGCCGCCTGCTTGAGCGCATTGTGAGCATTGATCAGATGCATGAGCAAGCGTGGCTGTGGCTGAGCGCCTGTGTGGACACTGTTGAAGAGCAGACGATCTGCCTTGAGAACGTCCTAGAGATCAATCCGAACAATCAGAAGGCGCGCAAAGGACTGCAAGCCTTGCAAGCGCGTTCGTCATCTCCCGCTGCTGATCCATTCGCTGGCTCGCCATTCACCAGTGCGCCTACCTCTGATCCGTTTGCCGACTCGCCGTTCAGCGCGCCGCCACAGCCGACTACGCCGACGAGCGTTGAATGGGGAAGGCGGACGGAAAGCGCGCCATCGCGCAGCAGCGTCCCTGCCTTTTCGGATGAGGACTACGATGCATGGCTGGCGAGTTTGCCGCTCGGCACACCAAACAACGTCTTTGTTGGCACGCCGTCTGCTGAGGCGCCTTTCAGACCGTCTACTGAGCCGCTCGCCAATGATCAGGAAGACTTTGACTTCGGAAGCGTCTATCAGTCCGCCTCAAGCACTGCAGCGCCTACGTTCAGTGAGACCTCACGGACTAGCCGCACAACCGATCCCTTTGCAGGCTATCCCAGCGACGATCTGTTCGCAGCCGACTCACTTGACAAAGTGCTCGGCGATGAGCCGTCGTTTGAAGAGCTGCAGCCCGATCTCTCGCTCTACGAGCCGCCTGAGACGCTCGATGTCCGTCCATTTGAGCAAGGCGAAGACGCGCCGCTCACACCCGATGATATCCTGAGCACTCCTGAGCCTTCGCCCGCACCTGCGCTACCGCTCGTGCTACGCCCGCGCCTTGTGCCGCTGAGCCTGTTTGGCGGCAAAAAGCGCGCTCAGCTCAGCGCTGAGCTGCGCCACGCCGATCCAAGCGATCCATTCTCACTTATCCCAGAGGAAATTAGAGCGCGACCTGTTCTCAGCTTGCAGCAACTCAGACAATTGCCGCTTGGTGTGATCGCTCTAGTAGCGCTTAACCTAGTTGCTGTGATTATCCTAATTATCAACCTCACAACAGGGTAGTTGTTCAAGCATCAGCGAGCATTTGCGCATCATGGCGTATGAGCATATAGTTAGCGACGCTATAGTTAGGTGGAGACTGCCATGTGCGTGCGTGCCACGACTGACGGTCAAGTTGACATCCTGCTGGCGAATCCGCTTTTCGTCTGGCTCGATCCTGTCGAGCGCGCGTTGATGACGCCGTATTTTCCGCTCGGTCTGCTCTACCTTGCCGCTGTGCTGCGCCAGAACGATTACAGCGTCGCCATGTATGACGGCGCTTTTGAGCATGACTACAGCGGCTTTGAGCGTGCCATGGCGCGCTATCAGCCGAAGGTCGTCGGCATCACAGCGCTGATCACAGTCCGTCGCCATGCTCTGGCACTGGCAGAGATCGCCAAGCGGCACGGCGCCACGGTCATCTTCGGCGGACCCGATCCAACAGGCAAGCCTGAGGCGTACTTGAAGCATCGCGGCGCTGACGGCAAGCCTGTGGTGGACTTGATCGTCTGGGATGAAGGCGAGGTGACCATTGTCGAGTTGATGAATCACTTGACAGGTCGTCACGGCGCCGACTTGCTCAGCTTGCGCGCCATTCGCGGCTTGCGCTTTCTGGACGAGAACGGCGAGATCGTCTCCACGCCGCCGCGTCCTGCTATTGCAAACATGGACTCAATTCCGTTCCCTGCCCGCGACCTTGTGAACTACGACGCCTATCGCAAGCACTGGACAGAGCGGCACGGCTACTGGAGCATGAGCATAATCAACACGCGCGGCTGTCCGTATGCCTGCACATGGTGTCAGAAAGGCATTTTTGGGCGCTCGTATCGCTCGCGCTCAGCAGCGAATGCCGCTGAGGAAATGCGCCTGATCAAAGAGCAATACAACCCTGACCAAATTCGCGTGGTAGATGACATCACAGGCGTAGATCGCAAGTGGATTTTTCAATGGCGCGCCGAAGTGCTGAAACGCGATGCTGTCATCCCGTTTGAGTGCCTCAGCCGCGTGAATTTGGTGGACGTGCCGCTTTTGCAGGCGCTGCATGAGATTGGTTGCCGCAAGATTTACTTCGGCGCAGAGAGCGGCTCTCAGAAAGTGCTGAACGCTATGAAAAAAGGCACCAAAGTGGAGCAAATCTACCGCGCAGCAGAGGCGTGCCGTGAGGTGGGCATTCACGTCTACTTTTTCATGATGGTCGGCTATCCGAGCGAAGAGATGGAGGATTTGCGCGCTTCGGTCAAGCTGCTGACTGAGGCACTGCCTGACAGCTTCAGCACCACCATTGCCTATCCATTGCCCGGCACTGAGTTCTACCAGCAAGTGCGCGACCGCATCCTGCACGATAGCGATGACTGGGCATTCACGGCTGAGAACAAGTTGCTTTTTGAGCGCGGCAAGCACAACACGCGCTTCTACCGCTGGGTACAGCGCTGGTTCAACAAGGAGTGGGAAATGGCGCGTCTGCGAGCGGGTAAATTGCAGGTCTCGGCACTCAAGCGCGCGCAGATCGCGCTCGGTTTACAGGTCTCGCGTGCGGTAGTGGAGGTCTTGGCAAGGCTGCCGGGCAGCACGGTCGAGTTTCATCCTGCGCCGGGACGCTAAAGTTAGCTACCACTCTGCCCTGTTGCCAGAGAGCCATTCCGGAATACGCCAAACAGCAATAGCGCCATCTGCTGAGCTCGAGGCGAGGTAGCTGCCGCAGGGCGACCAAGCAACGGCGTTCACGCAGCTGTTATGCTCAGCGAACTGCCATAAGCGCCGACCGTGATCAGCGTCCCAAACTTGAACAGTGCCATCAGCTGTGCCTGCAGCTAGAGTGCGCTTGTTAGCTGCCCATGCCAGACAGCGCACTGAGCGCTTGTTCTCATCCAAAGTTCGCATTAGCCGACTGTTCTGGACATCCCAAAGACGCACTGTGTGGTCTGATGAGCCTGAGGCTAGCAAATATCTGTCAGCTGCCCATGCTAGACAGCGCACTGAGTCATCGTGACCTCTGAGAGTGTCCACTAGCCGATTGTCTTGCCAGATACGGACTGTGCGATCAGCTGAGCCTGAAGCTAATAGGCGTCCATCAGCTGACCATGCCACACAAATGACGCTGCTTGTATGTCCTTCGAGCGTCCAAGCGAGATGATTGCTTTGAACATCCCACACTTGGACTGTGCGATCTGAGAGTCCAAAGGCTAAAAATTGTCCGTTGGCTGACCACGCTATTGAGCGCACTGCGCCGTCAAATGGCTTGAGCACTTGCACTTCAGACTTGGTGCAAGCGTCCCAGATGTGAACTGCCCGATCAAACGAGCCTGAAGCTACCGCCATGTAGCGCCCGTCAACTGACCACGCTATCGAGCGCACGACGTGATCATGCTCACTGAGGACGCATGTGAGCTGCTTGCTTTGAGCGTTCCACAAGCGCACTGTACGGTCAGATGAGCCTGAGACCAAAGCGCTACCATTGCTGGACCAAGTCAGCACATTTACTGAGTCAGTGTGACCGTTCAGCAGCCACAGCTCGCCGAAACGACCCGAAAGATTTTTGGGATCATCTCGGATCACCTGTCGCCAGCTGGGATAGTTCTTCTGAAAAGCGAACCAAGCCTGCCTAGCTTCTTCTAGAGTGATCCTACTGCTCGCCAAGAGTGCTACGTCTTCGTAAGCGTTTTGTATTTGCGCTGCGAGTGCCTGCTCTTGAAAGCGCTGCTTAGCGCGCTCTGCTGTGCTTTCTCGCGCTTTTTTCAAGTGCGGCGTCACCACTGCAGGTCTGTAGTTTTCAGCCGCAAGCTGCTCCAAGATAGGTAGAGCAGCATCGAAATTGCCTGCCTCATTTAACGAGATGGCTTGTGCAAGCAAGGATGCAAGAGTAGTTTTTCCATAACCAGCTAAGCCTGATGTTACGAAAGTATGCACTCTGTCTTGAGTCAGCGAAGCGATTACTTCTAGGTGCGCCTCTAAGGCAATCCCTAACGCTTCTGCCCAGACTCGCACGGCGTAGTGCGCGTTGTCAATCTGAATACCTCGATTACGCTCAAGGCGCGCGGCAATTTGATGCAAGTCAGTCTTTTCCAGCGCTCGCCCTTGTATCTGCTGCAGAGCGCGCGGCACGCCTTCCTCAAGCGCAACTATGATCAAGTTGCGTTCCAGCGCTTCCTCATTTGCAAAGTCGCTCAGCAAGCCTCTCAGACGCGCCGAATCATCCAGCAGAGCTATGCCGTGTGTGCTAATCAGCCTTTTAAGCAAAGGCGCTAGATTTTTCAGGAACCTCCGTAAAGACATACGTTTGCTCGCTTCTACTCATATTGGCAGGCTAATAGAGGCATTGTGCGATCTGCATACTTGAAAGTATAAACAAAAGCGGCGCGAGAGCAAATCTACGCGCCGCTTATAAATAAGCCTACGTTACTGATCAGCTACCGATTCGGATTTCTGCCCAGATTTCATCCCACAGGCGGCGACCTGCGCTATCGAGCGGACGAATCCATTCAAGGCGCGCTAGTTCCTCTTCAGTGGGCAAGAACTGCTTGAGCAGCGGATCGATCAGGTCACGCGCGCCGATGTTCGGACTCAAGTAGCCTGTGGCGTTGCTGATGCGCGCTGCGTTCTCAGGCTTCAGCAGGAAGTTGATGAAATGCTCAGCGGTCGCCTTGCGCGGACTGCGCGCTGTCACACAGATGCTCTCTTGGAAGCGCAGACCGCCTTCCTTCGGGATGATGTAGCGCCACTCACCGTTGGGATACGTCTCGCTGCGCGTGAGCAGCGCTGCTTTCGCCGTGTTACCGTTCCATGCGTGCGAGATGATCACCTCGCGCGCAGGCAAGAGCGTCTCTTGGTAATCAGCAGAGTTGAAATAGCGATACTGCGATGCAACGCTTAAAAGCGTGTCGCGCGCCTGCTCCAGCTCAGCGCGCTCTGTGCTGTTAGCAGAGTAGCCAAGATATTTCAAGACAGCGCCGAGCAACTCGCGCTGATCGTCCATCACGTTAATGCCGCCGAGCGCCGTGTACTTCGCTACTTGCTCAGGGTCGAACAGTGCAGCCCACGAGTCAGGCGGCTCTTCCAGCGAGACGTGGTAGGCGATGCCGCTCGTTCCCCACATATACGGCACACAGAAATTTTCAGGATCGTACCACGTATCCAGCGCCTGCTTGTCGAGGAACTTGCGATTCGGGACGTTCTCTTGGTCAATCTTGGCGAGCAAGCCGAGCGCGATCATACGCGCGACCATGTAGTCTGATGGGAAGACGATGTCGTATTCAGCGCCTGCCTGCAGCTTGGCGAACATCTCTTCATTGGTCGCATAGTTATCGTAGACCACGCGCACACCAAACTGCTGTTCGTACTCAATCAGCAGCTCTTCATCGATGTAGTCGCCCCAGTTGTAGACATACAGGACGCTATCCAGCTGCTGCGCACGCAATGGCGCATTTGTCACTGCAAAGATAGTTGACCAGATAGCGACTAACGCTAGGATTGCCAAACGTTTTGCCATCGGACTTTGCTCCTCATCCTAGTGACGGACTGATTGTGCCTTGCCGCCGCGCTGCATCAGCAGCGAGACGACCACCAAAGCAACCGAGACCAGCAACACAAGCGACGCTACGGCTGTGACTTCTGGCTTAAGACCGAATCGGATAGACGAGTAAATCTTGACAGGCAAGGTAGTATCGCCCTGCCCGCTGACAAATGACGTGATCACGAACTCATCAAACGACATTGTGAACGCCATCAGCGCGCCCGCCAAGATCGCAGGGCGCAGCAGTGGAAAGGTCACGCGCCAAAACGCCTGCCACGGACTGGCATACAGGTCAGCTGCAGCCTCTTCGAGGCGCGGATCGAGGCTTGCCAAGCGCGCCCGAATGATGACTGTCACGAAGGCTGTGTTGAACGCCACGTGACCGATCAGCACTGTCCAGCGGCTCAGCGAGACGTTCACTGATGAAAAGAACAGCAACAGCGAGAGCGCCATCACAATGTCAGGGATGATGACGGGCAAGTAGAGCATGCCGTCATAGGCACTTTTGCCGCGAAAGCGAAAGCGCTCCAGTGCTAAGCCTGCTAACGTGCCGAGCACAGTCGAGATCAGCGTGGAGAAGACAGCGATCCATAGCGTCACCTGTAGTGAGCCGATCCACTCACGGCTGCTAAAGACGCGCTCATACCAGCGCAGACTGAAACCTTCCCAAGTGCCAAGCCGCGTGCCGCTGTTAAACGAGAAGATCACCAGCACGATGATCGGCGCATATAGAAAGGTGAAAACAGCGATGCTGATCAATGGCAAGCCAAGCCGTGCTGCAGATTGCGTCTGCTTGCGCACAGCTTCGGCAAGGCGCGGCACGATCAGCGGCGATGCAACGGTAATGCGCCTCGTCTCGGTTGTCATGTGTAGCTCACCTTCCTACCCAAGCGAAAGTACACAAGTGTTGCGATCAGCATCAGCACAGTCAGCACAGCTCCGAAAGCAGCGCCAAAGGCTTTGTCGCCTGCTGCGCCGATGAACTGCTGCTCCAGCAGGTTGCCGATCAGGAAGAATCTGCCGCCGCCAAGCACGTTAGAGACCACATACGTGCCGACGGCAGGGATGAACACAAGAATACTGCCTGCCACGACGCCCGGCAGCGTCAGCGGAAAGATCACGCGCCAAAAAGTGCGCACAGGGTCGGCGTACAGGTCTTGAGCAGCCTCGATCATGCGCTTATCCAGACGCTCAATGCTCTGATAGAGCGGCAGCACCATGAACGGCAAGTAGCCATAGACCAAGCCGAGCAAGAGCGCAAACGGCGTGTTCAACAAGTCAAGTGGACGGCTAATGACGCCGAGCAGGTCTATGAGCAGGCTATTCAGCACACCGTCACGCCGCAGGATGATCACCCAAGCGTAGGTACGGATGAGCAAGTTCGTCCAGAACGGGATCATCACTAGCATCAGCCAGATGTTGCGCCAGCGCTCAGGCTGCCGCGCGATCCAAAAGGCGAATGGATAGCCAATCACCATACAAATGACCGTTGTCAAGAAAGCTATCCAGACCGTGCGCACAAAGATGTTCACATAGACCAAGCCGCTCACGCCAACAGGCATGATCAGCCGCTGGTAATTTGCTAAACTCGGCGCGCTCAGGTCTACCAAGCCAAGTTCAGTGGTCTGACCTAGACTCGCTGCAACGACGCCGAAAAGCGGCAATACGAAGAATACTCCGAGCCAGACAAGGCTTGGATACGCCAGAAGCACGCCGCTATTGCGCGAGAGCAGCGCTAACAGCATGCCGCTGTGAGCGCCGATCAGCAGTGCGCCGCCAAAGTCGCGCAGTGTGGCGTAATAAAGCAGACTGAGCGCGATACCTGCCCAAGCTCGCCCTGCCACAATGTATCCAATACGCGCGCCGCGCAACAGAAGGACGCTCAGCCCGCCATCGGCAAGGCTGAACGTCACAAGGAGCGCGGCGACGCCCAACATCGAAAGGCTCTCTGCCAGCCTGTAAAGACCTGTTTCAATTGGCAGGATGTCTCTCTGCCCCAACAGCGGAACGCGCACCAGAAGTGCCATTCCATACAAGGCGCTCATTAGCACCACCCAACCTGCCCAGCGTTCAAAGCGCTGCTGATAGTCATGCGCTGCTCGCTTGGGCAACATGGCAGCTAGGGCTGCCTTGCTACTCATGCCTGTTGAAGCCGTTGTGGTCATTCTCTTCTAGCGGTCACCTCATCAGCCGAGAACTATCTCCATGATTGATGCGAACGAGAGAAATCAGGCTAGTTTGCTTGTGCTAGTCCACTAAAAGGCGTGCGTTTTCTGTCGCCCACGTCACATATACGACATCGCCGCGCCTGAAGCGCTGATCGCGCTCCGTGCCGAAATTTTGCACACGCGCCACTAGTTCAGTGCGCTGACCGAGCCGCACCACATAGCGCGTATCTGTGCCGATGTACACTGCCTCGCGGATAGTGCCGCGCAGCGCCTCTGGATTACCGTTTGTGGCGCTCAACGCAATTTTTTCTGGGCGAATAGCGACGGTCACTGGCGAGCCTTCTGCCAACTCACGCTCACAAGGCTCTGCTGCGATACATAGGTCTGGCTCTAACTGCACGCGCGCCGTGCCGTTTAGGCTGACGAGCGTGCCTTCGAGAAAATTGGTCTCGCCAATGAAGTCAGCCACATAGCGGGACTGCGGACGCTCATAAATTTCCTCAGGTGTGGCACATTGCAACACGCGCCCATGTCCCATGACAGCAATGCGATCCGACATGGTCAGCGCTTCTTCCTGATCGTGCGTCACATAAATGAACGTGATGCCGACTTCCTGTTGAATGTGCTTCAGTTCAAGCTGCATGGCTTTGCGCAGCTTCAGATCGAGCGCGCCGAGCGGCTCATCCAGCAGCAGCACAGATGGACGGTTGACCAGCGCACGCGCTAGTGCAACGCGCTGTTGCTGACCGCCTGAAAGCTGGTGTGGACGGCTGTTAGCGCGATCCACCATGCGCACCATCTCCAGCGCCTCGCGGACGCGATGCTCGATCTCCTTGCGCGGTAGGCGCTGCATCTCCAAGCCGAAAGCGACGTTTTGCGCTACCGTCATATGCGGGAAGAGCGCATAGTTTTGAAAAACTGTGTTGATTGGGCGCTGGAAAGCAGGCACGCCGCTGATGGGTTGCCCTTGCAAGTAAATCTCGCCGCTTGTTGGCGTCTCAAAGCCGGCGATCAGGCGAAGTGTAGTCGTCTTGCCGCAGCCACTTGGACCAAGAATCGAGAAAAACTCGCCTTCCTTGATTTGAAGCGATAGGTTATCTACAGCGCGGAAGCTGCCGTAGACTTTTGTGAGATTGACCAGTTCCACTGCATAGTGCATCGCATAGAGCCTCCCGTGCAAACGCAGAAAAACCGATTGAGACGCTGAAATTGTAGTCAGAATGGCGCAGAATGCCAGTTGTATTTTTGTGACATAGCGTTGCAAGCCTGTAATCTCTGCTGAGCAACTGTTTGTTTGGCGCTTGTGGCAGGCGCTATAATCAGGATAGGCTTTTGTTATGGGAGAAAAGTACCTTTGACAGCTTTAACCAAAACGCAACTTTCACGTCCTTCAGCGCAGCTCTCAGCCGAGACGCTGTTGGAGATGTATTGGTACATGCTCCTCGCGCGCCGCACAGATGAGCGCGCTTGGGTGCTGCATCGGCAGGGCAAGATCGCTTTTCACATCAGCGGCATGGGACACGAAGCAACGCAGGTCGGTGCCGCCTTTGCTATCAATCGTGGCGTAGACTACGTTGCGCCGTACTACCGCGACCTAGCGCTGTGCATGGCGATTGGTATCACGCCGCGTGACTTCATGCTCAGTTTGTTCGGCAAAGCAGGCGAGGTCACTAGCAAGGCGCGCCAAATGCCCAGCCACTGGAGCAGCAAGCCGCATCACATTCTTTCAGCCTCAAGTCCAGTGGCGACACAAGTGCCACAAGCCGCAGGCATGGCATTTGCCATCAAGTACAAGCGCGAGAATGGCTTGATCGATCCGAACGATACATCACAGCCGCGCTTGGCGCTCACTTGCTTGGGCGAAGGCTCAACTAGTCAAGGCGAATGGCATGAAGGCATGAATTGGGCAGGCGTTCACAAGCTGCCATTTATCTGCATCGTGCAGAACAACAACTACGCCATTTCCGTGCCAATTGAGCACCAGATGGCAGTCAGCCATGTGGCAGAGCGTGCTGTTGCTTACGGTGTGCAGGGCGTCACAGTAGACGGCACAGATGTGCTTGCTGTCTACGATGTCATGCGCGACGCTGTCCAGCGCGCTTATAGCGGCGAAGGCGCTACGTTGATCGAGGCAAAGTGCTATCGTCTAACGCCGCACAGCTCTGATGACGATGATCGAACGTATCGTCCGCGCGAAGAGGTCGAGGAAGCCAAGCGCGCTGATCCGATCTTGCGCTATGAGCGCTATTTGAGCGAGCGTGGCATCTTGACAGACGCTTTGAAGCAAGAGTATGAGCAACGCGCGCGCAAGATCGTGGATGAAGCGCAGCGCTATGCTGAGAGTGCGCCGTATCCTGAAGAGTCTTCTCTATACGAAGATATATACGCTTAGCTAAAAGTTGTATATAATTAAGTGCATAGCTGAGCGACCTAGCACATAGGCAGAGTTATGCACTTTCTGTCATTAGTTGTGGCAACTTTAGTGATGGTGTCAACAGTAAGTTGTACTGGGGTATTCAACAGTAGATGTTTCAGAGAGGCAGCCGAATTAACCTATTCGCCGCCTGTGCTACCTCTTGAAATCAGCTTTGACGCTTTTGGCGGATTGAGTCTGAAAGCTAAAGGCGAGGTGGTTACGCCTATAGGTCATTTCGACTTAGGCGGCGGTCTGATGAGCGATAGTAACCAGAGTAGGCTGATCGTCATCGTAAACAACCAGCAATATGTATACTCACTTGACCGCTACTCTGACGCCACTGTTTTCTCAGTGCGCACTACAGGACCTACTGACATTACTGTTGACGTCAAGGAATGCAGGACGATAGTGATTGTGATCAAATCTCACAGTTCAGTCGCGTCACAACCTACCTCGTTCGCTGCTACGCCTGCGCTGCCAACGCCAGTGCTGTTTACCGCCACACCAAAGGGTTTCTGGTGTCCAGGTACTTTACCGACGCGCTTGTATGTCGGTGCGCGCGGCTATGTGAGCAGCGACCCTGTCAACATTCTTTGTCGTGTGCCCGGTCCATGCCCACAGTCAGACCGACTAAATGCTATCGGTCGTGGCGCACGCTTTACTGTTGTGGATGGACCTATCTGCAAAGGCGGGCATGTCTGGTGGAAAGTTGATCCCGATGATCCGCGCAAGCAAACTGCTTGGACAGCCGAAGCAGATAGCCATAGTTACTGGATTTCGCCAATTAACTAGTTAGTTGAGGACATTTATGCCTGAGATGACCTTAATTGACGCAGTGCGCGCGGCAATGGACGAAGAACTTGCCCGCGATCCGCGCGTATTCATCACTGGTGAGGATGTTGGCAAGCGCGGCGGCGTCTTCCGCGCCACAATGGGACTCTATGAAAAATATGGCGAGAAACGCATTGTGGACTCACCGCTTGCTGAGCTTTCGATTGTGGCAATTGGCATTGGCGCTGCATGTGCAGGCTTGATTCCGATCTGTGAGATACAGTTCGCTGACTTCATCCATCCCGCTTTTAACCAAATCGTGAATGAAGCGGCAAAGATGTACTATCGCAGCGGCGGCGCATGGAATGTGCCGCTGACCATTCGAGCGCCGTATGGCGGCGGCATTGGCGGCGGCTTGTATCACAGCCAGAGCGTCGAGGCGTTCTTCACGCATGTGCCGGGCTTAAAAGTCGTTATTCCATCTACGCCTTATGACGCTAAGGGACTGCTCAAGAGCGCCGTGCGCGATCCAAATCCTGTGCTGTTCTTTGAGCCGAAGAAAGGCTACCGCAGCATCAAGGGCGAGGTGCCAGCAGGCGAATATACTGTGCCAATCGGCAAGGCGCGCGTGGCGCGGCAAGGTAACGACGTCTCAGTGTACGCTTACGGCATGATGGCGCACTATGCCGTCCAAGCGGCTGAACAAGTGGCGCACGAAGACGGCATCCAGTGTGACGTGATCGATCTACGCACGCTCTTGCCAATTGATAAGGAGACTATACTAGCGTCGTTTAAGAAGACTGGTAAGGCTCTGATTGTCTACGAAGACAACTTGACAATGGGCTACGGCGCTGAGATCGCCGCTATTCTATGCAGCGACGGCTTTGAGTACATGGACGCGCCGATCATGCGCCTTGGCGGACCAGACGTGCCAGCTGTGCCGTTCAGTCATCCGCTGCAAGAGGCATTCATGCCTAATCCGCACAAAATTGCCGCAGCGATCCGTCAACTGGCTGCTTACTGAGGAGTGCGTCCATGCCTACCAATGTGATCATGCCACAACTTGGCGAGAGCGTGGTGGAAGGCACGCTCAGCCGTTGGCTGAAGCAAGTCGGCGAGCGCGTTGAAGAGTTTGAGCCAATCGCTGAGGTGACTACGGACAAGGTAGATACTGAGATTCCGTCACCTGCCAGCGGCATTCTGCTGGCAATTTATGTGGCTGAAGGTCAAACGGTTGAGCGCGGCACGCTGCTCGCCGTGATCGGTCAGCCTGACGAGCGCGTAGAGGCAATGCCGAGCATCGTACCTGCTCACGCACATGAAGGTGCGGCTGCCCAGACGTCGGCGCCGAGCGCAGAGGCACAGAAAAGCACAGCCCAGCGTTACAGTCCAGTGGTTGCGCGCATGGCAGCTGAGCATGGCATTGACCTAACACGCATTCGTGGCACGGGACTTGGCGGCAGAGTGACCAAGAAAGATGTCGAGGCATATTTGGCAGCACAAGCGGCGCAGAAGCAGCCTGCTTCCGAACTAGCACCTTGGGAGCAGCCCGGCGGCGGCGATCTTTTTAAGCCGACCGACGAAATTTTCGCTGCAGCCAATGCTAAACAAGCTACGCCTGTATCACAACCTGCCATCACGCCAATTCAGCCGCCAACTCAACCATTGCCGAGCGCTGAGCTGAGCGGCACGCTTGTGCCACACAGCACCATGCGCCGCGCTATTGCCAAGCACATGGTTGAGAGCAAGCTACACACGGCGCCGCATGTCACCACTGTCTTTGAGATAGACATGACGCGCGTCATGGCGCACTGGAAAGCAAATGAAGCCGCTTTCGCTGCGCAAGGCGTCCGTTTGACGCTGACTGCCTATTTTGTAGCGGCGATTGTGCGCGCTGCGCAGGCGCAGCCGACGCTTAACAGTCGCTGGACAGATGACGGCTTGCTTGTGCCGAATGTAGTGAATGTCGGCATGGCGGTTGCGCTGAATGACGGCTTAATCGTGCCTGTGATCAAGAATGCGCAGGATTTGAGCCTGATCGGTCTAGCGCGCCAAGTGAACGACCTTGCCACGCGCGCGCGTGCCAAGCAGCTCAAGCCTGATGATCTGCAAGGCGGCACGATCACTTTGACCAATCACGGCGTCTCTGGTAGCCTGTTTGCTACGCCGATCATCAATCAGCCGCAGTCAGCCATTGTCGGCACAGGCGCTGTGACCAAACGTCCAGTTGTCATTACAGATGCAGACGGCAATGATGTGCTCGCCATTCGTCCAATGCTCTACGCCACGCTGACCTTCGATCATCGCGTGGCAGATGGCGCCATTGCAGATGCCTTCATGCGCGTCTTCAAGGAGACGTTAGAAAATTGGCGTTGAGTTTATGCGCATTACGGACTAAGATCGTAGCAAAATGCTAACGGACTGAGGAGCTGCATCAATGCCACGCTACGATTATCGCTGTCTGACTTGTGAGACGACTTTTGAAGCGCAGCACAGCTTTGACGAGCCTGCGCCTACCTGTCCGAACTGTGGCGGCGCGGTTAAGCGCTTAATTCGGCGCGCCGCGCCGATGCTACGCGGCATGGCGGCGCCGGTCAGCAAGTATGCGACTAAAGAAGAGCTGCGCGCCAAATGGGCAGAAGAAACGCCCAAGCTGCGCAAGAAACTCGTTGAAAAACTAGGCGAGGAAACAGTGCGCAAGAATGCGCCGACGCTCGGCAACGCTTGACGCACTGGTTATATCTAAATTAACCTTTGAAAGGCTTTTTACCATGCAGACTGTTTCTTCACAACGCCGTCCTAAGGCGCGGCGGTGGCTGACTGTTGCGCTCAGCCTAATCGTTATTTTGGTCGTCATCGCCTATGCAGTCGTTTCCTACTTTGGTTACAACTTTCTCTCGACCGTCGGCAGCAAGGCGCCAGTGTTGACGCCTGAGGGCACATATGAGACGGTTACGTTTCCCGCGCGTGGACAAAACTACCTCGTTTACGCCTATTACCTAGAAGGCAAGTCAGGAATGCCTGCCATCATTCAGGCTCACGGCTGGCGCAGCTCGCGCTTTGAGCCTGCTGTCCTAGAACGCACGGCTAAGTACCGCTCACTTGGCTATCACGTCCTCTCGCTCGACCTAAGCGATGCGCGTGGCGAGACAGTCGGCAATGGGCGAATTGGTATGGGCGTAGAAGAGCGCTTCGATGTGCTAGGTGCTTTTGATTACATGCTCACGCGCGGCTTCGCGCCTGACCAGATCGGCGTCACAGGCGAGTCTATGGGCGCGGTCAGTGTGCTGCTGGCTGCGGCGCTAGAGCCGCGCATTCGAGCTGTGTGGGCAGATAGTCCGTTCACGCGCTCGGATAGCGTCGCTAGTGAGCAGGCAGAGACGTTTGGCTTTCCGCGCATCATCGTGCCGGGCGGCATGCTCTGGGGTGTGATCATCACAGGTCAGCGCATCTGGGAAGATGGCGCCTTGGCGCAAGCCTCTCGTTTCGCAGAGAACAAGACGGCGATTCAGCTGGTGCATTGCGATCAAGATGACTTTGTCTTCTATTACCACAGTAAAGAGCTGTTTGAGGCGTATCGCGCTGCCGGTGCCAACGTTGACCTTTGGACAACTAAGTGCGATAAGCATCCGCGCTCACTTGAGGTGGAAGGCGAGAATTACCTAGCGCGCTTTGACGCTTTTTTCCGACAGCACTTGCGCATCAGCTAAAGCAGCCAAGAGCTATAGCTGCGGCAGTCAGACTTTGTCTGACTGCCTTTGCTAAACGCTTAGTTCGCGCTCCGACTTAGCGACGTCGCCTCAAGCTGACGTGCATACGCCATAGTGTAGAGATCGCGGTACAATCCGCCTTTGGCGAGCAGCTCAGCGTGTGTACCTTGCTCTACGATCATGCCGTGATCCATCACCACGATGATGTCAGCACTCGTGATTGTGCTGAGCCTGTGCGCAATCACAAAGCTAGTGCGTCCCTTGAGCAAGCGTCTCAGCGCCTCTTGAATGATTTTCTCAGTCTGTGTGTCAATGCTGCTGGTCGCTTCATCCAAGATTAAGATGCGCGGATCGGCGAGCAGCGCGCGCGCAAAGGCAACCAACTGCTTCTGACCTGCTGAGAGCAGGACGCCACCTTCGCGCACTTCAGTGTAATAGCCGTTCTCCAGCTTTCGGATGAACGAATCTGCGCCGACGGCTTCTGCTGCGGCGACCACTTCCTCATCTGAGGCGTTCAGGCGTCCATAACGGATATTGTCCATGACTGTGCCGCTGAATAAGTGCGTCTCTTGCGTCACGATGCCCATTTGGCGGCGTAGACTCTCTTGCGTCACCTTGCGGATATCGTAGCCGTCAATGGTAATACGACCTTCGGTCACGTCATAAAAGCGCGAGAGTAACTTGACAATGCTCGTCTTGCCGGCGCCTGTATGACCGACTAGCGCGACTGTTGCGCCTGCTGGCACGTCCAAGTTGATATGGCGTAGCACCACAGGCGGCGCGCTGCTCAGGCTATCGGACGAGTCGCTGTGCGCGCCATTGCCGTTGCTAGGTTTGCCATCAGCTGACTTGCCATCTTTGGCGCCTAGCTTATGTCGCTCTGAGGCGCGCACAGGCGGATAGGCGAAGGAAACATCCTCGAAGCGCACATGCCCTTTGATCAGCGGCAATTCAACAGCGTCGGGCGCGTCCTGAACGTCAATCGGCGTGTCCATCAGCGCGAAGATTTTGCCGCCTGCAGCCATGACTGCTTGAAAGATGTTATAGCGCTGTGCCAACATGCGGATAGGAAAGAACAGCTGCTCAATATACAGCACAAAGGTCAGCAGCGTCGCCACACTGATGGTCTGCTGGAGCACGAGCGAGCCACCGACATAAATTAACGCGCCAAGCGCTACGCCGCCGACCAGCTCAATGCCCGGAAAGAACAAGCTGGCGACCCATGCTGCGCGCAAGCTGGACTTCAAGTGTGCGTAGTTGATCTGCTCAGCAAAGCGGCGATAGTTATACGCTTGCCGCGCGTATGCCTGTGTGACGCGAATTGCATTGAACGCCTCTGACAGTTCGGCGTTGTTAGCAGAGTTCGTCTCACGCTGCCAGTTGTATGCCTTGCGCGCGTAAATGCGCCAATAGTTCGCCATGATCGTCACAACGGCGACCACGACGAGCGCGATCAGCGTCAACGGCAAGCTGATGAAGAGCATCGCTACTAAAATACCGACCAGGATCAAAAAGTCGCGCACAGCGCCGACTACAGCAAACGTGATCGCCTCGCGCAGCACGTTGACGTCGCCGATCACGCGCGCAATCAGCTTGCCTGTCTCATAATTGCTGAAAAATGAGAGCGAAAGGCGCTGAATGTGCGTGAACAGCTCATCACGCAACTTTTGGATGACGCGCTGACCTGCGTAGGACATATTCAGCACTTGAATGTGAAAGCCGAGCTGCGCAGCGCCGTCAATTGTTAAGTAGGCAATAGCGCCAAGCAGCACATGGTGAAAATTGCCCTTAAGAATCCCTTCATCAACGGCAAAGCCGATCAGTGGCGGACCGACAATATAGCCAACTACAGTCAGGAAAGCGCCAAAGAATGCCGTGCGCACGTTGCGTCCGTACGGCGCAAGATAGCGCAGCAAGCGCTTGGTGATCGCCCAATCGAAGACCTTGTCTCCTTCTGCCACAGCAGCGCCCGTCAAGCCCATCGTCTAACGCCCTTTCTCTTCAGTTAGACCGCCTAGAGTCAGCATCTCGCGCCGCAGGCGCTCTTGGTCTTGCAGCTGCAGACGGTAAATCTCAGCGTAGCGTCCATTTTTATTCAGCAGCTCAGCATGTTTGCCGCGCTCGACGATTTCGCCGCCCTCAATCACCAAGATTTGGTCAGCTTTTTGAACAGTGGTCAGGCGCTGCGCGATGATGAACGATGTGCGTCCGTGCATCAAGCGCTCCAGCGCCTGCTGGATAAGGAACTCTGTGCGCGTATCCACACTGCTGGTCGAGTCATCTAGGATGAGGATGCGGGGATTGATCAACAAGGCGCGCGCAATGGCGATCCGTTGGCGCTGTCCGCCGCTGACTGTAATGCCACGCTCTCCGACGCGCGTCTCATAGCCCTCAGGGAATTCCATGATGAAATCGTGTGCGTTGGCAGCCTTTGCCGCCTCGATAACCTCCTCAAGACTTGCCTCTGGTCGCCCGTAAGCGATGTTTTCACGCACTGTGGCTGAGAACAAGAGCGACTCTTGCAACACAATGCCAATTTGACGGCGCAGGCTATCCAGCTGAACCGTGCGCACATCTACGCCGTCTATAGTCACGCGACCTTCAGTCACATCGTAGAAGCGCGGGATCAAGCTGACCAGTGTGCTTTTGCCAGAGCCTGTCAGTCCGATCAGCGCGACTACTTCGCCTGCTCTTGCCGTAAGTGAGATGTTCTTCAGTGCAAGCGGCAAATGCGGCTCATAGCGGAAGCTCACGTCCTCGAAGCGCACCTCACCCTTGATCAGCGGCATCGGCGCAGCGTCAGGTGCATCGCTGATCGTAGACGGCGCATCCAGAATTTCAAAAATACGGCGTCCGCTCGTGACAGCTTGTGTCGTCAAGATAATCACAAAGCCAATAAACCGAATCGGCTGACCAAGCAGTGCGATGTAGGCATTGAACGACACAACCAAGCCGACCGTAACGCCTGCAACACCTGTATGTGCTAGCAAGCCACCGACTATCAGCACAGCGCCGACCGAAAGCGTCACGAAATACGCGCTGAGCGGCAAAAACGTCGCCCAGCGTCGCACGAGATCGATCTGCTCTTCATAGAGACGGCTGTTCTGGGCGCCGAATTTCTCTACCTCATAGCGCTCGCGCGCGAAGGCGCGCACCACTTGTGCGCCGATCACGCTCTCTTGCAGCTGATTGCCCAGCTTTTGCAGTCGCTCCATGATAGCACGCCAACGTGGATCGATCTCGCCGACAAACTTGACCGAGAGAAATGCTAACGGAACAAGCGGCAAGAAAGCGACAATGGTCAGCGGCAAATTAGCGGTCAGCATTAAGATAGCTGCGCCGATTAACAGCAAGATCGTGTACATGCCGTCAATCAGACCGTAGGCGAAGTAGCGCTGCACTTCGTCCACGTCGCTGATGGCGACCGTGATCAGCGTGCCCGTTCGCGCCTTGTCATGATAGCTGAACGGCAAGTTCTGCACTTTGTTGTAGAGCTGATTGCGCAGGTCATAAGCAATATAGTGCGAAAGACGCTCGCCAAAGTAGCGAAAGGCAAAGCCTGCAACGCCGCGCAGCACGCCCAGAGCGACGATCAGTAGCGCTGCTAGCGCCAGAAAGCCGTTATCAGCTGCTGTAATACCTTCATCAATGACTTGGCGCAGCAAGCGCGGAATCATCACGGCGAGCGCACTGCTTCCAACTAGACCGATGAAGGCGAAGGCAGCCAACTTGCGATACGGACGCAAATAGCGCATAATGCGCCACCACACAGCAACATTGCTGACCTTGCTTGTTTCTTGGCTCGGCTGATCGTTTGTCTGTTGCATAACGGCTCCTCAGGCATAGCTTGAAAGGCAGTCTGCGAGCTTAGGAGCACTCTGCTTGGGCTGCCAATTGAGCGTGCAGCGCGCTAAAAGCACTCTGCGGCATATGCTAGTATACTCTAGCACTGCGCCGCAGGATAGTACATGCTTGAAGACAGATTCAGTGTGTGGCGCTCAGAGCGAGATGCCTATGATCTCCTGGATGCGCGCCACGAAAGTCTGTGGATTGATTGGCTTTGGAAAGTAGCCGTCAAAGCCTGCTTTGATCGCATCCTCTGCCACATCCGCTGAGTGATAAGCCGTGATGGCAATCACAGGAATGTGCGCTGTGGCGGGATTTGAGCGGACGCCAACTAACGTCTGCCAGCCATCTTTGTCGGGCATGGCGAGGTCGGTCACGATGACTGTTGGCTCAATCTGTGTGAGCAACTGCAAGCACTCATCACCATTTTTGGCAAGGTAGACCTGAATGCCGTAATGTTCCAGCACGCGTGAGACAAGCTGCTGATCGTCAAAGGTATCTTCGACAACGATGACTTTCCAATTGCTAGGCATGGAACGCGCTCCTTGTTAGTTTAGCGGCTCATGCATTCCAGTGCAATCCGCTCAACTTCGGCAACGAAGGTGAACAGGTCGAATGGCTTGCTGATGTAACCATCGAAGCCTGCCGCCAATGCTTCTTCACGGTCAGTGTCCATTGCGTAGGCTGTAATAGCAATTACAAGCGTGTGCGCAAGCGAATCGTCTTGACGAATGGCGCGCAGCACGTCCCAGCCGCTCAGCTTTGGCATTTTGATGTCTAGCAAGATGAGCGTCGGCTTGAGCTGACGTGCCAAACTCAGTCCTTCCTCACCACTGCTGGCAGTGTGCACCTGTACGCCGAAGTGATTGAGTGCGGCGCGCGCAACCGCTAAGTTGTCAGGCGTGTCGTCCACAATCAAGATAGTCCACTTGCGAATTTCACCACGAATTGGCTCAGGAGTACGAAATTTCATGCCACCTCTACCTCATGCAGTCGTTGAAAGTGTCTGTGTAGCTCGTTTCTCGGTGACGAGCGGAAGTGTGACTGTAAAAGTACTACCACGCCCAACTTCACTGCTCACACGGATCGTGCCGCGCATGGTCAGCACTAGCTTGCGCACGATTGCCAAGCCTAAGCCCGTGCCACCGCGATCCAAGCCGTTTTCTGCCTGATGGAATTCATCAAAGATGACTTCCTGCTGGTGCGGCGGAATGCCCACACCTGTATCTGTCACACTGAGGCGCCATGTGTCGGCGTCGCCTAGCTCAGCTTTGACGGTCACGCCGCCGCGATCTGTAAACTTAATTGCATTGGCAACTAGGTTGATAACGATTTGTTTGATACGCCCGTAGTCACCAATGATGACTTCTGGCAGACGCTCATCCACTTCGAGCGCGAAATCAAGCCCTTTACTGTCAGCCAGCACCTTGTTCTGCGTCATGACCTCGCCTAGGCAAGCGCGCAAGCTGAACGGCTTCTCCGCCAGCTCCAAGCGACCTGCTTCAATCTTAGAGAGGTCTAACACTTGATTGATCAGCTGCAACAGATGCTGCGCGTTGATTAGGATACGGTCTTGATAGGCGAGCTGCTCTGGCGTCATCTCGCCAACCATGCCTGCCAATTGCAACTGCGCATAGCCAATGATTGCGTTGAGCGGCGTGCGCAACTCATGTGACATCGTGGCAAGGAACTGGCTCTTCAGCTTGCTAGCGACTTCAGCCTGACGGCGCGCTACTGCCAGCTCACGATTCGCTTTGACAAGCGCTTCATTTTGGCGTTGGACTTGCTCTTCGGCGCGCCGCCGCTCTGTGATGTCAAAGATCACGCCTTTGAAGACAACGTGCCCATCTTCAAGCATTGGCACGGACTCGGCACGCCACCAACGTAATTCACCTGTCTGCCTGTGATAAAGCCGTCCTTCAAAGCGCCAGTTGCTGTGATCTATCAAGACAGCATTAACTGAGTCAATGAATGGCTTGAGGTCGTCAGGGTGGAAGGTGCGGATCAGGCTGTTAACATCAGCCATGACTTCCTCAGCCGTGACGCCCGAAAGTGAGTAAATGCCTTGACTTATGTATCCAATACGCCATACACCGCCGTCTACGTGGAATTCGTAGATGGCGCCTTCGATGCTGTTCGCAATTTGTAGCAAGCGCTCACGGCTCTCGCGCAAAGCACGCTCTTGGCGTTGACGCGCGATAGCAGCGCTGATGTTTGCGGCGACCGTGCTAATTAACTCTATTTCAAGCGCATCCCAGTGTCGCTCGAATCGGCATTCATCAAAGCCAATGAAGCCCCACCATTGTCCTTCTACTAGAATTGGCAACACGAGGATTGAGATGATCTGCTGCGGTTCCAGAAGCGCGCGCTCAGTGCTCGGAAAGTCTCGCACCAAGCCGCTGATCGGCTCGCCTGCAGCCAGCTTTTCGACCCAGCGCGGGAAAAGCTCGGACATATTTACGCCTTGCAGATCAGGGTTATCAATCTCAGGCTTTATGCCCTCAGCAACCCACTCAAAGCGCTGATCGCAAAGCCACACGCCATCTTGCAGTCGGCTCTCAAAGATATAGACGCGGCTTGATGACGTAGCTTTGCCTAATTGCGCCAAAATCTCAGAGATGCTGCTTTCCCACGTCGCGCTGGCAAGCAGCCGTTGTGCTGCAAAGGAAACGGCTGCGAGAATTGCATCTCGTTGCAGCAGCATAGCTTCATTTTGTTGACGCTCTAGCAGGCTGCTCACCCACTGACCCATCAGCAAGAAAAAGTCCTTGTCAAAAGCAGCAAATGGCTCAGCGCGCGGCTGCTTGCTGGCAAAGCTGAGCGTGCCAAAACGCTCACCTGCTACTACCAACGGCACGCCGATGTACATCTCCATGCCCATAGCAGCATAACAGGGATGATCGCGGTATGGCGATTGGCGCATGTGATCAATTGTCACTAGGTTATTCGTCTGAAGTGTCAGATCGCAGTACGTCTGGCTGAGAGGCATTTGCATGCCGACTTTAACCATGCCACTGGCAGGGTAGACGTGCAGAATAGTGTTCGTCTCGCCTGTGATACGGCTGATAGTGCCAATATCTGCGTTTAATGCTTCCACGCCAACGCGCAGTGCCTCAGTCAGCTGAGTTTTGAAGTCAGCCGTGCTCGCCGCTAACTCGTAGAGTGCGCGCAAGCGGATGTCTTGGCGCGCCTTTTGCCGCGTCCGTTCATACAATTGGCGTGTCATAGCATTGAAGGCTTCAGTCACCTCGCCAATTTCGTCGCGGTAGCTGATTGGCACTTGGTAAGTTAGATCGCCTTGTGCCACACGCTGTGCGCCTTGCTGCAAACGCTCGATTGGTAGCTCGATGCCGCGCCGCACAGCTTGCCGCACTATCACGATAGCTACTAGCGCCGTTAAACTCAAAGCGAGCGACAGTATTGCAAGCGCACGGTTCTGCCCTTCATGAATTTCAGATTGTGCTGACTCGACGAATACGACAATGTCTGTGCCGCTTACAGTAGCTGTTGTGCCAAGCACGAACACATCTTGAAAGTTCACGTAGTCCAGTGCGCGCACCAAAGTGCTGTCAGGTGACTCGCCAAGCCTGCCGATGAAATCTCGGTCTTCAACTGCAGGCAATTCAGAGCGCCCTGCTAGATTGATTAGCTTGCCGCGCAGTGCAGGATCGCTATGAGCAACCACCAAACCTTCTGCCTCAGCAACATAAGCGACGCCCGTTTTGCCGAAGCGCGCGCGTGCTGCGATGTCGTTCAGAGCGTCCATGTTCAGCACAGCCGCTACTATCGAGCCATTGTCAGCGTGTGTGGTCAAGAGAAGCTGCACTAAGTGGTCTTGACTAGGCTCAAGTTCGCCGAGGAAAAAGAGTCCTTTAGGCACTTCAAGCGACTTCTCAAACCATTCCAGTGCGCTGACATCCTGAATGTTGGCAAACAGGTCGCTCTCATGGCGAAAGGCGCGCGCAATCACTCTGCCATTGGGCGCTATAAACGCAAGTTCTTCTAGGCTGGGATTAGTTTGAAGGATTGGCTGCAATGGATTGGCAATGAAAGCGGATCGAGGAAACTCTGCTAGGGTCTGTAAAATGCTTTGGGCTTGATCTATCAAGGTAAGGATTTGCGCAGCAGCGTTCAGCGCAGCATCACGCTGCCTGCCTGCCCATATCGTGTTTTCTGACTCTTCGAAAAGCGCGAGGATAGTTAGAAACGCCACTGCTGAAAGTGCAAGGATCAACACAGAGAAAATGATAACCAGCTGTTGATGCACCTTCAGGCGAAGGCGAAGGCGGAGCGGTAGCTTGGCGGAGGCAGTCATGACTTTTCCTGCTCAACTTTTGCAGATTTTTGACTTTGACTACTCATAGCTTATACGCAAAAAGTTGTCTAGACCACAGTACAAGTGGCTAGAATTTGACAGGCAAACTTACCTAGCCAAGTGGCTAGGGAAAAGCTGTGCTGCAAAACTGTGCAATCAACGGATCGCCTTTTGCAGCTGTTCAACCTTACAATTTAAATCAAGCACAAAAAGCCGCAGCGAAAGGCAAAGTGTGTGAATCAGCCAACAATCGTCTTGCTTTTTGTCGAAGATGACCTTGCCGATCAGCAGCGCTTCATTCAATACATGGACGCACAGCGGCTGCCTTACTTTTGTATTATAGCGGCTAACCTCTCCATGGCTCTTGAACGCCTGAAGAAACAGCCAATTGATGTCATTCTTTCGAACTGCTTCTTTCCCGATGGCAACGTGCTAGACCTGCTGCGACATAAGCCAACTGCGCCAATTATTGTCATCACGCGGCACGCCGATGTTTCGATGGCAGTTCAAGTTATTCGTGGCGGCGCTCACGATTACCTTGTTCAAGATGAGGAAGGCAACTATCTGTCTCGAATCCCAGAGGTAATCATGGACGCACTGCAAGCACGCCGCTCACAGGAAGCAGAGCATGAAAGGCACGCTTTGGCTGAGCTGCTGCGCGACACAGCCGAAACGCTTAACAGCACATTGGAGCTGAACGAAATTTTGAGACACATCCTTGAGAATGTGAAATGCATCGTCCCACATGATGCTTCTAGCATCATGCTGATAGAAGGCATGCAGGCACGTATTGTCCAGATGAACGGCTGGACGCCTGAAGAAATGGCGATTCTCGCAGCAGTTAGGCTGAATGTTGCTGAAGTTGATCACCTAAATCTAATGTATCAAACGCATAAGTTCTGCATTATCCCTGACGTTGACGCTGTGAGCAGCTGGGTGCGTTTTCCTAATGTGCGCGTGCCGCGCTCTTGTCTGGCAGCGCCGCTATGCGTTGGTGAGAGCGTGATCGGCTTTTTGCACCTCGATAGCATGACGCCGCAGTTCTTCACAGCGCTGCACGCTGAGCGCCTGAGCGCTTTCGTCAACCAAGCGGCAACTGCCTTGAAAAATGCTCAACTGTATCGAAAGGCTCAGGAACTAGCTGCTCTTGAAGAGCGCCAACGCCTTGCCCGTGACCTGCACGACTCGGTCACTCAGACGCTCTTCGCTGCGTCAATTCTCTCCAACGCAATCATCCGTCAATGGAAAACCGATCCTACTAGCATCGGTAATGAACTGCGTGAGTTACGCGATCTAACTCAAGGCGCTTTAGCTGAAATGCGCACGCTGCTGCTGGAGCTGCGTCCAAGTGCGCTGCTTGAGGCTGATCTGAGCGATCTTATTCGTCAATTGACAGAAACCATCAAGGGACGTTCGCGGATGCGCGTCACTTATCACGCTGAAGGCAAGGCTGATCTGCCCCCAAATGTGCATGTCGCTTTTTTCCGACTTGCCCAAGAGGCGCTTAACAATGTGTTGAAACACGCACGCGCACAGCACGTCAAAGTACAGCTCCATCGCGCTCCCGAACGCGTCGAACTTTTGGTGCAAGATGACGGACGCGGCTTCGATCCACACTCAGTCAGTGGCGACCGCCTAGGTATACACATCATGCATGAGCGTGCCCGCGAAGCGGGCATCCAGTTGACCTTAACTAGCAAGCCAAACGAAGGGACACAACTCAGAGCAATCTGGACAGTGGAGGCAGAATCATGAGTGAGCGTAAGTCAATTCGCGTAGTGATCATTGATGATCATGAAATGGTACGACGTGGACTAAGTCTATTTTTGCGCGGCTTTGCCGACATGCAAGTGGTCGGCGAGGCAGCTAATGGCGCGGAGGCAATTCAGGTCTGCGAGGAGCAGAAACCTGACGTCGTGCTGATGGACATTGTCATGCCGGAGATGAACGGCATTGAGGCGACACGTCTGCTGCGCGAACGATTCCCAGAGATCGCCATCGTAGCGCTCTCCAGTGCTAGTGACACACGCAGTGTGACGACGACCATGCAAGCAGGCGCCACAAGCTATCTGTTGAAGAATGTGAGCGATGATCAGCTGGCAAATGCCATTCGCGCAGCACAGCGCGGACAGCGCACGCTCTCACCTGAAGCAACTCAAGCGCTGATCAATGCCGCAACGCGCCCACCTGAGCCTGATTTTCGGCTGACAGAACGCGAACGCGAAGTCCTAGCACTTCTATCGGAAGGCTTGAACAATCAAGAGATAGCTGAGCGATTGTTCATCAGCCGCTCAACAGTCAAGTACCATATCAGCAGCATTTTGGCAAAGTTAGGCGTGAGCAACCGCGCTGAAGCTGTCTCGTTAGCTTTGAAGCACAGCCTAGTCTGAGTCTTCAGGCGTCTGAGCAGCGATGAGCGGAGCAAAAATACCTTTAGGATCGTTGAGCAGGCTCTCTGCAAGCGCCTCAAGGTCGAGCGTCTTACCACGCGCAACGCTCTGAGCAAGTTGTGCCTCGCTCATCTGAGCGAGGCACGCTGTGCGGAAGCGCGCCAGCTCAGCAGGGTCGAGGTAGATTGGCACAGCGTTCGCCTCAATCACGCCGATCCACTCGGCAGCCTGCACTGCATTGCCATCGTGCAGGGCAAGGTCAACCATGCCATAAAAGCCGTGCAACAAGCCACGCCAGTTGCCCAAGCGATAGGTGAGCTGCAGCCATTCATGGAGATTAGCGCGCACAGCTGTCCAATCCCCTAGTTGCACATTGACCTGTGCCAAAGCACCCAGTCGAGTAGCGAGCGCGTTCAAGTTGCCATACCTGCGCTCATGAGCGATGCAGCGTTCGAAGTAGTGGCGCGACTCTTCAAAACGTCCCTGCTGAGCTAGTGCGTAGCCAATGTTGCCGATAGCGGACATCACATCATCAACACTGCCAAACCGCTCACTGATGCGGATGCTCTGCTCGGCTAACTGGAGAGATTCTTCGAAACGTCCTTCATTAGCATACGTTATGCTCAGGCGCATGATCAGCGTGGCTAACAGACGGTCTTCGCCTCGTGCCGCATAACGCTCTATGGCAGTTTTTGCGTGATATTCAGCCTCTCGGTAGGCGTTTCGACGGC
>JANWYI010000038.1:18805-32195 GCA_025055255.1 Anaerolineae bacterium | reverse complement strand
CGAAGTTAGCAGAACCTACGTCAGGTTGCCGCCAAAGTGGTAGCTCCAGCTCAGCCTCAGCAGCACGTAAGAGGTCTTCATCTGAAACATTGCGCCAATCTGACGAGCCACTTGAAACTGAACTGGGCATCTGAGTGAAGTGCAAATTGCCTGTCATACAACACACTCCTCATTTAGCAGTCTTCAGGAAACGCTTCAAAGTGCTTCAAAGCGATGTCAGTGGGCTAAATTGCGCTTCTATATCGTATATAATACATAGTTCGAAAATTGTAAAGAGACACTTTTAGCATTTCAAAAATTTGTAAAGAGACTCGTCAAGAACTTGCCCAAGTCTGACGGCATTTTTAGAATACAAGTTTACTGTAACGTCTTGAGTGATTCAGCAGTGCACATTCAATTTCTGTACTACGAAGACTGCCTGTCACATGAGGAAGGCTTGCGGCGCCTGCGCGAGGCAATGGCTATCGAGGGAGTCCAAGCGCCGATTGAGATCGTCAAGGTGGAGACTGAGGCGCAAGCTGAGGCACTGCGCTTTGTCGGCTCGCCAACTATCCTGATCAATGGCGTGGATATCGTGCCAGTGAGCGGCGAAGTGCGCTATCGGCTGACGTGCCGCACCTACCGCCTTGAAGATGGGCGCTTCTCGCCACTGCCTTCGTTAGAGATGATTCGCGCTGCATTGCAAAAGGCGAAGGCTTAGGCGTAAACTTGAGCCGACTGTTGCACTCAGGAGGTGACTTTGAATGATCCCGCTAGCTATTGGCGCGCAAGCCGTGCCGTTCGCACTGATTGGTGTAGACGACAAGCGACACAGCCTCTCCGACTACGCCGACAAGCCGATTGTTGTGGTTATTTTCAGCTGCAATCATTGCCCATATGTGCGCGCTTGGGAAGACCGCATGGTCGCCATTCAAAGCGACTACGCGCCGAAAGGCGTGCAGTTCTTGGTCATCAACGCTAACGATCCTGTCAAATATCCTGAAGATGACTTTCCGCATATGAAGCAGCGCGCGGCTGAAAAAGGCTTCAATTTTCCGTACCTCTACGACCAGACGCAAGAGATTGCGCGCGCCTATGGCGCAACGCGCACGCCGGAAGTTTTCGTGTTCGACTCAACCCGCACGCTGCGCTACCACGGCGCTATTGATGACAACTACGAAAATCCTGCTGCCGTCAAGCATCACTACCTGCGCGACGCTCTTGACGCGCTCCTGATCGGCGCGCAGCCGCCTGTCACACAGACGCCGCCCGTCGGCTGCACCATCAAATGGCGAGGCTGAAACCAAAAATGTGGTCGGCATTTTGCCGACCACGTTTTTGCTTAAGCGCTGAGTGTGTTGACGCGCTGTGGATGAGTTGCCTCGTAAGCAGCAATTCGATCCGCCATGTTCAACAAGTAGCCGAGCTGATCCACGCCATCGAGCAAGCAGCGGCGCGCGAATGGATCAATCGGGAAAGTCACGGCGCGTCCATCAGGTAGGACGAGCTGTTGCGCCTCAAGGTCAACGTATAGCTGCGAGTCAGGCGCTTCTTGAGCAAGGCTGAAGAGCTGGCGATGCGTCTCAGCGTCCACTTGGATCGGCAACAAGCCATTTTTGAGCGCGTTGTTGCGGAAGATGTCGGCGAAGTAGGTGCTGATCACAGCGCGGAAGCCGAAGCCCATCAGCGCCCAGACCGCGTGTTCGCGCGAGCTGCCGGCGCCGAAGTTATGCCCCGCCACTAAAATCCGTGCGCCTTGTGCTTGCGGCTGATTTAGGATGAAATCCGAACGTGGTGCGCCGTTTGCGTCATAGCGCCAATCGTAGAATAGCGCAGCGCCAAGTCCCTCAGCGCTGGTCGTCTTCAAAAAGCGCGCCGGGATGATTTGATCAGTGTCAATGTTCTCAATTGGCAGCGCCACAAAGCGGCTGCTGAACGGTCTGATTGGTTCTGGCATCGTTATCCCTCAAGCTGAGCAAAAAGTTCACAGAAAGGTACCGAAAATTCGGCAGCAGAGTGCCGCTCTCAAGTGTGTTATTCACGTCAAGCACGCGCATAGCCTACAGCGCTATTACAGGTAGAGTATGCGCGTTGTCGCGCGCGTCTTGTGCCCACTGATCTTCGCTTGCTGCAAAGTTAGCCTCTAATGGCGCGAAACTGTCACGTACACAGACAGAAAAGTCAGGCAGCACAGTGCTGCTTTCCAGCATTTCGCCCTCATCCAAAATCCACTGGGTCAAGCGCAAGTGCGTCACGGTCAGCGCTGAGCGGCGGCATACGCTCACGGCTGATGAAGGCGAGAGCAAGCGCGAGAACCGTGCCAAGCTTACCAGCAAGTTGAAAGCCTGTATCAACCACGACCTGCTGATGTGCGGTCACATGCGCCAGAAGCCGCGCGCCGAACGTCAGCAGCAGCTCATAGCGCCTGTCAGAGTCAGCAAGGTGCGCAAGGTTCTGAGCGCAGCAGTGCTGGTGTAGCTCAGCGATGTCTATCATTCTGAATATCTACAGGCTCACGACTGGCTCAAGCAGCTCGCGCGGGTCGCTCACACAGCCGTTAATCGCACTAGCAACCGCTGTCAACGGACTGGCGAGGAACGTCCTGCCGCCTTTGCCCTGCCGACCTTCAAAGTTACGGTTGCTGGTGCTGACGGCGTACTCGCCAGGCTGCAGTTGGTCACCATTCATGGCGATGCACATGCTGCAGCCTGCCTCGCGCCATTCGGCGCCGGCTGCTTTGAAAATCTCATGCAAGCCTTCTGCCTCAGCTTGCCGCTTGACCTGCTGAGAGCCAGGGACGACCAACATCCGCACATTCGGCGCAATTTTGCGACCCTTGAGCAGCGCCGCAGCGGCACGCAGATCGCTGATCCGCGAATTGGTGCAACTGCCCAAGAACACCACGTCAATTTTGTGACCGAGCAGCGGCGTGTTCGGCTGCAAATCCATGTACTTGAGCGCCTTGATCAGCGTCTCGCGCTGACTCGGATCACTGATTGAGTCAGGGTCAGGAATAGTGCCACGAATCGGCATGCCCATGCCTGGATTTGTGCCGTAGGTGATCATCGGCTCAAGCGCATTCGCGTCAATGTAGACCTCAGCGTCAAACGTTGCGCCGTCATCAGTTGGCAAGGTGCGCCAATCAGCAACAGCACGTTCCCATGCCTCGCCTTTCGGCGCAAAAGGACGCCCTTCGAGGTAGGCGAAAGTCGTCTCATCTGGCGCGATCATGCCTGCACGAGCGCCGCCTTCAATGCTCATGTTGCAGATCGTCATGCGCTCTTCCATTGAGAGCGCGCGAATGGCTGAGCCGCAGTACTCAAAAACATAGCCTGTGCCGCCACCAACGCCAATTTTTGCGATCAGGGCAAGGATGATGTCCTTCGCTGAGACACCGAGTCTCAGCGCGCCTTCCACACGGACTGCCATGGTCTTCGGCTTGTACTGGAGCAAGCATTGCGTGGCAAGGACGTGCGCTACTTCGCTTGTGCCAATGCCAAAAGCGAGCGCTCCAAAAGCGCCATGCGTGCTTGTATGGCTATCGCCGCAGACAATGGTCATGCCGGGCTGCGTCAAGCCGCGCTCTGGTCCGATGACGTGAACAATGCCTTGATATTCGCTTCCGAGCGCATAGAGCGGAATGCCGAACTCAGCGCAATTGCGCTTCATCTGCTCAATCTGAGCGGCTGCTTGCGCGTCCATGATAGGGATGTCCAGCGGCGTGGTCGGCGTGCTGTGATCCATTGTGCCAAGCGTGCAGTCAGGACGGCGCACTTTCAAGCCGCGCTCGCGCAACGTAGCAAATGCCTGAGGCGAGGTCACTTCATGCACAAGGTGCAAGTCAATGTAGAGAACAGCAGGCGACTCATCGGTCTGTGGCGCGACTAGGTGGCGTTCCCAGACTTTTTCGAACAAGGTGCGTGGCTGAGACATTGTATGACCTACCTTTACTGGTGCGAGTGTGGTGTGGGCATGTAAGCATAGCGCTTTTTGCGTGGATCGGCTAGGGAAATTCGCACAAGGGCGGAAAATGCCGCCCTTGTTGTACTTTCAGCTATTCGTCGCTGGCTTCCTCGATAATCTCTGGCTCCTCATCGCTGATGAACTGAGCCCAGGCGCCTTGCATGCCATCTTCGGTCACGCCATAGAAGACGCGCGTGTGTCCGCCTTCGGTCATCACAAGGTCATAGCGCACTACGCCGCCGCGCTTGTAGCGCTTCCATAAACCGATGTTGCCTGACCATTGTACTCGATTCAAGTCCACAGGATTGGTCTCATGCTCCATGATAGCGTAGTGCCATAGACGGCGCGCTGAAGTGCGCGTGACATTCTTGACAATGCTGCCGTTGCGTAGGTCGCGCATGATATGATACTGCTCACCTTTGCGCGTCTCTGTGCCGATGATCTCAACGCCTGTGCGCGGCACGCCCATCAGCGCGACATCTTCACGGGCAGAAGCTGCAGGCGTTTTCAGAACGGCTCTGCCGCGTCGCGCTCGTTTAACAGGCTCTGCAGGCATTTCGGCAACTGGCTCAGGCAAGCTGACAGCGCTGGGCTCAGGCTGTCCGATTGACTCAGAGAGCGTCTCAGGCTCAGGCGGCGCTTCAGCGGGCAAGACTGTGACAGGGCGCATGGTGCCAGTTGTCTTCTTAGCGATCTCGATAGGTGTGGCGCTGCGCTGCGCTCGGCTCAGGACTAAGCGCACGATTTCGTCGCGCACAGCAAGGCTCGTCTCAGCCTCGTCGCGCACGTAGATTTTGTTGTCATCAATTGCATATGGCACGTCTGTGCCGCGCGGCACTTGAATGCGGATGACTGACTTACCTGAGGTCTCTTGCGCGTCAATCTCGACTTCAATCGGCGGATTAATGCTGCGCGCGATCTCGGTTCGTAAAATTTCGATGCTTTCGCCAATGTTGCTGACTCCAACAGGCATCGCCGTTGAGTCGGCTGAGACGCCGATGTAGATCGTGCCGCCGTTTGTGTTCGCAAAGGCACATACATCGGCGATCACAGCGTAGAGCTTGCCGCCTTGCCGCGACATGCTCTCGTGAAAGGACTGCACAATGCTCGGACCAGCTTCACGCGCCATTTGCACGTAGTCGTAGACTTCCTGACCACCAAAGTACGGACGCGAACGCGCGAAGTCGTTGCTGTTGAACATCTCCAGCAGCGCCTCAAAGCTGCGCTCTGGGAGCAGCACCTCTGTAATTCGGTCGCCAATGCCTAAGTTTTTCTCGTTACGCGGGTCTTTAGCCAGTCGGTGCGCGTCTGAGCCTTGAATACAGCGCATGCGACGCGGGTACTCAGGTTTAGTGCCGTCGAAGAAGCGCGCTGTAGTGCCGCGTCCGCGCCGATCCAAGTCGGTCACTTCAAGGCAGTGCAAGTGCGGGTCTTGTGTGTAGGCGATGCGTGTCTGACCGCCGAAATCAAAGCCGCGCATTGCCACGCCGTGCGTCGAGTTTGCATGTGCTGCAATCACGATGCCGCCAGCTTCGTTGATCATGCGGTAGGCAGTCAGCACGTCTGAAGAGGCGCCAATGTTGGTCAGACCTGAGTCGAGTGCCTGAGCAGGCACGTGCAGGCTGAGCAGGATGTGCTCGATTTGGCGCACGCGGAAAGTCGGCGGAAAAATGCCAATCACGTGAAAGCCGAACGTCGCTGTGAACTCAAAGCCGGGCAAGACGAGGATTTTGTCGAGCAGGCGGCGATATTCGGCAAGGCGGCGGCGCTCTTCAAGCGTGGCGCGCTCACGGTTGACCAGCAGCTCTAGCGTTTTAATCTCATCATGCATTGCGGCATAGCCTGCAACCGTGTTGTGGTCTGTGAAGGCGATAATGTCCAAGCCGCGCATTTCAGCGCGGCGCAAAATGTCCAAATAGGTGACGTTTGGTTCTTGATAATCGGCAGAGGCAGGTGTGTGAATATGCAAATCTACGCGATACCACTGCAATTTGCCGTTACGCTTGGTCAATCTGTTGGTCATAGGCAGAATTCCTAACAATAAAGCGAAGGCAAGTGCTTGCTAATCAGCCCATCTGAGCTATCACGTCTGCACTACGCAGGCTGCGCTTTTGTGCTCATGCTGAATTTAGCGCCTCTCACCTGAAAAGACAAGCGCCTCTCAAAGGCTAGATACGGCTAGGAAGTTCTACGCATACCCACAGGGCGTTTTGCCTGTGTCTATTGCATTCAGCCTTTCGAAAGGTCACATTTTTCGCTATAATTCAAGGCGTCGGCTTAAGCGCTCTCGTAGTTCAGTGGATAGAACGCGGGTTTCCTAAACCTGATGTCGGGGGTTCGAATCCCTCCGAGAGCATTGCGCGTAGCGCTGCAGCACGCAGCGAAGTCCTCGCGCATGTAATACTGCTCTAACAGTTGACCGTGGAGCGGGCTGTTTCCTCTCATAGGCTAGGAGTACCACTTGCTGAAGCAACTGACTGCACTCTGTCTGCTGGCAGGCACGCTGCTGTGCGGACTACATGCATTGTACGCGCAAGACGCCACGCCCATTGCCTACGGCGCGCCATTTGACGGCGAATTTACCACGAATACACAAGCACGCTTTACTTTCAACGGCAAAGCGGGCGATGTCATCTATATCTTCCCACAAGGCACAGACCTGTTCTCAACACTTGAGTTCGATATCCAGCTGGCTGATAGCCGCAATACGTCACTCGGTACTGTTTACAACAAAGAGCGCCAAAAGCCTGTGCTGGTCGCTGAGCTGCCTGCCGACGACCGTTACGTCATTACTCTGACAGCGAATAAGAGCGGACGTTATCGCCTCAACCTTGAGAAGACGCTTAACCTGCTGCCCAGTACACAAGTGGAAGGCGTCATCACGCCTGAAGAGACTCGCTTTTTCTTGATTCGCAGTTCGCAGCCGCTCAAGATTGCGCTCACCTACGCACGACTCAGCGGTACCTATAGTCCTGAGCTGCGCATTGAGGACTTTGTGTCAGGCTATCCGCGCGAGGTAGCGGCGATTTTCGGACGTGCGCTAGACACTGGCACGCTCCAGCTAACTCTTGAGGCAAACGTTGAATATCTGGTCACGCTCGGTCAAAAACCTTTCGATATTGCTGGCATTCTTGAGGCAGTCACGCCGCAACGCTACCGAATCAGCGTCAAGAGCGCTCAGTAGCTGTTGGAATATCTTCTCGCTTTTGCGATAGTTGACTCATGCAAAAGCGACCTGTTCTGAAACTTCTACTGATGCTCGTGGTCGGCATGACAGTGCTCGTGCCGACTTTCAGCGCAGTGTTCATATACGGTTACGGACAGGTAGATCGCGCTGCGCCTTCTGACGCTATTGTCATCCTCGGCGCAGGCACACGGCGCGATGGCACGCCGTCTTACAGCTATGCACGGCGTATTCGCCACGCGCTGACGCTCTACGCAAAAGGCTATGCGCCGCGCTTGATCTGCACAGGCGGCTACACACAGCGTCATCCAAAGTCGGAAGGTGCAGCTTGCGCTGAGATGCTGCGCGCTCACGGTGTGCCTGAGAGCGCAATCTTCTATGAGGAGCAAAGCCGCAACACTGAAGAAAATGCGCTCTACACTTACCAGATCATGGCAGCGAATGGCTGGCAGAGCGTCCTGCTCGTCAGCGATAGCTACCACTTGTTCCGCGCTGAGGCAATGTTCCGCGCATATGGCTTAACGGTCAGCAGCAGTCCTGCGCAGCTCAGCAGCAGTAGCGCCTTGCCTTGGCAATCTGTCATTCGCAACATGATCCGCGAGACAGCTGCTTTCGTGTGGTGGCAGTTGCGGCGCTGGTTTTAGCCAATCACGTTGCGCAGCACGCCGATCCGCTCGATCTCCAGCTCAACGACATCGCCGCTTTGCAGCCAAGCGCCTTCGCCACCTGTCAATTCCAGCAAGCAACCTGTGCCGACCGTGCCGCTGCCGATCACATCGCCTGCTTCGAGCGTGACTGCCTGTGACGCACGAGCGATCATCTCGCCAAATGACCAGTATATGTCCGCCATGTTGCCGCGCGAGCGCTCAACGCCGTTGACGCGCGCCACCATCTGTAGGTTGAAAACGCCGTGCCTGCCTATGCGCCGATCTTCTAACTCGTCTAGCGTGACAATGCACGGACCGAGCGACTTTGCGAAGTCTTTGCCTTTAGCAGATCCGAGACCGACGCGCATCTCAATGCGTTGCACGTCGCGCGCTGACCAGTCGTTCAAAATTGTAAAGCCAAGGATATGATCTTCCGCCTGTTCAGGCGAAATGTCGCGCCCTGCCTTGCCGATCACAGCCGCAATCTCTAGTTCATAGTCTAGCGCGGCTGTATATGGCGGATACGGCACAGTGTCGCCGTCGCCGCACAGCGTGCCATAGTATGTGTAGTAAAAAACAGGCATGGTGTACCATTCAGGCGGCACTTCACGTCCGCGAATGGCGTTCGCAGCCTTGACGTGCGTCTCAAAGGCGTAAAAGTCGCGCAGTGTGCGCGGCTTGAGCGGCGGATGCAGCAAGCAGCGCGTCAACGGAAAGAGTCGTCGTTCGTGTCCGCGCAAAACAGGCGGCGCGCCTCGCAGACAGGCTGTGTACATGGCACGGATGTCCTCAAAGGCAGGCAAACCGCGCCAAATGTAGTCTGAGAGCGTGCCGCGCTCGCTCTCGCCGATTTCGATGATTTGGTTGCCCAAAATGACGCCAAAGCGCGGAAAGTCTGGCTCGTCGGGCAACTGTGGCGAAAACTCGACAAGGCGCATAGACGCGAAAGTCCTCTCTATGGCAATTTTTTGAGGCTGAGCGCGCGCACAAAGAGCAGACTCGCCCAAAGCGCAATTATCAGGTCTAAGGCTTGATCAGCGCGCACGCCGAACCAGTACGGCACATATTCTGCCCGAAAGCCGCTGATCAGCGCCATGCCGAGCGTGTACAGCGCAAGAACTAGCCACAGACGCGCGCCGCTCAGCCTGCGCCGCCAAGTCAGCAGTAGAACGAAAATGCCAAGTACGCCTGCGTATGCCACGCCAAGCACAGGCAAATTCAAACGCGGCGCAATCACGCCGTAGATGTCAGGCGACTCAACAGCCAGCCACGCAGGATAGTCGGCAAGCGTGCGCACCTCGACGCCGTAGCCACACGTTGCCTCAACGCAGGCTTGCCACGTGACGATTGCGCCAATCGGCAAGCACAGCGCCAAAGAGTCGCGCAAGCGCGCTGAGTCCAGCTTTCTCCATTGTGCCACGACTTGTGCGCCAAACAGACAGCCGATCAGCGCACCATGCCAATTCAAGCCGCCGCTGCTCAGCGACCAAATCTCGCCTGTGTGCGCTGAGAAGTACGCCCAGTTCAACGCCACATGTCCTGCGCGCGCGCCGATAACGCCGCAGAACGCCGCCGCCACGGCAACGTCTAAATGTGCTATTGGCTGCGCTCTGCCACGCCATACGATCAGCGCTATGCACAGCGCAGCGCCAAGCCCGATCCAAAAGGTGAAGGCGCGAATCTCTAGTCCGCCAAGCTGCACCACTATCGGATTCATGCCGCAGCGCGCTCAGGCTTGCTCCTGACCGACTTTAGCGCGCAGATAGGCTTCCATGAAGTCATCCAAGCGTCCGTCTAAGACAGCTGCTGCATTGCCGACCTCATAGTCCGTGCGATGATCCTTGACGAGCTGATACGGATGCAGCACGTAGGAACGAATCTGGCTGCCGAAGTTCACGTCTACATGCGCGCCTTTCAGCTTAGCGAACTCTTCCTCTTGCTTGCGGCGCTCAAGGTCGAGCAGACGCGCGCGCAGCACTTGCATAGCGCGCTCACGATTTTGATTCTGGCTGCGCTCGTTCTGGCAAGTGACCACGATACCTGTTGGCTTGTGAACAATGCGCACAGCTGTCTCGTTCTTCTGGACGTGCTGTCCGCCGGCGCCGCTTGAGCGATATGTGTCAATCTCAAGGTCTTTTTCGTCAATCACGACATCTGTGATCTCGCCTTGCACGTCTGGCACGACCTCGACAAGCGCAAAAGACGTATGCCGACGTTTGTTGGCGTCAAACGGACTGATGCGCACAAGCCGATGCACGCCGCGCTCAGATTGCAGGTAACCGTAAGCGTAAGGACCTTTGACGGTCATAGTGACGCTCTTGATGCCGGCGCCTTCGCCTTCCATCTGGTCAATGATCTCGACCTGCATATTGTGCGACTCTGCCCAGCGCAGGTACATGCGCAGCAACATTTGCGCCCAGTCCTGCGATTCTGTGCCACCGGCGCCTGCATGGATTGAGACAATGGCGTTCTCGCGGTCATATTTGCCGCTCATCATCGCCTCAAAGACGCGCTGATCCACAATTTTTTGCAGCGCCTCAACTTCGCGCCTTAAGTCTTCAGCAAGACTTTCGTCGTCAAGCTGTGCCAGCTCTAGCGCGTCATTCAGGCGCGCCTGCAAGCCTTGCCACTCGTTAATTTCTTCGCGCAAAGCGGCAAGACGCTGCATGGTCGCTTGTGCTGTGCGCACGTCGTCCCAGAAGTTTGGCGCATTTGACTTCTCCTCAAGCGCTGCAGCTTCTCGACTCTTTGCCGCTAAGTCAAAGACGCTCCATAAGTTGCTGGATGACGCGCTGCATGGCATTCAGTTGGCTGATTAAGGCTTCCATTGGCAAGGTAACTCCTGTAGCGTGATTCGTTGTTTGACAAACGCAATCATAGAGGAAGTTGAGGCGCTTGTCCAGCAAAAGCTGCTTAGAGGACCGACAGAAAGCGCTCGCTTGAGCCGACTCGTGCGGACGTCGTGTAGCAAACAAGGTGTGACGTGAAACGACTTGAGTCTGACAGGTCAACAGCTGCGCACTACAGTTCTGGTCAGACCTTCATGGAGAACACCAATGTAGCGCACACTTGCCCTGAAGTCAGGTGAGCTTTTGGTCACGGCTGTTGTACGTGCGTTGCTGCAATTGAGGTCAGATGTTATGCTGATTATGTGGCGTAACGGCGACATAATCTCTGAGTGTTTTTGTGACTTGATTACTTGTCATGCAAAGACTTATACGCACATTCCTCGCGTTCATCATCTGCTTGCTCCATTTACCTGTACCCGTGCAGGCGCAGACGCCGCTCGATTTGGAGCAGCTGCAGCGCGCCACAGTGCAGATCACACAAGTGTTCACCAATGCGCTTGGACAGACCGTTATCTCGTGCATTGGCTCTGGCACACTTGTCAGTGCTGACGGTTTGATTCTGACCAATGCGCACGTCGCCTTGCCAATTGCAGGCTGCCGCTCAGATCGGATTGTGGTCGCGCTGACCGTGCGCATTGGCGAGGCGCCTGTGCCGAAGTACTATGCCGAGGTGCTTTCAGTCAACTATGGCTGGGACTTGGCTGTGCTGCGCGTGGCACGCACGCTTGACGACCGTCCCGTCAATCGAGAGGCGCTGCTTTTGCCGTTTGTGGAGCTGGGCAACTCAGATGAGGTAGTGCTTGACCAGACAGTTGAGTTTGTCGGCTATGCTGTACCAGAACGCGATCCGACTGCCAGCAGCACGGCGCGCGTCGTACGTGGCACGATCAGCGGCTTCACAGCTGAGGCGCGCGTCGGCGAGCGCGCATGGCTGAAAACGCGCGCAGCGCTGCCCGGCACCATGAGCGGCGGCGGCGCTTATGACACGCAGGGACGGCTGATCGGCATTCCAACAGTCGAGCCGCCGACCAGTGGCTTGGTCAGCGGCACTGAAGAGAATTGCAGGCGCATCCAAGATAGCAATGGCGACGGTCGTGTGGACGAGAATGACTTGTGCGTGCCGATCAGCGGCTTTGTCAACGCGCTGCGTCCGTCGCGCTTGGCACGCGGCTTGATTTTAGCCGCGCAGCTTGAAATCACGCCGCTTTCACAACAAGAGCCGCCAGTTCAGCAGCCGCTCAGTCCAGAGGAAATCGGGCAGAATGTCGTCGGCGCGCCGCAATTTCGCCGCCTGTTCTTTGCCACAGGCGTTGACTTAGCCGGCAATCCAACGCGCGTGATCCGACGCGCACCTGCTGGCATCAACACGCTCTACCTGTTTTTTGACTATGCCAACATGCGTGACGGCATCATTTATGAGCTGCGCGTGCTGCGCGACGGCGTGCTCGATCCAACTTTCAGCCTTGCGCCTGCCACATGGAGCGGCGGACGCAGCGGCTTGTGGTACATCGGCAGCACAGCACAGGTCTATCCAAACGGCAATTACGAGTTCATCTTGTTCATCGAAGGCGTGCGCGTGGCGAGCGCAAGCATCACGATAGGTGGTGGACCAACCACTGAGCCAGAGTTCGCCAATATCCTGTTCGGCGTGCAAGACCTGAACTTGCAGCTGGTCAACACAGGCAACATTCTGCCCGTCTCAAACGTGATCAACGCTGAGTTCGTCTACACCAACATGGTAGATGGCACGCCGTGGCGCCAAGCATGGTACTATGAAGACTTGCGCATCTCTGAAGTCAGCGCTCTGTGGTCAGGCGGCAGCAATGGCAAGCGCTTGATCACTGCCAGTGCGCCTGTTGAAAATCCGCTGCAGCCGGGACGCTATCGCCTTGAGCTGTACATCGAGGATCGGCTCGCCGCTACTTCTGACTTCATCATGGCAGGCGGGCAAGTTGATCTCAGCACAGAGGTCTTCACTGACTTGATCTTTGCCAGTGAGCTGAACAACGGCGTACCAAGTGGCATTGTCGGCGTCACTTTCCCGAATACGATCACTGACCTTTACGCTGTTTTCAACTGGCGCGACATCGCCGCTGGCACGCCGTTCACATGGCGCTGGACCGTGGACAATAATCCGCTCTTCGAAGTCACTCAGCCTTGGACAAACCCAACGACAGGCAACGGCGCGTGGCTGCGCCTACGTCCGAACCGCTTGTTGCCTGAAGGCTCTTACAAACTTGAGCTGCTGATCGGCGGCATGGTGAAGGCAAGTGCAACGGCGCGCGTCGGCATTGGTCAGCTGCCGATTCGCCTGTTCGTGCGCACAGAAGGCGTCTTAGTGCAAGGGCAAATTGTAGACGCAGAGACAAACAAAGGTATCGCAGGCGTGGCGATCATCTTCCTCAAGCCGCTGTTTGACGTAGCCGACTTCACATGGCAGATGAGTGAGGTTTACGATGTCGCCTTCACTGATTTGAACGGACGCTTTGCGCTCTCGCGTCTATTAGCACGAGGTGAGCGCTACAGCATCATCATCGCAGCGCAGGGCTACTTGCCTGTCACAACAGATGGCTTCCGCATTCTGCGCGATGAGGCTGGTCCGATTGAGCTACGCATTGAGCTGAACCGCGACTAGGTGTCACCTGTATCCTCAAGCAGCGGCATTCTTCGGCATCTCGTGGCACACTTTCGCGGTACGGACTTCAGTTCACTCTATGAGGCGCAGCTTATGCCTGATGCACTATGGGCAGCGGTAGATAGTTACCTTG
>JANWYI010000038.1:12421-18706 GCA_025055255.1 Anaerolineae bacterium | reverse complement strand
GCACGCCGCTAGTCGTAGCAGTTGACGCGCCGTTGTGCGTGCCTAACCTGACAGGCAAGCGGCTCGGCGATGCATTGGTCAGCAAGGCATTCAGCAAGTACAGCGCAGGCGCACATCCTGCCAATCGGACGCTTTTGAGCAAGTATAACAATGGTATTCCGCGCGGCGAGGCGCTGATTGAGCGTCTGGCAACGCTGCATGTGCAACATACACCATTTCTTTCTGCTCAGCAAGCTGTGCGCTGCGCCTTCGAGGTCTATCCGCACGCTGCAATGATCGGACTGTTCGGTTTGACACGCGCATTGCGCTACAAGCGCAAGCCGAAGCTCAGCCGCACAGCGCAGGAGGCAGCATGGAGACAGTATGCGGCGTGTCTGAGCGGATTGGCACAAGTCACGCCACCGCTTGACCTGCCTGAGGCGCTGTTGCAAGCAGTGTGGAGCAAGGCTGAAGAGGATAAGCGCGATGCAGTCCTGTGTGCCTACATCGCGCTGCATTACTGGTGGCACGGATCAGCATTCTGGGAAGTCTACGGCACGCTCGACGAAGGCTACATTGTCGCGCCGCGCCTAGCTTTCGGCGATAGTGCGCGCGAGAGTTAGTAAGGTCTGCTCTACCATTTCGAGGCGCACCTGTTCCTGATCTTCCCACCATTGGTAGTCCTGATAGCGCACTTGGTAGTCCTCTAAAAGTGCTGTGACCGACTGGTAGCTTGCGCCGCCAATGCCGCGCCGCGACTCAACAATCGCAAGTGGTTCTTGCGCCTTGCGCACAGCGTCGTCAGGCAAGTTGAGCGTGCGTCCGAGCAAGGCTTGTGCTGCTTGGTCGAGCGCGACGCTCGTGAGCGGCTGACCGCTCGGCTGACCTGCCTCAAGCGCTTTGCGCACGGCGTAGCCGATGATGCGATGCGCTGTGCGTGGGTCGAGATCAGCTGCTTCGCTCAGATAGTCACCCAAGTCAGTCGCGCCGCTGAAGCCCTCGGCTGAGCGCGCCGCCATGCGCGCAACATGCCATTCGGCGCGTTCCAAGACGCCTGTGAGCAAGCGTACCGTGCGCGTAGCCCGATCCAGAGCGCGCGGCAACTCGCCATAGGCAAAAATGCGGTTATCAGGCTGACCTGACGGCGTCTGATTTGTAGCAATGATGGTGTACAGCGCTGCACTGCTGGCGCGTGCGGCGCCACGCACGTAGGCAAGACTATACGGATTCTTCTTCTGTGGCATAATGACGCTAATGCGCGAGTGTGCGTCAGCAAGCGTCAAATAGCCGAATTCTTCAGTAGCAAAGATGTATAGGTCTTCAGCCAGACGGTCTAGCGTCGTCATCAGGATGACGACATCAGCGGCAACTTCGATTGCCACATCAGCCTGCCACATGGCGTCGCGCGTGTGTGCCGCAATGCCTTCAAAGCCAAGCAACTCTGCAGCGCGTGCGCGATCCAGAGGCAGACGCGAGCCGTTCACGCTACCGACGCCAACAGGCGACTGATTCACGCGCGTGTAGGCGGCGCGCAGCCGCTCGGAATCGCGCAACAGCGGCGCAACAAAGCTGAGCAGATAGTGTGCTAACGTTGTCGGATGCGCTTTCTGCAGGTAGGTGTAATCAGGCATGAGCGTAGTGCGATGTTCTGTAGCAAGGCGTAGCAGCACCTTGATCAGAGCGGCGTGTGCTTCAATCAGGCGCAGCAGATAAGCGCGCGTTGTGATCAAGTAGCCAACTGTTGAGGACTCACGGCGCGCACGTCCAAGACGCAGCCAGCCATCAGCGCCGCTCTCTGGCACGCGCTCGCGGAGCGCCTGCTCGCGGTTGGTATAGACATCGCCGAAGACAGGATCGAAGGGAAATTGGTCAGCAGGGATAGCGTGCAGCTCTAGCAAGCCGCGCATGAGCGGCTGACGCGCTGCACGCGGAATCAAGCCACACTCACACAGCATAACACAGTAGGCAAGATCGGCAAGGCTCATGCCGTGATAGAGCAAGGCGCCGTCGCTTACTTCATGCGCAAACGCTGACTGCAGCAACTCATCAGCGGGCTGCTCAGTTAAGCGCGAGCCGTAGCCCATGTGTCCAGCTTGCGCGGCGCGCTGTTTGTTCTCATTCATGGTCTCGCTCTCAGTTCAAAAGGTCAGAGAACGCAAAAAAGCGTCGAAGTAGTGCTTGTGCTTCTCAAAAACATCTGCTTTTGCTTCATAGGTGATGACAACAGCTTGTCCTGAACGCAGCACAACAAGATCAAGCGCACGGACAGCAATTGGCTCTGCCTGTAAGAACGGATTAGGATCGAGGTAGGCATAGGCGTAGATCATCTGCTGTCCGCGCTGACCGTTGGGCAAAACCGTAGGCGTGCGGCTGAGCGAACGATAAGCAGGCAGGCGCGCCGCACGATCTATATCCAACAAGTCGAGTATATCAGCAGGACGTGCGCCGTTGCCAATTGGGATTAGCTGTAGCTGGATCGTCGTCTTGAAGGGCAACGCAGCAGGGTCTTGAGCGCGCAACACAAAGCGCGTGCCGCCTTCCTCCAACAGCCAACGTGCAGGATAGCGCGCTGTGATACCTGCCTCACGGTTAACAAACGGAAAAGTGGCGCTGAGGATGCTATTCCGATAGATAAAGCCGTATCCTACAGCCAAGAAAGCAGCTGCAATAACCAAGTAGTTTGCTAGACGTTGCCGCACGCTGAGCGGCGCTGTGTAGCTATCCGTTTGCATTCAGCGCACCTCGCCTGCGCGTAACGCCTCGCGCTCATCAGCAGCACGCACTAGGAAACTCAGCGCGCTGAACAAGACAACCACCAAGAACAGCGCCATGCCGAGACCGTATATCGCATTATTCGCCGTAGATGTGCGCGAGACGTTCGAGACGATCAGACCTGCTCGAATCACAATCGAAAGTGCGTTAAATAGCGCTGCGACTAACACGCCAAGCATCGGCGTTAGGATGAAAACATTTGGCTTGCGCAACTCATACAGCACAAAGCCAAGAATTGGACTAATAGCGATTTGAGCCAGTGCAATCTCGGTCATGCGTAATGCCGCTGAGGCAAGGTTGAGCGTATTGTTGAGCGCAAAGTGAATATTCAGCGCGGTTGCAAAGCCAACAGCAGCCGCCATTGCGTAGGCGACCGCGTCGAGGCGCGTGGTGAAGTCTGTGCGCCACACGCTGTAGCGCAACACGGCGTATTTCAGGAACTCATGCACAATGCCGACGCTCAGCGTGTAGCCAACGATTCGATTCAAGCCACTAGCCGTGCTGAGCCACTCCTCAGGCGCAAAAAGCGTCGTGAGCGGCACGGCAACGCCACTAGCCGCTAAGCCGCCGAGAGTCACCACAGCGAGCAAGTTGCGGCGTGGCTGAAGTGCGCGCCGCTCAGCAATATAAGAGATGCTGAGCCACAAGCTGAGCGGCAAGAGTCCGAAAGCAAAGCTCAAGGTGCGCTCCAGGTCGGCAGGCAAACGTAATTCAGTCAAGCGCATACCGAAGACAAGAGTTGTTGCAATGCCCAAGAGCAAGACTGCCTCTAGCCATGCCGTGCGCCATACACGCCGATAGGGATAGCGGTCGCTATCCTCACGTTGTGGCGTCAATAGGTACAGTCGAGAGGTCACGGACTATGCGCTCCACTGCTTATAATAGCCTTTATTCTGGCACGCTCAGGGTACGATTTCAAGCTCAGCAAAGCGCCAAAAAGCCTTGTCAGCGTACGAGTCTCGATCTTTCTGAAGAATTTGTGAAGCTCCACCACATGCTAAAGATCGTGGTAGACTATGCGTAGCAACACAATCATTCTCAACGGAGCGTGTAGCGGTGACCGACGAAGGGCAAATACGGATAGTCTGCATTGAGGACGATCAGAAGACAATTGACCTAGTCAGGCTGATCTTGCGGCGCGAAGGCTTTGAGGTAATCGGCGTGACTAACGGACGCGACGGTCTAGCTGCTATCGAGCAAACGCGTCCTCAGCTTGTCCTGCTTGATTTGATGATGCCTGACATGGATGGCTGGGAAGTCTACCAGACAATGCGCGCAAATGACCACATGAAACATATTCCTGTAATTGTACTGACTGCGAAGGCACAGAGCATTGACAAAGTGCTTGGCTTACACATCGCCAAAGTAGACGACTACATCACCAAGCCGTTCAGCCCTGCTGAGCTCGTCCAGAGTGTGCGCAAAGTACTGGATCGAGTCACTGGTGCGTGATGAGAGCGCCCTGATCGTCAAAACGACCAGGACGCCGCTACATGCTATGATGCCTCAAAGCGCGCCAAGTCGGCATAGAGCGCTTTCAAGGCAGGATAGGTTGCGCGGAAGATTGGATAGAGCCGCTCATAGTCTGCCATGCCTGCTGGATCAGGTGTAATAACCATCTCTTTGCGCACCAGTTGACGGCACGCCGTCGGCACGTCGGGATAGGCGCCTGCGCCAACTGCTGCCAAAATTGCTGCACCAAAGGCTGCACCTTCATGCGTGTTGACCGTGTAGAGCGGAATGCCCATGATGTCGGCTGTCAGTTGCCGCCACACAGGACTGTTAGCTGCGCCACCGCCGATGACTGCCTCAGTTGGCTGCACACCTTGTCCGCGCAGCAGCTCCAAGTTGTCGCGCATACCGAATGCTACGCCTTCCATCACGGCGCGCGCCATGTGTGCTACGCCGTGTCGCAGCGTTAAGCCGACAAAAGCGCCGCGTGCCAGTGGATCAGGGTGTGGATTGCGCTCGCCTGTCAGGTATGGCGCGAAGATTAAGCCGAGCGAGCCGCGTGGCACGCGCTCCACTTGCTGATTCAGCTCATCGTAGCTCATGTTTGGCGTCAGCTCGTCGTGCAGCCAGCGCAGACCGCCTGCTGCGCTCAGCATCACGCCCATGTAGAACCATGTTCCCGGCACAGCTGCGCAGAAGTGATGCAGCAAGCCTTCAGGCTGCGGATTGTAGACGTCGCTGCTGGCAAATGCCACGCCTGATGTGCCAACAGTCAGCGACACCTGATTTTGCTCTACAATGCCGCTACCAACGCCTGCGGCCGGCTGGTCACCTGCGCCGCCTACAATCGGCGTGCCAGCTCGTAGACCTGTTTCAGCCGCTGCCGCTTCGCTCACATACGCGCACACCTCAGGCGACTCGCACAGCTCTGGGAGCCATGCGCGCGGAATGTCAAAAGCCGCCAGCATCTCATCTGACCACGTCCGCTTGGCAATTTCCATCAGACCGAAGCCGGAGCCGTCTGCTACGTCTGCCACGTAGGCGCCACTCAGCCGATAGCGCACATAGTCCTTTGGTAACAGCACATGCGCGATCTGCTTGTAGACTTCAGGCTCATTCTCGCGCAGCCACATGATCTTAGGCGCTGTGAAGCCTGCTAACAGGCGGCTGCCGATCAAGTGCCAGAGCTTGTGCGCGCCGACTTTCTCCGTAATTGCCTCACACTGCGCGCCTGAGCGCTGATCGTTCCACAAAATGGCAGGGCGCAGCGGCTTACCATCTTTGTCAAGCGACGTCAAACCGTGCATTTGCCCTGTCAAGCCGATAGCAGCGATATCATCAGGCGAGACCTGCTTCATGACATCGCGCAATGCCGCGCTAGTAGCACGCCACCAGTCCTCTGGGTCTTGTTCGCTCCACAACGGACGCGGCGTCGAGAGCGCGTGCGGATAGCTCTTGCTAGCAATGACTTGCCCTTGCATGTCCACGACTAGGGCTTTGGAGGCGGTTGTGCTGACATCAATGCCGATGAAGTAAGGCTTGCTCATACAGAAGTCTCCGAAAAGGTTTTGAAGAATGCGCTATTCAGCACCTATCTTAGCTTGAACGTTTGTGCAGAGCAACTCACACTTGTCCAATGAGTCAATTGTTGGCTATGCAGTTTATATCACCTGCCTTGACGGAAGTGCATAGGCTCCGTTACACTGCACAACTGATTTATTTAGGCACATCCGCTACACAAATGACACGTCGCTTGCCTGCAAGTCTCTTCATTTTTTTGCTCGCGCTATTCCTGACTGCTTTTTTCCTGCCAAGCATTGGCTACGCTGTAGGCTCTGGTGAACATGGCGACTACCCTTGGCATCACGGCATTGCGATGAGCTACAGCAAGGGCGAGAACATAGGCACTCCGCATGTGATATATCACATCCTCGTTATCTTCCTGCAAGACTTGTTTGGACTTGATGTTTTGCGAATTGCCGCTCTCCTTGCAACGGCTTTTAGAGTAGGAACAGGCGTCATACTTTATTTCACTCTCAAGGCGCAGACACACTCAAAGCTGCCAGATAGTCTTATCTTGCT
>JANWYI010000038.1:0-12322 GCA_025055255.1 Anaerolineae bacterium | reverse complement strand
GGTAGGAACAGGCGTCATACTTTATTTCACTCTCAAGGCGCAGACACACTCAAAGCTGCCAGATAGTCTTATCTTGCTCATCGTCTGCATCTTTTTGCTGAGCGCGCCGATATATACAGCAATGCAGCCCTCTATACTCTTCTTCCCACCAGGTTACACGGTCTACCAAAGTCCAACGCAGAATCTCCTCTTCATGCTTGTCGTGCCGATGTCGCTGGTCGCCATGCGAGCAATGCTCCCTCAGCCTTCTAAAAGCCTAAATCAGCGCATCTTTTACACTTTGCTTTTTGCCCTATTCACTCTGCTGGTCTCGCTTAGCAAACCGAGCTACAGCATTGCCTTGCTGCCGACACTTGTGCTGATTGTCTTGTATCGCCTAGTGCGCCGCTTGCCAGTTGATTGGTCACTACTGTTACTAGGCGTGATTTTGCCTCAAATCGTGGTGTTAGGTGTGCAATACATTGTAACTTACAACGATCCCAATCGTGCTGCTGTCAAGATTGGGTTCTTAGCTTTCGTGCAGGATATGGACATAGAACAGCAAGAAATTGTAGTGCGCACGGCGATATCGTTTGCTTTGAGCATTGCTTTTCCAGCTCTCGTGTACTCGTTGCACTACAGAGACGCTCTGAAGGATGACTACCTCAACTTTGCTTGGCTCACTTTTGGCGTTGCATGTATATGGACTTATTTCTTCTACGAAGGCGGCGTGCGCTTCAATCATGCTAACTTTTTCTCAACGGGACACAGCGCACTGTTCGTGTTGATGTTCAGCTCAGTTCTGTTCCTAGTCAAGCACTATTCTGCCTATCGCAGCCGTGCTGAGGTCACTCAACCAACTGTCTGACAACTTGCGCAGGATTGCCTGCCACAACAGCGCCTGCAGGCACGTCACTTGTAACTACAGCGCCTGCGCCGACCACAGCGCCGCGTCCAATGCGCACACCTTTCAGGATGATCGCCCACATGCCAATGAAGACTTCATCTTCGATCAAAATCGGCGCGCTTTTGCCTGCACTCGGATTGACATGGCGCGCCTGTGGTGAGAGCGGATGAAAGTCAGTGTCAATGATTGTGCTGTTCGCGCCAATCCAGACGTGATTGCCGATCTCGATACGCGTTTGTGCCACGATCACGGCGCCCGTCATGCCGACGCTATCCCCAATCAGCAGCTCGGCGCCGCGCGCCCATGTACACAGCAAAGTGCGGCGCACTACGCCCAGCGGATTTGAGGCATACCAACTGCGCAGCGTCAGATTGCGTCCGATTCGAATGGTGCTCCCCGCGTGCCGCTGGATAATCGGCGCGCCGTAAATCCGCCAACCGCTCTGCCATGCCACGCCATTCAGCGCAAAGGTCAGACGTGCCAATGGCAAGGTCATGTAGCGACGCAGCTCAAGCCATGCTTTCCAAGGCGTTTGACGCGCTTGGTGCAGCAATTTCATGAGCGCGACTCATCCTCATGCCAGCCGGCTAAGCCATACGCGCCGACTTTCAGTACCTTGAGCGAGAGCAAAGCGCACTTCAGGCGCACTGGTCCAAGCGGAATGCCCAGCAGGTCTAAAACTTCTTCTTTGGTAATTTGGCGCGCCTCTTCAAGCGTCTTACCAATGATGATCTCACCTAGCATTGAAGCCGATGCTTGACTGATTGCGCAACCCTCGCCTGACCAGCCAATTTCAACGATTCGCCCGTCACGCACACGCATAGTCAGGCGCAGACGGTCGCCGCAGAGCGGATTTTTCTCCTCATGGTCAATGTCACACGGCTGCAGAATGCCCCAGTTGCGCGGATGGCGGTAGTGATCGAGGATTGCCTCGTGGTACATGTCCATAGCACAAGCCTTTCTCAGCTCTCTGAAGATTATATCGTGGCTTGGCGCTCTGTTGAGGCACGCTGTGGCAGTGGTCAAGTCTGAGTACCGTCCAGATCGATCAAGCCCACGCGCTGACATCAAACATCACTGCGACCCTCGTTTGCTGGGCACTGCGCGCTTGATTTCTGTCCAAAGATGGCTGCGTTTTCTAGAACTGAGTGAGCGCGCAAGAAAGCGCAAGGTTTCCGTTTGGATTTCCTGTTTTTGGGCTGTTTGATACGCTTGCTTGGTCAAACCGTGTTGCATACAGTGCCTGTTTTCAGCGTCGCTGCTCTGACTGTTGAGCTGACAGCGCAGCTGTACTTGTGACACGCACTTTTTGCCGCTGATCAATCGCTCGCCTCAATTTTGCCTGTGGACAAAGCATTGTTCATGCTCGACGCTCGCTTCAGCCTTCTGTGTCGAGTTTGCACTGAGACATTTCCAGAGAACTCCTAAAAAGCTGTCAATAGCGAAGGCTCTACCGATAGTGGACTCGCGGCACTACTATGTGGTGTGCTGAGCGCTTGTCAGTCATGATGTCTTGATAACTGCGCGTGCTGAGCTGTACTGAACATGCTAGACTCTAAACATTGAGGATAACCTGTCCAATGAAACGACCGCCTGTAGTCAAAAGCTCGTTCTTGGTGGGCAATTTGCCCGATTTTCGAGACTCGTTGAGCTTTTTCAGCTCGCTTGCGCCGCGCTATGGTGAGGTCTGCGCGTTTCACGTCTTCCGACAATGGCGCTATTACGTGCAAAATCCTGACTTGATTTGCCAGATTTTAACCAGTAACAAGTGGGTACGCACGCCGATCTCGCGCAAGCTGCTCGGCTCATTTCTTGGTGAGAGTGTCTTCTCGCAGGAAGGCGCGCTGCACTTGAGCCAGCGCCGTCTGATGCAGCCATCTTTTCATCGTGAGCGCCTAGCACAGTACGCTCAGACAATGGTTGCACAGGCAGTGCGCACAATTGAGAGCTGGCAGACGGGCGAGCAGCGCGACATGGTAGATGAGATGATGCGTCTGACGCTGGAGATCGTCTCACAAGTGCTGTTCGGCACTAGCACCAGTGCTGAGGCAAAGCAAATTGGTGAGGCGCTGCTGACTATTCAGCACGGCATTCAAAATGACTACAAACTTAACATGTTCATGCCGCTGTGGATGCCTGTCATCCGCTTTGGCAAGGCGCGGCGTGCCGTGCAAACGTTGCAAAAGACGACCGAGCGCATCATCGCAGCACGCCGTGCTGAAAGATGTGAGCATGATGACCTGTTAGATACGCTCCTGCGCACACATGATGAAGACGGCACACAGCTCACTGATGCACAGGTTTGCGGTCAAGTTTTGGCGCTACTTTTTGCCGGTCACGAGACCACTGCGAATGCGTTAGCTTGGTCGCTCTATCTCTTGGCAACGCATCCGCACGTCTTAGCAAAGCTGCGCGCAGAAGTTGAGGAGGTTTGTGGTGCGCGCTTGCCAAGCATAGCAGACTTACCGCGCCTGAAATACACAGAAATGGTCTTCAAGGAAGTGCTACGCTTGCATCCGCCTGCTTGGTACGCTGAGCGCACTCCACTTGAAGATCTATCACTTGGCGAGTACACAGTGCCGAGAGGCGTGCCTGTCTCAATATGTGTGTACGCTCTGCACCGCGATCCGCGCTTTTTTGAGCAGCCTGAGGCGTTCCTACCAGAGCGCTTTGCGCCTGAGAACTTGAGCCGTATACATCGCTATGCTTACTTGCCCTTCGGACTTGGCGCGCATCAGTGCATTGGCAATCACTTTGCAATGATTGAAGGACAGTTAGTGTTGGCAACTTTTGCGACGCGCGTTGATTTAAGCCTGCTAGGCGACTATGTGCCGCGTGTGCACGCATTGATCACTTATGGCATCAGCAACGGCTTGCCGATGACCATCTCGCATCGGCAAGCTGTGGCTACTCGCACGGTCGCGGCGGACGCGCTGCATTAGGCGCTGCGTTGAAGAGCGCTGCGCTGTAGGCGAGTTCGTTTGCCACAATCCCAATGTAGAACGCCTGTCCATCAAGCGGCTTGCCGCTCAGAGTCAGTCTGCCATCAAAACCGCGCACAGCGTAGAGCGCTGTACCGTCAGGCAACCATGAGAGCGTGGACAGATTATCCACAAGTGGCACATAGGGCGACTCGGTCTTGCCATCTGTTCCCAAGAAGCCTGTCTTGCCCTCAGCTGTGCGGAAAGCTACACCTGCGCTGTCAGGCGTCCAGCCGAACGGCTCGCTCTCAGCAGGCAAGCGCTGCGCAATCTTGCCGTCTCGCGCTTGAATGCGCCATTGCTCGCCGACTTTGACCAATAGCCACAAGCCATTTGGCGAAGGAATGACTCGAGCATTACGTGGGATGTTCGAAACTGCGCCGAAATCTTGGGCAGTGCCATTGCGCGGCACGAAAAACAGCCTACCGCCGAAGGGATCGTCAGGCGGCGCGTCTTCGGACTTGGGCGTGTAGGCATAGAAGCCGCTGCTATCGGGCGTCCAAGTGATGCTGGCAGGCAGGATGCTGCGCCCGTCGCCTTCAGCGCCAGCTGGCACGAATTCAAGTAACGGCGGCGGCTCATCCACAATGCTTTTCGGATAGGGCACAATGTCGCTGGCACTCAAGATGACCATCAGGCTGCGATCTGGAGAGCGTTGCACGCTGAACTGCGGCTCTCTACCTGTGTCCACTTGGAACGGCGCGCCTTGTCCTGTCAGCGAGACAGTCCAGATCGGGAAGGTGTAGATGTTATCGCGCGTATCTACCAACTCTACTGCTGCTGCGTCGCCTTGAGGCGTCCACTGGGCGCGGACGAACCAAGTGTCCTCGCTCAGGCTGAAGCGAGTTGGATCGGCGAAGTAGGCGACTTTGCCCGTCAAAATGTCCACCCAGTAGACGCCATTGTAGGTCAACACGAGCGCCGCTGAGCCATCAGGCGAGAGGTCAACGCTGAGTGGCGGGAAGTCAAAGCGCGCAATCAAGCGCGGAAAGCCGCCTTGATCAGCGTATTGCAACGTGCCGTCATCACTGCCAAAGACAGCGCGAAAGTATGGCGTCGAATTAGGAGCAGCAGTTGGTGTTGGCAGCGGCGAGTCAAGATACGGACGGACGCAGGTCAGCACAGTGGTCAGCTCGCTCGGCGCAGCAGCCGTGAGTTCGCCGTTGTGCGGCTCAAGCACATAGTTTTGCCCAACGGACTCGGTCACGTAGCCGCGCAGCCCGTCTACCTCAACTGCCCACCAACGGTCGCCGTCAATGGTGCAGAGCGACTTTGAGTCGGGCAGGATGCGCAAAAGCGTGCCTTCTGCCAAGTAGCGCAGCACCAAGCCCTCGCGCGAGGCATTCGACTTCAAATAAGCGCCTGGCGGCGCCTCTTCTTTCAAGCGGCTGTTGCCAACAACGCGCGCAACGCTTCCCGCTTGCAAACGCGACTCAGGCAAGCCAAAGCAAATGTCCACTTGTGCCGCCTGCACGCCCGAAGCGAAGCTCAAAATGACCAAGCTAAGTAGTACAACGCTCAGTGCAGCACGCTGTAGAGCGATCATGCCTGTTCTCCTGAATATCCAGCAGCAAGCCTGCGATTATACACGCCTTGCACCGCGACATCACCTACAAATTGAAGAATTGAATAGCCTCTGCCCAAATTGTGTCCACTTGGTCGTGCAGCTGATGGTCAGACTCGACAAGGCGCAGCGCTACATTCGGACGATTCTGAGCAAAGCGCACAGACTGCCGATAGTCCACTGACTCGTCGTGGACGCCGTGATAGATCAAGATCGGCTGCGAGAGCTGTACAGCGAACGAGTCATAGGTCAGCACGTCTTCCAGCAAGCCGTAATGCACGCGCCGCTCGGTATTCTCGCCATAGTGGAAGACGTTCAGCCAGCCGCTCTCGCGCCAAGCGCGCACGCCTTCCTCAGTCAGCTGATTGATTCGATTGGCATGAAAGTCAAACGCCGGAGCCAAAAGCAAGAGCCGTGCCACACGCCCGCCTTCAGCATTTTTCAGCCGATCCGCGAAATGTAAGGCAACTGTGCCGCCCATGCTCGACCCGATCAAGTTGACCGCGCCATGCGGCAAGCTGCGCACTAGAGCCGCCACTGTCTCAATCATCGCCGTGAGCGTCAGGCGCTCAAAGCTCGGCACGTTCAGGTCAGGCACGTGCAAGGTGAGACCACACTTGGCAAAGCGCGCCTTGAACGCTTGCGCCTTGCTAGATGCAGGCGAGGAGGCAAAACCGTGCAAGTAGATGAAGTGCTCAGCCATGCTCAGACTCCGATGCGCTGCAGCGCCTTTGGGAAGCTGGTCAGCACTTGGGCGCCTTCATCAGTGATGAGCACGTCATCTTCAATGCGCACGCCGCCTAGTCCTTCGATGTAAACGCCCGGCTCAATTGTGCACGTCATACCTGTCTCTAGCAGCTGACCATTGCCTTCGCGGATGTACGGTGGCTCGTGAATGTCCAAGCCCAAGCCGTGACCCGTGCGATGGATGAAGCGCTCGCCATAGCCTGCCTGCTGGATAACTTGCCGCGCAGCTGCATCCACAGTGTAACATGGCACACCTGCATTGGCTGCAGCAATGCCTGCAAGATTAGCCGCAAGCACTGTTTCGTAAATGCGCACAATCTCTGCACTTGGCTCTCCAATGACAAATGTGCGCGTAATGTCGGCTGAGTAGCCGTTGACCTTGGCGCCAAAGTCGAAGAGCAGCAAGTCGCCTTCGCGCAGCGTCCTATCCGTGACCGTGCCATGCGGCTGCGCTGTGTTCTCTCCGCTCAGCACCAATGGCTCAAATGCATGTGCCTCAGCGCCGTGTGCATAGAGCGCGTCACTTAACAGCCGCGCAACTTGACGCTCACTCATACCGATGCGCACCTGTGGCAAGACCTGTGCCAACGCAGCCTCACTGATCGCAATAGCGCGACGCATTTGCGCGATCTCTTCGTCCGTCTTGTGAACGCGCAGCCATGCCAGCACGTCATCTGCAGCCTCTATGCAGCTGTTTGGTGCGTAGCGCGCTAACGCTTTGCCTTCGGCAAAGCGCAACTTCATGCCTTCCACGCCAATGCGCTTGCCATCTAGCGCCAAACCTTCACAAGCAGCCGCAAACGCCGATTCGTAGCCTTCAGCGTCGCTGTAACAGAAATAGCGCAGCGGAAATGGCTCGCGCCCTTGAATGCGCGGCAGCTCTAGCGCAGGAATGATCAGCGCAGGCGCTGAGCTAGGCGTGATGAGCAAGAGCAACGGACGCGAGCCGATTTCGAAAGGAATGCCGCTTAGGTAGAAAAAGTTGGCGCCCGGCATCAAGACGACACAATCATATTGAGCGCGCCTCAGGATGCCACGCAGCTTCTCAAGGCGCGCATGAGCATACGGAAAAGCCATTTTTTAAGCCTCGCTCGCTTCAAGGAATCTTCTAGGCACTTTTAAGACTTAATGTTACCACAGTTTGCAGATAGGCAAGGCTTATAGACGCGGCACGCGCGCCGCAATCGAAGTAACGACCTCGTAAGTGTTAGTATCTAGCCATTCGGCAACTTCGTCTACGCTGATGTATTCATTGCCCTGCCTGCCAATCAGCACTACTTCATCGCCAAGGCTGACGTTCGGCACGCTAGTGACGTTAATCGCCGATAAGTCCATGCTCACGCGCCCGACTACAGGCACGCGCTGTCCGTGTACCAGCACTTCCTTCCAGCGTCCAGGCGCGCGACGGAAGCCATCAGCGTAGCCGACGTTGATGATCGCAATGCGCTCGACATCGCGTGTGCGATATGTGTTGCCATAACCGACGTACGCGCCTTTCGGCAAGGTCTTCAGGACACCAATGGTCGTCTTCCAAGTCAGCGCAGGACGAAAATCAGGCGGCAATGGCGCGCCAATACTCGGCATGATGCCGTAAATGCCAATGCCAGGACGCACCATGTTGTAATGTGTCTCTGGCATGGTGAGTGTAGCGGCTGTGTTGGCTGCGTGAATGTACTTGAACTGCAAGCCTGCGGCGCGCAACGGCGCTAGGCAATTTTCGAAGACCTGCAGCTGCGCGCGCGTGTACTCCGTATTGCTATCAGCTGAGGCAAAATGCGTGTAAATGCCTTCAATCTCTATGTTGCGCAAGTTGCGCACACTGCGGAAGAACGGCGTGACTTGCTCTGGCAGCAGACCGACGCGCCCTAGACCAGTGTCTATCTTCACATGCACGCGCAGCACAGCATCCAGCTCACGTGCAATCCGATTGTAAGCACGCGCCACGTCCAGATCGTAGAGCGTCAACGTCAAGTTGTAGCGCAAAGCTTGGCGCACTACATTTGGCGGCGTGTAGCCAAAGATCAGAATCGGCGCCTCGATAGCTGCTTCGCGCAGTTCAATTGCCTCACCAATTGCGCTGACCGCCAAATATTCTGCGCCGTTGTTCAAAGCAGTGGACGCCACAGTCACAGCGCCGTGTCCATAGCCATTCGCCTTGACCACTGCCACAACGGTCACTTTCTCGCCGACGATCTCTTTGATGCGCCGCACGTTGTAAGCGATAGCGCTCCGATCAATTTCTACCCACGTCTGGCGCGGCAAAATGCGCGTGCGTTGTTCATCGTTTTGCTCATCGTAGCGCGGCAAGCGCGCTGCATCCTCTGCTTTGGCGAGCAAGGCACGCGTCGTGCGTTCCATGTGACTAGACGCGCCGCCTTTGATCACGACCACGTCATCAGGCTGTAGCCAGCTGGCAATGCTGGCTGCTGCATCTTCAGGCGAGTATGTAATGCGCACGTTACGCCGATCCATGCCGTGATCGAGCGCTGCACGACCTGCGACTGCCGCCAAGTCGCCTTCAGTCACGAGGATATCTACAATCTCTGCCGCCTGCCTGCCAATCTCTCGATGTGCGCTGATCGTGTGCTTACCTATGTCGCCTATGTTGCCGAAGATGAAGATCAATCGTCCGTTTTCAGCAGGCAAGCGCAGATCGCGCAACCAATCGAGCAGCGCCAATGTACTCGGCAAGGTTGCGTCAAAGCTATCGTCTATCAGCGTACAGTTATTGACGCCTTCCAGCAGATTCAGCCGTCCAGGCAACGGCTGCAGCGCCTTGACCGCGTTCAGACCTTCCGCCACAGAGACGTCATACGCACTGCCCACTGCCAGCGCCGCGAGCACGCCGTAAAGCGTATGTGCGCCCAGCAACGGCACCCAGCGTCCCAAGTAGCGCTCATTAGCGTGACGAACGTCAAAGCCTGTCCTATCACGTCCTAAAATCAGATTATAGGCTGTGAAATCAGCACCAAAAGCAACTTTACCGCGATCTAAGCCGATTGTTAATGTGCTTGCCGCTGTGCGCTGACACATCGTGCGTACTTGATCGTCATCGTAATTCAGCACTGCCAAGCCATTTTGCGGCAAACTGCTCACTAAAGCGATGTACTCCTGTGCAAGTGCATCGCGCAGATCGAAGCGCTCCATGCCGCTGTAATTCAGGTCGGTCACGACGCCAACCAAAGGCTTGATCAGCGCCGCAAGCTCACTCATGCCGCCGTTGGGCACTGATGGCATTTCCAGCACGGCGAATTTATCTTCAGCGGCAAGCCGACCTAGCGTCAACGGCAAGCTCAGCTTGCCGCCGAGCGCGTCGCCGCCTTTGTAGACGCGATGCCGCACACTCAGCACAGCCGCAATTGCTTCGCGCGCCGCTGTGGACGCCGCGCTGCCTGCCACAGCGATGACCGTTGTGCCGAGCTTTTTCAGCGCAATGTTCGCCCACTTCAGCAGCGCCGACTCGACATCGCGCATGATCACGACCGTCAAGCCGTCTGTGTCAAAGTCTGGTGGACGTTGACACATAATACCTGTTGCGCCACGCTCAACTGCCTCGCGCATGAATTGATGTCCGTCGCCGTAGTCCGTCTTCAAGGCGACGAACAGTTGTCCGCTTTGCGCGCGTCGCGCGTCCAGACAGAAGTCGGTGAAGAGAACTGCGCTCGCCTCACCAAACAGCTGACCATCTGCCGCTTCAAGGATGTCGTACAAGTTGATCATACCTCTCAGTATACGCAAATCGCGCTGCTAGGCAACTGCACGTCTGCATGGCGGCTTATCTCAAAGCGCTGTGAACGCGCTCTGACTTGTGCAAGATAAATCTCAATCCTACAGTCTTAGCGATCCTCGCCCAGTCCAGAGACGCTCGACTTTTTACGCTTTTATTCATGTGACAGCGCAACTTTATGCTACAATGAAATAACGCAATGATACGCCGCTGGCTAGAAAAGGCGCGCCGTGATGAGTTCGATTAAAGACCTGCTCGACTTCCTTGAGCCACATTGCCAGACCGATCCTGCACGCCTCGCCCTTATGCGCGAGGTGCTCGACGTGAACTCGCCCTTGATGAGCCAGATCGAGATCAGCGGCAACGCTCACACTTTTTCGGTCAATCTGCTGAGCAAGCTCGCGCCACATCGCAGCGCACGCGACGCCTTGATTGACGCCCTCAAAGACCGTTACGGCTCAGATTATGAACGCGACTTTGAGCAACTGCGCCTCGTCCTGCACGATTGGGCAGAGCGCGGCGCCGCCTCCGCTGAGCTGACCGCTGCCAGGCGCCTCGCTATCGTCATCCTTGCTGCGCCTGATGACGCGCTCGCTGCGCGCCTGAACGACCAACTGCCCCAGCACGGCTTTGACGTCCTGCGCGCCAACGAACTGAGCTTTGCAGACCGCGTCATTGCTGTTGACCATGCAGACACAAGCCAAGCGCGCGCCAATTGCAAGCCGATCATCTATCTCTGGCACACAGCCGACGCTGCGCCGCACGCTGAGGCGCTCGACTTGCGCACTGCCACAGACCTGAAGCCGCTGATCGCCGCCTTGCGCAAGCCAACTGAACGACTCGGACGGCTTTTCGGCGCTCCGCCACTGCCCGATCACTACATCCGACGCCAAGAGCCGCTCGACGCGGTCGTACACAGTTTGACTGATGAGCGCACTAACGTCGCTGCGATTTGCGCCGTGCATGGCATGCCCGGCATTGGCAAGAGCGTACTAGCGCGCGCCGCGCTAGACAGCTGCGCCGTGCGCCGCGCCTTCCCTGATGGACTTTTCTACCTCAACGTCAGCGACCGAAACTATGTAGCGGCTCAGAAAAATTTGGCGCAGCGGCTAGGACTGCCAATAGACAACTTCACGGACAGGATCGAGGACAATCGCGCGCTTTTAGCCGACCTGATCGAAGAAAAACGCCTGCGCCTGCTGATCCTGCTCGATAACGTCCGCGACGCTAAGGCTGTTGAGGCGTTCCAGAATCTGCGCGGCTGCAAAGTCCTCTTCACCACGCGCAAAGAGACAATCGCTAGAGCGCTCCAAGCCGCGCTGACCTCGCTCAGCGTCCTGAGCGATGCTGAAGGCGCTCAACTGATCTTGAAGTTTCTAGGTTTTACAGATTCCCCGTCTGACCAGCGCGCAGACAGCGCGGACGTGCAAAACTTGGCAATGGAGCTCAGCCGAACGCTGCGCGGACATCCGCTCGCCATTTCGCTGGCTGCTGCGCGTTGGCAGCGCAAAGGCATTGCGCAAGGCAAGCAGCTGTTGGATGAGTACGCCGTCCTGTTGCAAGACGTGCCAGCAGGCGATCCGCTTGACGTCTTCGAGCCTGATGAAGACCTTGATCAAGAGCTAGGCGAGGCTACTGAGGCGCTCAAGCCTAACCTTGAGCGCATCTTCCAGCTCAGCTACGATGAATTGAGCGACGATAACAAGCGCCGCTTCCGTGAGCTGGGCATCTTCGCTGTTGAGAGCCGATTCGATGCTCAAGCTGCTGCGGCTATCTGGCAGGACGACGATCCTCAAGTGGCTCAGAGCAAGCTGGAGACCTTCACGCGCCTCGCCTTGCTCTCGCGCACGGATGACGGTCGCTTCACGCAGCACAGCCTGCTGCGCGCCTACGCCTTCAAAAAGCTGAGAGAGCCGAGCGGCGGCTTCAATGGCGCCAGACGCCGCCACTTCGAATACTTCTTTGAGCGCCGCAAGGCGCAGCGCGTTGACCGCGTCTTGCTCAGCGCAGAGCTGCCAAACATCCTGCTCGCCTTCCGCTTTGGCATTGACCATGACGAGGATGCTGTAATTGACTGGGTGAGGAAGCTGGCGAAGCCAATGCGCGGCATAAACCGCGCCGAGCGCCGCGCCATTCTGGAGCTGGGCTTAGAAGCAGCCCGTCGCGCTCAGAATCGAGATGCTGAGGCATTTTGCCTGCACGCTTTGTGCGACGTTGCGCGCGACCCGGCAGAGCGCCAAGCGCTGACAGAGGCTTTCCGCGCTGCTGTGAGAGGCTCGTGCAACGTGCGCATCCTTCAGATGAGCGCCTTGCTGGAGAGTCGCTTGGGCAATGTGACGGAGGCGCGGCGCTTGTTTGAGCGCGCCGTGCAAGCCGATCCGCAGAATGCGCCGTCTTGGCAGGCGTATGCGCTCTTT
>JANWYI010000037.1:8411-33392 GCA_025055255.1 Anaerolineae bacterium | reverse complement strand
AGGCTGCAACAACAGTCTCGAAAAGTCGTGAAAGCGCAAGTTATACAGCGTGCCTGAGACGCAGCACAGGCTAAGGTACACTGCTTCTCTGCGCAGCTCTCTCACGCTGCTGAATGCTGTGGATCAGGTCTGTGAAAGTCATGATGAGAGTCTGGCAGGCTTCATTATCGCTTTCGGTCAAGGCAAGCTGCTGTAGCGCCAAAGTCAGGTCACCGCTGGCAATCAAGTTGAGCGTGCTGCTGACCTTGTTCAGCAAGGCAGTCACGCGGCGCACTTGCCCAGCAATGTTGCGCATCATCACTAAGCCGACGAAAGTGTGCTGCGGCAAAAAGCGCAGGAATGCCTCGCGGTAGAGGACAAGGCATTCAGTCGGCATGACAGCCACAGCTGAAGCAGAGCGCGGCTCTTGGTCGAAGATTACGAAGTCGCCAAAGATGCGCGCTGACTCTAGATAGGCGAGATCGATCTCGTTATTTGTAGCGTCCTGCGTGAAGATGCGCACCTTGCCGCTCAGGATTAGGTACATCGAGTCGCCTGCGTCACCTTTGCGAAATAACACCTCGCCTTGAGCAAACATCCTGTATTCCATTATGTCAACCAGCGCTTCAAGGTCGCTCAGCGGAATACCTTTGAAGAGCTGCGCTGACTGCAGCTGCGCCACGGCGCGCTGCTTGATTGACAGTTGTGTAGCCTGTGTCATGTTTTACGCTCCGTCTCAGCTGTATCCCTATCAAAACGCGACCAGATGCCTGTCTTAGGCTCTGACTTGCCTGCCTCAGCTGCTTTAGCGCGGCGCTCTAGCGCGGCTGCCGCTCTGCTAAAAGCGCCGCCAAGCGCAGTCGGCAATTGCACAGCAGTATCCATTGAGACTGCACGATGTCCCTGAATGGCTTCACTGGCTGCCTCACTCACCTCACTTGGCGCTAACATGCTCAACGCGCGTGCCTCTGCAAAGTTGCCCGCCGCAACTTGGCGCGCCCAGTGCATACTTGTCTCAAGCGCTGAAGTTGTCTCACGGACGCGCTCCGCTAAGAAGCGCAACATGGCGAGCACCACTTGCGGACGGCTTTTCAGAAACATATTGAAGTGCGTACGCTGTACTTCGATCACCAGCAAGTTGCCTTTGGCGCGCGCACGCGCCGAGCGCGGCGAGCCATCAATCAGCGCCAACTCGCCGACCACATCGCCAGCTCTGCACTCGCGCAACAATCGCTCTGTGCCGTCTCGGCTCACTTTGTAGAGCGCAATGGCGCCTGACTCAATCATGTAGAGTGTGTCGCCGCTCTCACCTTGATCGAAGAGTATCTGACCGTTCTCAAAGCTGAGTTCGCGGACTGAGCGACTGAGATTCTCTAGGTCAGCTAGTGAGACATCTTTGAAGATCGGTGCACGGCGTAGCTTGTTCGCCAAGCGCTCCAGTTCAGCAGGCTGGAATGTCTGGGCACGCTCGGCAGCCAGCATAAGTGCATCAAACTGGTGCACCTCAGTCTGCTCAGACTCTGCCAATGAACGCTTGACGTTCTCGTAGAGCGCTTTGCGCTCGTCTAAGAAAACGCCACGAAAGAAAACCATAGCTAACGTGCCAATGCGCCGCTGCAGGCTGCTCATCTCAGCAGTTAATTGGTCAATTTCTTCGCGCCATGCTGCCAACAAATGTGGACTGGCAGGCGTATTCAGGTTGCTCTTCAAAATGCCAATGTTTGCTTGCACCACCATCAGCCGACGCATTTGCTCGGCGATTCGTTTGCCGAAACGCTCGGTCAAGTCCTCAAAGACGCGATCAATCGCGTCTGTTCCCATCTGCTGGAGCGCAAGCCGCTCTTTCGCGGTCACACTGCGCATATTCAGCATGGCATCAATGCGTTTGCGCTCATCGCGTAGCCCACGTTTGATCTGCCACCACGTGAGCAACCCACCTAGTGCGCCAACTGCTACAGCTGCCATCAGCAAGTGCGCGCCTTCGCCAAGCACAGCGACGCTGTTGTTGTACGCAGCGTGAAGAACAATCGCGGATAGAAAGCCAAGCCAAGGATAAATGATGCGATAGCGTTCCTCTGAGCGCCGATAGCGACCAAGAAATACGCCCACAAGCGCACTTGCTGAGGCGTGCATTAAAGTTGTTGAGATGGCGCGTGTCAGAATATCTGAGAAGTCAGCAACGCCAGTGAAGGTGAAGTACAGGTTTTCGGCAATGGCGAAGCCAATGCCTGCTGCAAAGCCGTAAATTGCACCTTCCACAATATTATGAAAGCGCGGACTCCAGATCAGGTAAACCATGAAGAGCGCTTTGCCGATTTCTTCTGTGATCGGCGCCGTGATGCTGCGCACTACCTCAACCGAGCCGACTAGCGGCAGCGCCACGTGGACGTTAGTCACATAAGCAATCACAAAAGCGCCTGTAGCGCCCCAGATCAAATTTGTCAAAACAGTCGAGACAAATTTGCCGTCGCCGTAGATATTCAGGGTGTAGATAAAGAAAATGAAGGCGAGTGGCGCGCCAATCGAGATCGCCGCATTCAGCAGCACTTGAGCGGTCATGTGTCTACCTGATAGTTGCTCTCATAACTCTTGGACAAACTAGAAAAGCACTTTTTCAAAGAATATACTATGCATTTTAACGTTCAAAAATGAGCCTCGGCAAACAATGCGACCGTTGCCTTAAGCGTTAGGCATGGAAACCTGATGAACATCAGTGCCAATGCACCTGAAAAAATGAGAGAAACATCCCTGAAGTGCTAGAAAGTTTGCTGCAGTCGGATCACGATGATTATAATTCTCAGTGAATCTGCAAAAGGTTATAGGTTTCTGGAGAATTTGCACAATGGCAACTGTCCAAGCCGTTGAAAATGCGCTGAGTGTGCATGAGAGCGCCTTCGATATCAAGTATCCAGTTTGGCGCACACGCCTGCTCTTGGGCTTGAGTGTGGTGACGTTCTTGAGCATGTTTGTGATGCTCTACATGGCATTTTTCTACGCCGGCACAGATGCAGTGCAAGGTCATGCTCAGCGCTTGTTCTACGTTCACGTCTCTTCATATGCAGGCGGCTCAGTGGCGTTTTTCATAACCGTGATCGCTGGCGTCGCCTATCTCATCACGCGAAATATCAAATGGGATCGGCTGGCAGTTAGCAGCGTTGAGGTCGGCTTGCCGATGATGACCGTCTGCCTCGTGACAGGCTCAGCTTGGGCGCGTCCAATTTGGAACACATGGTGGACAGCTGATCCGCGTCTGAATGGCATGGCAGTCATGTGGCTGCTCTACGCCGCCTACTTGGTGCTACGCGGCGCTATCGAGGATCCAGACCGTAGAGCGCGTTTTGCGGCAATTTACGGCATTCTGGCTTTCGCCAGCGTGGTGTACGTCTTCTTGATTCCGCGCGTGCGCACTGACACGCTACATCCAGTGGTGATCGGTCCAAGCGTGGCAAATCCAAATGCGGAAGGCGGCTTTGAGGTGCGGACTGATCCGCGCATTGGTGCGACAATGGGCGTAGCGATGACGTGGTGGTGCCTTGCAGCGGTCGTTTTAACGTGGCATCGTGTACGTCTGGAAAACACTGCGGCGCGTCTGCAAGCCTTGAAAGCGCGCTTCCTCGCTAAGCAGAGGTAAGTCAAGAGATGGAAGTCAACACGCCGAGCAACATTGAGTACATGATTCTGGGCTACGCAGCCACAGGCATTATCATGGCGCTGACAGTCGCTTACTTCATTCTGAAGGCGCGTCGCATGCGTCAAGAGGCGGAGTTGCTCAAGCGTCTTGAGGATGACCAAGAGCAGTGAAAGCTGAGGGCAGGAAGTTCTCCTGCCTTCTTAGTCTTCAAGCACTGGCTGCTCGCGGTGCATCACTAGCAGTTGGTTGCCTGTACTCCACAACGCTGATCTCGGCTGAGAGCAACGGCGCGTACTGTTCGCTTTGTCCATCTTGCAGAATTAGGTAACCGCGCTCACGATCAGTGAAAGTGTGGAAAGCGAGCAGACTTGTACGCAGTGTATCCTGCAAGGCTGCAATCAGCGCAGCCAGTTGCGTCGTGAAGGTGAAGATGCTGTAGTGCGTCTCGCTGTGCATAGCAGCAAAATCTTCGGGCGTGCCATACTGTGCTAGGCACTCAGAAAGCGTCTGGCTGAAGAAACTCAACACTTGATTAGCCGCCACAAAGCCGTAGTGGTCACGGAAAGCGTTGAAACCATTCAAAGTGATTTGCAGACGATACCAGCCAGCTTCTAGCTGCAAAGACCCTCTCTGCCTCTGCAACAGCATGACCAACAGGCAAACCTGTACGTTCGTCAGTCAATGCTTCACAACTAGCGCGCCGCAGCGAGCCTTGCACGCGCAGACGGAGTTCCTCAATATCGAACGGCTTAGTGATGTAGTCATCGGCGCCCAGTTCTAAACCTGCCACTTTGTCGGCGCGCCGATCACGTTGTGTCAGGAAGATGATTGGAATGTATTTAGTGAGCGGCGTCGTGCGCAAGCCTCTGCAGACATCGAAGCCGTCCATATCAGGCAGCATGACATCTAACAAAATTAAGTTTGGCGACTTAGCACGCGCCATGGCAATGCCTTCTTTGCCATTTAGTGCAGTGAACACCTCATAGCCTTGTGCTGTGAAGTAGACCTGCAGCATCTCTGCCACGTCGAAATCGTCTTCGATGAGCAGTAGGCGTTTTCTAAGCATGTTACCTCAGCACAATAGGCTACTCTAGCACAGCATCCACACGAAATTGCCCTTCAATTGCATCGGCTGCATTAGCGAGTGCCTGCTCACGAGGCAATGAAGGGCGTACTACATCATCGCGCATGACATTCTGCAATGGCAACACAGTGGCAGTTGGTGGAATGTCAGCAGTGTCCAGCTGCTCAAGGCGCGAGGCATACTCAAGGACGGCTGAGAGCTGTTCAGCGTAGGCTGTCAGTTCGTTCTCGGTCAAGCTCAACTTTGCCAGCTCTGCAATCTGCAATACCTCTTCACGACTCAATCTCATAGTCACCTCAGCGCTAAAGTATCAATATCGAATTTCGCCTACGCAGTGCGTCATTGCATATTGGTCAGTATATCTAAACCAAAGACACTTGGCAACGTTTGCTTGACCTGTTGGAGTCGAGAGAGTGCGATCAAACGTAACACAAACAATGCGTGGTCTTGCGCCTTTTGGCACAAATCGGCACAATAGGCTGTTGTGTTCAGCCAATTTGTGAGAGATTTCCAAGCATGTATCACATTCTCGTCCCTGACAATCTGGACAAGGCAGGCTTGAGGCTACTTGAAGCAGCACAAGGCGTCACAGTGCAAGCAGCTGCTAAGATGAGCCGTGAAGAGGTACTTGCTGCTATTCCAAGAGCGGATGCGCTGATCATCCGCAGCGCTACGAAAGTAGACCGCGCAATGCTAGAAGTTGCGCCGAAGCTCAAGCTAATTGGACGTGCCGGCGTCGGTGTAGATAACGTTGACCTTGCCGCAGCCACTGAACGCGGTATTGTGGTGATGAACGCGCCTGACGGTAACACAGTGGCGACAGCTGAGCTGGCAATCGGCTTGATGCTGGCACTGGCGCGTCACATTCCAGCTGCTGATGGCAGTCTCAAGGCAGGTCAGTGGGAACGCAAGGCGTACATGGGCGTTGAGCTGCGCGGTAAGACGCTCGGTCTGATCGGCTTTGGGCGCGTGGGACGCGCTGTAGCTAAGCGTGCAGCTGCCTTTGAGATGACGATCATCGCTTATGATCCGTACGTCAGTGCCGAAGTCGCGGCGCCGTATGGCGTGCAAATGGTGACGCTCGACGAACTCTACGCACGCTCTGATTTCATTTCGCTCCATGCATCGGTCACGCCTGAGAACTACCACATGATCAACGCTGAGAGCATCGCTAAAATGAAAGACGGCGTGCGCATCATCAACGACTCTCGTGGTGCGCTGATTGATGAGCATGCGCTGGCGGAGGCAATCAAGAGCGGCAAAGTGGCAGGCGCAGCGCTAGATGTTTATGAAGAAGAGCCGCCTAAGCCTGACAATCCACTGATTGGCTTGTCGGGCGTCATCCATACGCCTCACCTAGGCGCCAGCACCTACGAAGCACAAGACGAAGTGGCAGTCCAAATTGCTCAGCAGACGCTTGACGCACTGTTCAAAGGCGAATACCGCAACGTGGTCAATCCAGAAGTGCTGAAAAGCAAGCTGTGACGTGCAGTCAGCTACGCTATGCACTAATTACCATTTGTGCGCTTGTAGCTCTCAGGTTCTGAGACACGCAGCGACCAGCAACTTCAGTCTCCTAGTCGTCCGCGCTCGGACGCACACGCCAATGTCTGCAAACGGCGTAGAAAGTCAGATCGGAATTGGTGTTGTGCGTCTGCCCTGAATTGTGTGTGCCTTCGAGCGCCATGTGTAGATTTAGCCAAAGTTAGCTACACTTGTGCCGTGCACATATTCACGAGAGGAGCTTTTCAGTCAATGTTCGAACTACCTGCCCACTTCATACGCTTCCGTGAAGAATTTCCGACTATTGCCCAAGCCTATGACGCACTGGGCGATGCAGTGCATTCGGCAGGTTCGCTTGACGACCAGACGCGTCAACTGGTGAAGCTGGCATTGGCAATCGGCGCTCGCTTAGAAGGCGCTACTCATGCGCATGTGCGGCGCGCCCTTGAGATGGGCATCTCACCTGAGGCGATAAAGCACGTAGCGCTTCTAGCGATTACCACGCTTGGCTATCCAACTGCTATGAGCGCTTATGCATGGATCAACGATATTCTTGATAGTCGCTAGATACTTTGAGACACTCAGGCATCGTCTTAGCAGGCGGACGCAGTCGTCGCATGGGCGCCGATAAGCGCCGTCTGCGCCTCTGGGGCGAAAATGCACCAACGCTGCTGGAGCATACTTGCGCTACTATAGCGCCGTTATGTGCAGAGCTGATTGTAGTCCTGAATGACCCTGAGGCATGGTCAGGCTTATCAGCGCGCCTTGTCTATGATGTTCTGCCTGAGGCAGGTGTGCTAGGCGGCTTGTACAGCGGTCTATTGGCAGCACAGCACAACTATTGCCTCGTAGTTGGCGCAGATATGCCATTCCTGAACGCAATGCTACTGCAAGCGATGCTGGACTATCCAAAGCCATATCAGGCGCTTGTGCCGCGTCACGCACAAGGCATTGAGCCGTTGCACGCTATCTATCGGCGCGACTTGTGTCACGTCCTAGGCGCTCTTGTGGCAAGTGGTGAGCGCCAACTCTCAATTTTTGTGGAGCAGATCAGCGCGACTTTCTTGCCACCTGAGGTGGTTGCGCAGCACGATCCGCTCGGACGCGCTTTCTTCAATCTGAACACGCCTGAAGACGTGCTGCGCGCACGCGCTCTGTTGCGCGATCAGTCAGTGTAGGCATTGGCGCAGCAGATAACTGTGTAGTAGCACTCGCCTGCACAGCTACGACATAACGCTTCGCCATTTACTAGCACTTCACGCTCGTTCAGGATTTCTTCGCCACAGCGCGCACAAGTCACGCGCACATCAGGGCGACTGATCAGTGCGCGCATATCTAGCGTCAAGCTTACAAACTGCGCAGTAAAAAGTTCAGGACGGCTTAACTGTTGGTAGGCTTGCAGCTGGGCGTGCCAACGGCTCTGCGCTTGAGGGAAGAGCGCAACGGCGCGGCTGCGGACTTCAGGGCGCGGCGCAAGGCGCACTGCGCGCCCAGTTAGCGTGTCGTAGAACGTAACAGCAACTTTGCCGTAGTCTAGCAGGCGCATAGTGCGGCGACCGAGCCGACAGCCGCTTGCTACAGCCACGCCATCAGCGAAGCAGCCATCGGTCTCGATTAGTGCATAGAGCCGTTTATCTGCCTGCGGTAAGTCTAGACTGAGCAGCTCGCCTGCGTAAATGCCCATCTGGACACCTAACACCTGGCGTGGACACAGGTGGTTGTGCAGTGCAGCTGATTGAGCCAGCAGAGCTTGTAAGTCGGGCATGGGCGCTTCCTCGCAGCGATGCGGGCAGATCGCCGCGATCTGCCCGCGCAACTTTAACGCTTACGGCTAGGCTTTTTCAACTTTCACCTTTGTGCTGTAGAAGACGGCGCTGCCGCCTGCGATGTCCGTGAGCGTGACGTCTTGCAGCACAGGATCAGTGCGCATGGCGGCGTTCGCGTGGAAGCCTGCCAGACGGCGCACATCGCCCTTGACCGTCTGTCCATCAATGACGATGTCGCGTGCGCCGCTCGCCCAGTGTCCCCAGCCGAGACCAAAAGCGACAACGCCCGGTCGTATCCCTTGCACCACTTTCAGTCTGCCGACCATTGGCACTTCTGAGCCATTGCGCAAGTCCCAGACGCCACGCGGATTGCTGGCAGAGCTAATCCGCACCAGATCGCCGTTGCGCAAGCCAAGCCGCTGTGCATCGGCAACGTTCATGAGCAAGGTGTTCTCAGGCATGACTGCCAGCAGCCAGTAGTTGGAGATAGTGCGCGCCTTCGTCATCGTGATCTCCTTGTAGGTAATCAGCGTGAAAGCGTACTCATCACCATCTTCAATTGGCTTGCCCGTGCTGGAGAGATGTGGCGGATAGTAGCGCGGATAGCCTGCAAATGGCTCGCCCGTCATGCTGTTGATGGTTTTGGCTGTTTTCTCTTGGTAAAGATTGATCTGCTTGGCATAAGCGTTCGAGAGCAGGTCGCCTTTGTAGTCTTTGCCTTCGTCCTGCCAACGTCCGCCACGATTCAAGACATAGATGGTCTGGCGCCACAGTTTCTCATCGTTGCCGAGAATCGCTTTCCAGCGCACAGGGTCGAAGACTTGCTTGGGCAGGTGCGCCCGCGCCTTGAGGAAAATTTCCACTTCGCGGTCATCTGCCTCAGGCACACTGTTGCTACCGTCTTCCTTTTCGCCGAAGGCAAGGTTAGCTACCATGCGCAGGTAGTAGTCCTCAGGGTAGATAAATGGTACACCTTCGCCGAGTCCGTTTGGACCGAAGCCTGGCAGATTGAGCCGCTCAGCGATGCCCAACACGAGCGCTTCGAAGGAGAGTGGAATTTCCTGCCCGTAGACCTTCACCATTGGCCAGCCCGGCAACGAAATGGCAGGATTGCGGACATTTTCCACTTTGTAGGTGACCGATGGATGCGTACCGTGAAACTCCCAGCGCTCCAGATAGCTCAGATCAGGGAAGATGTAGTCAGCGTACATTGAGGTCTCGCCTACGAAGATGTCTGAGGCGATAATTAGCGGTAGTTTCTTCGGATCAGCCAAGACTTCAATGGTGGTGTGACCTGCTGGCAGCGCATAGTTGATCGCGCTCATGTAGAACATGGCGATCTTGACAGGATAAGGGTAAGCATCGCCGATTGACGGCAAGTCTTCCTGATAGACATCCGTTGCTAACGGGAACCACGGGCGTTTAGCAGGATAGCCGTTGAAAATTGTAGACTTTTCGTAGCTGATCGTAGTGCGCAGGATATCCAGACCGAAAGGCACATTGGCGCCGTTATTCATCTTCGCTAGGTCAAACGGACCTTTGGCACGGCTACCCAGACGGTCATAAGTTGTTGGCTTGCTCAAGCCGCCTTTGTGGTCAAAGTTCCCGATCAGGGCGTTGAGCGTGAAGAAGATGAAGCTGGTGTAGAAGCCATTGGTGTGCTGTGACGCGCCGCGATGGATATCAATCACGGCTTGCGTGCCATAGCTGGTGAACTCGCGTGCCAACTCGATGATGTCGCTCGGCTGGATGTCGGCAATGGCTGCGTACTCCTCGATAGTTTTCTCGAATGCCGACTCGCGGATAATCTGCAGACCGCTCTTGACTGTGATGGTCTCGCCCTTGGCATTCTGCAACGTGGTGTCCACGAATAGGTCGCCATAGACAGGCAATTCGGTGCTGTTTGGATCAACAGGTGTTGGCTTGCCGTCTACAAGCGCCACAAACGGATCGAACTTGAACTTGACGCCATCTTCGGTCACGTAGACGGTCACTTCCTTGCCATCTTTGTCTTGCTCAGTTTGGCGCGTCACCAAGCCCAGCTCTAGAGCGCGCACAAGCTTATCGGGCTTGCCGTTCTTGATGTGAACAAGCCAGACAGCGTCCGTCCAAGAGGCTTCGCCAATAGCGTTAGCGGCAGCTTTGTTGGCTGCACTCAAGAAGCGTTTGTTGATACGGTCGTTTTCGAACATCCAGCGCATCATGCCCAAACCAAGCGCTGAGTCCTCGCCCGGCTTGATTGGAATCCATTTCCATGCTTTCGAGGCGACCTTCGAGAAACGCGGATCAACAACGACATAGCGCAAGCCACGATCTACGGCGCCTTCTGTGATTGGCGTTACGCGCAGAGGCGGACCGTAGTTCGCCTCAAACATGTTAGCGCCGATAAAGATCACAAAGCGGCTGTTTTTCAGGTCAGCTTGCCAGTAGAACTTCTGACCGCCTGTGAACTTGCTACCATCCCACTGTTCGCTCAAGGCTTTGCCTGCGAAATACAGGCTACCTTGGCAGACTGTGGTGTGTCCGTTTGCATTGATTGAACCTAGACCGCTGAGGACGAAACGGCGCACCAAATCACCACGACCGTTCTTCAGACGTCCCCAGATGAAGGCAAACTGGTTGTTCTTTGGACCGAGGTCAGGATGATCAGGATCGATCAGCTTGTCCAGATCAGCAGCAAAAGTCGCCTTGAACTCCTCGACCAGCGCTCGCTTTTTCTCAGCGTCCTTTTCGTCCACAATGCGTTTGACGAAATCCGACATTGCCTTGGCAACTTTGGCATCACGTAAAGCGTAGACATCCTTCAAGCCTTCGACCGGACCTTCGCCGAACAGATCACCGCCGTTGATGATCTCGTCGAGCGCCTGCTCAAAGGATATAGTCACCCATTGCCCTTCGCCGCGCTTGGTGCCTGGACGGCGCTTCAGCACGCTGACAATCCGATATGGATCGTAGGCTGTTTGCAAGCCAGCTTGCCCTTTCGGACAGAGTCCGCCTTCGATACTGCCCGCTTCTGCAACAGGAGTGCTGTAGGGCAAGTGCGGATGCAGCGTCCAAGGACTGTACGGATTGCCCTCGATCTTCGAGGCAATGCCTTCCCAAATTTTCACCTTAATGCCGCAACCCGTGTTGCACTGCAAGCAGACCGTGTAAATCTGGCGCTCAGGCGCCGAGAGTGGCGAGTTACCGCTCAGTGCTTGTCTCTGTGCTGCCAACAGCTGGTCAAAAGCAGGTAGACTGCCCAGCAGCGCAGCAGCACCGCCGGTTGCAGCGCTCAGCTTCAGGAAGTCGCGCCGCGATAGCGCGCAAGTCTCAGACCGTTCTGGTTCAGGCAAAAGTGGTTTATCGCTCATGGTACCCTACTCCTCTATTCTTGTGCGCGTTTGGGCAGAACGGGCAAGAAACGCAGTCCTAGCCCATACAGCAGAGCGCCAAAGCCGAAAACAAAGGTCACGACGAGCCATTCGTTCAAATTCGGGACGTAATCCAGGCTCAGCTTTTGATGCTGATACGCCTCTGCCAAGCCTTCCAACTCTGGCGTGACTAACACTGGGATAACAATGTTCAGTGTGACCGCTACAAAGGTGATTACACTCAGTGCTGCGCCGAGCATCAGCAACCAGCGGTTCTTGTAGAAGACAAAGTAGATCACGACTGGCACGATTACACCTAGCCCAATGTGGACGATCCAGAAGCTCCACCAGAACGGACCTGCTAGGATCAGCTGAAGTGCTGCAGCGCGCTGCGGATTGCCGCCGCCTTGATACAAAATTGTGAAGGCAAGGACGCCGGCGATGAACGTGCCGCCTAACATCAGCCAGCCAGCGATCTGCGCTAAGCGCTGCGTCAGCCGCGTGTATTCCTCAGACTGCTTGTCTGCCCAAAAGACGGTTACCAACAGTAAGAGCAAGCTGGCGCCTGATGCTAATGCCGAGATGAAGAACATCAGCGGCAAGTTGGAGGTGTTCCACAACGGACGTGCCGCCACTACGCCAAAGATTGAGCCGCTGACCAAGATCAGCATCAAGCCGAGCGGCAAGCTCACAATTCCCAGCACCTTCAGCAAGCCTTTGCCTGTGCCGCGCAGCGCCAAAAACAGCTCCGCTGCCAGCAAGATCAGGTAGGCAGTGTGTAGCCAGACCATCCATGTGATCATCGAGTCGAAATCAGCGTAGACGTACACATGCCAAAAGCGCTCAAAGTGCCCTAAGTCCATTGCAACAAGGATCAGCGCCATTAGCAGCACTACAAAGCCTGTGAAAAGCACAAGCGGCTTGATCTTGGCAAGGCTCTCGTTATGCGCAAGGTAGACCAGACCTGAGAAAAGCAGCAAGCTGCCGACCTCGAGCCAGACCAAGTAGTCATAAAAACTGACCCACAAGCCCCACGGCACATAGCTGCCAATCGCTGCTGGCGCCAAGCCAAAGCGCAGCCGATCCAACATGCCTGTAGCGCCGATCAGCAGGGCGACCACGCCTAAAATCCAGATTAGATCGGTCAGGCGAAAGCCTGCTGCAGGACGTTTTTGCTCAGAAACTACCTGTGCCATGAAAACCTCCTATTTCAAGTAGTAGACACGCGGCTCTGTGCCGAGTTCCTCGCGCAGACGCAGGACGTTCGGACGGGCGATCAGCTCTGCCACAAGACTCTCAGGATCGTTAGCATCGCCAAAGAATGTGGCACGTCCGATGCAGGTGGTGACACACGCCGGTAGCACGCCTTCCAAAATGCGATGCTGGCAGAAGTGGCACTTGCGCGCGTTGCCGACAGGGGAAGCGCGTCCTTGCCGCGCATATTGCTTGCCATACTCAAAGTTTGGCGCACGCTCATAATCATCAGCCGTTGCCGTGCCAAGCAAGCCTTGAATGACAGGCAACTCTTCTGTGTAGGTGAAACCGAAGTCAGAGACACGCGCTGAATACGGGCAAGCCGTCAGGCAATAGCGGCAACCGATGCAGCGCTCATAGTCCATCTCGACGATACCCTCGGCATTTGTATACGTGGCGTTCACTGGGCAGACAGGCACGCACGGCGGATTTTCGCACTGCATGCACGGGCGCGGGATAAAGCGACGCGCCACATTCGGATACGTGCCGAACTCCTCCTCAATCACTGGACGATAGACAACGCCCGGCGGCAATTTGTTCTCTGCCACGCATCCAATGGTGCAAGCGTGGCAACCGATACACTTGCGCAAGTCTATGACCATCACCCACCGCCGCTCACTGGCAGGCTTCTGGAGCGCGCGCAGCAACTCAAGGCGCATTCGCTCTAGCACGTCAAGCGCCTTTAGGTCAGCGCTGCTCCGCCCTTGACCGAGCGTCCCCTGCACAATCTGCTCTTCATAAGCAGCAAGCACAGCCTGAGGATTAGCAGCAAGCTGCTCAAAGGCAGCCACTGCGCCTGCTGCGGCAAGCGCGCCCAGAAAATTTCGGCGGCTCACTGCACCTGAGGCAGTGGAGTGTGGCGTAAGTTTCTCCTGTTCTGCCATATAGCCCTTCCTTGTTGAAAGCGACCACTTTTTGAGTAGCCTGACTGTAACGGAAAGGCGAGCTGCTGTTTAGCGGGAAAAGTCCTAGTTGTGGCAGGCGCTTGTCAGGAAAAATCTGATTGATCAGGCATCTTTGAGGAGGTTATGTGCTAGGGCAAACTGCACTAGTGCCGCTCGTGAGCGCAAGTTTAGTTTCTCCATGCCGCGACTGCGATACGTCTCAACGGTCTTGGCGCTCAGACTTAATCGTTCAGCAATCTCGCTAGAGGTATAGCCACGTGCCACTAGGAGCAGCACTTCGCGCTCACGTTCGCTAAGCATGAGCCATGGATCGGCGTCGGCAGCTTGGCTGGGAGGTAAAATATCTTCAAGTAGCAGGCGCGTCATCGCAGGATGTACATAAATTTCGCCGCGTAATACAGCGTGTATTGCTGAAATCAGCTCGCTATCCACTGCTTTTTTCAGCACATAGCCAGAGGCGCCGCTGCGCAGTGCTTGGCGCAGATAGCCATCATCATCGTGCATTGTCAGCACTAGAATTCTCGCATTTGGTGCCACTTTGCGCAGCAAAGGCAAAGTCTCCAAGCCGCCTAGAGCGGGCATGGAGAGGTCGAGCAGGATCAGATCAGGCTGTGTCTGTTCAGCAAGTGTGAGCGTCTCAGCTCCGTTGCTTGCCTCAGCCACCACAGTCAAGTCAGGCTGCGCACTAAGCAAGAGGCGCAAGCCGACGCGAAGGATGGCGTGGTCATCGGCGAGTAGAATTTTGGTGACGGACATGTCAGAGCGCTACCTTCCCAGTCGAGTGGAATCTCTACAAGCAAGCTGCAGCCTTGCTGTGGCGCTGACTCAATCACTAGCTTGCCGCCGAGCAGCTCCACGCGCTCACGAATGCCATACAAACCAAGATGACCTTCCTTGTGCGTGACAGTTCGTGGATCGAAACCGACTCCATCATCCTCAATGATCGCGCGCACACTGTGATCGCGGCGTTCAAGATAGATACTAGCAGTCTGAGCGTGCGCGTGACGGATAATGTTGGTCAAGGCTTCTTGGACAATTCGGTAGAGCGCAGTCTCAACTTGCGGCGGCAAGCGCTGCTCAAAGCCGCTCAAGGCAAGGTCTATGTGCAAGTTGGCGCGGCGGCGCCAATCATTCACATGGCGCTCCAGAGCGGCTGCTAAGCCGAGGTCGTCCAGCACGCTAGGACGCAATTGCAACGAAAGGCTGTGGACTTCGTCAAGCGTGCGCGCAGCAATTTGGCGTAGCTCTTCGGCGCGGCGCGGCACGTCGTCAGGCATCATGCTTAGCGCACGCAGACCGAGTATCAGCGATGAAAGTGCTTGACTAGTGCTATCGTGCAGTTCACGAGCAATGCGCTTGCGTTCTTCTTCTTGAGCAGCAATCACGCCGCTAACGTACTGATTGCGCAAAGTCTCGCGCTCAGCACGCTCTTGAGCGGCGCGCGCGAGCGCAGCCGTCATAGCATTGAAAGCATCTGCCAGTTCGCCAAGCTCATCATTTGCCCAGCGCGGCAAATGTAGATTGAACTCACCACGTCCAACTGCTTGCGCAGCGCGCATGAGCTGCAAAATTGGACGAGTCAGCGCCCAAGTCAGAAAGGCAGCAGCACTCACGCCAATTACCCAAATCAGTACAACGATAATTAGCAACTGACTGGTGATAGTATTCACAGTGTGATGTAAGCGCGCCTCTGAGAGTCCGACGCGCGCTACGCCTGCCCGACCGTCAAAGATTGGCACTGCCACGTCCCAGATAGGTCCCTCATCAGTTGCAAGCAGCCGTATGTTGTGATGGTCAGAGGCAGCGACGCGATTGGCTGCTTGCAAGCCAACTGGAAAGCCCTCACCGAATGTGTGTACAACAACTGCATCATCTGGATTTAAGATAAAGGCGTAGCGCACGTTAGGGTTGTTCGCTAACGTATCATGCAGCAGCTCGTGCAGAGCGTATAGGTTGTTGATCAGCAGGAGATCAGTGGCACGCGCGGCTAGATCACGCCCAACTGAGATTGCCTGCTCTTGTAACTGCTGTTCTAGAGCTTGCGTAAGCGCTGTGCGGACTTGTACAGTAATGGTTAAGCCAAAAAGCGACACTAAGCCCAGCACAATGCCCAAAATCTTGGTGCGAATGCTGACAGAGCCTAAGACTGCCCACAAGCGCTCAACCCAATTGGCAAGATGCAAGCGCGCTACGTCTTTCATGGCGATAGAAGGTGCATCTCCTGAAACAAGCGGCGTACTGAACTGTAAGCCTCGTCACTGATCGGCACAAAACGCTCAATCCCTAACGCAGCAAGCGCTTTTTGCCCTTCTGGATCGTCAGCCATGCCGTAAAGCAGATCGCGCAAGATAGCTTTCAACTGTGGACGTGCCTCAGGATTGACCACAACAGGCGGAATACCGAACGGCGGCGAACGATGGATCACGCGCACACGCTTCGCTAACTCAGGTTCGCGCGCCAATGCAAACTCATAGACGAGGCTATCCACAGCGGCGCCATCGGCAACCTGCTCTGCCACAGCACGAATAGCGTCGTCATGGTTATAGGTGTAAAACACCTCGCTGAAGAATTCCTGTGGCGTGCTGCCCAGCTGCTTCACGAGATACGTTGGATAGACGCGTCCAGTGTTAGACATTGGATCGGTAAAAGCAAAGCGCTTGCCGCGTAAATCTGCCATACTCTGTGCCGTGCTTTTAGCAGGCACCAGCAAAACAGAGTGGTAGACGGTCTTTCCGTTCACCTGTGGCGCAGCCAACAGCTCCATGCCAAAGCGCGCAGCGCCGTCTAGATAAGCACTGGTGCAGACAAAAGCGACGTCAACATAGCCTGCCTCGACAAGCGCGTTTGTCTCAGCGTAGGTACGGCGCTGCACAAGCTCTACTGGGCGCTCCAGCTTGGCGCTCAGGTAATCTAGTAAGGCTTGGTAGCTCTGTGCTGTGCCTTTGGGCGAAATGACTGCTGCGACAGAGACGCGCAACGGCACTATGGTCTGCTCTGCTGCTTTGGGCAAAGGCTGCAGTGCCGAGAGCGAGATCACTTCGTGGGCAGGCGCTTGGTTGCACGCAGCCAATACACACAGCAAACAGATCAGCCAAATCTTGCCCATCTCACACTCCTTGTATCGAAGAGTGTGTCATGTGTTCGCCATTCGCGGAAGTGATGAAAGTCACTTTTTGACCTAGCTTGCTCACATGCAAGGCGCGAAGAGTCTCTTGCTAAGCAGAGACTCATGCGGTAAAGTGACCCATGTCTATCGCAAAAGATTCCAGCGCTTGGTCGCTTCAGACTTTGTTGATTCTGCACGATCAGCTGATCTGCCCAATAGAGAGCAAGGAGTTCTTGAAAAATGCTTTCTTTCACGCCAACTGATGAGCAGCAAATGCTCGTAGATACCATTATGAAGTTCGCTGCTGCAGAGGTGCGTCCTCATGCGCACGACGCTGATGAAGAGGATGCTTTCCCGCCTGAGATTATTCAAAAAGGCTGGGAACTTGGCATTCTGCCTGCCAGCATTCCAGAGGCATATGGCGGCTTCGGGGAACACAGCGCCATCACAAACGTCCTAGCGGCTGAGGCACTGGCATGGGGCGACCTAGCGCTTGCCTTGGCAGTCATGATGCCTGCCACAGTCGCTAACCCTGTCCATTTCAGTGGCACTGAGGAGCAGAAGCAAAACATCTTGCCGCAAATTGCCGCTGCAGAGCGCCTGCCGTATTTCAGCGCCGCACTTTTAGAGGCAGGCATCAGCTTTGACCCAAATGCGCCACGCACTACGGCTACACGCGAGAACGATCACTACCTGATCAGTGGCGAAAAGTGCTATGTGCCATTTGCGCCTGAGGCGCAGATGCTCTTGGTCTACGCGCGCGATAGTGAGACAGGCAAAGTAGACGGCTATCTGATCGAGCGCGGCGCTGAGGGCTTAGACATCCTTCAACGTGAGAAACTGATGGGCATTCGCGCTCTGCCAACTTACCGCGTACGGCTGAATAATGTGCGCGTCGGCGCGGCTTGTAAGCTCGGCGGCGAGGCAGGCACGCGCTATCAGCGAATTTTGAGCCACAGCCGCACGGCACTTGCTGCGCTTGCCGTTGGCGTGGCACGCGCAGCTTACGAATACGCGCGCGACTACGCTAAGACGCGCGTCCAGTTTGGCGTGCCAATTGCGCAGAAGCAATCCATTGCTTTTATGCTGGCAGAGATGGCGATTGAAGTGGACGCGGCACGCTTGCTGACTTGGGAAGCCGCTTGGAAGCTGGACACTGATGACAACGGCGACTACACGGCTGAGAGCTACCATGCCAAGGAATACGCCGCCAAAGCCGCGCTCTTTGTCACAGATTGCGCTGTCCAAGTGCTAGGCGGACACGGCTACATCCGCGAGCACCCTGTGGAGCGCTGGTTGCGCAATGCGCGTGGCTTTGCAGCCTTTGAAGGCTTGGCGATTGTCTAGCCGCGCAGCAGCTCTTCGTCTTCGTCGTTCAGTGCACCACGCACGACGTTAGCTGGCATGTCAAGTTCTATCGGCAAGCCAGCAGCTGTCTCTGGCTCGCTAGGATCGAAGCGTTGTACGGCGACAATTTTATTGAGCGTTGGCACAAAGAAGACGTTATAGTAGCCGTAGGCTTGCGAGAGCGCTTGGTACTGATCGCGGTCGAGGCGAAACTCTCGGTCAGCAATCGCAAGCCGATAGGAGGCTTGGTAGCCAAAGACCACGCCGCGCTGCACAGGCTTAAAATCATCGGGCAGCGGCGGCTGATAGGGCATCATGCCATAGGCGAGGTGAATCATGCCGCTCACTTTGCTGACCGTTTTTGCGCTGAGCGCGGACTCGGTCATGCCGACTGTGAAGACGAAGGCGAAGATAGCAGGCGCGATCAGACAACTGAGCAGTATCAAAAGTTCGCCCGCGCTGGCGCGGAAGGAGAGTAGAGCGAGAAAACCGATGAGCGCCAAGGCACCGATGACCAGATAAAGCGTTTGGTAGGCTTCTTGACGCAGACGCGCGATTTGCGCCTCAGAGAGCTTGCCTTGCAGGTTCTGCTTGAGATCGGACTCGGTAAAGCTGAAGGCGCGCTCCAGCGAGTTTTCATGTTTGGGCTTTTCATACGAGGTCATTGGTATATCCGTCACCATCGAGCAATTTGTGACGCAAGCATTGTCTACAAAAGATTATCTTGAGCTTTTCAACGCTAGACAAGGTCAATTTTTGGCAGGTTTGGTCGTTAAGTTTAGAACTTTGAGCAAGTTAGGAGCGTTTTACAATGGCGATCAGTTTTGAGATTCCAGAGCGTGTGCTGCAAGAGCGCGAGATGCTGAAGAGCGTAGCTGAGAACATCATGCGTCCTGAGTCGCGCTATTTGGACGAGCATGAGCATCAGCGTCCGCATTCGTTCATTAAGGCGATGTGGTATGTGCTGCGCGATCAGCAAGCAAAGGCGCTCCAAAAGCTGACTAATGGCGAGGACAAGCCGAAACGCGAAGGTCCAGGCATTACTTATGTGCGCATGATCGTGCTTGCTGAGCAGCTGAGCTGGGGCGACGTCGGGCAGTATCTGTGCATGCCTGCGCCGCTCTTGGCGGGTAGCGCGATTGAGGCAGTTGGCACAAAGGAGCAAAAACTCCGCTTTTTGAAGCGCTTTGCCGAAGGTGAGCCGAAGTGGGGCGCCATGGCAATGACTGAGCCAGGTGCTGGCTCTGATACCTCTGCCATTCAGACCACGGCGACCTTTGATCCTGAGACGAATGAGTGGATTCTGAACGGCGAGAAAATCTTCTGCACGAATGGCAAACTTGCACTAGAAGAATCAGACGGCATCGTTGTGGTCTGGGCGACAGTAGACCGCAACGCCGGACGCGCAGGCATGAAGCCGTTCGTGGTCGAGGCAGGCACGCCGGGCGTCAAAATTGGCAAGGTCGAGATCAAGCACGGCATTCGTGCCAGCGACACTGCAGCGATTGTGCTGGATAACGCACGCATTCCTGCTGAGAACCTGCTCGGCAGCCCTGAAGTGATTCAGCGCGAAGGCACAGCAGGCTTCAAAGGCGCCATGGCGACGTTTGATGCCTCACGTCCAATGGTCGCCGCCTCTGCCATTGGCGTAGGACGCGCCGCGCTTGAGTTTTTGAAAGAAAAGTTGGCAGAACACGGCATTCAAATTCCTTATGGCGTACCTTACCACCAGCTGAGCGCCGTTCAGCGCGACGTCTTGGAAATGGAAATGCAGCTCAAAGCAGCGTGGTTGCTCACGTTGCGCGCTGCGTCCATGCTCGACCACGGCTTGCACAACAGCCTTGAAGCGTCAATGGCGAAGGTGAAGGCAGGCAAAGTGGTCACACAAGTGACTCAGAAAGCGGTCGAGTTGCTTGGCACTATGGGCTACAGCCGCGAGTGGTTAGTGGAAAAGTGGATGCGCGACGGCAAGATCAACGATATCTACGAAGGCACGGGACAAATTAACCTTCTGATCGTGGCGCGCCGCATTCTTGGTTACACGAGTCGTGAATTGCAGTGAGAGCAGTCGTCCAGCACTAGCACGATGTGTGTGGTCTCGGTTAAAGCTGAGACCACATGCATGTTTACAGAGCGCGCAGAAGCACTTGAAAAGTGTTACAATGAAATAGATTTTCTCGCCACAAGGAAAATTTTATGACCAAACGTATTGTAGTCACTGGCATGGGCATGGTGACGCCGCTCGGCTTGAACGTGGCGGAAACATGGGCAAATATCAAGGCGTGCAAGTCGGGCGTGACGCGCATTACGCGCTTTGATAGTTCGTCGCTAGACACGCAGATTGGCGCAGAGGTGAAAGGCTTTGACGCTTCACAGTGGCTCGGCAGCAAGGAAGCGCGCCGCATGGATCGCTATGCGCAATTTGCCGTTGTCGCTGCGCTAGAAGCCTGTGCGCAGGCGAACTATCACGTCACACCTGAGAACACTTTTGAGACAGGCGTGATCATCGGCGCAGGCTTTGGCGGCAGCGAGACATTTCAAGAGGGCATTGACACGCTCTACAGGCGCGGACCGAAGAAGATCAGCCCGTTTACTTTCCCAATGGTGCTGAACAACATGGGTTCGGCACAAGTGGCAATGCGGCTGGGCATTCGCGGCACGAATTTCACAGTTTCAGCGGCATGTGCCACAGGCGCCGTTGCCATTGGCGAAGGCGCGGAGCTGATTCGGCGCGGCGACGTCAATGCCGTGATCGCTGGCGGCTCTGAGGCGTCTTTTGCGCTGTTCAGCATGGCAGGTTTGAACGCTATGAAGGCGCTCTCCACGCGCAACGACTCGCCTGAGACAGCTAGCCGTCCGTTTGACGCCACACGCGATGGTTTCGTGCCTGCAGAGGGTGCCGCTGTCTTGCTGCTGGAAAGCCTTGAGAGCGCACAAGCACGCGGCGCGACCATCCTCGCAGAGCTTGTCGGCTATGGCTGCACGTGCGACGCCAGCCACGTCAGTGCGCCTGACCCTGAAGGCATCGCTATCGTCAGAGCCATGCAGCGCGCCATGCAGCAAGCAGGCATTACACCACAGGACATTGACTACATCAACGCGCATGGCACCAGCACGCCGCTCAACGACGCTAACGAGACGCGCATGATCAAGAAAGTCTTTGGCGAGCGTGCTTACCAGATTCCTGTCAGCTCCACCAAGTCCATGATTGGTCACGCCATGAGTTCCTCAGGCAGCATGGAAGCCATCTTCAGCATCATGGCACTGCGCGACGGCTTCATCCCTGCCACCATTAACTACCAATATCCTGACCCTGAGTGCGACCTTGACTATGTGCCAAACACGCCGCGCACAGCTAACCTGCGCTATGTCATGTCCAACTCGTTTGGCTTTGGCGGTCAGAATGCTGTGCTGATCTTCAAGCGTTGGGAAGAAGGCGGAGAAACGCCGCGCAGCGCCGAAGGTGACGGTCTTCAATAGAGTGATGTGGTGACCTTTCGCTCAAAAAGGAAGTGTGTGTATGGCACAGCGAACCTTTCGCGTCATTAGTGCGCCATTGAACATTCGCAACGCGCCCGGCATCAATGGCACAACTGTGATTGGCACCTTCGCCGTCAATCAGACCTTCACAGAGATTGGCGAGCCGCGTGAAGTAGATGGTTTCCGCTGGATTCAGCATGAGCGTGGCTGGTCAGCTGAGCGCAGCCTGACCGACGGGCGCGTCTTCGCCGAGCTTGTGTCAGAAAATGCGCCCACTGTGCCAGAGCGTCAAGCGCAGCCAACTACCACGCCGTTGCGCCGCACTTTGCGCGTCGTGACGCCCTTTTTAAACGTCCGCAGGTCGCCAAGCGCGAGTGCGCCGATTGTCGGCGGCTTGCTCAGTGATGAGCGCGTCACAGAGGTCGGCGAACCATATGAAGCAGATGGTTTCCGCTGGATTCAGCACGCACGTGGTTGGTCAGCTGAGCGTCGGCTCGACTCGACCGAGATTTACGCCGTTGAAGTCAAAGAACAGCCGCCACAGCCTATCCCTGAGCGCGTTGAACTGCCTAACGGCGCATCATTCGTGCCAACTGAGCTGCTCACACGCCTACCTGTCTCTCTAGGGCAGACGCAATGGATACAGTACTTTGGCAACACGCGCTTCGCCTACAACTTAACCACAGACCGCAATCCAGTGCGTCGGCGCGCCTATCTGTATGCGCAAGGTCTGCACGGCGGCATAGACTTCGGCAATCCGAACGCTGACATACCAGTTTTCGCAGGCATGGCAGGTCGTGTGAGCGCTGTGCGTCTGAACACAGATATGTATGCGCCGAACTTTGTCATGATCGTCAACGGCAGCTACACTGTGATCTACGGTCACATAGCCAACGTCGCAGTCTCTCTTGGGCAGACCGTCTCGCCTGACACGCGCCTTGCCACAGTTGACACAGCCTACAATGGCGCCAACGCGCACCTGCACTTGGAAGTGCGCTATCAAGGGCAGTGGATTATCAATCCGCTCTTGGTCATGCGCGCTGATCTGCGCCAAGCCTTGATGAACAAGTTTGATAACTTTGCGCTGGAATTTCAGCCGTTCGAGAAATGGCAGACGCCGCTTGATCAGCCTGTGCTTCAGCTCTCGAATTCTGCTCAAGCTGTTGTGATCGGACCTGCTGCAAGCGGCTGAGCTACTCTGTCTTCAAGACAAACTTGGGAAAGGCAGCGACGTAGACAACAGAAATGCTGACTGCCTTTCTCAAGGCAATTCTTTGCAGACCTAAATGACAGGTTGCCAGAGCAATCAACCTTGCGGCGTTACATGCAGCTGAGTTTCGTTTTTCAACACTGTCACATACGTTCAGAGAACCGATGCGGCATAAATGGCATAAATTAAATAAGGTGCTGAGACAGGTTTTGTGAGCTGTACAAGGCTACAAGACGCTTCGGCAAACAGACTTGCGCTGCTGCAGGCTCAGCGGACATGCAAGCACTGAGCTGTTTCCATCTTTTGCAGACACTGCCGAGGCAGCGCGTGTTGACCTAGAATCTTGCTGAGGTTGAGCAAGTGGCGAGCATGGCTTTTCAAGCGCGCCTCAGTTCGAAAAGGCAGAGTGAATGCCCTAGAAGGTATTCTAGTCTTAAGGCTGAAATAAGCTCTGCACGATAGCAAGTAGTATTGGTCAACCTGTGAGGCGTGTATCAATCGGACAGCAAGCGTCGAGGTGCAGGAACTCGTCCATGAGTTTTGCAAGAGTCGCCTATGCAAAAGTTGCTCCGCGCGTATTCGCAAGGAATCGTCGAGAATGTAAGCGCTCATTGAAGGAACGGTCTGGGAACATATGCTGAACACTGGGCGCACTGTGCGCATTTTAGGCGTGCCAATGGATTTAGGGCAAAATCGGCGCGGCGTGGACATGGGACCAAGCGCTGTGCGCTATGCCGGCTTGCAAGAGCGCTTGCGTCGCTTGGGCTACATCGTTCACGACTGCGGCAACCTTGACGTGCCAGTGGTTGAAGAGGTAACTGAACGCGAGCAAGTTGCACACAGCACTAACGAGCGCATGCGCCATGTTGAGACAGTGGCTGAGGTCTGTCAGCACATTTATCAGGAGATTTTGACATGCATATCGGAAGATGATTTCGCTATCGTGCTAGGCGGCGATCACAGCATCAGCATAGGTAGCATCGCTGCAATGACGCGCCGTCGTCCAACAGGCGTGGTCTGGGTAGACGCACACGGTGATTTCAACACGCCTGAGACCTCGCCTTCAGGCAATGTACATGGTATGCCTGTGGCTGCACTAATCGGACAAGGTGCACCTGCGTTAGTCAACATTGGTTACGAAGGCGCCAAGCTGCAGCCTTCTCAGATTGTGATGATCGGCGTGCGCGACCTCGATCCTGAAGAGCGCGTGCGTCTTGCAGCGAGTCATATCACAGTCTTCACCATGACCGACATTGACGAACACGGCATTGCTGAAGTGACGCGCCGCGCTTTGGATCGCTTGAACTTCCTTGACGCCCTGCACGTCAGCCTTGACATGGACGCACTCGACCCTGAGGACGCGCCCGGCGTCGGCACACCTGTGCGCGGCGGCATCAATTACCGTGAGGCGCATTTGCTCATGGAAATTCTCTCTGCCTCTGGCAAGGTGCGCTCAATGGACATCGTGGAGATCAATCCGATCCTTGATGAGCACAACCAGACCGCTGAAACGGCTGTTGACCTAGCGGCGAGTCTGCTCGGCAAGCGCATCCTCTAGCACCTAGTCCAACTGCCAATTGACAAGCACAGTGCTTTTTTTCACAATCGTGCGCATCTTTAACCGCTTTTTTTCCTGTATAGGCTCAGGAGCATTTGACCGTGACACATTCTCTCAGCTCAGTTTCGCCCGAAAGCCCGACGTTCAGCGTGCCGCATCGCGCTCTGGTGCCTGTGAACGGCTTTCCGAGCAGCCAAGTGGATATTCCGCAGTCGCGCATGTTCATCATTAAAAAGCTGCTGGCAACCTTCCGCGAAAGACATCCCGACATGCCTGCTTATGACGCTTCACAAGGTGACGGCGGCGCGAGTCTGCCCGGCGTGCCACACAACCTGCTGGAGCGCGCTTTTGAGCTGCTCAAGCAAAATGGTACTGCCTACGATCCACCGACAGGCACGCTTGCTTTCCGCAAGGCGACGGCTGAGCAATACTGGCAATTCAAGGCTGAGATCGGCTACAACGCTGACAACATCGCTGCAACTGATGGCGGACGTGACGCGCTGCTCAAGGTCTATCAGGCGATGACGTGGCTCGGCACTGGTCGCGTCGGCGACGCGCTGTTGGTCTCGCGTGTGCCATGGATCAGCTACCTGTGGGGACCGTATGGCATAGGCATGAACGTGCTGCTGGCGCCGGGCGTTGAGGCTGACGGCTGGGAGTACACTGAAGACGGCATTGCAGCGAGCGTTGAATACTGTGCCAAGTATGGCGGCGGACGGCGCATTGCTGGCATGGTGATCACGTCGCCTGACAATCCAACTGGGCGCACGCTGAGCATCGAGCGTCAGATTGCACTAGCGCACAG
>JANWYI010000037.1:7755-8359 GCA_025055255.1 Anaerolineae bacterium | reverse complement strand
ATCACGGAAGGTGAACCTGCTGACATCAACGCCTTGCTAGGCGCTTTCTCGCCTGAGGATCGCGCGCGTGTCATCGTGCTAGACGGCTTGACCAAGTCGTTAGGCGCCTCAAACATCCGCGCTGCGCACATAGTGGCGTCCAAGCGCGTGATTGAATTCATCGCCAGCCGCAGCTCGCACGGCGTGATGCCGAATTTCTACGGACAGGCAGTTGCGCAGGCTGCTTACGAGATCGGCTTCCGCAAAGCCGCAGCGTCCATTATTGAGCCGACCAATGCCAGTCGAGCCATTGTGCGCGAGTTTGTCAAGGCAAAAGGCTATCGCGCTGTGATCGGCGACGGCGGCTATTACGCCTTCATTGACTGCACTGAGGCGATCCAGCGCGGCAACTTGGCAGACTCGGTTGCACTGGTTGAGTACATGGCAGGTAACTTCGGCTTGACGGCAATCGCAGGCAGCTATTTTTCAGAGGCAGGCAAGAACTGGATACGTTTCTCCTACGCTTTGCCGCCTGAAATCACGGCGAAGGCGCTAGAGCGCTTCGATCAGGCAATGCGCTCACTTTGAGGCGAACTGAGCGGCTGTACAAGCCGCTCAGTTTACG
>JANWYI010000037.1:0-7434 GCA_025055255.1 Anaerolineae bacterium | reverse complement strand
AGCGTTGCGCGGCGTGGCAATGCAAGCGCGCGCTGAAGGCAGACGCGCTCACATTTTCACAGCGCACACAGAACATCACGCGGTCAGCTACACAGCTGAACAACTGGCACGTCTAAACTTAGCGGATGTCACGTGGTTGCGTCCTGAGCCTGACGGAACGATTACGCCGCAGACGCTGCAGACGGCGCTCAGCGCGCTTAAACCTGACCAGCTCGGCTTAGTCAGCGTGATGTATGCTAACAACGAAATCGGCACCATTCAACCAATTGCTGAGCTGGCTGAAGTCGCCCATGCACACGGCGCACTTTTCCACACGGACGCCGTGCAAGCTGCTGGACAGCTCTCACTGGACGTGCAGGCGCTTGGCGTGGACATGTTAGCGCTCTCGGCGCATAAGTTCTACGGTCCGAAAGGCATTGGCTTGCTGTACATGCGGCGCGGCGTGCAGCTCCACAGCGCACAGACAGGCGGCGGTCAGGAGAACAATCGTCGAGCAGGCACGCATAACGTGCCGCTGATCGTCGGTATGGCGCGCGCGCTTGAGCTTACCTGTGCTGACATGCCTGCGCGTGTCGCACACTACACGCGCCTGCGCGACCGTCTGATTGACGGCGTGCTGAGCCGTGTGGAAGGCGCCTACTTGACAGGCGCTGAGAAAGCGCGCCGTCTGCCAAACCATGCCAGCTTTGCCTTTGCAGGCATTGAGGCAAATGCGCTGCTTATGCACCTCGATCTAAGCGGCATTGCAGCCAGCAGCGGCTCTGCATGTAACACGGGCAATCCAAAGCCAAGTGACGTCTTGCTCTCAGTCGGCTTGTCGCCTGAGCTTGCGCTGAGCAGCCTGCGCTTGACCGTTGGCAAGCAGACCACAGATGCTGACATCACCTACACGCTGATGATACTTCCAACAGCTATTGAGCGGCTGCGCGCCATTCGCCAAGCACAGGGCATTCTCTAGCGAAGATAAGCGCATGGTTAACGATCCACCTCAATTGCCGCCACTTTCGGTACAGCCGAGCCGCGCTGAGGTCGCTGTGCTGCTCAGCGCAATCAAGCATGATCTTGTCGGCATGATGCAAGCTGTTAAAGTTGGCTTAGACCTTTTGGCACACGAAGGTCTAGACTCAGAGTCAGCGCATGAGGTATTGTCGCTCATGCGCGAGAACATAGAACGTAGCTTTGCTTACATGCGGATGCTGGACGACGTTGTTCATCAACTGAAGAGCGATTGATGTATTTTTGGAGCGAGCTGATGCAACACGAGCCTAAGCCGCGTCATGAGACAAATGAGGTTGAGGAAGCCGTGCAGAAGCCGCCATTGCGTTCGCTTTCACAGCGCGCTATGACGGCGTGGCGCGATGTCCGCGATGCGCGCGGCGTAGGCGCGACTGTCATCAAAGTTGCTTTAGTACTTGTGCTAGGCTGGCTGCTTGCGGGCGCAATTCAGCAGTTGGTGATCATCGCGCTGGTGATCGGCGCGCTCTGGCTGATCTTTGACGTGATACGGCGCAACATCTTCCGCTAACAGCCGAAAGGAATAGCAATATTGTAGAGTGTGCCGCTCTCTAGCAAGCTGTAAGTGATAGTGAGTGTACCGCTCAGCTGTTTGTTGCCCTGAAAGATCGGCACAAGCGCGCTCTCTAGGCGCAGCGTGAGCGTGTAATCTGCCACAGCATTCAAACTTGGCACAATCCACAGATCACCTGATAGCACGCTGATCGTCCCACCTTGAGTCGGCGTGATGAGTGGCAGGTCAACGTCACTTGGCAGGAAGCCATACTGCCAGAGCGCCATGTTGCGCGCCGTTTTGCGTCCGTAGGTATGCTGGGCAAAGCGCACGCCGCCAATTAGGTCGCCGACGCGCAGCTCTGCCACGCGTCGCCGATTCGGATCATCGGTCACGACGCTGCAAGTGCCATTTTGGTCTACAAAGTAGAATGTGTTGCCCAAACGGACGCCTTCCACGTTGCGTCCCTCTGCAAGCGCGAAGGCATCGCCTTCAGCGCGCAGCACCACGCGCCGTTCGCCACTGATTTGGTTGCTGAAAATTTCGGCGCTCAACGTACCACTGATCGGCTGTGTGCTGCCCGCCAAGAAGCCTTCAAAGCGGACAGTCAACTGTGTATGCCAGTGCGGCAATGTCTCAAGGTTGCGATCAATCGGCGCAAAGCGCACGCCTTGATCGAAACCGACAGGCGGCGCATTTTGTGTCATGAAAGCGACAGTCTGTGCGATCTCAAGCGTTGTCTGTGTTGGCAGCGCCTGTGTTTCACAGCCGACAATCAGCAAGCAAGCGATCAGACACAGAGTCGCGCGGCGCATGGCAGGTATTCAGCCTTTGCTATCGTGCAAGCGCGTCTTTTGATAGGCGATGATCTGGTCAATTGTCTCATCAAGCGGCGTTGTCGGCTGCCAGCCAATGCAGGCACGAATTTTGCGGATATCTGGCACGCGACGGCGCATGTCTTCAAAGCCTGCTTCATAGGCTTGATCGTAAGGAATTAGCTGAATCTCGGATCGGCTACCCGTGCGCGCTTTGATACGCTCTGCCAGCTCATAGATGCTGATCTCCTCTTGGCTGCCGATGTTGAAGACTTCGCCGTTGACGTTTGAAGCCTCGCCTAGACCGATGATGGCTTGCACCACATCGTTCACATTGCAAAAGCAGCGCTGCTGCGTGCCATCGCCGTAGACCTGAATTGGCTCATTGCGCAGCGCCCAGCGCACAAAGCGCGGCACGACCATGCCGTAGTGTCCGCGCTGGCGCGGACCGACCGTGTTGAACAGTCGGAAGATCACCACAGGCAGGTCAGCGGCGCGATGATAGGCGAGCGCGAGGAATTCGTCCAGCTCCTTTGAGGCGGCGTAGCTCCAGCGGCTTTTGGTGGTCGGACCGAGCGTGCGATCATCGTCTTCGCTGAACGGCACCTTCTCATTCTTGCCGTAGACTTCGCTCGTCGAGGCGATCAAGACCTTGCGCCGATAGCGCCGCGCTGTCTTCAGCACCATCTCAGTGCCGCCAACGTTGACCTCAATGGTGTCAATTGGCGAGCTGACAATGTTAAAGACGCCAACGGCTGCAGCTAAGTGATAGATCACATCGCACTCGCTCACGAGACGATCCATCACAGTTGCGTTGCGAATGTCTTCAATGGCGTAACGGAAACCCAGTCGCCTTTCCAGTGGCGCGATGTTCTCGAAACTGCCCGTGCTGAGATTATCAATCACGGTCACTTCATAGCCGCGATTGAGCAGCTGCTCGGCAAGGTGGCTGCCAATGAAGCCTGCGCCACCTGTGATCAGTGCGCGTGTTGCCATGTAAGGTTACGTCCTTTCCTGTCACTCGGCTAATTATGCCGCAGCCACAGCGCAGAATCAATGCATTAGCACGGTATCAGCGTCACTTGTGCGCCAAAGACGCGCCGCACATAGCGCTGCACAAGCGGACTTGCCAATTGACGCGCTTGATGAGTCAGTCCGCGCCATTCTGAGAAAGTGTAGAGCGGTGCGCTTGATGGACAGATGCCGAAGCGGAAGAGCGTCAAGCGCTTAATTGGCGACTCAGGCGTCAGTCGGCGTGCCTCGCCTAGCTTGACATTCAGCATCAGACGCTTAGGCACATAAATGAGCAGCGGATCGATCTGTGCGCCGAGATGCAAGTAGTCAGGCGCACCAAAAGCGCTCAACAGGTCGCCTAGCTGCAATGGACTGGTCATAGGCGCACTTTTGGCGTCGCGCTCTACCGAGAGCGTAATGGTGTCGAGTATGCCGTCGGCAAAGACGCTGAAGCTGACAGCTAAAGTGTGGCCTGAGCGGCGCGATTCAAAGCGGAACGGCGCGCTATGCGTCCAGCTGCGCGTGAGCGGATGCGCCTGCAGAATTTCAACGGCTTCTTCAGGCGTGTGCCGAGCGGGCATTACGCCGAACAAGCACAGCCGATGACACGGCTCTCCGCTTGGTGTTGTGAAAATGACGCGCCATTCGGCGCTCTGCCCGCTACCAAGCGCGCGCGCAACGCCGCTCAGTGCACTGAGCAACAGCACGCTGCACAGCAGCCACAAGCCTATGCGCCTGACCATGTCTAACGCCTCGCAACGTCTACCTCGCCGCCATTTTAGCGCTCTCGCGCTGAGCCGTGCTAGGACTTGACCAGTCGCGCTAAAGAGTCTACGCTTGTGCCAAAGCGTACCTAACGTGGAGACATTTAGATGAGCGAAATTCTTTTGAACTACATCAACGGCGCATGGCAACGCGCCGACGCATCGTATCAGAGCGTCCGCAATCCTGCCACAGGGACTATTCTTGCCGAGGTGCCGCTCACGCCTGCTCAAGTTGTCGCTCAAGCTGTTGAGTGCGCACACGCCGCCTTCCTTGAATGGCGACTCGTGCCTGCCACTGAGCGCATACAGTACCTGTTCCGCCTGAAATTCTTGCTGGAAGACGCGCTAGATGATCTTGCGCGCACCATCACCAACGAATGCGGCAAGACCTACGCTGAGAGCATCGGCGAGCTGCGGCGTGGCATTGAAAACGTCGAGACGGCGTGTGGTATCCCTGTGTTGATGCAAGGCTATAACAATGAAGACGTCGCGCGCGGCATTGATGAGCACATGATCCGTCAACCGCTCGGCGTCGTAGCTGCAATCACGCCGTTCAACTTTCCTGCCATGATTCCGCTGTGGTTCTTGCCGTATGCGATTGCCACAGGCAACACTTTCATCCTGAAGCCGAGCGAGCGCGTGCCGATGACCAGCGCCAAGCTGTTTGCGCTAATTGATCGGCTCAATTTGCCCAAAGGCGTGCTGCAGCTGGTCAATGGTGGCAAGGAAACAGTGGACGCGCTGCTCGATCATCCATTGGTGCGCGCGATCAGCTTTGTCGGCTCAACGCCTGTAGCTAAATACATCTATAGCCGCGCTGCAGCGAACGGCAAGCGCGCACAGTGCCAAGGCGGCGCCAAAAATCCTGTGGTCATTATGCCCGATGCTGACATGGAGATGACCACGCGCATTGTCGCCGATTCAGCCTTCGGCTGTGCCGGTCAGCGCTGTTTAGCGAGCTCAGTGGCGATCACAGTTGGCGAGGCACGCCATATATTCACTGAGTCGATTGCTGACGCAGCGCTCAGCCGCGTCGTCGGCTACGGCTTGGATGACGGCGTGCAGATGGGACCGGTCATCTCGGCTGAGAGCAAGGCGCGCATTGAGGCGATAATCGCTAGAGGCGAATTGGAAGGTGCGCAGACGTTAGTAGACGGACGCGGCAAGACCGTGCACGGCTATGAAGACGGCTACTGGGTCTATCCAACTGTGCTTGACAACGTGCCGCCTGAGAGCCAAGTGGCGCAGACCGAGATTTTCGGTCCAGTGCTGAGCCTGATGCACGCGCGCGACCTTGATGAGGCAATTCGCTTGGTGAATGCGCGCAGCTATGGCAACATGGCGTGTATTTTCACAGCCAGTGGCGCTGCAGCGCGCCAATTCCGCGCACAAGCGAGTGCAGGCAACATCGGCATTAACGTCGGTGTGGCGGCGCCAATGGCGTTCTATCCGTTTAGCGGCTGGAACGAGAGTTTCTTCGGCGACCTGCACGGACAAGGCAAGCACGCCGTTGAGTTTTACACACAGACCAAGGTCGTGGTTGAGCGCTGGTACAGCAGCTGGACGCGCCAATTTTAAGGCAACCAACGTCCGAAGAAGCGCGCGAGGAAGCCTTGCCGTAAGCTGATCTGCAAGGCGCGTCCTGCGCGTTGCGGATCGCGTGCGGCTGTGGCACGGCGCATCATACGGATGACCGTGTAGTACCAAAATCTGACATCGCCGGGCTGCTCAGGCTGCTTAGCGATGAGAAAGGCGCTGCCGTCGCGCGCCTTAGCCGCGAGGATTTGCCGTCCTGCTGCGCGCAACGCCTCAATGTACTGCTCAAGTGTGCCGCCTTGCGCGTTGCGCGTCGGCTCTGGCAACAGGCGAAACGTCTGTGCGCTCAAGTCTACCACGCCTTGATAGGCGATGTACTCACCTTGCGGATTAGCTGAGATGAAAGTGATGTTAGCTTGACTCATGTTTCACCTCGATACATAGGGATTGTCAGCGATCCACCAGCGCCACGGCATAGAAAGCCACGGCTCAGTCACGCGCTTGCCCAGACCAATTCGCGCGCCTGTGCGCACAGCTGAGTCTGGCACAAGCATGCCTGCGGCGATCCACAAGCCGTGCGCTGTAGTCGTCATGTCTAGCGTGTTGTGCACGCCTGTGATGCTCAGCGCAACGGTCAAGCGCGCCGGTCCGCTCGTCCATTCGTAAGGCGAGCGTCCGTTGCGGCGCGCAGCGATGTGCTCAATGCCTTCAAGCGGCTCTACCGCGCGGATCAGCACGGCAGCAGGTGAGTCTATAGGCTCAGCGACCACATTCAGCAGCCAGTGAGCGCCGTAGACGAAGTAGACATAAGCATGACCGGGCTCGCCGTACATGGGCAAGTTGCGTGGCGTACGTCTAGCGCGTCCGTGCGAGGCAAGATCGTCTAAGCCGCTATACGCCTCGGTCTCCACAATTTTGGCGCAGATCAGTCCGCCTTCGGGCAGGCGGCGCACTAAAGTTGCGCCGAGCAGCTGCCGAGCGACATGCGTGGCGTGTTGCGCGTAGAAATCGCGCGGCAACGGCGTCAGATCGTTCATGCTAGGCTGCGCTCAGCGGCTTTGACCGTGTTCTCCAACAACATGGCAATGGTCATCGGACCGACGCCGCCTGGCACAGGCGTGATCGCGCCTGCCACGCGCTGTGCCGACTCGAAATCTACGTCGCCGACCAAACGCGAGCCATCTCTGGCACTTGGATCAGGCACGCGATTGGTGCCAACATCAATTACAAAGGCGCCGCGCTTGATCCAATCGCCCTTCACCATCTGCGGACGCCCAACTGCAGCCACCAAAATATCGGCTTGGCGGACGACCTCTGGCAGGTCGCGCGTGCGGCTGTGACAAATCGTCACAGTACAGTCGCGCTTGGTCAGCAGAAGCGCGCACGGCATCCCTACGATGTTGCTCCTGCCCAGTACAACGGCATTCGCGCCCGAAAATGGCGCGTTGTACGCCTCCAGCAAGCGGATGACGCCTGCTGGCGTAGCGGGCACGAAGTCTGGCTCGCGCCCTTTCATCGCCAAACGTCCGATGTTAAGCGGATGAAAGCCGTCTACATCCTTAGCGAGGCTGATCGAGCTCAGAACGCGCTCCTCGTCCAAATGCGCAGGCAACGGCAATTGGACTAGGATGCCATGAACATCTGAGCGCGCATTTAACGAGGCAATCAGCCCTTCCAGCTCTGCTTGAGAAATCTCTTTGGGTAATTCGTAGTAGAACGACTCAATGCCGACCTCAGCGCAGGCTTTGCGCTTCATGCGCACGTAAGTGTGCGAGGCAGGATTGTCGCCGACCAGCAC
>JANWYI010000036.1 GCA_025055255.1 Anaerolineae bacterium | reverse complement strand
TCAACCAGCCCGTTAAAATCAGTGTTCATGCCGCCTGTGCCGCGAATAATTTTATCTACTAAGCCACCACTCGTGCCTGCGCCGCCACCTAAGCTGTTGATAATCCCTTGTGCAATTGAGTTGAACGTCGAGTTCTGTCCCATTAAGTTACTGATCACATTGTCTGCAATTTGGTTGAAGCTCTCGCCGCCTTGAAACAGTGCGCCGCCTTCCTGCTCAGCCCGCTCAAAGGTCTGCGCGATCTTTTGTGTGGCACTGGCAGCTTCGTTTAGCGCGCCCAACAGGCGCGATAGCGCAGGAAAGATCAGCGTTTCCATCTCGCGGATGAACTGATCAGCACCTCTACCAATCCAGCCTTTGCCGCGAATCTCGTTGTTGACCATGTGGGAAAGGCGCTGGTTCATCGTATTCAACCCATCAGCATTCCGCGTGAAAGTCTGCGCGATCTCACGTAAGCCGTCGTAATCCGCCTGAATTCTAGGTGCTCCCATTGCCTGTCATCCTTTTATGCTGCCTCGTCTGCTTGTGCAGCCTTGCCTGAATCCCACTCTTCCTTATCTTAGCATAGCTTCGGCGGACGTGATCGCAGCCGTACGTCCGCCGAGGCGCTCAACCGAAAAATTTTACGGGATTTTTGCAGAATATTTACGACTCGCTCAAAATTGCCGCAGTGTCAATTTGAGCGCGCTGCAGTCTACCGCTGAAATCTACATAGACAGACTTCCACTCAGTGAAAGTATCCAGCGCTGTCAGACCTGCCTCACGCATGCCGTTCCCTGTGCCGCGCGTGCCGCCGAATGGGAACTGGATTTCAGCGCCCGTGGTGCCGTGATTGATGTACACAATGCCTGTAGTCAGATCGCGGATGGCGCGGAAAGCTGCGTTAACATTTTCTGTGAAAATGCTGCTAGAAAGTCCGTAGGCGACGCTATTGTTGATCGTGATCGCCTCTTCAAGGCTGCTTGCCTCGATAATCGAGAGGACTGGACCGAAAATTTCCTCCTGAGCGATGCACATCTGCGGCGTCACATTATCGAAGATAGTTGGCAGGTAGAAGTAGCCGCGTCCCTCAGCGTAGGCGCCGCCGCATAGCAAACGCGCGCCTTCACTCTTGCCGATTTCTACATAACGATGGACGTTCTCGCGCGCTTTGGCGTTCACAAGCGGACCGACCTGCACGCTCTCATCCAGACCGTTGCCGAGCTTCAGCGCTTTCGCCCGCTCGACCAATGCCTCAGTGAGCTTGGCACGAATGCCGCGCTGCACAATCACACGACTGGTCGCTGTGCAGCGCTGACCTGTGGTGCCGAACGCGCTCCACAAAATAGCCTCGATAGCTAGGTCAAAGTTAGCATCATCCATGACGATGATCGCGTTCTTGCCGCCTAGCTCAAGGCTGACTTTCTTGCCGCGCCGTGCGGCACGCGCATACAGCCCGTAGCCAACTTCAGTGCTGCCTGTAAACGAGATCACGCGCACATCAGGATGCTCAGCCAATGCGTCGCCGACTACGCCGCCCGGACCTAGCACTAGGTTAAAGACGCCGTCAGGCAAGCCTGCATCCTGAAAGACCTTTGCCCATGCAGCGCCAAGCGCAGGCGTATCGCTGGCAGGCTTGAAGACAACTGTGTTACCTGCCACAAGCGCCGGTAACGACTTCCAGCTTGGGATAGCGATTGGGAAGTTCCACGGTGTGATAAGCGCTACCACGCCGACCGAGTCGCGTATCGCCATGCCGAACTTGTTCGGCATTTCTACAGGCGCTGTGTAGCCGAGCAGACGTCGTCCTTCGCCGCCGATGTAGAACGCCATATCAATTGCCTCTTGCACGTCGCCACGCGCCTCGGCAATGACCTTGCCCATTTCTTGGGTCATCAGCCTTGCGATCTCTTCCTTGCGCTCGATCAGCAGCTGACCGACTCGGTAGAGAATCTCACCACGGCGCGGCGCAGGCGTCAGACGCCACTTTTGATAGGCGCTTTTTGCCGCTGCGATTGCCGCCGCAACATCCTCAGCGCCGCTTTTCGCCACCTCCGCGATCACTTCCTCAGTGGCAGGATTGATCGTGGTGAATGTTGCGCCGCTCTGAGCAGGCAACCACTTGCCGCCAATGAAGTTCTTGATCAAATCAGCCATTTTGCGCACCTTTCTCAAAAAGTTTTTTGTGCCTTGCCATTATAGCCAATCTCGACGCACCTCAGGAAGATCAGCGCAGAGCGGCGTCCGTTCTTCGCGTTGCAACTTAGGTGCGCGGCTGTGAGAGCAGCAGCGCTAACGGATTCTCAATCAGCATCTTGAGCCGCTTGAAGAAGCGCGCCGCTGGCGCGCCATCTACCGCGCGATGATCGAAGGTCAGGCTGAGGGATATGCGCGGACGAATGACAATTTCACCATCATGTGGCACGACTTTTTCCACAATGCGACCGACGCCGAGAATCGCTACTTGCGGCAAGACGACAATTGGTGTGAACAAGTCAATTTCGAAGGTGCCGAGGTTAGTGATTGTGAACGTGCCACCTTCTAGGTCAGCAGGCAAACTTTTGCCTGCTTGCGCGCGCTCAATCAGCGTCTTAAGTGTCTGATGGATGTCGTCTAGAGCGCGCTTGTCGGCGTGTGGCACAACAGGCACGATCAAGCCACGCTCAGTGTCCACAGCCAAGCCGATGTTAATCGCTGAATTGTGGCGCAAGCCGTTCGGTGTGAAGGAAGCGTTCAAGTCAGGGAACTCGCGCAATGTGCGCGCCGCAACTGCGATGAACAGCGCGTTATACGAGAGTTTCTCGCCCATTAGCGCTGAAAGTTGCTCACGCGCTGCGACCAAATTGGCTGCATCTGCCTCTGTGGTCAGCGTGACAGGCGCAACCTCAGCGTGACTCTGCGCCATACGCCGTGCTGTCAGCGCACGGATCGGCGTAAATGGAGCAATATCAGCCGTTTCAGTCGCTGATTCGGCTGTTTGTTCAGCGCTATGCGCAGCCAGCTGCGCCTCCACATCAGCGCGCATGATTTTGCCGTCGCGTCCGCTGCCTTGAACAGTTGAGAGATCAAGCGCATGTACTTGTGCCATGCGGCGTGCTAGTGGCGTCGCAGCAGGCACTCTGTGCAGCGCAGCGCGCACGTCTACCTCATGAATACGACCGAATTCGCCGCTGCCGCGTATGCTGCTCAGGTCAATCCCGTGTTGACGCGCTAGACGCTTGGCACGCGGCGTTGCGCGTACGCGCCGCATTGGCGCAGCCGCCGAAGCCGCTTGTGATGTGTCAGAGGCTAGGTCAGGCGCAGCGCTAGGCACACTGCTCTGACTTGGCTCGTCAATCACGCCGACGACTGTGTAAACAGGCACGGTCTCGCCTGCCTTGACCAAAATGCGCGTCAGAACGCCGCTGACAGGCGACTCGAACTCAAGCGTGCTTTTATCGGTCTCGAAGACGAAGAGCGGCTCGCCTTCACGGACGTACTCACCCTCGCGCTTTAGCCATTCGGTCAATGTCGCCTCGGTCATAGTCAAGCCGAGTTTGGGCATGAGCAGATCAGGCATAGTTCGCTTTTCTGTCCTTCTGGGTCAAGTTTAGTGTACAAACGGTGTTGTCAAAGCGAGCGTTCGGTCAGCTCAGCCAGAGTGCCTCAAGTGTTTGCTCGATTGGCAACAGTGAATGGATTGAATTGGACTCGCCGAGTCTGTCAGCGCAGATAGGCACAGTGAATAGGCAAATCTTGAGCCTGTCTACACACAAAGTAGACCTGTAGCTTTGCATCGTGGTCTCGCTTAGGTATGGTTGTGCGTCCGTTTTTGCCGCTCTCTAGCGCGCTTGCTGCGAAGTATACTCGGCATGAGGGCGGATTGCTACTGATCTTGCCAAATGTGACCATAGCTGCAGGACGTGCCGTATAGCACATCCTACAGCTGATGTGCTAGAGGATCACAACTGAGTCGGGACGCGCTGTCCTGCTCGGTGCTTCTGTGACGCCAAGCTGTGCCTTCAAAAAGCGCTTCACAACGTGGACAGGAATAGCAAAGCCGACGTCTGGGCCTGTGATCAGCGTGTTTATGCCAATCAGCTTGCCTGCTGCGTCTAGGAGCATTCCACCTGAATGACCAGGACGCAAATGTAAGCTGAGCGCTAACCATTCACGTCCATTGGCAGGCATCTCAGGCAGGTCGGCGCCACTGCCAATGACCACGCCACCTGTCAAGCCGCTATCCACGCCGTACGGAAAGCCAAGTGCAAAGACCCAGCTGCCGACGCGCAACTGCTTTGAGTTACCCAGCACCACTGTTGGCAAGCCTGATGCCTCAATGCGCAACGCTGCTAGATCAAGGTGTTTATCCGCTGCGATTAGCTCTGCCGCCAACTCACGTCCATCGTGTAGCACAACGCGCAGTGCGCTGCGCTCGACCACGTGCGCGTTAGTGACGATCAGTCCATCGCTGTGCCAAATTGTGCCAGAGCCGCTGCCTTGCCGCCAAGCGCGTCCGCTGAGGATGCGCACAAGGCTGCGCCGTGCCTCAGCAGCAAGGCTGCTCAGACGCTCGTTGACTTGCTCAAGGATGCTCATTGTATACAGCCTCAGCGCATCAAACGTTCACCGACGGTCACTTGTAGCGTCTGCAGCTCGCCGCCACGCACTATCACAATCGGAACTGTCTTGCTAATGCAATCGCTCTGCAAGCCACGCAACAGGTCTTCTGGACTGCTTAGCGCCATTTCATTAAAGCGCAACAGGATATCGCCGATTAGAACGCCGCCTTGTTCAGCAGGACTATCAGGCTCAACTGAGGCGACCAACAAGCCGTAGCTCTGCCCTACTTTGGCAGTGATAGCAGGAGAAAGTTTGATCGCTTGTGCGCCGACGCCTAGGTAGCCGCGCTGAATTTTGCCATGTTTGAGTAGCGCCTCGACCACTCGGCGAATTGTGCTAGTCGGTATCGTCAGACTGATTCCGCGCATGGCGCTCGTGTTGATGCCCAAGACGCGTCCATTGGCGCTGATCAAAGCGCCGCCTGAAAAGCCTGGGTACATCACCACATCGGTCTGCAAAAAGTGGTCAACCTGTATGCCTCTTGGTAGCTGATCGCCCGTTTCCAGTGCTGAGATGACGCCGAGCGTCGCCATAATGTGCCTAGATGGGCGACCAAGCGCCAAGACTAATTGACCGACGCGGGCTGTCTCAGGCGTTGTCCAAAGCGGTACAGGCAGGTCGAATTCAGCGCGCAGCACTGCTATGTCGCTCAATGGATCGCGCCCGACAAGTTTGGCAGACAGGCGATTGCCATCAGGCAGACCGATGTGGATATCGTCGTCGCGCTCTACGACGTGGTTCGCAGTGACAACCACACCTTTGTCCCAGACAGTGCCGCTGGCAGGCAAACGACGGCGTGCCTCAACACGCACCACGCTCACACTGACTTGCTCAGTCAGTGCAGCCAGCTCATCAGAGAGGTTTTGCAATACGTCAGGCATTTTTAAAGCTCCGCTACTGATTTACGAACCGCTACCAGCATAGATCGGAAGAGCTGAGGCACTTATCCTACGTTTGCACGGCGCGTACCCACCTATTCGGGTAGGTGTTGCACGTAGTATGCTGGACTTGGCATTGTAGGTTTCAGCAGGAACAAGCTGCACAGCGAACTTGGACAGAAACCGAACTGGTTGTTTTGCTCTGAACTGTAGAGGCGTATAATAGCAGTATGCTTGAACAAGCAATCGGGAGAAGACACGATGCAAGTGTGTCCAAACTGTAAGCACATGAACCGAATTGGCGTGGTCTTCTGCGAACAGTGCGGCGCTAGCTTGATCGGCGACGCGCCACTGGGCACGCGCACCATCAGCAGCGCCGAGCTAACCGAAGCGCGGGAAGTCCTACCTGCTACTAGGAGTGCAGAACCACTTCCAGCGGATGTAATGTTGCGCATTGAGATTCCCGATGCAGAGCCGATTTTGCTCAAACACAAGCGTGAAACAATCTTCGGGCGGCGCGATCCCGCTACAGGCGCTATGCCTGACGTAGACATGACGCCATTTGCAGGTTACCGACTGGGCGTCAGCCGCCGCCATGCTGCTATTCGGCGTACTGAGAACAACCAGCTGGAGCTGTGGGACCTCGGCAGCAGTAACGGCACTTACCTCAACGGCGTGCGTCTAGTCGCGCATCGCCCTAACCGCCTAAACGACGGCGACGAAATTCGCCTCGGACAGATGGTCATGCGCGTGCGCTTCGTGCACACGGCTCATCCAACGCCGCGCAACGCCGACGAAGATAACACACGCTCACACACCTAGTCCGTAGGCTCGGCAGAACATGGAGAGAGCACCTTGAAAGCAACATCGCGTTGGCTCATCTGCTCAGTTGTGCTAGTGATCACTGCTTGCGGAGCGCCTCTTAGCTCAACGCCCACACAGACCGCGCCGACACTTCTGGCACCAACCTTGCCGCCGACTGTCCCGCCTGTTACAGCGCCTGCTGAGCCGCCTACCCAAGTCCTAGCTGCCTCGCCGACACAGCTACCAATTACGATCACGCCTCAGCTACCTACGCTCACCAGCCTACCCACTCAGGCTGAGCCGCCTACGCAGCCAATACCTCCTTCCAGCCCCACGCCTGTCGCCCTGCGCGAAGGCGAGCTACACATTCTCGCCTACGATCCTAATCGCGCTCAACTTGCCTTCTATGACCTAAGTGGAAATGCACAAGCGTTGGCGACTGGCACTCCTCGCGCACTAGTCATTCCGTGTTTGCAGTTTGAGGATAGCCTAGTGCTGCACTTGGGAAGCGACATCAGCGGTACGCAGGCGATCTATTCTTTGAAAGGGAATCCGCCACTAACACTTGGTGAAAATAACGGCTTGGCATGTTCATTGCGCGATAAAATACAGCTGAGCAGCGATGGCACGCTGATAGGTGTGTTGAACTACCGTGCCGATGCTACGCGCGGCAGGTTTGCTGTTGGCACGTTGCGCGTCTTAGCGTTACCTACCCTTGAAGAGCGCGTGCGCATAGAGAGCGTCAATAGCTTTACGTTCTACGATAAAAACTTAGCTGTGGTGCAGTTTTTCTCTGACTCACAAGGCTTAGTGCCTTCTGTGGACGTGCGGCTGTGGGATGGTGAGCGTGTGCGCTCTCTGATTAACGAGCTGTCGGCTGACGAGGGCTGTAACTTTACTAGCAGCGCTGTACGCAATGTCGGTACGACGCTATTCATCGCTTTCGGTGAAAGTTGTGGCGGTAGGTTGTCCCAATGGCGTGTTGTGCGCCTTGACTCTGACGGCACATACACTGAAATCGGAAAAGGTCGTAGTGGCGGCGCTTTTTTGAGCTTCAGTGCACTCAATCAGCTCCATATCATCAGTCCAACTGAGGCACTACTGGTCTATCCAAACGGCTTAGATGCTTCTGTGGCGAATGTGGGCAGACTTTCTCTGGAAACGGGCGAGCTGAAGCCTGTGTTGAACAGCGTAATCGTTGAGCGACATCCGCCTGAAGCGCCACGCCGCTTCCTCTTTAACGCTGAGAGCAGCTGGCTAGCAATGGTCACGCGCAGCGGTAACGGCGACGAGCAATTGTACCTGTACAGCATTGACCGCGATGAGTCGCCAACACCAATTAGCACAGCAGGGCGCGGCGCACGCATTTTGGCAATGGCATGGTCTGCTGATGGGACGCGCCTGTTCTACACAACGAGCGGCGTCGCCGACGCACTCTACACGGTCTCAGTGAGCGACTTACGTCCACGCTTGATCGCGCGTGGGCGTTTTCAGGGCTTGATCATCACGCCAAGCGGCGATCAGGCTATCCTATCCAAGCAGGTGCAAGAGGGACGCGACTTGCTCAATCACTTAGTGCTGATCGAGACAATCAATGGCAATGAACGCATGGTCGTTAAAGGTCAGCGTGATGAGGCAGCCTTGCAACCGCTCGCTATTCGCTAGATCGGTTAAAAACGCAAGAGACCAGCAAGTGCTTTGCTGGTCTCTGCTTGCCCTGGAGAGGACTCGAACCTCCACGCCATAAAGGCACAGCCCCTCAAACTGCCGCGTATACCAATTCCGCCACCAGGGCTTAACTTGCCTTTATTATAGGCACAGCTTGCCAAGTTGTCAATGCTTTTTGGCAAAAAAGTTAATTGGGCTTGCCTTATGCGCTGCGCTGTGACGCACGCTTTCCTAACTGCATCTTTCCGTACCCTCTGCAACAGTTCAGTCATGACAGCGTGCAGATATCCTCAGGCAAGTATGCCAGTCAGGTCATGTAATTGGCACAGGTCACGACTAAGTTGCCGAGCACGTAGCGCAAAGGTCCAAAAGTCAACACTTTCAAAAAGAGACATCATGCGCTATTGTCCGCAAGTACAGCGCAGGCACTGCTCGCTTGCAGCGTTGTTCAGCCTTTGATCCGAATGCCGAATAGCTCGCCGCTGCCCAAGTAGATAATCTGTGGCAATGGATCGCCGATGTTCCAGTGCTCACGCCACAAGCGCTCATAAGTACCATCGCGCGCCATTTCCTGCAGCGTCGCCTCGACCAGCATTCGAAATGGCACGTCGTTGCGCGGCACACCGAAAGCAAGCGGACGCGGATTGTAGAGGCGCGGCGTCAAAGCCACACGATTGGCATTTGCCTGTGCTATCGGCACAACACGCAACGCATCTCCAAAAAAAACACGAACGTTATTCTCAAAAACTGCCATGACCGCTTCGCGTTCATCGCGGAAGCGCGCGTTTCGAACCGTCTGCGGGTTAATTCCGACGCTAACTGCCAAATTGCGCGCAATTTCGAATGCTTCAGGCTCATCAGCGAACGTACCGATAACGCGACTGCCTGTGCGTAGATCGCTGAAGCCCTGCAGGTTGCTTTGCACACGCGCGAACATTCGATAGCCGCGCTGCGCGTAGATAGCTGCAAAGTCCACACGATCTATCGGACTCCAACGCGGCGTTAGTCCAACCGCAAGATCAGCAGCGCCGCTCGCCAGCACGTCCTCAGGATTGGTATATGAGCCTTGCACAAGTGCTACTTGGACGCTCCAGCGGCGCGCCATCTCAAAGACCAGTGCGCTATTGAAGCGTTCCAGCAGCGAGACCTGACCATTTGGCTCAGGTGGTATGCCAAGACCTGCCACGCGCAACGGCTCGCCTGCGCGAAGTTTTTCTACCACAGAGCGTTCAGGACGCACGATATCCACAGGAAAGTCTTGTAGCAGGCGCGGATCAGCGTCCAGATCAAGCCATACAGGCGGAAAAACGCGATCTGAGCGCGGCATTAAGCCTTCAGGAAACCATAGATCGTAGATTGGAGTTAGGCGATCAGTCGCCACAAGGCGCTGTAAGGTGCGATTAACCAGTGTGCGCAAGCTGTCATCGTAGCGTAGCATGACAATGCCATATGGCTCGCTGCGGAAAGCGCCTTGTAGCAGCTTGACGCCTTGAATGCCGCCAAGTCGGACGCGCTGATCGAGCGCCCAGCGGTCGTCCACTAGTGCAGCAATTTGGCGTGCGCCGAGCGCTGCGAGTGCGTCGTCCAACATAGCATAGCGCTGCACGTCTGCCTGAAGACCGTTCGCTGCGCTCCATTCTAGGAAGGCTTCCTCGCCGTGCGAGCCGATAATGACTCCAACTGACTGTCCGCTTAGCTCAGTGATGCTTTGAAGTGGCGAATCTGCCATTGCTAGTGCTACTTGCAAGCCAACAAAAATTGGATGGCTGAAGTCAAGATGCTCAGGCGCATCACGCCGTATAATTTGCTGACCCATGAGCAAGTCAATTGCACCGCTGCGCAACATGGCGTCCGCTGTATGGCGCGTTACGTGGCGCAGTTCCAGCGGAATACCCCAATCCTCAGCAATAGCGCGCGCAATGTCTGCCTCAAAGCCTTCCACAACGCCTAGCGCATTAATGCCACTGAACGGTTTGCGGTTGAATGGCATACCGACGATCAGCTTGCCACGCTCGCGGATACGCGCTAAAGCAGAGCGCGCTATTGGCGGATATGGCGTTGGCGAAGGCGGCGGCGGCACTAGTGTAGGTGGAACACGCGTGGGTACCTCTTGGGCTGTGGTAGATGCGCCAAAGTTGATGAACAGCGGCACAAGTGCTGTCAAGAACAGCGTCAACAGACGGAGAACACGCATGGTAACGTCCTAGTGTTCATTTTGCGGCATTGGATTGTAGCATATTGCCCATATTCGTGCTGGTAGCTGCCTTGCGCGCACTCTCTGCGCTACAATCGCACTGAATCTTTCTCAGCAAACTTTAACAAGAGATGTAGCCATGCACACAATCACTCAAGCGCTCCATCAGCGCAAACTACAAATTATTGAGAGCATCTTTCAGGTCAACACAAACGCGCCATGGCTTGTCCATGCCGAAGAGTACTTCGGCACAAGGGATGTGCAATCCTTGCTGACCAACTACCACACAGTCCTTGAGGCGCCTGACAATGCACAGCCCGATGCCGACGTGACGATCCTTGACTTACCCAATCAGCCGCTGCGCATTCACGTCGCGCCGCGCCAGCTGTGGATCAGCGGCGACTTGACTGCGCTAGAGCGCGATGTAGTTGATCGGCGCTACAGCATTTTCGGCAACATGGGCTTATTCTTCCGCTACTCACTGGCTGCGCTGCAACGTTTTCACGGCATTGTCAGCATGCATGCCTCATCATTCTATCATCCTGAGCGGAATGAGCTACTGATCGTCGGCGGTGGCAGTGGCGCTGGCAAATCGGTTTACTTGTTTGAAGGCTTGCGCCGCGGCTATCAAGTTTTTACGGCTGAGATGACCTTTTTCCGTCTAGAAGACGGCAACATTCAATTTTTCAAAGGCGCACTACACGATAACGTCTGGACGGGCAGCATTCAAGGCGAATTTGCCGATGTAATCCGCGAAAAACTGGGCGTGCAGCACTTAGAACAGCGTCAGAACTTTTTGGCGAAGGCGGTCATTGATTTGACGCCTGCGGCGACGGCACAAGATGTGATCAGCAATCCCAAAGTGCTGATGCTACTCTCCCGCCTTGAGCAAGATCGCGCTACTTGCACGGTCACGCCGATTAATGACGCTCACACAGCCGCTTGCCGCGTCTACGAAGTTGCCAGTGAGAAGCTACAGAGCGGCTACGTGCTGTATGAGCGCTATCCTGCGCCGAATGTAGACGACGCAGAGCTGCAGGCGCAACGCTTTGCACTTTGTCAGCAATTTGTGCAAGGCGCATGGTTGCACGGCGTGCGAAAAGTGGTCGCTGGCAACCGCAACTGTATGGAAGCTGTGCAGTTCTAGCGCGCAGCGATCAGCCGAGCCACGACTTCAAGCGGCACTTGTGCGTTGTAGCGACTACCATCGGGCGCAGTGAACCAGTTCCACGTCTTACCGCCATCGCGCGAGTAAAGCAGTGACGGCGTGTACTCTAAGCCGACTTGCTCAGCTAGCGTGACGGCGTTGATGATGGATGGGCGCGTCTCTTCAGCGATAATGCAAGCGCGGAGTGCGTCAGCGTCTAGAGCCAGATCGCGCGCCAGCTGTTCCACAACAGGCAAAGTGTAGCTGCGTCCGCCGCGTTGAAGGTGAACTTCGAAGAGTGCGTTGTGCATCTGCCAAAACTTGCCTTGTTTGCTGGCGCACAGTGCCGCCTGCGCTGCGATGTAAGACGGATCGTCACCGTCTCGGAAGATCATTGGCGCAAAGACGAGCGCTGCTTTGCCGCTGTTGACGTGCTGCTCGACGATCTGCTTGATTGTGGCATGATACTGCGCACAACCGGGACAAGAGAAGTTTGAGAACTCGATCAGCAGGATTGATGCGTTCGGTGCGCCAAGCAACGGCATACCTGTGTCGCTGAACTGACCTTGTAATACGCTAGGCGACGTGCTTGGCGCTGTAGGCGCGCTGCTCTGCAGCACTGTTGTGACAATCAGAGCGATGACAATCAGCACGCCGCCAATCACGAGAATCAGCATCCCTGTTTTTTCACGGCGCGCTGTTTCGTTCGAAGTCATACATGCCACCTCACTTGACGTACTCGACGAACATGCCTACAGTCTATAGCGCTAGGCCTTGACAAAAGAGCGAGTAGATTATACCCTATACTTATAGGGAAAAGCGACAGCGTGCGCCTATGATTGCGGCTTTCAGTGACTGCGCATAACATAAGCAGTCTCGCCTTTCCTTTAGTTAGCCTGTCCGTAATTCGCATACCCGATGTTAGCGCATTCGCGGGTATAGTTCAGCGGTAGAACGCATGCTTCCCAAGCATGATGTCGTGGGTTCGAATCCCATTACCCGCTCAGGAAAGTCTGCATAGTGCGCCGAGAATCCTCTCGGCGCGCTTTCTTGGCGGTCGTAACCCTGCATCTCACCTGCTTGCGTGTAGTCACATTCAATGCGCTTACCTCGTCACACTGTCTCAGCGCTGCTTGCTTAGCAAGCGAACGCCGTGCCAGAATGTGCTTGCACGATTTTGGCATTGTCAGAGGCAGCCTTTTTACGCTATAATGCACGGCAAGGTGGAATTACGGGGACGTGGCGGAATTGGCAGACGCGCATGACTTAGGATCATGTGGTTTATCCGTGAGAGTTCGAGTCTCTCCGTCCCCATCACAGCCGCGACCAGCTGCATAGTCGGCTGCACAGCGCTGACCATAGCTGATCATCCCCATCTGCGTAAGGTAAGTGTTTGAATGCAGGTTGAACACCTAGATAACCACACTGCACGTTTGACTGTTGAGGTGCCTCAAGGACGCTTCACAGCCGCTATGCAACGTGCCGCTAAGCGTATTTCTACTAAAGTGAATATTCCCGGCTTTCGCAAGGGCAAAGCGCCTTTTGCCGTTGTGGTCAACTACGTTGGACAGCAAGCGGTCATGGATGAAGCGCTTGAGGAGCTGGGCAACGAAATTTACCGTGAGTCGCTGCAAGCAGCTGCCCTGAAACCCTACGCTATTGGTAACCTCGAGGAAGTGCGGACTGAGCCAACGCTTCAATTTGTTTTCAGCGTGCCAAAAGCGCCTGAGGTAGATTTGGGCGACTACCGACAAGTACGCCATGAATATAACTTACCTGTCGTTACTGATGAGCAAGTGCAAGAAGAGCTTGAGTCGCTGCGTGAGCGCCATGCTGAAATTTCGGTCGTAGATCGTCCGGCTGAGCTAGGCGACGTTATCACGGTAGACATTCGTGGTGAAGACATTCACTCGCATGCCCAACCGAAGCCTGACGCTGCACCTGAAACAGCGCCTGAGCAAGCAACTAAGTCAACCGAGACGCCTCACAGCGAGACCTTCATTAACGAGACTGATTTCGACATCTTGCTCACAAACGATCCCAAGCGCGAATTCATGCCCGGCTTCACTGAGAAAGTGCTGGGCGTATCAGCTGGTGAGACGCGCACAGTGACGCTTGCTTACTCTAGTGATTATGAGAATCGGCGCTTGGCAGGGCATACTTTCAACATCACTTTGACGGTGAAGTCTGTGAAAGCGCGCAAACTGCCTGAGCTGAACGATGACTTCGCTAAACTTGCCAGCAATAACAAGGTTGAGACGCTTGATAATCTCGTCCAGCGCCTGCGTGCTGACCTTGAGGCAGAGGCTAAATACGAAACAGATGACGCATACTCTGAGGTCATCTTCCAGAAAATCATGGAAGGTGCCACTGTGCGCTATCCTGAGGCAATGGTCGAGGACTACATTGACACCATCCTAGACGAAGTGCGCGAAAACTTGCAGCAACGTGGCTTGTCGCTGGAGACACTCAAGAAGGCACAAGGCAAGGATGACGCAGCACTGCGCGCTGATTACCGCGAGACAGCTATCAGACGAATAAAGCGCGACCTTGTTTTGCAGGCGCTCTTGAATGCTGAGCAAGTGAGAGTTAGCAATGCAGAGCTGGACGCGCACATTGAGTCAATGTTCAACTCAATTGGCGGCGTAGACGCGGCACAGGCTGAGACATTCCGCCGCATGTTCAAGTCAGAGGCGAATCGGCGCGATGTTGCTTTTCGCTTGTTGGTCAACCGCCTGAAAGAGCGTCTGGTTGCGATTGGACGCGGCATAGCACCTGATTTAGGCACACCTGAGGGTTTGACTATGCCTGTGGCAGAGCAGCAAATTGTGCTGCCAAGTTCAGACGCCTTGACGAGTAGTCTCAGCGAAAGTTCTGAACAACATGCTGCGTCTGAGCGACCAGAAACAGATGCTGGTGCCTGGAGCGATACCTAACGCGCTTTTGCGAAATTCTTGTGGCAGAGTTGGGCAGCCGTTTGCTATGCTCAAAGAAATCGTAGGATACACTGAAAGGCAGACGAAATATGACCCTCGTCCAACATCCACTTGACCTGATCATTCCAACTGTGGTAGAGAGCACTGGGCGTGGTGAGCGCATTTACGATATTTACTCGCTATTGCTCAAGGATCGGATTGTGTTTGTCGGCACGCCGATCACGGATCAAGTGGCAAACCTAGTTGTGGCGCAGCTGCTCTACCTGAATTACGAAGACCCAGAGCGCGAGATTCGGATGTACATCAATTGTCCCGGCGGTAGCGTCTACGCAGGTTTTGCCATATATGATGCTATGCAGCTGATTCAGGCACCTGTCTCTACCACTGCGATTGGCTTGACTGCCAGCTTTGGTACAGTTTTGCTCACGGCAGGTGCTAAAGGCAGACGCTACGCCTTGCCGAATGCCACGATTCATCTGCACCAACCACTGGTGCACGGCGGAGTCGGCGGTCAGGCAACCGACGTGATGATCCAAGCTAACGAGCTCATCCGTCAGAAGGAAAAGCTCTACAACATTCTGTCAGAATGCACAGGTCAGCCACGTGACGTGATCGAACGCGACGCCGACCGCGACTTTTTCCTCGACGCCTATAAGGCAGTTGAGTACGGCTTAGTGGATTCCGTCCTGCAGCCGACTTCAGTACAAAGCACTACCAAGCGCTAGACAACGTTTACTATCTGAGCGAGCCTAGACACGGCTAGGCTCGCCCAGAGGAGCATTGGGAGTATCTCATGACGCCTATTGCGCCCCCCGGCACTCAGCGGTGTTCTTTCTGCCGCCGCGCCCACGATGAAGTCAACCGCCTGATCGCTGGACCGGAAGGTGTGTACATCTGTGATGAATGCGTCGAACTGTGCCGAGAAATTCTAAGCGAAGATAGCAGCCTGCCCAAAAGCAGCGGCAACTACAAAGTAGCGCGCGTGCCAACGCCTAAAGAAATTGTGGCATACCTCGATCAGTATGTTGTCGGGCAAGAGCGTGCCAAGCGCGTGCTAAGCGTTGCCGTTTACAATCACTACAAGCGCATCAACACAGATAGTGTCGTTGAAGACGTGGAGTTGGACAAGAGCAACATCCTGCTCATCGGTCCGACGGGCGTCGGCAAGACGCTGATGGCTCAGACGTTAGCGCGCATTCTTGACGTACCGTTCTGCATTGCTGATGCTACAGCGTTAACTGAGGCAGGGTATGTTGGTGAAGACGTAGAGAACATCCTACTGCGCTTAATCCAAGCTGCTGACTTTGATCTCGGACGTGCCTCGCGCGGCATCATCTACATTGATGAGATTGACAAGATCGGGCGCAAAAGCGGCGATAATCCTTCCATCACGCGCGACGTCAGCGGCGAAGGCGTGCAGCAAGCGCTCCTGAAGATCATTGAGGGCACAGTTGCCAACGTGCCACCGCAAGGCGGACGCAAGCATCCACACCAAGAGTTCATCCAGCTGGATACGCGCAACATCCTGTTCATCTGTGGTGGTACTTTTGAAGGTATTGATCGCATCATCGCAAAACGAGTTGGCACGAATAGCGCTATCGGCTTTGGCGCGGGCACGCGCAGACAGTACTCTAAAGGTGAGCTGCTGCGCCAAGTGCAGCCTGAAGACCTAATGGTCTACGGTCTGATCCCAGAGTTAATCGGTCGCTTGCCAGTTGTCGTCAACGTTGATCCACTGGAACTAGCTGACCTGATACGCATTCTAACTGAGCCGAAAAATGCGATCACGAGGCAGTATCAGAGCTTGCTTGCACTGGACAATGTTGAGCTGGTCTTCACAGAAGACGCCTTGCGTGCAGCAGCCGAGATTGCGATGCAACGTGAGACAGGCGCGCGCGGCTTGCGCGCTATCATGGAAAGCGCTTTAACCGACGTGATGTTCGAAGTGCCGAGCAACAAAGCAGTCCGTCGCGTCGTAGTTGACCGTGAGGCGATTGAGCGCAGCGGTCGCCCAAAGCTATTCGGTGAAGGCAATCAGCCGATCACGTGGCAGGACGAGTTGCAACCGAGAACGATTGCCGAAGCACCAAAGCGCGATGACAGAGCTGATCCAAAGCTGGACGCTGTAGCGTAGCAAGTGCAATTTTTCGCTGATACAGGCGGCTTTTCGAAAGCCGCCTTGCTTTTTCATCAATCACATCATGACCGTTGCACAGCTGTATGTCATCTTTGCCGTCGGTTTACCGCTGAGCTTGACAGCAGCTAATCGCCTGCGCGCCGATTATGCCGCTCTGATGATTGCCTTCATACTTGGCATCGGGCAGGCGCTTCTCGGCTTGCCAATTTTTGACGCTGCAGGCATGCCTGCGAGCGCAGCCCACGCAATTAGCGGCTTTGGTCAGCCAGTTATTATTACACTAGTTAGCCTGTTTATTCTAACAGGTAGTTTAGAGAAGCACGGCATTGCGCACTGGATCGCTCAGCGCATTGCAATGATAGGCAGTGGCTCAACAAGACGTCTGATTGCACTCTACACAATTGCAGCGGCAGCGCTCTCGCTTGTCATGAACACGGTTGCAGCCGGCGCATTGCTGCTGCCCAGCGCACTGCAAACAGCACGCCAAGCCAACATCGCGCCGTCTAGACTGCTCATGCCACTCTCTTTTGGCACGTTGCTAGGTGGCTGTGCAACCTACTTTACCACTGCTAATATCATCACGAGCGGTTTACTTACAACAGCAAGTCCGCCGCAGACGCCGCTAAGTGTGCTGGACTTTGCATTGACAGGTGGATTGATCGCGTTGGCAGGCATTGCTTACATCGTTATTCTAGCGCCGCGCCTGCTACCAGAACGTACATCGCTCTGGCGACCTGCCATGAGTGTACAACCCGTGTCGCTCGCGCCGAAGACAGTCTTGCTCAGCCTGCTGATCCTGACCACTTCAATCGGCGCAGCTATTCTAGGCGTACCGACTTACCTTGCTATGCTGGGCGGCGCACTGGCAACTTTGCTGGTCGGTTTGGTCACACCTGATGAAGTGTATGAGCTAGTTGAGTGGCGCACAATCTTTCTCGTGGCAGGTATGTATTCGATTGGCATGGCGCTAACGCACACTGGCATAGCAGCAGCGCTTGGTCAGATTGTAGTCAGAGCAGTGCAGCCATTTGGCGCGCTCGGCTTGGCAAGTGGTGTCTTTTGGCTGACAGTCGCCTTGACACATGTGATAGGCGGTCAGGTCACGCCATTGGTCGCCGTGCCAATAGCAATCAGCGCTGCGCTCCAATTTGGCGTGAACGTTCATGCCATTGCAATTACAGCTGCTATTGCTTGCTCCACAGCTTATCTCTCACCAGTTGCACATCCTGTCAACATGATAGTCGTACAGCCTGCTGATTATCGCTTCAGCGACTTTTTTCGACTGGGTAGCGGACTAACTGTACTGTGCTTCATGACGCTGCTTGTCGGCTTGAAGCTATTTTGGAATCTCTAGCACGCTGAGCGCACAAAAGCCAAGCTAGGGTAACGACGCCTGAACTAGCCTGACTAGTTTTTTTACCGTGATGGTCGCCTCGAAGTCACACTGTGCTGCGATGAAATCAAGTTGAGATGACATAAATTAAGGCTTATAGCGAGCCATAAATACTTCTGAAGCGATCGCGCTGCTCTGTAGCATCGCCCTAGTCAGCGCAGTGCTGCTGAATTTAAGCGACCCTTTCCTTGTTTTTGATGAAAGCGAATGTCCAAGTTACTTCTGAGTTATCTGAAGCGCATGGCTATGCAGCATGGATTGAGCAGGTCTGGCTTAACTACCTGAGCAATCCAATCAAATATGGCGGCGCGCCGCCGCAGGTCTATGTCAGCGCGCACGCCAAGGGCAAGTTCATCCGATACGAAGTCCGCGGCAATGGAAAAGGTCTAACGGCTGAGCAGTCGGCAAACGTTTTTAAGCCATTCACACGCTATGCATCGGAGAAACTCGAAGGGCATGGCGTTGGGCTATCTATTTGTCACAAGCATCCTTGAAAAGCTGAATAGCAATGCAGGTGTTGAGAGTGAAGTTGGTGTCAGTAGTACGTTCTACACTTTGCATGCCGTCGGCTCAGGCACCTGAAGAGAGCGCCCTGACTGCGCAGCTGGCACAGCAGGGCGCTTAGCTCAGCGCTAGGCAAAGTGCAGCTGCAACAGATACAATCCGCTGCCACTAGCAATCATAACGCGCTGACCATCAGGCAGGAAAGCACAGTTAGTCACGCCGCGATCCAAGAATACACTATGCTGACAAGTGTAGTCCTGCAAGCGCCACAGACGTACACCACCATTACGCGCGCCTGAGAGCAGCCACTGACCATCTGGTGAAAAGGCGAGTGCTTGCACGTTGTGAGTGTGACCTTCTAATGTAGCAATCAGGTTGCCCGTGCGTACAGCCCAGAGCTTGATTTTCTTATCGTAAGCACCAGTGGCTAGAATGCGTCCATCAGGGCTGAAGGCACAAGCTAGAACTGAGCTATCGCCGTGTCCATTGAGCGTCATGTGACCACTGCCATTTTGAGCGTGCCATAGGCGCGCCGTGCCGTCAGCGCTGGCACTAGCAATGTAGCGTCCATCAGGGCTAATTGCGCAACTGTTGACCTGATCGTTGTGTCCAGTTAGCACAAAGCGCGTTGCACCACTAGCAAAATCCCAAACGCGCAGGCTGTGATCAGAAGAGGCAGTGACGATCCATTGCCCATCAGGGCTGATTGCGCAGCGCCAAATTGCTCGGCTGTGACCTTCTAGCTTGCGCATCAATTTGCCGTTCGCTAAGTTCCATAAGCGTAGCACGCCATCCTCGCCACCACTGATGCCCCATGTGTTGTCAGGGCTGATCGCACAGCCCAGAATATCAGAGCTATGAGCATTTTCAATCACACGGAGAGGCACGCCGCGCGCCACATCCCATAGAACTAGCCGATTGCCATCATCGCTGAGCAAAAACTGCCCATCGTTGCTGAGTGCGCCATACCACATCGGCACGGCGCGCGGATGCACTGCCAAATTTTGCAGCAGGCGCGGCACGTCCCAAACTTTCACATCTCGGTCAGCGGAAGCAGTTGCCAGTTGCTTACCGTCATAGCTAAAGGCTATGCCGCGTATTGGCTGCAAATGACCGTGCAAAGTGATCTGCGCATTGGGCTGTGTACGCCAGCGCCACAAGCGTAGACTGCCATCAGCGCTGGATGACGCCAACCACTCACCATCAGGGCTAAAAGCGACACTATGAATTGCACCAGTGTGTCCGCTAAAATGACGAGTCGGTCCGCGCCGACGAATGGGCACGACCAATACGTCATGGCTCTCACCACCAACCGCTGCAAACTCACCATCAGGACTGATGGCGAGTGCAGAGAGCGCACGTCTGGAGACATCATGGCGCTGGAGAACTTCCATAGGGCGCGTGCGCCATAGGAATAGCTCGCCATTCTTGTGGACTGAGCAGAATTGTTCACCATTGCCGACAAAAGCAACAGCAGTCGGCTCTTGTTCGGAAGCTAATTCGACGCGTTGCACCTCACTGCCACTTGCCACTTCCCACAGGCGTACTGTGCGATCAGTTCCTACTGAGAGCAGATGCTGGCTATCAGGATGGAAAACGCTGTTGGGTACAGTGCTGCTGTGCCCGCTGAAGACGCGCACACGCGTGCCTCGCTCGATATCCCACAGCTGCAGCTGCTGCCAGCCGCTGCTGATCAGCCATTTGCCGTCTCGACTGATATCACAGCTATGTTGACGATGACTCAAGCCGCGCAACGCAGCGCGCATGTTGCCTGTCTGTACGTTCCACAAGCGCGCTGACTGATCTTCAGACACGGTCGCCAACAGGTGTCCATCTGGACTATATGCGCAGTCTAAAACAGCTTCCGTGTGACCGCGTAACGTGCGGATGAGTGCGGGATGCATGGCAGGCAGGTCGTGCCAACGAGTAAGACGTGGCAGAGCAAGCGTGCGCTCAAAGCTCTCCACTAATGGTCTCAACTCAGGCACATTGCCCAGCCACAAAGTGAGCGTTGTGGCGATTTCATCACTCTTCTGCGCAATGTCCAGGATATGGTGGATGCGCGCATACTCGCGCTGCAAGGCGAGGAGCTGTGAATCCTGAGGGGCATGAGCAACGGCAAGGTTGAGGTCAGCCTCAACAGCCTGCGGACGACATAGCGCTGTCTTTGTAACGAGGTAGCGTAAGTCTTTGACAGTCTCAATAAGCGCCCTGCTGCGTCCTGTATGAATCAAGTGACGCCCGAAAAAGTCCCACAGGTACGGCGTGTCATTAGGCAGTGCTTGCCAATGATCATAGTTGTAGGGCTTAACCTCAAAAGTGCGCGTCCATTTGACCTTATTGCGCACGGAGAAGCACGCAGTGTAGTTTCCAACGCGCCAGTGCGGTCGCTGCCACCGAAATTGAAGACTGGTGTCACTTTCAGTTGTGCTAAGGCGCGTCTCGCTCAGCACTAACTCACCTGAGTCAGGTGCGCCATACCACACCTCAGCGCGAAGCTCTGTGCCAAGCGGCAAAGCTGCAAGGCGCACCAACAGGTAAATTGTCTCGACGTATTCAACAACAATGCCTAACTCAGTGCTAAGTGAGCTGTTGCTCAGCGAAAGACGTGCATTTTCTATGCGCGCATCATCGAGATAGACGAAATTTAGCGCGCCAATCGACTCATCTAGTCCAGTGGACTCATCCAGCACATAAAGTGTGGCAGTGTACGTTCCTGTCCGCCATGTGCGCGCGAGATCAGCCGATACAAGCACCCACAACGCGCCTGAATGTGCCTCTAGATTGACAGGCGGCGGCGGAGCAGGTTCTTCATCTTCTTCCTCATGTTCATCGCTCTCTTCAAAGACCTCTGAGTCTCCTTCATCGTCATCTTCGTAGGCTGTTTGAGCGCTGACAGAGCCGACCATGCCACCAATTGGCGGAGTCAGCGGCGCTTGAAGCTGCGCCTCTAACTTTGTGCGCAGTCGTTCAGTGTGTGTGACGAACTCGGCATAGCTTAGACTTAAGCGATATTGTTCATTGCCATGTTGATCAGTGATCACAAACGAAAAGCGCGAGTGACCTCTGGCGTTGCTGAGAGTGCCTACAAACAGGATAGCCTCGCCTTGCCAATATAGTTTCGCGGCTCTGCGCTCAGGACTGTACGGACGCAAGGCATTCCAACTGCTCAGCTTTGGCAGCGGGAAGCGCTGGTCAATCTCACGAATAGCGCGCTGCAGAGCATCGTGAATGCTGAGCTCAGAGAGCGTGTAGCCTTCTGCAGTCTTGCGCAGAGCAGGCAAAGCACGTCTATCGCCAACTTTGCCTAGCGCCGTCACAACGCTCCAACGCAGATCGTTATCAGAGTCTTCTAGCAGTGGAACGAGCAACGGAGTCAGATTCTCAATTTTGAGGTGTGCGGCAATCTCGACCAGAATGCGGCGCGTATCAGGATCGCGTTCTGCGGCGATCAGATCAGGCAAATCTCGCGCAAAGTCGGGCGGCAGGTTTTTCTGACGGCTGAGGATAGCAGCTGCTTGCCAACGCACAAAAGGACTCTCATGTTTGAGAGCAGCTCTGATCGGCGCAAGGTCGCTGATCTCTGTGAAGCGATTGAGCGTGGCAATTGCTAACATTTGCAAGCGCCGATCAGCGCTCTTGAGCGCCTGCAAGAGCGGCTTGACCAAGCGCGCCTTTGCAGCAGCGCGGATGATCAGCGGCATGTGCTCAGGTGGCGCGCTGACCAGTCGCGCTGTGAGAAGCGCCTCACTGCTGCCCAGTGCCATAACCTCATCGTAGGTCTTATCGAGCAGTGGATCGCGCTGACCAGTTTGGCGCTCTTCAGTCAGCAGGCGCAAGGCTAACTGTGCTTGACTTTCACAAATTGGACAACCTGCCTTGCGCTGTAGCGCAATTGCTTGCTTGTAAAAGGTCTCAGCAGCGTCGAAGTTGCCTTTACGTTGTGCAGCGATGCCACGCTTGAGCTGGACAGTGCCTTCACGGCTATCCACGAAGCGCTGTTCAGCAGGCGTGAATGGATAACCTTCCTGACGTGCTTCAGCAATCAGCGCGTCGCACAAATCGAATTCGCTGCGGCGCAGCAGCTGGTTGAACTGTTCGAACCAGTAGCATAGTCCATAGTAGAGATTATCCACGAAGGCACGCCGAACCTGTCCGATTACACGCTGCTTGAGCACGCTGTACACTTCAATGCGCTCAGTCTCTGTGCGCGCTGCATAGCAGTTTTCCAACAAGTAGACGCGCTTGTCAAAGCCGAATGAGCCAATGTAGCGTCCATCGCGCGTGATATCTACCACATAGACCTGATTACCTGTGCGTAGTTTCTCAAGCAGGTTGCCTTCGCGGTTGAACAGATAGATGCAACGGTCATAAGAGGCAACTGCTACAAATTCAGCATTATTGCTCAAGCTCAAGCCGTAGATGCTATCGCCTGTGCGGTACTTCCAGAGCAGCTGTCCACTGCCACTAAGGAGGTAAACGCACGAGTCCGTTGAGCCTGCAGCAATGAAGGCGCCATCAGCTGTTGGATAGGTAATGTTAACGTTGCCGCCTAACTTGTAGCGCCATATTAGATTGCCTAGCTCATCTATCAGGTAGACATGCTGATCGTTTGAGCCGCCGATCACTACCGATCCATCAGGTAGAATGCGCGCACCTGCCCAGACCTCGCCGCCTGTGCGGTATCTCCAGAGTAGCTCGCCTGTCCAGCCATCTAGGCAGTAAATGTGATCGTTGCCGCCGAAGACAACACGCCTGCCGTCAGGTGTGACGCTCAGACGTGAAATTTTCCTGTGATTGCACTCATAGCGCCACAGCAAGCTGCCGTTGCGCGAAAAACAGCGAATTTTGCCGTCATCATCACCGCTGTAAATCCGTTCACCATCTTCTGTGACGCCAACACCTGCTTTCGTCTGCGCATCGCCTGTGAAGCGCCATAACAGCTCACCTGTCTCAAAGTTCAACACGCTTGTATCTGCGCCGCGTATTGTGCCAATGGCAAGGATATTGCTGCGCCGCGAGAGTGCAAAACGAAATGCCTCGCCGACGATTTGCTGCTTCCAGCGCAGCCTGCCATTGCGCTCAAAGGCGTAAATAGTGCCATCTTCAGCGCCAGCAATCAGAAGTTGCTCATCAGGCGAGAAAGCACATATCAAACCTTGTGCCTCTGCCTCAAACTGCCAGACTGAGCGCAGTAATGTTGTCATGAAGCTACTCCTAAGTCAGCATACAGATGATAGGCAAAGCAAGGCACAATTCGACCGTTCTTCCACTGGAAGAACAAACTTTTTCCCCACGGATCGAGCACAAGCGCCACATACCACTCATCAGCGAAGAACTGACTGTGCATGAATATGTCGTGCTGCGAGAAGAACATCGTTGTGCCGCTGCTGCTTGGCGACTCTTCATCCTGTGTAGCGACGTTCTCACTGTTGCTAGTTGGCACAGCGACGACGTGCGTATGGTACCAACCAACGATGCGTTTGCCGGGAAACTGTTGACGCAGCTGTGCTTGATGACTCTGCCAGCTCTCGAAGGTGTAGCGTAACTCAGTCAGGCTTGAGATCAAGCCTGCACTAACGATGAAATCGCTCACGTCTACAATCAGTCGTCCGCCATCAGTTGGACGGTAGACGTTGCCGACTAAAATGCCACCTACCTCAACACGGTCGCTCGCTTTGGCTGCTTGCAAAAGCGCATCGTAAGTGTTACGGCGCACAAAGATACGGATATCGTCGGGCTGGAGCAACCCTTGACCAACTAGCACAACGCTTGGATAGGCACTTGGGTCGCGGAAAGGAAAAGCAGGCGTTTCAGGCTCATCCGAGAGGAATTCGATTAAGCTGGCTGCTTTGCGCTCAAGTGTCGGCAGGTGTTCTTTGTCAAACTGCGCCTCATCATCATCTTTGGCATAGAAGCGCAAGCGGTAGAGCTGACCATTTTGCAGGACGCCCAAGCCAAGCAGCGCCTGCTCAACGCCGTAGGCAATGAAATCAGCGCTGATTTCGTGTGGCGCAAAGTCGTACTCGATCAGCAAGTTGCGCTCGTGGACGTACAGCTCAAGTGTGAAGTAGATCACAGGCTGATCGGGACGTGTGTTTGGCTCATAGTGCAAAGCAATCCACGACTCTTGGGCAGGCAGCGGCGCGCTGAGAACAGCTGCTATGCCTTGTGCGCGCATGGTGTTGTTGTAGCGCGGCGTTAGACGCGCTGTGTAATGCTCACCATTGCGGATAACAGCCTTTTCTACTAAGCCTGAGACCAACCGACGGATAAACGCCTCGCACAAGTTGGCGACCTCTACGTCCTTAGCGTAGAGCAGCTCACCATCGTTGCTGGTGACGTGCAATGTAAGGTATTTCATAGCCTGAGTATGCGCCAATTTCCCAAAGATGCGGATGAATTGATGCGGTCTGCGCTTTCAAAATGCACGCCCGCCTAAAGCCTGTGGCTCGTGGCGGGCGGCTTCTGTACCGATGAACAGTGAGCTGCCAATACGCTCAGCCAGCGGTCATTTCTGGCACCATGGTGAGCGTTGCGCCTTCGACCACGCCTGCCGACTCAAGCGTCTCTTCCATCTGCAGTTGGCGGTTCTCGTAGGCAAGGTGGTACTGCTGCGGACGACCACGTGGATCAGTCGTTGCTAAGCCGAGCGCAGTGATCAGTGCAGGCACCAACTCGCGCACAGGCGTCTCGGCGGCAATGCGCGCTTCACGGCGCTTGTTGCCAGTGTGGTCTTCCAGAAACAGACGAATCTTGTTAGAGGTAGCAGTTGCCGACATCAGCCGTATCTCCTTCATACAATTGAACTTGCGATTGGTTTCACTATCACCGCTTCACCGCGCACGGCAAACGGAGGATAGCCTACACACACAGTATACTCACAAATTTGATCCTTTTGATCGGTTAGTTATGAAACTCTAACCTTTCGCTCAGATTTGGCGTGAGAAAGCGTGCTAGTGCTTCATCGCGTCCTAGCTCTGACATGATCAGCACTTCGTAAGCGTAATCTGCAGCATATTGTGCCACAGCTTGCGCACTCAAACGAAAGCGCTCCAATGTGAAGAGCGAGAGCGGCACGTCCAGCAATAGCAGCACATTGCCTTCATTGTCTAGCGCAAAACGCGCCCAGTAAAGTTGCTCATTGACCGCCAACAGGTAGCGGCACAGCGTCTCGCGCTCAGCGCTACGCCACCAAGCCGCTGCGGAAGCGCCTTCCAGAATTGGCACTTGCCAGTACGCCCATGCCGCATTGAACGCCAAGTAGACCTCGAATGGACGCTCAGGCGCTTTGTAGTGGAAGTGATATTCGTTCACGCTGATCGGCTTGCGAAAGCCCCAGCCTTCATGACGCAGTCCCTTGAAGTAAATATCGAGCGCATGGCGAGGAAAGTATTCAATGTTTGGCTCAGCAGGTACAGACGCTGCTTGGTTGACGAGCGGCAAATCATGCTGCTGTGCTGCACGCCACAGCGCCTCAACTGTGGTGTGGATGTAAGTGCGCTCTAGATCAGCGAGTGGCAACTCTGCTTGTAAGAGCAGCTGTCCGTGCGGATCACAGCTGTATTTGCACAGATACAGTCGCCGCGATGCTTGCAGGTAGTATGCTGCAGGCTGCGTCTGCAGCACAGGCAAGCTGAAATACAGCCAGCGCGCGTTTATATCGGCATAGACTGTGTATGCCTCGCGCTGCAGCAGCCAACCGCCTTCGCTGGCGCTCACCTGCCAGCCTTGTGTTGCCAGTGCGCTCAGCGCAGCCTGAATCGGCTGTGACTCGTCCATACGCTACCCTATCAATTCAACCAGATCGCCCATCACAGCGCTGCTCTCAGTTGGCACGCCGTCTACCCACTCCACAAAGCCACCAATGCGCCGCATGACCAGCGGCGTGCGCGGTAGCTCGCCTGTCAGCACGTCACGCGAGTCAACAGGGAAACGGCTCTCAGGCTGTGTCTTCAGCCACGCAACCACATTATGCGTCATAGCAAGCGGATCGTCCATGTTATAGTGACGGTATTGTACCATACGCGCCGTCATTACAGCAATTTGATCGAGCGTGGCAGAGATTGGAAAGGCGAGATCAGCGTTGCAGATGAACGGCGCGTAGATGTTCGGGTGCCAAATTGGCGTCAGCCAGACGAAGCGCGGCGGCTTGACGGGATAATCCACATTGAAGATGACTTCCATTGCGTGATTAGTGGTCTCAACAACGTTACCTGCAGCGTCTTGACGCAAGCCTACGCAGTTGAAAACCAACAGGTACTTTTCTGGCGGCTGATTTGGGAACTTCGCCGTGAACTGCTCCGGCGTCAAAAAGCCGCGCAATCCATTGTTGATGATCTGGTTGAACTCTTGGCGAGACATCGAGCGTCCAAGATAGGCGCTTGCCTCATCAGCGCTCAAGTCAGCGCAATAGACCTCAATTAAGCTGCCGGGACGGCGCACGCTCTGAATGCGCTCAAACTCATGCTTCAGGCGATTGTTGCGGCGGTCAGTATAGCTTGGCATGTTCTCATCTCCTTCACTCAGACCATGCAGCGAGATATGGCTGTGCATCCGCACCTAGCTCAAACCAGAAAATGCGCTCAGCGCCTTGTATGCGCGCCGCAACTTGTAGCACGGCAAGCGGCGGGACGCCCAGTTGCGTCAATGGCACCTCAGCAGCGGGCGACTCAGCGCTAAGTGGCAGGCGGCTGAGAATGCTGGGCAAACGCGGCGTGCCACAGGTCGGGCAAGTTGCACCATCTGGCATTACAGCATCGTAAGGGCAGTACACAGGCGTATTGACATTGCAAGTGGGACAGTAAAAGCGGCTAATAATCTCTTGCTCAGGCAAGAGCGCGGCATTTTCAGCGCCTTCGGCAGCCAGAATTGGCTCAATAGCGGCATAGAATGTGCCTACGGTCAGATAAGCGACGCTCAAGGGCAACTCAGTGACAACAGCGCGCGCTTGGGCATGGCTGAAGCAATCAGCGCGCTCCGTGTACGTCAGAAGCGAGGTGCTGTAAGTGTGACCGTTGATATAAATCCCTTTGCCTGCTGGCACAGGCAAGCCGTGCAACAGCTTGACTGCTTCTTGCACTTGCCACGCTGCTACGAGCGAGGCACTTGTCGGCGTAGTTGGTTGCCTGCCTTCTTGCAGCTCGTCAGGGCGCATCAACGGACAGCGATAGCGCACGTTGACCAGATCGTAGTCTGCCTCAGTCATTGTGCATTCGTAGCAAGCGCCTTGATCAGGCACAAAAACGCGCGCAATGCCCATTAGTACGTCCAGCGCACCATCAATCCACGGCACGCCATAGCGCCAACACGCTCGGTTCACAGCTAGACGTGCCGCACGATTATCCAGACAGCCGATCACCACGTCCATGCGCCGATAAATACCTTGTCCAAGCGCGCGTGTCACATCGCCGTGAAAGGTCGCTACGCGCACGTCAGGATTGATCTCGCGCAAGCGCGCTGCAGCCACGTCTACTTTGCGTTTGCCAGCGTCTTCGGCGCGGTACAGCACTGAGCGCGAGAGATTCGCCGCCTCGACCGTGTCAAAATCCACGAGAAAAATGTAGCCGATGCCGAGCAGCGCTAGGTTCTTCAGCACCTCATTACCCAAAGCGCCTGCACCAACAACCATCACTTTCGCCCGACGCAGCTTAGCGTGATCCCACCAATCAATCAGCTTTAGCGTAGCGTAGCGATCAGTGCTGGGCGCACTAATTTCAATCAATCCGTTTCCATCAGCTAGCTCAATCAGGTCGCTCATGCATCAGCTTCCTCAGCAGCGGCGTCCTCTTCACCAAGATATGGTGGCGTGTTCGGCGTGAACACTGAACGCAGGAGCTTGCTCACATCGTACTTATGGCAAGCAGGGCAATTTCCCATGCTCACCCAGCACTCAAGATGAAAAGCAGCATTGCACTTTCGGTTTGGACAATATATCACGTATTGCCCTGCTTGAAATGGTTGAGCATCTATGCCTGGCGTGCCTGCTTGGCAACGCATGGTTTGTGACACGAGCTGACTGTTGGCGGCAAGCTGCTCGACTACAATGCTGCGCGCCGCTAACAGGCGCTTTAGTGTAGTGCGAATTGGATACAAGCAGCCCGAATTAGAGCAAAACTCGTGCTCAAACCAACACTCCTTGTGATGCGGCACGCCACAGCGCGGACAGACTACCACTTCGTCACCTGCGCAATATGCCAAGCGGCAAACAGGGCAGCGTTTGCCGACTAGGACAGAGCCTGCTGCGACATCCTGCAACGTCATCTCCCAGAAAGTCATCTCAAGGTCGCCGATCTGCAGACGGCTGCCTTGCCGTAATACGCGCAGCGTCACTACGCGCCGTCCATTTACGCGCACACGCGCGTCGCCGCTCAGATTAACTACTAGCGGCACTTGATAAACTTTCGCCCGTGTGATAACCGCCTGTGGCTTGCCCTCGCCAATGCCTAGGCGTGCGCCGCCATTCTCGCGGACACGCAGCAAAACAGGCTCAGCGTCGGAGAAGGCGTATTCGCTCAGGCTACCATCAGCGTTTTGAAAGGTTAGAACAGGCATTCCCAGCACCTCATCTGCTCAGAAGGGCAGTTCAGTTGTCGTCTCATCAGCTGCTGACTCTGCAGATGTTGCCTGAGCCGCTTGAAATGGCGTCTCCGATGTGCTAGTTGTTAGCAAACGGTCAAGCACAGCTTGGACTTCCCAGCGGACGACAATATCTGGGTCATTCAACAGGCTAATCAACGCATCAACAGCCGCTTCACCGCCTAGATTACCTGCTGCGCTGACCGCAGCAAGGCGCACGCCTTGCTCCCACCTAGTGTCCAAAAAGGGCACTACCAGTGCCAAGTGCTCAGCAGCGTTGCCGACCTTACCTAGGCTGACCAGAGCGTGTTGCAAAATGGCAGGGCTGTGCTCCTCGTGTGTTTGCAGTGTGTGAGCGAGAGTCAGCAGCATCTCAGCAGCGGCGTCACGGTCTTGTACACTTTGAGCATCACCTGAGCTGCGCGGTGCGCTGCGCACGCCGAACAGATTGCTGAAGAGACCAAATGGACGTGGCGGCACGTTTTCAGCTGGCTGGCGAGCAGGCGAAGGGTGTGCCGACACACTTTGCCGATATACAAGCGACTGAAGCAATTCCAGTACTCTGTCGCGCCCAGTTGCTTGAGAAGCGTGTATCTCTTGTTCTGACTCAGGTCGCGTAGGACGATCAGACATAATGACCTCTCGTTTCAAGCGCTTGGCAGCCTGCCTTCTTTCAGCAGAGCGTAGACTTCAGCTGAGAAATAGGCGAACGGATCGTGCATTTCTACGCGCTGACCACCAATCCTCATTTCAGTCCAACTCTTCACCTCAATGCGTCCACCTGTCCGCCGCGCTGAGGCAATCGCAGCGCCGCGCACGCGCGCGCGCGTATACAGCGGCGGCGTACTTTGTGCCATGCGCACAGACTCAGTGTCCCAAAGCGTATCAAGTGCCTCTGGACCGCGCTGACTGCGCAACAGCTTGTAGAACAGGCTCTGGGCTGGATCAACGTTATGATACTGGATATCCAGCTCCTGTAATTTGTAACGGATCGGATGCTTGTCGAGATCAGGCGTCTCCCAACTCATGCCATGCTGCGCTAACAGCCGATCCAGCACGCTTTTCTTAGTAACCCAGTCAATTTTGCCGAAGAGTTGCGCAGGATTGTACTGCAAAGCATCTAGCGTCTCTGCCCAGAGCAAGATCAGCTCACGTTCTTCATCAGAAGTCGGATAGCGCTCGGCATAGCGCATGACCTGCTCCAAGTAAATGCGCTGGATGTCAATTGCCGTCATTTGCCGTCCATCATAGAGCTGCAGCAACGCTGTGCAGCTTGGATCGCGCGAGACAGTGTGCATAGCGCGCACAGGTTCCTTCAGGTACGGAACAGAGCCGATCTCAAGGTCTTCCAACAGGCGCAAGAGCAAGCCGACTGTGCCGACTTTCAAGAACGTGCCGTAGCCTGACATGCATGCATCGCCTAGAATCAGGTGCAGACGGCGATAGTTGCCTTCACTGAACGGCTCATTTTCGCGCCCGATGTTGAAAATGCCGCGCATGTCGCGTGTATCGCGCGAGACAACCGCGTTGATGAAGTCAGCGCGCTGACCAAGCTGAAAGGCGAAGCCTTGTTCGCCGCGCCGACCCAGCCCAATGCGTCCCGGCGCGCATAAGATCAGGCGCGTCGCCAAGAACGGCACAAGGTAGCGGACTGAAAGCCGCAGGTAGTCTTCTTGGTCGAGCCAAACAGTCTCGCGCTCTGCCATGTAGTTCTCATGACAGCCGTAGGTATTGCCGTGAACGTCTACGTTGTTTTTGACCACTAGAAGGCGTCCGCGAAAGCCATCGGCGCGCAGCAGCTCTTGCGCACGCGGCAACAAGTACGCCAGCAGCGCATCAGCGGCTTTATCGTAGAGCGCAATCTCGCGCGCGCTGCGGCACTCTGGATGTGCCCATTCGGCATGACCGACATCGTGATAGAACTTAGCGCCTGTGGTGATAAACGAGCTCTCACTCAGCCCGACGGCGTCAGTCAGGGCATGACGCAAAGCGCTGACAAGTGTCTCTTTGGTCGGCTCGCCTGAGCCGCGTCCGGAACCTGAATCACCTGTAGATCGGTCGCTCAAAAATGAGACGCCGTACTCAGTCTCTAGACTGAAGATTCGTTCACGCATTGCACATCTTGGCTTAGTATGCAGAGATAGCGCTAATGCTATCTCTGCACAGACTGCTCACTGACCCGTCTCTTGGCGGAAGCGGCGCACGAACTCCTCTGAGCGCATGGTGCGCAACTCTGGACGTTGCTGCGCTTCGCCGCCGATTGTCTCAACAGGCAAGTCTTCACTGCCAAAGAAGTCGCCCAGCACGTCGTCAATGATGTCGCGCGCAGGCATCCCTGAGTTCTGGGCAAGGCTGCTCGGTTCGCTGCTCAGGCTCTGCTGACCACGAGTGAGTTGTTCCTGATTGCTCATTGCTAGTATCCTCCATAACTGTAGCTGTCATATGTGCCGTAACTGCGATAGTAAGGCTGTGTGATCGGCTTCAAGGCGCGCACTAGCCCTTGCAAGTCTGTGACATCGTTCAGAAGCGCCTCGACCTCCGCGCGCGTGCCGCTGAGCGGATCAGGCATAGCAAGGTAGAAATCATGCGTCATGTACGGCTCGCGGAAGCTGACTTCAGACCAGTCGGCGTGCGAGACGTACTCGCCAAAGCGCGCTAGGAGTGTGCCGCGCAGGTAAGCGCGCGTATCTTCAGGCGGCGTTGTGACATATGGCTCAATCTCGGCGTCGGTCAGCAGACGTTCCACAGCGCCGCTTGCCTGCAAACGATAGAAAATGCCGTTCTGCCGTGGCTCAGCGCTGCGCCGAATGTCGTGATATTCCAGATCAAGACGGCGTAGGCTGAAGTAAATCTCGCGTTGCCGCCAATAGTCAGCGTAGCTGAGCTTGTGACGCGCCATGTAGCTCTCAAGATAGCTGCCGCGCACGCCATGCAGCCGCCTGATCGCCGCTTGCACTTCCTCAGGACTCTCGCCCATGATTTCGCGCGTCTGGTCTAATGTGAGTTCAATGGGCAGTTCCCACAGCGCCACTTGTGACCAATCTGTGCGTTGACTCGCCAAGTAGCGTTCCATCAGGTTGCGCTTGATCGCCCAGTCCAAGCGTGTGCTGAGCAGTCGCCAATCGCGTCCGAGTTTGTCCAGTGTGTCTGCCCAGACGTGCAAGACCTCTCGATACGCCGCCAGCAAGTCATCAGCGAATGCACTTGAATTTGCCTCGACGTAGTCGCGCGCTGCAGCGTAGAACTGGCGCTGCATCTCTAGCGCCGTGATTGCGCCGCCATTATCTAACGGCAGCGGACGGCTGAAGGTCAAGTCACGCGAGATCGCCTGATAAGCGTCAATGGGATCATCAAAAGTGAAGTTGAGCGCAATAGCATTGTCCTCAAGCATGGAGAGAATGATCTGAGTCGTGCCGACTTTGAGGAACGTGGCATATTCTGCCATGTTAGCATCGCCTAAAATGACATGCAGGCGGCGATACTCGTCACGTGCGGCATGCGGCTCATCACGTGTGTTGATGAGCGGACGATTGTGCGTTGTCTGCAAGCCGATCAGCGTCTCGAAGAAGTCAGCGCGCTGTGTCAACTGGTAGCCATCAGCTGCTTTCTCATTCTCTGAACCAACTTTGCCCGATCCGCAGAAGATGGCGCGACTAGTGAGGAACGGAATCAGGACGCGCAACGTGCGATGAAAGCGACGCATGATCAAGTCTTCATAGAGCGACGCTGAGAGCAAGTAGTTCTCATGACAGCCGTAACTGTTGCCCTTGTGATCGCTGTTGTTCTTGTAGATAGCAATTTCCTCGCCCGGCGCTAGAGCGCGGCTGGCATTGGCGCGTTGGCGGGCGCGCTCTACAATGATCTCCCCAGCTTTGTCAACCGCGACTGCTGTGCGCGGCAAGCGCGTCTCAGCTGTGCAGTACTCAGGGTGCGCGTGGTCAATGTAGAAACGCGATCCGTTAGGCAGCATCAGGCTAGAGTAGTCCCAGCCGTAAGTTGCCATGTAGGTCTCGGCGCGGATAGGCTGTCCCGAATCGATCATTTCAACCAATGGCTCGCCGGAGTCCAGCAGGCGAATGTCTTGCGCCTCTGGAGCGGCGTAAGCAGCTTGTTGTGCGCGCCGTGCTTGCGCCAAGCGCGATTCTTTGACCTTTTGGCGGCGCAAGAGCGCGCCCGCCTCTTGGCACTGCCCAAGCACTAAGCGCGAGGCAGTGAACGGATTCGAAGTCGCCGCGTTCAGCACGAAAATGCCGTACTCTGTTTCAATGCCAACCAATTTTGGTGTTGTCAAAAGACCCTCTCCATGCTACGAATGTCCGCTTAAGCGCCACTGGATTGTGCGTGTGGTTGCGCTGTTCGATACGGTTTGCGCTTCTCAATGCCCCACGGATCGTCCTCAAGCGCTTCAAGGAAGATTTTCACAGCGCGAATGTCGCCTTGCCGTGCCACGCCGACGCCGATGTTCTCATTCAGCCAGTGTGCTATGAACTGCTCAGCATTCTCGCGGAACTCATCAGCGAGCGCAGCGCGCAGATCAGCAAGCGTGATACCAACTTTGCCGCTGCTTGTTGCAATTTGCCGCTTGAGCGCCATTTTCTTAGCGCGTGAGACAAGGCTCATCAGCACAGCGCCGCTTGAAAAATCGCGCAGCGGAAAAACCAAGCGCTCATCTGCGCCGCTAGGTGTGCGCACGGACGTTTCCAAACGGCTAGTGGCGCTGTAGAGAACGTTTAATGTCTCTACGATCAACGCCTCAGCAAGTTGCTCGCGGCGCGCAATTTCAGTCAGCAGTGCTTGTGCCTCAGCATCAGCTGCTGCTATTGCGCGCAGGGCAGCGCCTTTCGGCTCGCGCGGATCGAGTGCCTTGCGCACGTCATGCTTCTCCGGCAATGCCTCAAGCAAGGCTGCGCGCGTGCTTTCAGGCAGGAAAGCGCCGAACAGCTCAATGCAACGGCGCGCCGTTGCCGTTTTGAAGGTGACGTTGCGTCCGTAGCTCTCAGGCGTTTGTGGCAGGTCAGCGTCGCTTAGCGGCAAGTCGGGCGTCAAGTAGAGTGCCATGATCTGCAGCGCTGCTTCTTGCGTTGGACGGTTGATCTTGATCTTCACGTCAAGCCGACCAGGACGCAGGATAGCAGGATCGATCATGTCGGAACGGTTGCTTGCGCCGATGATGATAACGTTCTCGCTGCCTTCTACGCCGTCCATCTCAGCAAGGAACTGCGGCACAATCGTCGTCTCTACATCCGACGAGCGTCCGCTGCCGCGCGTGCGGAAGAGCGCTTCCATCTCGTCAAAAAAAATGACTACAGGCGTGTAGAACGAGGCGCGTGCCTTTGCTTCCTCAAAAATCTTGCGGATACGCGACTCGGTCTCGCCGACGTACTTGTTAAGCAGCTCCGGCCCCTTGACGTTCAGGAAATAGCTGCGGATGCCGTCTTTGCGGCGCAGCACCTCGTTAATGCGAGCCAGCGAAGCGCTTGGGTCATCTAAGTCAACCTCGTTTAAGCGCAGCTCCTCAGCGATCTCGAACAGATTGGGAGTTGCGTCATTGCCGCGCAGCGCACGGAATGCCTCAAGTGCCTCAGAGTCGTGCGGATTAGCGCGTAGCTTCATGTAAATCTCGATCAGCTGAGCGAGACGCGTCAGGTGCGCGCGAATGCTGAGCGTTAGCGAGTTCGCCACAGCCTTGGCGATCAGCGTCTTGCCGCAACCGGGCGGTCCGTAGAGCAGAATGCCCTTTGGACGGTCAAGCTGGAACTCATCAAACAAGTTGCGATGGATGTAGGGCAGCTCGATAGCGTCGCGGATAGTGACAATCTGCTCATCCAAGCCGCCGATATCTTCATAGCGCACGTCTGGCACTTGCTCAAGCATCAGACTGCCGCTCTCCTGAGCAGGCAGCTTCTCGAAGGCAATGCCAATGCGCGGATCAACGCGCACAACGTCGCCAATCTCAACGGTTTGCTGGAAAAGGTGATCGCTGATCTCAACCACAGCTTCTGTGCTACCAACGCGCACGCGCAGACGCGGACGTACTTTAGCAACGGCATGCTTACCGCTGGCATCAATCTGCACAATATCGCCGCGCTTGAGCGTCTCAGCCAGTGCAGGATCGCACAGCACGCTGAACTTTTCGCCACTGAGCCACTGCACGCGCAAGTTCACACCATCAGGCGCTGCTAGGACGCGCGCTGCATTATCAGGGCTGAGAATTGCCGTCACTTCAGCAGTCTCACCGCGCAAAAAGTCTTGCCGAATGCCGACGACGTTGCGCGACCGATTCAAGACAACCTGCTGACCTTCGCGCAATTGGTCAATGGGCAGGTCAGGCGCAGCGAGCTTCACTTCAAGGCGCTGACCGTTGTAGCCTACGATAACATCGCGCTGAGTGACCAGAATGGCGTGGAGTTCGTCGCGCAGCATCTCAAGACGCTTGCGCTCATCAGGCAGAACGGCGCGTCCTATGGCGTCGTTCAGCACGTCGGAGAGCATTTCCCACAGCAGGTCGTTATCGCTGCCCAACTCGATTGGCTGACCGTTCTCATCGAGGATTTGCCGCTTCGGGCGCGGCGGACAGACACCTAGAAAAATGCCGTATTCTAGCGGCGCGCTGCGCGCTTCCTCCAGCTCGCGCTGAGTCTTGATGAGCAGCTCACGCAGGCGCTGAATGCCACTCAGCTTGCCGACAAAAGCGAGCAGTTCCATCAGACGCGCACGCTCATCAGGCGGCGGCGGTGGCGTAGCGCGCAGCTTGTCCTTGACAAGGCTTTCAAGCTGATGGATCAGTACTTCAGGGTCTGCTGGCATAGTTACCTATCACATCCTAGCTAGAGAAAGAACGAACAAGGCATCAGGCGCAGCCTTGCACAAGCCGTGAGCCAACACTGCTGCTCTCAGACTACGATACACCAAAGTTCACCTATAGACTATGCCAAACTCGCTCAAAACTCAATATACTGAACGCGCTCTGTGCGCACGAGTCGCCGAATGTAGGCTTGTTAAAAATCAGGTTAGAGTTTTCACGCACCTTGTCAATTCAGTCAAGCTAGACGCTTTCAAAAAGTGGACAAGACAGCTCAAGCTACCTATCGCACGTTGTCCAGCAGCCTTGAGTGCGCTTCACTCAGCGCAGTCATCATAGTTGCCTAGCGATCAGATATCGGTACGTATAGTTATCGTAGACTACGGTTCACAGCATAGCACAGTTTTTGTTATT
>JANWYI010000035.1:21702-38163 GCA_025055255.1 Anaerolineae bacterium | reverse complement strand
GGCTCAGTTATTTCGCCGCCGATCACGATGTCTGCCCCTGAGAGACGCACGCCAGCACGGCTATCAGCGTTGCCCTGCACAAAGAACTGTCCGCGCTGAGCACCATAGGCGAAGCTCTTGCCGACGCTGCCGCCGACGCGCACACCTTTTGTGTTCATGCCTTTCAGCACTGCCACGCGCCCGCCGATGGCACACTTGCCTAGTCCATCTTGCGTGCCGCCTTCCACTAACACCTCAACATCAGCGCCATGAAACGCCGCCAAGCCGTTGCCCGGCACTGTTGAGCCATTGAAGTTCAGCCGTATCTTTCTCGGACGCGCTCCGTTATGCCGCAAAGTCTCGCGCCCGCCGATGCTGCGCCCATTCTCAAAGCCGTAGCGCCGCACTAAGGCACCTACCAAGTGCGTCCCAACAGCGCGGTCAATGCTCATCGCCTCTGTGTCTTCGTAAGTGATCACATCCTCGCCTTCCTCAAGCGCCTCCAGCACCATCTCGCTGATGACTTCCGTCAGGTGGTTGCGCGGACGCCGCAGCGCGCGTCCAACTGTGCGCTGGCTGCTCGGACGTGGCGGACGCGGCGCAACTTGCAGCAGCGGCGTCATGTCCACGCGATCACACAAGCGCACCTGCTGCAGCAGGTCAGCGCGACCAACTAAATCCTGCAGGCGCGTGTAGCCCAAGCGCGCTGTGATCTCTTGCGCCTCTTGTCCAATGGCTGTGAAGAGCTGCACCAGCTGCTCAACGGCTTCCTCGAAGACCTGCGGCTCGAAGGCTTTCAAGCCGTGCGCAATGGCTTGCTCTTTCGTCTCTATCTGCGTGGCAATGCCGACGTGACAAGTGTCAGTCTGACATTTACGGCAAATTGTGCAGCCAATAGCGACCATTGCCATAGTGCCAAAGCCGACACGATTAGCGCCCAGCAAGACCATCTTGACCACGTCTGTGCCGCTTTTCATGCCGCCGTCACACCAAATTTCGACTCGGTCGCGCAGACCTGCCTTGAGCAACGCTGCGTGCGCCTCAACTACGCCGATCTCAGCAGGCAAGCCGACATATTTGAGCGAGTGCAGACGTGCTGCGCCTGTGCCGCCGTCATAGCCTGTGATGTTGATGATGTCAGCGTTCGCCTTTGCTACGCCAACTGCGATCACGCCGATTCCGGGCACTACGGGCAACTTGACCGCCACTTTTGCACGTGGATTGCTGGTCTTGAGTTCTTCGATGAACTGAGCGAGGTCTTCAATTGAGTAGATATCGTGATTGTTTGACGGCGAGATCAGGTCTACGCCGATGCTGGCATTGCGCGCCGCTGCCACCTTCGCGCTGACCTTTTTGCCTGGCAAATGACCGCCTTCGCCCGGCTTAGCGCCTTGACCGATCTTGATCTCTAGCAGGTAAGACGAGTTGATCAGCTCCGCGTTGACGCCGAAACGTCCGCTGGCAATTTGCTGACCGCGATGATAAGGATACTTGCCTAACATATCCTTGATCTCGCCGCCTTCGCCGTTCAAGCTGTACATATCCAAGCGGAAAGCAGCCTCAGCATAGGCGCGGAAGGCGATCTCACCTTGCGAGCCGAAGGACATTGAGGCGATCACAAACGGCAAGGAATGCCGCCCGACGCTCAAGTCTACGTCCTCAGGACTAACGCGGCTATCAGGATCGAACTTGAAATCGAGCGTATGCCGCAGCGCCACAGGCGTTGTCCGCTCAATCTCGCTCAAGCGCTCCATGATGCCTGTATAGTCCACCTCGCCTTGTGCTACTTGTTGCGCCATTTTGTAGATGTGCGGATAAATGCGCGTCTCCTTAGGTAGGCGTGTACCTTTGCCTGCGATGTAACTTTGGCGAATCTGCGCCTCTTCATAGATCATCTGCCACGTCAGACCGCGCTCAGCGCTGCCGCAGTAATTGACGCAGCCCATCACCTCTGCCACAGGTGTTGACAGACCAATGCTGCCGAAGGTCTTGCCGTAGCCGCGCAGCTCATGCACGCCCATTGTGCTGGTGATCTTCTGCAGACCTTTCTCCAACGCGCTCAGCAGCTTAATGACGCGCTCAGCGCGCTCTTCTGGTCTGCCGCTGCGCCCAACAGCTGTTTCAATCAGCAAGTATGGATTGACAGCATCAGCGCCAAGCGCAACCGCCAAGATCAGGTCATGCAGATTGCGGATACCCGCTGCGCGCAGCACAATGCCGCACTTGCGCCGTAAATTCTGCCCACGTGGATTACTGGCAAGGCGCAGCGCGCGATCAACGGCAGCTAGTGCCAAGTGCTGATCAAGCCACAGGTTGCCGTCACGGAAGGCAAGACGGTCATCAAGCGCGATCAAGCGTGCACCGTTGCGAACGGCTAGTACTGCCTCATCCGACAAGCGCTCCAGTGCACTTTCAACCGTCTCATCAGGTTGAATACACATCTCCAAAGTTAGCGCGCGATTGCCAAAAGCAGCCAGCACGTCTTCATACATCAGTGTACCTGCCCGCTGTGCCGCTTCAGCGTAGTCGCCGAAGTCCAGCAGAGTAGCGCCAGCGTACTGTCCACCTACAAGGACAGGCAAGCGCAGCGTCAGCGGCGCTGCTTCGTCAGCAGGATCGTTCTCGTGCAAGCTAGGACGCGGTCCAACAACTGCCTCAGTGCTGAAATGCTCCGTCTCGCGCTCACGGTCAATGGCAGGATTGGTGACGACAGCTACGGCTTCCTTGAAATACTCAGAGAGGTTGCGCACGCCATCGCTGGAGAGCGCGGCAAGTGGACCGTCATAGCCGAGCGAGCCAATTGGATCAGCGCCCTTGTCCGCCATTTCAATGGCGATGTCGCGGTCAGAGCGGTACCAGCCAGTTGCAGCGCGCCATGTTTCGAGATCATTACAAGGCGGCAACGGCGCCTGCCACGTCGGCGCCTCGTGCGGAATGATCGGCGTCGGCACAGGCGCTAAGGCGCGTCCGCGCCGCAAGACCTCAAGGCGCAGCTCTGAGTCGTTCATTACGCGCACGGTTGAGCCGCGATGAATGGTCAGCACGACTTTTTCACCCGGCGCCAGCGGACGCGGATCGCGCACATTTTGTTCTAACGGCACCACGCCCTGCTCAGACGAGAAATAGTAGTCCTTTTCAGTCTCGCCGAACCAGAGTGGACGCAAGCCGAGCGCATCCACGCTGAAGACGCATTCATCGCCGTAGCGCGTGACAAGCGCAGCTGGACCCTGTGCGAACGGGCCCCAACCCATGCGATAGCGCCGATAGAGCGCTGCAATCTCAGGCGGCAAGGCTTGCGCCTCGCTTGGCACAGGCGGAAAGGCGATCTCCATTGCCTCTGCCAGCGTGAAGCCATAGCGGTGAATCAGCACCTCAAGCAGGCGATTCAGGTCTTGAGAATCCGAGCCGCCTTGAACGAGCTGCGCGCCCAACATGCGCGCCTCTTGGCGCAGCCGTGCAATTGTGTTGATTTCACCATTGTGACCAAGCAATGAGAACGGCTGCACGCGCTCAAAAGCTGTCTCTGTGTTTGTGGAATAGCGCGAGTGCCCAATGGTGATGACCGACTCAAACTCAGGGTTGCGCAAGTCAGGATAGTACTTGTAAAGCGTATCCACGTGACCGCGCACTTTGTAGATAACGCTATGCGTGCTACAGCTGACCACATGCACAGGCAGCTCGCGCTCGATTTCAAGGTGAAACTCAAAGAGACGCGCATTGGCGTCTTGCACTGTGCGCGCCGGCGCATAGCCTGCCAGTTGCCAGAAGACTGGCTCTTGTGCGCGCGCTAACGGACCGAGCATCTCAGAGCGCGTCTGTCCGTGTGCGCTGTAGACAATCTGCAGCACGCGCAATTGTGCAATTTCGCTGATACGCCGCACAATTGCCTCAGTGTCCTGCTGTGGCAAGAAAAGATGCGCTACGAAGAAGTGTGGATCGCGGGCAAGGTCGCTTGGTTGCCCAATGCGCTGCATGATCTGCGTCCAGATGGTGCGCGGGATATCGGTCAGCACGCCGCAACCATCACCTTCGCCTTGCACTTCACCTGTGCGATGTCCCATGCGCGCTAATGCTGCTAGAGTGCGCTTGAGGTTGCCGTGTGTTGGTCGTCCGCCTTTGCGGATATTGGCAATTAGCGCGCATGCATCGTGTTCTAGCAAGTACGGACGGTCGTTTTCCTCAGTTGGCGGAACTAGAGAGCCTGTCATTCCCTTCAGCCTTTCCTCGCTGTCCAAGTTTTGATTGCACACTGGTAGAGCGGCATACGCAAATATCCAGCACAGTGCCTAGGCACTGTGTGAGTATGGCGCATTGAGCAAAGTGAACTTTTAGGCAGTGGGAAAAATTTTGGCGAAGTCTAGCATGGGCAGTGCGAAATGCGTTTCAGCGATCTGCCCAAGATTTTAGGCTACTTGGTCGTGCAAAGTGCTACCGACAATGCATTCGTGCAAGTTGCTCAGCTATAGGCGCTCCAAACTGCTAACCACAAGACGATCACGCCCAGCACAGCGATAAGCGCTAAGCCACCCAAGATCAGCGTGAGCGGCTGCAACGGCTCAGCAGCTGGTGGAATGCCGTAGTCATAGTTGGGCGCGCTGTGACGATTATCGGGTAGGTAGCTTGGCGAGGCAGGCGGCTGAACGCTTGCCCAATTGCTGGGAGTCTGCGGCTGAGCAGGCTGCGTGGGCGCTGGGCGCGTAAGCGCAGGGCTATAGTAGCGCGGTGGCTCAACAGGCTTGATCGGTGGCTGTACAATGCCGCTGCTTGGCGTGCCGCTATAAGGCGGCGGCGTGACCGAGATAGGGCTCTGTGGCGTGCTGACTTGGTATGGGTTGACCGGACCACTGGTTGCCTCGCGCGGCGGCACAGGCGTCTGCGGCTTTGAGGCTTGCACAGGCGCTACAGGCTGACTAGCACCTACGGCAGGCACGCCGCGACTAGGCGACAAGCCCATTGGCTTGCTAATCGGCACAGCTGTTGTGCCGCGCAGTCCTTTTTGCACTTCAATCAGCACGCGACCGAGCTGATCAGCGTTCGAGTAGCGCGCATTTGGCTCTTTGGACATGCACTTGTGAATGATCCAGTCGAGCATGGGCGGCACATTCGGATTTGACTCTAGCACGTGCGGCACAGGATCATTAATGTGTGCCAGCGCCAAATCTCTCTGGTCGTTGCCAGTGAAAGGCAGCTTGCCTGTCAGCATCTCATACAGCACGATGCCGATCATGTAGACATCTGAGGCAGGTGTTGGCTGCTCGCCCTGTGCCTGCTCAGGCGAGAAATACTGCGGGCTGCCCCAGACCACTTCTTGGCGCGTCATCGCTTGTGTGTTGGTGATGACCTGCGCAATGCCGAAGTCGGTCACTTTGACTGTATCGTTGCTGTAGAGCAGGATGTTTTGCGGCTTGACGTCAGCGTGAACCAGACCCGCGCGATGCGCGTAGCCAATCCCTGCGCAGACCTGAATACCGATGTGCAGCGTGCGCTCAACGGAAAATGGCGCACTGGCGCGAATGTGCTTTTTCAGGTCTTGCGCGTCCACATATTCCATCACGATGTAGAGCAGCGAGCCGTCGCTATCGGCGTCAAAGACGGTCACGATGTTCGGATGCAGCAAGTTGGCGACACGACGCGCCTCTTCACGAAAACTCTCTTGGAAAGCAGGGTCAGCTGTCAGGCTGGAGCGCAAGGTTTTCAGAGCCACGTCGCGGCGCAAGCGCAGATCGTGCGCTTTATAGACAACTGCCATGCCGCCTGATCCAAGCGTCTCCAAAATCTGAAACCGACCGCCGATCAATAGTCGCTCAGACGCCATGTCCTAATTTTCTCCCCGCTGCTATGCCTAGTCTTAGTTTAACAGATTCGGCATGGCAATCCAAGCTGAAAAAAAACAAGGGTCAGACTGAGTCTGACCCTTGCGCCCTTTGCCCATCAGCGCATGCCCCAGAGGCGCACTGTGCCGTCATCAGAGGCACTCGCAAGATAGCGACCATCTGCTGACCACGCCACAGAATGGACGAAGTCAGTGTGTCCCGTGAGCGTTTGCAGCAGACTGCCACTCTCAACATCCCATAGACGCACTGTCTTATCGTATGAGCCTGACGCTAACATGCGTCCATCGGGCGACCATGCCACTGAGCGGACAAAGCTGACATGTCCCTCTAGCGTCCGCACCAGCTGGACACTCTCGATATCCCACACACGAATTGTGCCGTCATCTGAGCCTGAGGCAATGTAACGTCCATCAGGCGACCATGCCACAGACATCACCCAGTCCGTGTGACCTAGAAAAGTGTGTATCAGTTGCCCGCTCTGTGCATCCCACAGACGAACGGTCTGATCGTCTGAGCCTGTAGCGACGTAGCGCCCATCAGGCGACCACGCGACGGTCTGTACCCAGTCTGTGTGTCCCATCAGAAAGTTTACTGTTTGTCCGCTTTGTACGTCCCACACTGTGGCTAGGCGATCCATTGCACCTGAGACCACGTAGCGTCCATCTGGAGACCAGCTCACAGCGCGTACCCAGCCCGTGTGACCTGTCAGCGTGCGCAGCACTTGACCGCTCTGCACATCCCAAAGACGGACTGTCAGGTCTCTTGAGCCAGATGCAAACAAGCGTCCATCGGGTGACCAAGCACCTGTATTGACGCGATCAGTGTGTCCTGCCAATGGCTGCGCGAGCAGACCGTTCCAAATCTGGACTGACTCATCAACCGCGCCTGAGGCTAGGCGTCCATCAGGCGACCATGCCACAAACTGCGCCGCTGTTGCATGCTTTCTAAGCGCCCGCAAGAGCGTCCCGTTGTTCGCATCCCAGAGATTGAGCGCGCCGTCGAGTGAGCTTGAGAGCAAGGTGTGTCCATCAGCGAGCCATGCGACAGAGCGCACTGCTGCTGTGTGACCTTTCATGGTCTGCACGAGCTGCCCGCTCTCTGCGCTGCGCAAGCTGATCGTGCCGTTCTCCAGACCTGCAGCGATGTAGCGACCATCAGGTGACCATGCAACCGCCATGACATCATCGGCGTCTCTGCCAAAAGCCCGCGCAACTTTTCCACTTTGAGCATCCCAGATGTAGATGACGCCATCGCTTGCGCCTGAGGCTATGAGGCGACCGTCGGGCGACCACGCAACTGCTCCTACGCCGCCAATGTGCGCCGAGAGCATCTGCACAGCGCGTCCGCTTTGAACGTCCCACAGGACAACAGTGTGGTCGTTCGAGCCAGAAGCTAGGATGCGTCCATCGGGCGACCAGGCAAGTGTCAACACGCGACTGATGTGCTTTGTCAGCGTGCCCAGCAACTTGCCACTCTGTGCGTCCCATAAGCGAATGGCGCTGTCTGAGGCACCTGATGCTAAGATTTGACCGCTCGGCGACCATGCGACTGCTTCCACCTCGCTTTTGTGACTCTCTAGCAGCCGCAGCAGCTCGCCACTTTGAGCATCCCATACGTAGACAATGCCGTCTTGAGCGCCTGCAGCAAGGTAACGTTCATCAGGCGACCACGCCACAGCGGGCGCTGTGCCTGTTTGTCCTTCTAGCAGGCGTGCCTCGCGCTCAGATTCCTGCGCACTGTAGAGCCAAATGCCTAGGCTGCTCGCTACAGCCAGTCGCTCGCTGTTAGGCGCATAGGCAACTTGCGCGACTATGCCATTCCCAAGCCGCCGCAGCTCTACAAAGCGTTCAGAAGAGGTCACTTCAGCAGTTGGCATCGGCGTCAAAGTTGGTGTTGGCATCGGCGTGGCTTCTTGCGCAGAGAGCGGCGTTGTGACGGCGAGCGATGTCCAAAGCAAAACAATCATGCTCAGCAAGCTGAGCGCAGTCCAAAGCGGCAACTTGCTAGGTTGTTGTCTCATCAGTCTACTCCCTATTGCGACAACACACACCTGCGACAGTATTGCAGAAAATTCAAGTGTGTGAAGTTAGCAAAAAGCGATGGGAGACTGAAGTACAACTTTAGGCTTGAGAATGCTAAGATGCAGTTTGTGGTGTTGGTACGCAAGAATGGCGCCCAAAGTCCTCAACTCTGAGCGCCATGTGTGAGCATATGCATACGGTTCACGGAATCAGCATGACCTTGCCGCTCTCGCCGCTCATGAACGTCTGATAGGCGCGCTCAAACTCATGCATCGGAAACTTGTGCGTGACCAAGCCTTCCAAGCGCAGCGCACCTGACTCCAGCAAGCCATGCGCTTGGTACCACGTTTCCCACAGCCGCCGTCCGACGATACCGCGCACCACTGCGCCCTTGAAGACGATATGCGCGTTCAGGTCAAAAGTGAAGGCGCTTGGCGCTAAGCCCAGCAAGGCTGCCTCGCCGCCTTCCTTCAGCGCTGCAAAACCTTCATTGATGGCGCTCGGCGCGCCAGACATCTCCAGCAAGACATCCACGCCTTCGCCGCCTGTCACTTCTTCAATCACAGCGCTCAAATTCTCGTGGCGCACGTCTACTGCTCGATCCGCGCCCATGCGGCAGGCAAGTTGCAAACGATACGGGCTGATATCTGTGGCAATCACAGCGCGCGCGCCTGCTGCTTTGGCTACAGCAATCGCCATCAAGCCGACTGGTCCACAGCCTGTGATCAGCACAAACTTCGCTGAGACATCTTGCGCCATGACCGTGTGCACAGCGTTGCCTAAGTTTTCTTCGATCACAGCGACCTCTAGCGGCATGTTCGGCGGATTTTTCCAGACATTCTGCGCAGGAATGGCGATGTACTCAGCAAAGCCGCCGTCGCGGTCTACGCCAATGATCTGAGTTTTCTCACACAAGTGTGCGCGCCCTGTGCGACAAAAATAGCATGTGTTGCACACCACGTGGCTCTCTAGCGAGACCTGATCACCAACTGCCACATGCTCGATCTCAGGCGAGACCGCCACGACCGTGCCTGTGATCTCGTGTCCGACAACGAATGGCGGCTTCAGGCGGCGCTGTGCCCAGTCGTCCCACTTGTAAATGTGAATATCTGTGCCGCAGATCGAGCCTGCCTGCACTTTGACTAGCACGTCGCCGTGCTTCAGCTGCGGCACAGGGTAATCTTCCACGTAGCGCAAGCCGACGCCGCGCTCTGCTTTCAAGATCGCTCTCATTTTTGTCGGTAAAGTCATCACTCACACTCCAAAGGTTCCTGCGCCTCAATTGTAGCGCAGCGCTGTTCGTTTCAAACGCCTGCCTTTGCGAAATTGCTCACAAAGTGACATAATCTGCCCTAGTTGCACGCTCAAAAGTGAATTAGTCACTGACTCCAGAAAGGCTTGAAGCGCATGACCGTCAAGCACGCGCCCATGTTGTTAACTGTCTTGCTGCTGGCAACGCTCGCCGCTTGCGGCACGCCTGCCACGCTGCCGCCGCCTCGCACACCGACGCTTGTGTTGCCCACTCGCGTGCCAATTCAGCCCACGCCTGATAGCCGCGTCGTAGAGATCACGCCGCAAGCGCAGCCAACGCGCGTCGCCGTGCAGCCGACCGCAACGCCAACTCGCGTCCGTCCTTCGCCTACGCCGACCATCACGCTCATCCCGCCAACTAACACGCCTGTTCCGCCAACTGAGACGCCGACACCTAGTCCAACTCCACAGCCTGATCCTGCGCGCGGCGCTGTACTGTTCGCCAATGGCTTTGCGGGCAGACCTGACGTGCCGACGTGCGCTTCCTGCCATTACGTCGAGCCTGTTGAGGTGAACGACTTGGTCGGACCGGTCATGTACGGCATTGCAGACCGTGCAGCACGCCGCGATCCAAATGAAGTCAGCGCTGTGTCATACCTGCGTAATTCAATCATTCATCCTAATAAGTATCTCGTGCCGAACGAAGGCGACAAGGTCTACGCTGTTGGCGGCATGAGTTTGATGCATCAGAACTATGCTCAAGAGTTGACGCCTGAAGAGATTAACGACTTAGTCGCCTATATGCTCACCTTGCGCGCTCGCTAGAGTCGCTGTAGCACAGCTTGTGGATTGAGTTAACTGTACAGGCTGTGCTATACTTGCCTCAAAAGGCGAGCAGTTGGAGGTAGGCATGTCAGATACCTTGCGCGGCGAGTGGCGCACACCTGCTGTTGAAGACTTCCTAAAGCAGGTCTACTTGCTGCAGCAGCAGGTTGATCCTGTGCCAACTATGCTGATCGCCCGCGCTCTGAACATCGCCGCGCCTTCTGCTACAGATATGATCAAGCGCCTGAGCAGTGGAGAGAACTTTCCGCCTCTGCTCAAGCACGCGCCGTATCGCGGCGTGCGCCTGACTGAAGAAGGCAAGAAGATCGCCTTAGAGATCATCCGTCATCATCGCCTGCTTGAGCTGTACCTGACTCAGAAACTCGGCTTTTCGTGGGACGAGGTGCATGACGAGGCAGATCGTCTGGAGCACCACATCTCTGAGCGGCTAGAGGCGCGCATTGCCGACGCGCTCGGTCATCCTGAGCTCGATCCACACGGCGATCCAATTCCAGCGCTTGACGGCACGGTCACTTTGCCTGAGCTGGTGTTGCTCTCAGACCTAGCTATCGCGCAGCGCGGCACGGTCAGCCGCATTCTGGATCAATCGCCTGAAGTCTTGCGCTATCTCTCGGAGCTTGGTTTAGTGCCAGGCGTCCTAGTCGTCTTGGCAGACCGCGCGCCGCTGAACGACACAATTCAAGTGCGAATCGGCAGCCGCGCTGCTGAGCCGCGAACGATCAGCATTCAAGTGGCGCGCAAAGCCCTGGTAGTGCCCGATGACTCTGACTCAATCTAGTCAGGCGCTGCAGCGATACTGCGTATAGCGCGCTAAGTCCAATATTTCATCTGCCTCAGGCAAGTCGGCGACGCTTGGCAGGACGCGCTGTGCGCTCAGCGCACCGTAGGTATCCAAGACAAAGAGCGCCGCGCCACGCCGCGCTTCATGCGTGTACAGCTGCCAAACATGATTGTCGGCGTCTGCTAAAACTGGAAACGGCAAATCGAGTGCCTGTGCAAGCGGCATGAGCGCCTCACGCCTTGCGTCAAAAATTGCCAGCACCTGGACGTTGATCTCAACAAACTCTGACCACAGTCCTTTGAGCCGACGCAGCAGCGCAGCGCTGAGCGGCTCTGCCTGCGGCAAAAACAGTAAGACTAGTCCGCGCTTGCCGCGAAACTGCTCACGGCTGTAGAGCGTGCCTGTCACGCTCTCAAGGCGGAAGTCAGGCGTCAACCTGCCATACGGCAATGGCTCGCGCACAGGCAACGGTTTATTTTCATGCGTCATCGCTCACCTCACTCATTCACAGTCTCAGGCGCGCCAGTTCATGGTGACGCCAGAATGTCAGCGCGTAGGTGACAGTCTGCTCAAGCGATAGGTCAGTTGTATCCAGCACGTCGAGGTTGCCAAGCGTCTGCAACTTGCGCTCTTGACGAATATGATGCAGAAAAGCGCGGCGCACGTTCGGATCGTGAAAGCGCGCACCATGCTGCACATGCAGACGGCGCAACATCTCGTTAAGCTGACAGTTCAGCACTAGCAGCCAGCTGCTCTCCAGCAGGCGCTCACGGATATCGGTCTCTAGCAATGCTGCCGCAGGCACGGCGATCACAGCGCCGCGCTGTAGCGCAAACTCAGAGCACAACTCTTTGAGCAAGAGCCGCGCGTGCGCTTCTCCATACATTTGACGCAGCTCATCCAGTGAGTGTCTCTCGCGCAGTTGGAATTCAGTCTCAAGGTCAAGGCACGGCGCGCCGACGGCGTCAGCAATGCGACGGATCAGCGTGTAGCGACTGGTGCCATCGTAGCCGCTGATGATCAAGTTACGATAGGGCGCAAATGGCTGCGAATTGCTCATCAACGCCATCCTGTGTGCCATACGTCCAGCAGCGGCAACAGCTCATGCAGGCTGCGGATGACCGCGTCAGGCACGATGTGACGATCTGAGCGTTTGCCGTTCGGCACAAGGCGCAGCACTGCGCGCATCCCGACGCCTTGCGCGCCCATGATATCCGCCTCGATGTTATCGCCGACGAACACAGCCTCATCAGGTTGTGCGCCGATGCAGTTGAGCGCCGCCTGAAAGATTTTCGGATGCGGCTTGAGGTAGCCGACATCTACAGCGGCGAAACGGCACTCGCTGAAGTACTCTAGCAAGCCGCAAGCGCGCAGCTCTTGGTCGCGGAAGCGCATTGGCACGGAAGCGTTCGTCACCAAGCCGATCTGAACGCCGTGCTGCCGCAAAATGCCCAACACTTCATGCACTTCCTCAAACGGACGCACGCCGTCCATCAAGTCCCAGCCGAAGGCGTGCATGCACGCTTCACGATCAATGCACTCCTCAGGCACGCCGATCTCTATGAGCGCTTTGTGCAGCGCCTCAGCGTAGCTCGGAGCCGTCAAGCTCTGCTCAGCGTGTTCCCAGCCTTGCCGCGAGTAGTAGCGCACGAGGTCGTAGAACTCATTCGGACGATCTATTGGTTGAACGGTTTGAGCGATGTACGCGCGCACGTTTTCCAAGTGACGGCGTTCATAGGTGATCCAGTCTATGCTGCGCGCGCTCCAGTCCAGCAGCGTATCGTCCATATCGAAGAGAACGGCTTTCAGCATCGGCTCTTTCCCGATCCTATCTGTTGAACGTTGCTATTGTAGCACAAAACGTCCCGTGCTGATGTAGCGAAAGCGAGCCGTCACGTTTTGAGAAAATCGCCTTTCTGCCTTGATAAATACTAGCGATTCAGCCACTCGCGCAATGCGAAAAAGTGTGCTACAATCGAAGCTGCATCTCAGGACGGCACAAGCCCTGCTGTGCGTGATTGACATTGGGAAGTTAACAGCTATGGATATTGGAAACGTTCGCCCAGTCGCCATTGATGAAGAAATGCGCGATAGCTACCTCGATTACGCCATGAGCGTGATCGTGGCGCGCGCCCTGCCCGACGCCCGCGACGGACTCAAGCCCGTGCATCGGCGCATTCTCTATGTCATGCACGACATGGGCTTACGCCCAACAGCGCCCTATAAAAAGAGCGCGCGTATTGTCGGCGAAGTGCTCGGCAAGTATCATCCGCACGGCGATAGCGCCATTTACGACGCAATGGCGCGCCTTGCCCAAGATTTCTCCATGCGCTATCCGCTAGTAGATGGTCAGGGCAACTTCGGCAGCATTGATGGCGACTCGCCCGCAGCCATGCGCTACACTGAGGCGCGCCTCGCGCCAATCGCTGAGGAAATGCTGCTCGACCTTGAGATGAACACAGTAGATTGGACAGATAACTTTGACGGCAGCCTGCAAGAGCCGACCGTCTTGCCGTCACGCCTGCCCAATCTGCTGGTCAACGGCTCCAGTGGCATCGCCGTTGGCATGGCGACCAATATCCCGCCGCATAACCTGCGCGAGGTGGCAGCTGCGGTCGCTTACTTGATCGATCATTACGATAACCTCGATGATATCGGCGTAGACGACCTGATGCAGTTCATCAAAGCACCTGACTTTCCCACTGGCGCCACGATCATCGGCGGCGAGGCATTGCGCGAGGTCTACGCCACTGGGCGCGGCAAGCTGACCATACGCGCCACTTGTGAGATCGAGGAGCTGAAAGGCGGCAGATACGCCATCATCGTCAGCGAGATTCCATATCAGCTCAGCAAGACTGCTATTATTGAGCGCATAGCACAATTGGCACGCGAAGGTCGCCTTGAGACAATCAGCGACTTGCGCGACGAGTCAGATCGGCAAGGCATGCGCATTGTGATTGAGCTGAAGCGCGGCGCGCAGCCGTTCAGAGTGCTCAATCAGCTCTACAAATTCACTCAGCTGCAGACGACTATAGGCGTGCAGCTTTTGGCGTTGGTGGAAGGCGAGCCGCGCACCATCAGCCTGAAGCGCGCCTTGCAAATCTACATCGAGCATCGCCGTGAAGTCATCCGTCGGCGCTCTGAGTTCGAGCTGGAGAAAATGCGCGCGCGTGAGCACATCCTTGAAGGCTACCTGCGCGCGCTAGACGCAATTGATGCGATCATTGAGACGATCCGTGAGGCAGAGGATACTGAGGTAGCGCACCAAGCCTTGATCGCGCGCTTTAATTTCACAGAGGCGCAGGCGCGCGCCATTCTAGAGCTGCAATTGCGCCGTCTGGCTGCTCTTGAGCATCGCAAAATTGCGGAAGAGTATGCGCAGGTGCGCGAACGGATCGCCTACCTTGAAGACCTGTTGGCGAATCCTGCTAAGATTCTCGCCCTGATCAAGAGCGATCTGAACGAAGTGGCAGAGAAGTTCGGCGATCCGCGCCGCACGCGCCTCGACATGACTGCCAGCGCCGAGATTGACGAGGCTGACCTTGTGCGCGACGAAGAGGTGCTGATCGCTATCACACGGCGCGGCTACGTCAAGCGCTCGCCTTCGGCGCTTTATCGCGCGCAAGGGCGCGGCGGACGCGGCGCCACAGGCATCACCACGCGCGATGAAGACACAGTTGAGCATCTGATCAGCGCCAACTCGTTAGCGCACTTGCTCTTTTTCACCAATCGCGGCAAGGTCTACGCGCAGCGCGCCTATCAATTGCCAGAGGCAGATCGAGTCGGCAAAGGCTTGCTGCTGACCAACTTGGTGGCGCTTGACGATGATGAGCGCGTCACGGCTGTGACCTGTGTGGACAACTTCGAGAGCGGCTATCTTGTGCTGTGTACGCGCAACGGCAGGATCAAGCGCGTCAAGGTCTCGGAGTTTGCCAGTGTGCGCACAAGCGGCTTGATGGCTATCACGCTTGAAGAGGATGATCGGCTGCAATGGGTGCGGCGCACGTCTGGCTCAGATCGGCTGATGCTCGTCACAGCCAACGGACGTGCCTTGATCTTTGATGAAAATGAAGTGCGTCCGATGGGACGTACAGCCGCAGGCGTGCGCGCCATTCGCCTGCAGGAAGGCGACTACTTGGCAGGCATGGACGTGATTAACCGTGAGGTGACTGAGCTGCTGATCGTGACGGCGCACGGCTACAGCAAGCGCGTCTCAATTGCTGAGTATCCGCTCAAGCGGCGCTTCGGCACAGGCGTGCGCACTATCAGCGCGAAGGCGCTAGAGCGTTTCGGCGCGATTGTCTCGGTCAGCGCGCTGCGCCCGAACGATGAAGTCACTTTCATCACGCGCAACGGCATGACGCTGCGCACGCGCGCCGACTCGATCCGTTTGACAGGTCGCGCTGCGCAAGGCGTGCGCGCCCTGCGCGTCCGTGAGGACGACCAAGTGGTCAGCGTCGCCGTCCTCAGAGCGACGTCGAGCGAGGCGAAGAAGACGACGACAAATGGTCATGGCGCCGACGCCGCGCTCAGTTTGCCGCAGGCAGAGCGCGAAGAGCCGCTCGATCTGAATGGCGACGGCGACTCAGCCGAAGCGGACTACCTGCTGGACGTGGAAGACAACCTCGAAGACGATTTCGCCGACGATGAAGCCGATGCGGACGCTGAGCGCGCGCCTGAAGGCGACTCAGAAGGCGAGTAGGCGCCGTGTACGCACCACCTGAGTTCAGCGCGCCTGCGCCGCCGCGTCCGCCGATGGCACAGGAGCGACTCGTCGGCTTGCTCGTGCTGATCGTCTTGCTTTTTTTCTGCTTCTTCTTCGCGCTCAGCGCCGATGCGCAAGTCTTTAATCCGCTCAACACGATTCGCCCCATCACGCAAACATGGCGCGCGCAGCAGAGCCTCACGCCGCGCCCTGCCACGCGCGCGCCGCGTCCAACGCCGACCTCGCGCTTTGGCGGCGGCTCCGTGCAGGACTTGAGCGTTGACGCACAAGCAAACAGGTCTGACCGCCATAAATGAGCGTCCGCTCAGCAGTGTTTCATCCAGAAGGCACACCATGACGCGCTAAACGATCAGCTCTGGCTCTGACTAGGAAAAATTGGCGGGCTACGCGCGCGCCATGCGCATCGGACGCCACATCTGGATCAGCGGCACAACAGCGACCGATGAACGTTCGCAGCCTGTCGCTGTTGGTGACGCTTATGAGCAAGCGTGCTACATCTTGCAAAAAATCGAGCGTGTGCTGCAGCAAAGCGGCGCTACACGGCGCGACATCGTCCGCACGCGCATTTATCTTGTCAATCAAGCAGATTGGCAGGCTGTGGCGCGCGCACATGCCGAGTTCTTTAGCGACGTGCGCCCTGCGAATACGCTCGTCGTGGTTGCAGCGCTGATCGGCGCGGACTATCTGGTCGAGAGCGAGGTAGAGGCATACCTGAGCACTGAACGCGCATAGAGCGACTTAGCAGACTTAATGACTACGACGCATACTATCATGTTGCTACCAGAGTCGTCTCTCGATTTCAATTTCCAGCGTGATTGAGCTAAGAACGGCTTCTCCGCTTGGCGGCACAGTCTTAGCTTTGCTGCCGACAAACGTTGTGGACTAGCTGTTGAAATAGCGCCTGCTCAGGTCGCGCGCCTGAGCAGGCTTTTTTGCGCTCAGCGGCTACGAGCCGACTTGCGGAAACAACAGCAAGCTCTCAACCGCTTCCAGTGTCGGCTCAATGACGCGCAGTCCATTGGC
>JANWYI010000035.1:0-21603 GCA_025055255.1 Anaerolineae bacterium | reverse complement strand
GAAGTTGCTCTGAATGCCTTCCAGCGCGCCTTGATGGTAATTCATGATGATCTCAGGGTCTTTCAGCACGTGACCTGTCAGCACGGCAACTACTTCTTCATCTGCGCGGATAATGCTGTTGGCGATCAGCTTGCGGACGCCTGCCACGCTCGCCGCTGAGGCTGGCTCACAGCCGATGCCTGCGGCGTCTACCATTGCTTTCGCATCCAGAATCTCCTGGTCGCTGACTGCCTCGACGACGCCGTCGGTCAGCTCAATGGCGCGCCGCGCCTTGACGAAACTGGCAGGATTGCCGATCTTGATGGCTGTGGCAAGCGTCTGCGCCTTGACCTGCGGGCGAGTCGTGAAGCCTTCGCGGTAGCTCTGGTAGAACGGCGCGGCGCCTTCTGCCTGAACAACAGCAAGGCGCGGCAAGCGCTCAATCAAGCCGAGCGCGTACAGTTCGCTCAGCCCTTTGCCAAAGGCAGAGACGTTGCCCAAGTTGCCGCCCGGCAAGACGATCCAGTCAGGGACGCGCCAACGCCGCTGCTGCAGCAGCTCAAAGGCAATGGTCTTCTGCCCTTCTAGACGGAACGGATTGACCGAGTTCAGCAAGTAAATGCCCAATTGACGGCTCGCCTTGCGCACCAGCTCAAGGCAGGCGTCAAAGTCGCCGCGCACCTGCACGTTCAGCGCGCCATAAGCGACCGATTGCGCTAACTTGCCTGCAGCAATGTTGCCGTACGGAAAAAAGACCAGCGCCTGCAAACCTGCTAAGGCGCAATAAGATGACATCGAAGCAGAGGTGTTGCCTGTTGAGGCGCACAACGCGCTCGTGGCGCCGACCAGCTTAGCGTGCGTCACGCCGCCAGTCATGCCGCGATCTTTGAACGAGCCTGTCGGATTCTCGCCCTCGTGCTTCAGCCAAAGCGCGCGGCTGCCAACCCATGCTGCTAACTTGGCAGGCGCGCGATAGAGCGTGGTGTTGCCTTCGCCGCGCGTTACAATCTGGTCGTCGGCGACCGAAGGAAAGACCAATTCTTTGAAGCGCCACACGCCGCTGTTATACGGCGGCTCTACAGCGCCAAGGCGTGAGTCAAACAGTTGGCGGCTCAGCTGCGGACGCAAGCGCTCAAGGTCGTGCATAACGTCCAGCAAGCCACTGCAGCGGCTGCAGACGTAGACAGGCTCATCTAACGGATGTTCGTATCCACACGCGATGCACTTCAAGACGCTAAGTGCGGTCATGGCGCGTCCTTCTCTTCCTCTGCTGAGGCTATCATCGGCTGCTGCGCTGCAGGATATGAGCCAAGCAACTTGAGCAGAGCGGCGCGGCGCATCAAGTCCATCAAAGCAGCTTCCACGCGCGGCTCTGAGGTGTGACCTTCAAAATCTGTGTAGAAATAGTACTGCCAAGGCTTGTTGCGGCGCGGACGCGACTCAATCTTGGTCAGATTGACGCCGCGCGTGGCAAAGGCGCCCAGACATTCGTGCAGGGCGCCGGGCTTATCGCGCACGGCGAAGACGACGCTGGTTTTGTTGCGCGCAGCAGGCGGCGGATCGCCTAAGCCGATCACGAAAAAGCGCGTGTAGTTGAACGTCTCATCCTCAATACCGTACTCCAGCTGCTCTAAGCCGTAGAGCCTGCCTGCCAGAGCGCTGGCGATGCAGGCAGTGTGCGGCTCAGGTTTGGCAGCGAGGTCGCGCGCGCTGCCTGCTGTGTCGAAGTGCGAGATCGGCTGAAAGCCGCGCCGCTTCAAGTAGCGCGCACATTGTGCCAGCGCCTGCGGATGCGAGCGCACGTAGCGCACGTCGCTCAACTTGGTGCCTTTTGGCGCCAAGAGCGCGTGCCGCACGTGTAGGATCACCTCTGCTTGAATGCGCAGATCGTACTCCATGAGCAGCTCATAAGCTGTAGCGACTGTGCCTGCTAACGAGTTTTCCACAGGCTGCATGCCGTAGGTCGCGCGCCTGCTCTCCACTGCTTGAAACAGCTCTTCAAAGGACTCACACGGCAAGGTCTGCACATCTTCGCCAAAATGTTGACGGCAGGCTTCCTCAGAGTAGGCGCCATGCACGCCTTGAAAGGCTACGATGATCGGCTCAGCTGAGTTAGACATGCAAAACGGCTCTCCTCAGGTTAATCGTAGGCGACGATCTCAGGTACAACGCGCGCCTTGCCGTCTACTATGCGGTAGCGTCCAGCGACCATAGTCGGATCATGCGGGAAGATGAGCAGCGCGCCTGTCTCCAGCGCCCAGCGCTGCCAGAGTCGCTTCGCCTCAAGCGTGTAGAGCGGCTCGACGTCGTAGGCAGTCATCCAGCCGAGCCGCTCAAAGTGAATGCTGTAGGAAGCAAGGTCGCTCACAAAGAGCGCCTGTTCGCCGTTGCTCTGAAGGCGCACCATCATCATAGCAGGCGTGTGTCCGCGCGCTACAATGCCGTGAATACCGCGCGCGATCTCTGTGTCGCCATCCAGTAAGCGCATTTGTCCTGATTCGACCAATGGCTGATAGTTAACGGGAAAATAGGTGGCGCGCGTGCGCTCGTTTGGCTTCATGGCGTCTTCATACTCGCGGCGCTGCACGACGTACTCAGCGTTCGGGAAAGTCGGGACGATCTCGCCTGTGTCCAGCTTGATGAGCGTGTTGCCAGCGCAATGATCGGCGTGCAGGTGCGTGTTGATGACCAAATCCACGTCTTCAGGTTGCACGCCGTGCCGCGCCAAGCTGTTGAGCAATCCTTCGCCTTCGCGCACCACAAGCCGCAGATTGGCACGCGCTTTGTCGTCCAGCTTGTTGCCCAGACCTGTCTCAATCACAATCACTTTGCCGTGCGCGCGCACCAGCAGGCACGTCATCGGCATTGGCACGAGGTTATCTTCATCAGGCATCACAAAGTGCTTGTACAAAGCGCGCGGCACCAAGCCGAAGACGCCACCAGCATCTACGTGCGTCGTGCCGTCATTCAGGAAGGCGATCTGCATCTCGCCCAAAGTGATCATCGAAGTCTGCCTATCTATGCGTCGCTTTCCGCGCAAAGTCTATCGAAAAGCGGCGTATCCATCAAGCGCTCTCAGATTGCTCTGGCACGCTCGCTAACACTTGCAGAATCTCAGCGCCATACTGCGCGCGGCGCCACGCGCCTAGGCTCGGCACGTTGACAAGGTCTTCAAGGCTGCGCGGCGGATTTTCCGCCATTGCCCAGAGCGCCTCACGCGGCACGATCACGTCGCTCTCCACGCCGCGCGCCGCTGCGCGGTTCTTGCGCCACTCGCGCAAGGCATTGTAGCGCGCTAGGACAGCGGCATCGCGCTGTGCCTGCTCTGGACGCATAGGCAACTCAGCGCGTTGACCTGTAGCCACTGCCGCGAGCAGCGCTGTGCCGCTCTGCGCAATCAGCCACTCAGCAACGCCGCTCACTGCGCGCAGCTCAGCTAGAGTCTGTGGCACGCGCTGCGCCAACTGAGCTAGGGTCTCATCGGTCAGCACTTTGAACGGCGGCAAGTCATATTGCTGGGCAAGTTGGTCGCGCAGCAAGTATAGCTCGCGCAGAATTGCCATTTGGCGGAGCGAAAAATCGCGCGCGTGGCTGATGTACCAAAAACCGTTCGGATCGAACTGCGCCTGCGTCTGCTGCGCTTGAGTGAGCAACTCGAAAGTCTCTTGCGCTTCTGCCAAGCAACCGCGCTGTGTCAACTGTGCGTGCAAGATGTCGCGCAGGGCAGGCAGGTAGCGCGTATCCATGCGCGCGTAGTCCAGCTGCTCAGGCGGCAACGGACGGATCATCCAGTTAGCGCGCTGATGGCGCTTGTCGAGTTTCACGCCGAAAAATTCTTCCAGCATAGTGGCTAAACCAAGCGTCTTGCGTCCGAGAATGCGCGCAGCGGCAGCTGTGTCAAAAATATTGGCAAAGCGGAAGTCGAAATCGCGGCGCAGAACCATGACGTCGTTTTCAGCCGCGTGCAGCACTTTCTCGATATGTGGCGCGGCAAAAAGTGTGCCAAGCGGCGCAAGGTCGCTCAAGGCGAGCGGATCAACGATGTAGTCAGCCTCGCGCGTAGAGAGCTGGATCAAGCAGACGCGCTCGCGGTAGGCATACAAGCTATTCGACTCAGTGTCAACGGCTATCAGCGGCTCTTGGGCAAGGCGCTGGACTAGTTGATGCAAGTCAGGCGCGTGCGCAATGACGGTCAGCGGCGGCAGTTTGGCGTCAGGCATGATGGTGCGCTCTCTGTAAAACGAGGTATTAGCGCTCACACCTCAAGTATAACAGACTTTGGTGGAGACTAGAGCGCGAAGAATTGAGCGAGCGGCAGACAGAAGCCGGGCAAGAGATCGTCGGCTGTGAGCGCGTCATCATAGCTGAGCAGCGTCGCTTGGTTGCTGCCGCGCCGATAAACCGTGACTTGTGACACTTGCGGGTCAACAATCCAGATCAGGCGCACGCCAAGCGCCAAATAGCGCTGCACTTTGCGCGCTACATCGCTGTGACGGTCATGCGGCGAGAGCACCTCAGCGACTAAAGCGGGAACGAGCGCGACAGGGCGTGAGTCGGCGTCAGGCGTCTGGGCGCGCCATGCTGCGAATTGAGCTTTCTCAAACAGCGCTATATCTGGCACAAGCGCGTCGCGCAACCAGTTGGCTGCGCTCTGCTCAGGCGGCACAAATGTGACCTCGCTAAAGGCTTCCCACTGCTCGCCATATGCAGTCAGCGCGTCTAGAGCACGAAAAAGCGCGCGGATGAGCAAGCTGTGCTTAGAAACGCTCGGACTCATCTCACACACATCGCCATCAAGCAGCTCAAAGGCGCGCAGCGCGCTACGATCCAAGTACTCATTCAGTGCCATGCCGCGCTGTACAGCGACCTGCTCGCTCATGGACAGTCTCCGTCATAGCGTGAAGAGCTGGTCGAGCGGTAGACGGGACTCAGGCAAGAGATCGTCGGCTGTGAGCGCGTCATCACGGCTGAGCAACGTCACTTGGTTACTGCCGCGCCGATAAACCGTGACTTGTGGCACTTGCGGGTCAACAATCCAGATCAGGCGCACGCCAAGCGCCAAATAGCGCTGCACTTTGCGCGCTACGTCGCTGTCACCGTCACGCGGCGCGAGCACCTCAGCGACTAGCGTCGGAATCAACGGCGTCGGTCGCGTGGCGACAAGTGTTTTATCAGCACACAGCGCGTCAAATGCCGCTCTGTCAAACAACGAGATGTCAGGTACAAGCGAGTCGGTCAGCCAATTGCTGGCAGCTTGCTCAGGCACAACGAAGGTCGTCTCGCTAAAAACTTCCCACAAGTTGCCTGCAGCAGCGCTCAGAGCGAACAGCAGTCGCTTGATCAGGATGCTGTGCAGTAGTGTGCTGGGACTCATCTCAAGAATTTCGCCGTCGAGCAGCTCAAAGGCGCGCTGCGCGCTGCGGTCTAGGTACTCATCTGGCGCCATGCCACGCCGTACGACAACTTGCTCACTCATCAGCGATCTCCTGAAAGAAATCAGCGGCAAAGTCAGACCTTGCCGCTGATGCGCACCATCAGGCAGGACTAGCCGCAGTGCCCATGCGCGGCGGCAAGTCATCGCGCTGCTCGCGCTGCTCACGCTGTGCTGCTGGCTTTTCAACAGGCTTGGGCAACATCTCTGGGCGCTTGCGGCGACCACTGGCAGATGGCTCGCCAACTAGCTGCAGAAATTCTTCGTAGTCAATCGTCTCAACTTCTATCAAGCGCTGCGCTACGCGCTCTAGCTCTTCTCGATGCTCAGTGATCACGTTCAGCGCGCGCTGATATGCCTCATCTACAATCTTCTTGACTTCTTCGTCAATGATCTCAGCAACTGCCTCACTGTAGTCGCGCTGCTCAGCGATCTCGCGTCCCAAGAAGACCATCTCTTCCTTCTGACCGAAGATCATCGGACCAAGACGGTCGCTCATGCCGAAGCGCGTCACCATTGCGCGCGCATAGCGCGTGACGATTGCTAGGTCGCTGCTGTTGCCGCCGCCAGCGCCTGTGGTCACCTCACCAAAGACAATTGCCTCAGCAGCGCGACCGCCTAACGCTTGCGCAATCGCGTCTTTGATGCGCGCGCGCGTCTCAGGACCCATGTCATCCTCTGGTACGCTCAGCACTGAGCCACCAGAGACGCCGCGCGGCACAATGGTGATCTTGCGGATCGGATCGCAGTTGGGCAAGAAATGTCCTACGATAGCGTGTCCTGCCTCGTGATAGGCGACTAGACGCTTTTGCTCTTCGCTGATGACGCGGCTCTTGCGCTCTGGACCGAGAATCACGCGGTAGATAGCCTCTTCGCAGTCGCGCATCGAGATAGTTTTCTTGTTTTTGCGCGCCGCAAGGATCGCCGCTTCGTTCATCAGATTTTCAAGGTCAGCGCCGACGAAGCCGGGCGTGGTACGCGAGAGGACTGCTAAGTCCACATCCGCAGCAAGCGGCTTGCCACGCGAGTGGACGCGCAGGATTGCCTCGCGTCCTTTCACATCAGGACGATCTAGCACCACGCGCCGATCAAAGCGTCCTGGACGCATGAGCGCAGGATCGAGGATGTCAGGACGATTGGTCGCGGCAAGGACGATCACGTTCGTGTCTGTGTCAAAGCCGTCCATCTCGACCAGAATCTGGTTGAGCGTCTGCTCGCGCTCGTCATGGCTGCCGCCTAGCCCTGCGCCGCGATGCCGTCCGACGGCGTCAATCTCATCAATGAAGATGATGCATGGGCTGTGACGCTTTGCTTGATCGAACAGGTCGCGCACACGCGAGGCACCTACACCCACGAACATTTCCACGAACTCTGAGCCGCTGATGCTGAAGAATGGCACGCCTGCCTCGCCTGCCACAGCTTTGGCGAGCAACGTCTTGCCCGTGCCGGGACTGCCGATCAGCAGCACGCCTTTAGGAATACGCGCGCCCAGCTGAATGAACTTATCAGGCTCTTTTAGGAACTCAACAATCTCGCGCAGCTCTTCTTTCGCCTCGTCAGCGCCTGCCACATCATCAAAAGTGACAGTCGGACGGTCGCCCGTGAACATGCGCGCGCGGCTCTTGCCAAAAGAAATTGCCTGATTATTTGAGCCTTGCGCCTGGCGCAGCATCAGGAAGAAAAAGCCTGCGATCAGAATGATCGGCAGCAGTGAAAGCAAAATACTGAAGAATGGCGTGATATCGTTAGGCTGCACATATTCGATAGGCAGTTGGGCAACCAGCTCTTTCGGCACGCCTAGGCTGATCAGCTGCTCAGGCAAGGGCATAGAAGGGTCTTTGCGCGAAATGGCAGGCGGGCGATTACTGCCAGCATAGGTCACGCGCACTTCATTTTGAGCAACAGTGATAGCGCTGATGCGCGGTGTGCCACTGATGATCTGCTGGGCAAGTTCGCTCAGCTTCAGCTCGTTACCGCTAGAGCCGCTGCCGCGAACGCCTAGAAAAATCGCCGTTAGCGCAATACCGATCAGAATCCAGATGAATAAATTACGAAAACGCGGGTTGTTCACAGCCCAAGAAGCCTCCAACTGTGTGCGTGCTAGGCAGAGGCACTTTCCTTACACTCTCACGCAGCCTGCACACACGCTCGCCTTCGATATGGTTTCTTCGATTATAGCAGCAAGCGCTGAGAAATTACAGATTTGGCGCTGCCAGTGGTATGCTTGTAGGCAACTTTCAAAAGCCTCTGAGAGATGATCGTGCGCCGTTGGCTGATAGTGTGTGTTTTGCTGAGCGCCGCGCTTGCCAGCAGCGTTGCACTAGCCCGCGTGTTGGGCAGCCGCCAAACACCGCGCTTCCATGTTTGGCTGCGCCATGCCAATGGTATGCCGTGTGAGCGCGCCTGCATTCTTGGCGTTGCGCCTAGCAGCGCGCTCAGCTTTGAAGCAGCACAGGCTATTCTCGCTGAACATCCACTTGTAGATAATGCCATGCTCATCAATCGCGGACTAACTGTCCATTGGCGCACAGAGTCTTTTGTGCTTTCAATCGGACGTACGCAAGACTCAGAGCAACTAGCTTGGATAAACTTGCAGCTTCGGCAGCGCGATTTGCAAGTGCGCGACTTGGTCGCCGCTTATGGCATCCCTGACTACGTAGCTGCTGCTAACAACACCATTTTGACCGATCTGCTTTACGCAGCACACGGCTTGCAAGCCTCAGCGCTGCGCGAGGCATTGCCTGAAGGCGCGCCATTGCGCCTGAGTCATCGTGTGTATAACCTGTATCTAGTCAAAGATGAGCAGTTCCAAGCGCTCCTGCGGCAAATTGGCGGCAACTTGAAGGCATGGCGAGGGTTTGTCTCTGTGGCGCGCTACTTGAATCGTCCCAGCCGCTTTGCCGTGCCTTAAGATAGTTCATTTGCACAGCCGAAAACACTTGTGCAACCCTGCAAACAATGTTACGATTTAGCGGCGCTTGAAGCGCTCGGCAAAAATTTGCAAGCGCGCTCTTTTTGCAATAGAATGCTGCAATACTTTTAATGAAAACCACTGTTAGCAAAGGGCAGTTTGTCTTGTGCGCTTACAAGCGCTACGCACCTGATCATCGGCACGAGACGCTGTAAAATGTTTACGCCCAAACGATATTCCGCTGTTCAAGCAAGCAAGGAGACGCAACTTTGCCCGTCTTAATGGAGGTCAAAGACCTCAGAACGTATTTTCACACGCAGGAAGGCACTGTCTACGCCGTCAACGGTATCTCTTACACACTTGACGAAGGCGAGACGCTCGGCATCGTTGGCGAGAGCGGCAGCGGCAAAAGCGTGCAGTCGCTATCTATTTTGGGACTGATCCCTAGTCCGCCCGGCAAAATTGAGTCTGGCTCGGTTATTTTTCGCGGGCGCGACCTGCTGAAGCTCTCGCGCGAGGAAATGCGCGCTGTGCGCGGCGCTGAGATCGCTATGATTTTCCAAGACCCGATGACCTCGCTCAACCCTGTCTTGACCATTGGTCGGCAGATCACGGAGGCATTGCAGCTGCATCTGGGTATGAGCAGCTCAGCAGCGCGCGCACGTGCCATTGAGCTGCTGCAAATGGTCGGCATTCCGGGCGCAGAGCGGCGCATTGATGACTATCCTCACCAGTTCTCAGGCGGTATGCGTCAACGCGCTATGATTGCCATGGCGCTCTCTTGCAATCCGCAGCTGCTCATCGCTGATGAGCCGACTACAGCGCTAGACGTAACCATTCAGGCGCAAATTATTGACCTTGTGCGCCGTCTGCGCGACGAGATCGGCATGGCGATGATGTGGATCACACACGATCTTGGCGTGATCGCCGGCTTAGCAGACACTGTCCAAGTGATGTACGCAGGCTTTATTGTTGAGCGCGGACCAGTGGAGAAAATTTTCAGCGATACGCGCCATCCGTACACACTTGGCTTGCGCAACTCCTTGCCGCGCGTTGACCAGCGCGGTGAGCGCCTGATTCCGATTGAAGGCGCGCCACCTGACATGCGCAAAAAGCCAAAGGGCTGTCCGTTTGCGCCGCGCTGCATTTACAAAGCCGCTTATAAGCTGACCAAATGCGAGGAAGAAATGCCGCCGCTCTTGCCCGTCAAAGATGGCGATCCTAGACATGTCGCTGCTTGCTGGATTGATGTGCGTGAAGGAGTGCCTGCCAATGACTGAGCTGATGACACAGCCACAGACTGCTCAAAAGGACGCTAAGGGACGAGAAGTGCTCTTGCGCGTGCGCAACCTGAAGAAGTACTTCCCGATCATGGCGGGCTTCATCATTCAGCGTGAAGTTGGCTCAATCAAGGCTGTAGACGGCGTCAGTTTTGACGTTTACAAGGGCGAGACGCTCGGCTTGGTCGGCGAATCGGGCTGCGGTAAGTCCACCACTGGACGCACAGTGCTGCAGCTATATCGCCCAACAGCCGGCACAGTTGAGTTCGAAGGCGTAGACTTGGTCAAGCTCAAAGGCGAGGCGCTCCGCCGCATGCGCCGCCGCATGCAGATGATCTTCCAAGACCCATATGCCTCGCTCAATCCGCGCATGTCCGTTGGACGCATCATCGCTGAGCCGCTTTTCGTGCATGGCATTGGCACGCCCGCCGAGCGCGCCGAGCGCGTCCAATACTTGCTGGAGAAAGTCGGCTTGAATCCGTATTTCGTCAATCGCTATCCGCATGAATTTAGCGGCGGTCAGCGCCAACGCATTGGCATTGCGCGCGCCTTAGCACTCAATCCAAGTCTGATTGTGGCAGATGAGCCGATCTCAGCGCTAGACGTCTCGATCCAAGCGCAAGTCGTCAACTTGCTGCAGGACTTGCAACAAGAACTCGGCTTGACGTACTTGTTCATTGCTCATGACTTGAGCATGGTGCGCCACATCTGCGACCGCGTGGCGGTCATGTACTTGGGCAAGATCGTTGAACTCGCGCCTTCGGATGAGCTGTACAATAATCCACTTCATCCCTATACGCAAGCGTTGCTCTCAGCTGTGCCTGTGCCTGATCCTGCCAAAGAGCGCAAACGTCAGCGTATCATCCTCAAAGGCGACGTGCCAAGCCCTGCCAATCCGCCTGTTGGCTGCCGCTTCAACACGCGCTGCCCAGTGGCAGTTGAGAGCTGCTTCCGCGATGAGCCTGAGTTGAAGGAAGTTTCGCCCGGTCATTTTGTGGCGTGCCACTTGACCTGAGCGGTTAAACAGTAGCTTCATCAAGGCTTGGGCAATCGTCTAAAAATTGCCCAAGCAGTGCTGATCGTCGGAGAAGATGAGCATTTGAGTAGGCTTAAGAATGGCAGTTGCTTCTAAACCACTCTCGCTGAGCAAGCCGCAGGATGAAACTAAGACGCGCACACCACTAGCAGACGCTTGGGTTCAGTTCCGCCGCAATCGGCTTGCCGTTGTCAGCTTGGTGATCATCATCCTCCTGATCTTGCTGGCAATTGGTGCAGACTTCCTACAGAGCATCGGCTTTTTAGACGATCCGCTCTATCAGCATGAGGCGCCCGGCATGACCTTCGCGCCGCCTATGACCTGCACTCAAGACCCGCGCCGCATGAATCCGCAGTGGTGCTTTGTCTTCGGCACAGATGACCTGCGCCGCGATATGATGAGCCGCGCTATCTACGGCGCGCGCGTCTCGCTCTCGGTAGGCTTTGTCGGCGCGACAATTGCCATGCTGATCGGAGTCACTTACGGCATGATCGCAGGCTACTATGGCGGCGCAATTGACAACTTGATGATGCGCTTCATTGACTTTCTGTATGCCATTCCTGACCTTGCGCTCTTCATCTTGCTGCAGATTTTCTTCAAAGCATTGGCAGCCGAGCGCGAGCGCGTCGGTCCGTTTGCGCAAATTCTGGTGGACATAGACCGCAGCATGGGCGGCTTGTTCTTCTTGTTCATCGTGCTGGGCTTGCTCAGCTGGATCGGCATTGCGCGCTTGGCGCGCGGACAAGTCCTTTCTTACAAGCAGAAGGAGTTTGTCGAGGCGGCGCGCGCTATTGGTGCACGCGATAGACGGATTATCTTCGTCCACCTTCTGCCGAACATTCTTGGTCCATTGGTGGTAGTCGGCGTGCAGTCAGTGGCAGGCTTCATCGGCGTAGAAACAGTTCTGAGCTATCTGGGTATCGGCGTCAATGCGCCGACTCCGAGCTGGGGCAGCATGATCGCTGTAGCGCAGAACAACGTCTTTGGCGCTTACCCACACTTAGTGCTTGTGCCAGCTGGTATGCTCGGCGTGACCGTACTTGCGTTCTACTTCCTCGCCGATGGGCTGCGCGACGCCCTCGATCCGAGTTTGCGTGGTAGCTAGAGATGATCGCTTTGCATCCTTTACGCGCTCTGTTGGCGAGCAGCACTGTCTTGCTAATGCTGATCATGGCGGCGCTCGCTTGCACAGCTAACGACACGCTCTTTATCCGTCTGACCGACACACCGCCGCCGACGCTCACACCGACGCCATTGCCGATTGTCACAAAGTTCAAAGTTGGCGACAAAGGCGTGATCGTCGGTCTGTCTGAGTTTGCCGCTGTCTCGCTGCCTGCCGTTGCAGGACCGCTTGTTCCTGGCGTTGGCGGCGCCACTTGTTTCCCTAACACGCGCGTGACCGTCTTGGATGTCTCGCGCAATATCAACGATCCAAATGATGAGACAATCTATTACCAAGTGCAATGCAGCGGCAAAGGTTGGATTGCTGAGCATCAGCTCTCGCGCTTCAATCGCGGCGATAAGGCAATGGTCAAAACTGCTGATAGCAGCGATGCCAAGCTCTACCGTCAACCAGACACCAACTCAGCAGCGCTTGACCAGCCTTGTCCGAACGGCGCAGAGGTCAATGTGACAGGCGTGACCGCGAATCCGCTCAATCCGCGCGATAGAAACATCTATTTGCAGGTGCGCTGCGGCACATTGAGCGGCTGGCTGCTGGAAGAACAGTTAGCGCCGATAGGCTAGGAGCAAACGATGACTAAGTACATCATCAGGCGCATTGTGATAGCCATCCCTGTGCTGCTGGCTATCATCTTCTTCACTTTTTTGATCGTGCGCGCTGTGCCAGGCGGTCCTTTTGACTTCACTGGCTCCAAAACGACACCTGAGGCGATTCGGCGCGCGCTAGAGCAGCGCTACGGTTTGGACTTGCCGTTTTTGCTCAACCTACCTTTTGACGGCATTGCGCCTGATCACGACATTCCGCGCCGCGTCATTTTCTCTGCCCTTGCCGACTGCGACGAGCTGCGGCGCGGCGTGCCACTGGAGCAGGCACGTCCTGCCACGAATGTGGTAGATGAGTACCGCGGCTGGCATTTATTGCACATCGTCACTGAGCGCCGCGAGACAACCATCACTGTTGGCGGACGCCAAGTGCGCTGCTTGCAAGCGTCACAGGTACTGTACTCAGACTTGTTCCTGAGCCAGTTTTTTGGTTACTTGAACAACGTCCTACGCCTCGACTTCGGCATATCCGTCGGACGCACCACGCTTGGGCAGCCTGTGAATGAGTTGATCGCAGACCGATTGCCTGTCTCTGTGCGCTTAGGCTTGCTGGCAGTCTTTCTTGGCTTTGCTGTTGGCGTGCCGCTTGGCGTATTGGCGGCGATCTATCGCAATTCGCCAATTGACTACGCTGTGACTTTCTTCGCAGGCATCATCGCTGCCATTCCAACGTTGGTCTTAGGTCCAATTCTGATCATCATCCTAATTGTTCAGTGGCGAGTCTTGCCGCCTGTGGATCCGCGCGTCTGGAAGCAGCTGAGCATTTTTGACTGGAATTTTATTAGCGTCGCCATTTTGCCTGTTGGCGTGCTAGGGATTGGCATTTCATCAGGCTTGGCACGCTTAACGCGTGCCAGTGTGCTGCAAGTGCTGCGCGATGACTACATCCGCACAGCGCGCGCCAAAGGCTTGCGCGAGCGCGCTGTAATCTACATCCACGCTCTGAAGAACGCGCTGATTCCAGTGGCGACCATTGTCGGTCCGCTTTTGGCGGGCGTGCTGACAGGTTCGCTGATTATTGAGCGGCTGTTTGCCATTCCAGGTCTAGGCGACGTCTTTGTGAGCAGCATCGCAGCACGCGATTACACCATGTTGCTCGGCGTCACTATTCTGTACTCGGTCTTCCTGATCTTGGGCAATATCCTAGTGGACATCATCTACACCTGGCTCGATCCGCGCATCCGTTTTGACTAGCTCTTGCACTATTCAAGGCGCCGCTGTAAGGCGGCGCTCTGCTGAATTTCCACCTGTCCAATTTTCCATCACAGGCGTCTGAGGCATGTTACAATGCGGACGCAAGGTGAGGACTCATCACGTTTATGCAGGATCAGCTGAGCATTTTTGTGACAGGTGGCACAGGTCACCTAGGTTATGCGTTGCTGCCAACTTTGCTGGAGGCAGGCTATCGCGTGCGCGCCTTGACTCGGCAACCAGAGCGTCACACATGGCTGCAAACGCTAAGCAATGGACTGGAGATCGTACGCGGCGACGTGACCGATGCACGACTCGTTCAAGAGGCAGTTCAAGGATGTCGTTACGTCGTGCATGCAGCGGCGAAATTCGCTTTCTGGGGCAAGCACGAGCAATTTGAGCGCACTAATGTGATGGGCGCAGCGAACGTCATGCGCGCTGCACTCGCTGCAAACGTCCACAAGTATGTGCACATCTCAACTGTTGTGGTCGTCGGCAAGCCGTTAGCAGGGCGCATGGTAGATGAGACACACCCAACTGAGCCAGTTGATCCGTATCAGCGCAGCAAGTTACACGCTGAGCAACTAGCGCTGCAGGCATGGCGCGAATCAGGCTTGCCTGTGGTCGTGCTGCGACCGGGCGCATTCTACGGTCCAGGCGGACGTTACGCTTTCAATCGCCTATTCATTGAGGACGCGCTGAAGGGCATTCGCATTCAGGTAGATGGCGGCAACTACATCACTTTTCCTGTCTACGTAGGTGACGTAGCGAAAGCAATCCTGAGCGCGCTGCATTGCGGACGAGTCGGCGAGGTGTACAACATCTGCGGCGAGACACTCACGCATCGTGAGGCGAATCGGATTGTGAGCGAAGAAGCAGGCATTTCGCCTTTTCGCTTGAACGTGCCAGGTCGGCTGATGATCCTTGTGGCACGCTTACTGACCGCTCTGAGCGAGTACACTCAGGTCGAGCCATACTATCCGCTGAACTTGCGCTCCTATGTTTTCAACGATTGGCGAGTGAGCAGTGAAAAAGCGCGCCGCGAACTCGGCTTTGCGCCGATCTCGTTCCGCGAAGGTGTGCGCCTTACGCTAGAATGGTACGCAGCACAAGGACTGTGGAGGCGAAAACAGCGCGCATGAGCGAGACAACACGGCGTTACCGTCCGCTAGGCTTAATGATTGCTATTGCAGCGACAGCGGTCGGCTATGGCTTGCTGCCGATGTTTCCGTTGATCTTGACGATGTGGACGAGCTTGACGCGGCGCTTGGAAGGCATAGATTTCATTGGCGGAAGTATCGGCTGGCTAGGCGTGAGTCTAGGTGCGATTACGCTGATCGCGTCCGTTGCGGCGTGGATCGGCAAGCCGCGTGGTGTGCGTCTGTTTTTAATCGGCATGGTCTGGATTCAAGTTGTTTTCAACGTGGCGCGCCTGATCGCTAGTCTGAGCAGCGCGCCGACACTGTCTGAGATCGGCGGCACATTCACGAGTCCAACGGCTGCGCTGCTGTGCCAAGTGCCGTTGCTCAGCCTTGTGCCGCTCTATGTGACGTGGTACATGAACCGTGCGCCTGCGCGTCAATTCTACCGTTAGCACTCTAGAGATCGGCGGCGGGATTGTCGAGTGCAGCGCAGAGTGCGTGCGTCTTCACCTGCCACCAGTGCCAGAGCGCGTCTACGCTGATGCACAGCTCTACGATTACGCCAACTTGCGCCGCGCTGACTATCCAAATCGTCCACCGCTGCGCTTGAGCCTGCGCGCGCGTTTCTCAGGCGATGAGTCTGCGCTGCGCGGCACGGCAGGCTTTGGCTTCTGGAATCAGCCGTACATGCCGCGCCAACTTGTGCCGCGCTTGCCGCGCTACGCATGGTTTTTCTTCGGCGCGCCGCCACACAACATGCCTTTTGCCTACGGCGTGCGCGGCAACGGCTTCAAAGCAGCTGTAGGCGATTTCTCACGCCTCGCTTTTCTCAGCCTAGCGCCGTTTGCACCGCTCGGCTTCCTGTTAATGCGCAGACCTGCCTTGTATCGGCGTTTATGGCGCGCAGCGCAATGGGCGATTGGCGTCGCCGAGGTGTCTCTCGCGCTCGACATGACAGCATGGCACGTCTATCGCCTTGACTGGTTGCCGCGGAGCGTCTGCTTCTATGTAGACGACGCTCTAGTGTTGCAGACACCTCGCGCGCCGCGCCCACCGCTTGGCTTTGTCGCATGGATAGACAACCAGTATGCCGTTATCACGCCGCAGGGCGACCTGCGCTTTGGCGTGGTGCCGATTCGGCAAGCGCAATGGCTAGAGATTGCCGACCTTGATATTGCGTCGCTTTGACTACCACGCGCCATCACGCTTGTAAGCGATGCCGACAAAATTTACAGCTGTTGGATCGAGCGCAGCGCGCGCCTCAGCGTCACCTTTGAGCGTGGTCAGGAAAAACGCTGTAGCAAAGTGATTGATCAGGTCATGTGCGCGTTGCATGTCCCAGACCAAGTCAGAGCATTGCTCGAAGCGTCCGAGCGCGATCAAGGCAGGCACGCACTGCTCAACAAAAATGTAATGACCGGCATTCTCAAAGACGACTAGCGCCTTGCGCACGCTGCTGACAGCGTCGTAGATAGGGTACGAGTCGCGCTCAGGCGGCGTGGCGCGATCTTGGCTGCCAACAATGATCATCAGCGGCAAGCGCAGCGCAGCAACGCCTTCCGCGCCGAAGAGCGGCGCACTGCTAGGTGCCAAGGCAACTACAGCTTTGATGCGTGGATCAGTTGTTGGCGGATACAAACCTTGCGGCGCTGCCGACAAGCCGCGCGTGCGCCACACAATTTCCTCTGACTGCACATACAGGCACAATTGCGCAGGTAGTTTGCCGCCTTCACAGCTCTCTCGAACTGCATTGATGTTCAGCTGTGCGCCGCCAGCAGACAGCGCAGTGTAACCGCCAAAAGAATGTCCCGTCACGCCGACTGTCTCTGTGTCAATAGCGCCGCGCAACATTTCATCTTCCGCGTTCAACCTCACAGCGTACTCCAGCAGGCTCAAAACCTCTAGCGGACGCCGTGCAAAGCTCTCCAGAACGCGCTCGACTCGCCCTGTCAGCAGGTCGCCGAAGGCACTGCCCGGATGGTCAGCGGCTATAACCACAAAGCCGTGTGACGCTAGATGTTCAGCGTAAAAAACTGACTGAAGCCGTGCGCCGCCTAGTCCGTGTGAGAAAATGATGAGCGGATAGGGCGCGCCGCGCCGATCCACTTGTCCATCGCGGTAGGCGCGTCCTTCGCCGCGCAGCGGACCGTACTGATAGATGGTGCGTTGTGGCTGACCTTGTATGCGCTGCGCAGGATACCAAATGGTGATGTTTGGCAAGCTCTCTAGGCTCAGCTCGCGCGTGCCGACGGCATATGCGCCACGCTTGCCATACTTCGGCGCGTCAGGTCGTTCCATCGCGCTCGCCGCGCTCAGGCTGCTCGCGCTGATCAGCGCGCCGAGCAGTGTCAACACAATTCGCTTCCACATAGTGCGTTTATCTCCTATGTTGTTATATTCTGTAGCGGACTACTGCGTCCTACACAGGAATTCTAAGCGAGAGGAACTAAAAATGGCTGAAAAACTGACTGAAGCGCAAATTGCGGAGCGCCTCACCACGTTGCATGGCTGGACACTTGAAGACGGTATGCTCGTGCGCACTTTCAGGCTTAAAGACTTCACAGCGGCGCTCACCTTTGTCAGCGCCGTCGGCTACTTGGCAGAGGCAGCAGGACATCATCCTGACATCACTATCAGCTACAACCGCGTGAAATTGGCGCTCACCACACATGACTCAGGCGGCATCACAGAGAAGGATTTTGCCCTTGCTGCGCAGATCAACGCCCTACCGTGATGTTGCGCGCCTGCTATGGCTTGCCGCTGCGCTGCTCGCGCTCTTGGCGCCGCTCAGTGCAGGTGCGCAAGCCGATCCGCTGACCTACGCGCAAACAGGCGCCTACGCCGTCGGCGTCCAAGCGATTCAGATCGAGAGCGATCCGAGTCGCATTTTAACAGGCTTCATCTGGTATCCCGCTCAAGCTGACTCAGCGTCTGACCTTGCCGACTACGGCTACGGCAAGCGTAGCACAACAGCGCGTTTGAATGCGCAACCTGAGAGGCGTGGCGCGCCGTATCCGCTGATTGTCTTCTCGCACGGCTACAGCAGCTACGCCGCACAAAGCACTTTTCTGACCGAACATCTTGCCTCTCATGGCTTCATTGTGCTCGCCGTCAATCACAATGGGAGCACGCGCGGCGATACAGACGCTCAGACAGGCTTGACGCTTGGCTGGTACCTACGTCCGCGCGATGTGCTGAGCCAGATCGCTTGGGCAGAATTGCGCAACGCTGATCCGCAAAGCGCTTTCTACGGACTATTTGACCTTGCGCACATCGGCGTGAGTGGGCATTCCTATGGTGGCTACACGGCGTTAGCTGCAGCAGGCGCTCAGCTAGACTTCCGTTCGCTCGATACCTACTGCGCACAGACGCAAGGTTTCGACCTTGCCTGCCTCGCTCAAGACGCTGAGCCGATCCTTGCGCCAATTCTGGCTCAAGATGCTCAACGTGGCACGTTGCGCCTGCCTAGCGATCCGCGCATAGCCGCTGTGCTAGTGATGGCGCCGTTCAACGCGCCAATCATGGGCGCACAGGGCTTAGCAAACGTAACTGTGCCAACGTTTGTGATGGTTGGCACGGCAGATGCAGTCACGCCGCTTGAGCGCGACGCTGAGCCGATTTATCAGCAAGTCGGCGCAGCGCAGAAGGCGCTGTTGAGCTTTGAAGGCGCTAATCATGCCATTTTTGCAGACTGCATGCCGCTGCTTGCCGGTTTGCCGCGCTGCAATGATGCGGTCTGGGAAGCGACGCGCGCGCACGCCATCATCAAGCACTTTGCAACCGCTTTCTTTCGGGCTACTTTGCGCGCTGACTCGGCAGCGCGTCAAGCACTCATCACGCCGCCGCACCTTGCCTCAGTGCGCTATGAAGGACTCTTCGACTAGGCTCAGATAGAGTTAGGCAGCAAAAAGTGCCTAACTCACTTTTTTCGCCTGCCGACGTGCTTGCCCTACATCTGAAAATTTAGACGACTCAGCGTCTTTGAGATAGCGCAACGTTTCTAGCATGTCTTCTGTACTGTGTAGAGCTACCTATTTCTAACTTGACTCTGCAGTGAAAAGTAGCGTAGACTAAGTTAGCATTCTATGCATTAAGCATATTAATGCAAAGGGACTTAGACCTACAAAAGGGGGTAAGAGGAAATGACCTTGACGCGCCATAAGCTGATTCTTGCTGCTCCATCTATCGTCATCTTGATATGCTTTTTTCTGTCTTGGGTCACTATAACTGTGGGCGAGGCTATCGAGTGGCGGGCAAGCGGCTACAACTTAGGCGTTGAAGGCAGGCTTGTCATGTCAAGCGAGAGCAGGCAGCTGAGAGCGATGCTCCCGCAAAGCGTGCTTGAGCCGCCTCTGGAGGTGAGCGAAATACGCATTGCTGCGCTTGCTACTGGCATTGCCGCCCTAGCCGCTCTAGCAGTCGCTCTCCTCTCAACAGCACGCATTGGCTACATTGCTGCAGGTATCGTTGCCGGCATTGCGCAGGTGTATGTGGTAGCGCGCTTCCTTGAGCCATCACAGGTGCAGGCAATCCAAGCAACGGTAGAACCATTCGCTTGGCTGAGTATCGCAGCGGCTGCCGCGCTGATCGGACTCGGTGTGTTCTATAGTCCGCAGGCGGCTGAGCCCAGAACAGTCACGCGCAGCAGGTTCTAAGATGCCTATTCGTGCGGCACATGCCAACTGCCTGATAGCTTGTGCCGCACGATTGCTGAACAAACTGCCCTGCCTACTAACAGCGGCACTTTGCAACCGCCTTTTTTCTCGCTACACTGAAAGACGACTCAGCAGCACAGCAAACGCTTGCCGCGCCACTGAACTTTGAGTCTGTGCGCTATCGGGGAACATTCCGTTGAGCAGAGCAACTGAGATATGGATCCGTTGATCGGGCAGCGGCTAGGGCAGTACGAGATCATCGCTAAGCTGGGCGCAGGCGGTATGGCGACTGTCTACCGCGCGCGCCAAGCCAGTGTTGAGCGCGACGTGGCGATTAAGGTCATCCGCGTTGACTTGATGGAGGACGAGAACTTTGTGGCACGCTTCCGCAACGAGGCGCGCCTGATCGCCAGTCTACAGCACTTGCACATCCTGAAAATCTTCGATTACGGCAACCAAGGCGATATCCTGTACATCGTCATGGAGCTGCTCGAAGGCGGCAGCCTGAGTCGGCTGTTGCGCAAAAGCGGCGGCTTGCCGCTGGCACAAGTGGCGCGCATGCTGGATCAAATTAGCTCTGCACTAGACTACGCGCATGGACGCGGCATCATTCACCGTGACCTGAAGCCTGACAACGTTCTGCTCGATCAACAGCAAAACGCCTTCCTCACTGACTTCGGCATTGCCAAAATGCTGGGCGATACGTCCAGTCGGACGCGCACGGGCATGGTCATGGGAACGCCTGCTTATATGGCGCCTGAGCTGTGGCAAGGTCAGCCTGCTGACGCGCGCACGGACATTTATGCGCTTGGCATCATGCTCTACGAAATGCTGACAGGCACTTCGCCGTTCCGTGCTGAGACGCCATACCAGATCATGCACAGGCACGTTTACGAAGCGCCGCCTTCGTTGCGTAGCCAAGGTATTGACTTGCCAATAGCCGTTGAGCAGGTCATCAGCAAGGCGCTCGCCAAAAAGCCTGAGGAGCGCTTCAGCTCAGCAGGTGAACTAGCTTCAGCTTTCAACGCAGCGCTCAGCGGACAAGTTCTCCAAAGCGTCGTGACGAAAGCGCCGCAAGCTGTCACCTCACAACCAACGCCTGTCCGCACAGCTGCTGATTACGTCGCGCCGACCATGCCGCCAACTCTGCCTGAGTTCGGCACGCCTGAAAGCAGTCGCCTGCTGACGCAGCCACGCTCAGTTGAGCGTAGGCGCGGCGCTAGTCCGCTGCTTGCGCTTGCTGCGCTTGCGCTCATTGCACTGATTGGCATTGGCGTCTTCACTTTAGTTGGCTCGAATCAAGCCGCTCTGACTGAGACACAGAGCGCGCTCGATGCAACCAGCACAGCACTAGCTGTCGCTCAGAATGCCACTGCTAGCATCGGCTTTCAAATCGTTGTCATTCCTACTGCCACTGAAACGCCTACTATCGCGCCTTCCGCGACGCTCACCTTGACGCCGACAAGCACTCAGGCGCAGACTGCCACCTTCACTCAGACGCCTAGCGTGACGCCTTCCATCACTGCTACACATACAGCTACACTCACAAGCACACACAGTCCCACGCCGACGCCTACGCTCACTAGCACGCCAAGCGTCACGCCGACGCACACTGTGACGCCGACTGCTTCGTCAACTAGCACGCCGAGCTCGACGCCTTCGCAGACACCATCAGCGACGCCAACTGTTGACCCTGCCACAATCGTCGCCGCTACACTAGCGCCAATTCAGAGCGCTACAGCGCTTGCTCAACAAATTCAGCAGACCGTAGAGGCAATCATTGCTGCTGAAAACGCCACAGCTGAAGCGAGAGCCACGCAGACGGCGCAACAGCGCGCTACCGCCACAGCTCTGACACTACTTGCACGGCAAACTCAAACAGCTGATGCAGCAGCTAGTGCCACAGCCTCTCGTATAGTTGCACAGCAAACCTCAGACGCGCAAAGCACGCGACTCGCCGCACAAACGCCCACTTTTACGTCAACTCGGACGCCTACAGCGACGTTCATACCTGTTTTCAGCACTGTAACGCCTACTCGCACGTCGACACCTAGAATTATCCTTTTCACACCAGTTGTCTCTACGCCTGTTGTGCCTGTCTTCAGCACGCCAACGCCATTTATGAGCTATGCTACGCCAACGCCACTCGCTTTCCTAGTCACGCCGACTCCAATTACCTGTCCGGGCTTTTTG
>JANWYI010000034.1 GCA_025055255.1 Anaerolineae bacterium | reverse complement strand
GCTAAATATGAACACTGGTTGAGCGAGTTGCGCTTGCCGCTTGGCGCTGACATCAATCGCGTGATCATTGAGCGCTTTCGCGCTGAAGGCTTTCGCGTCGGTCCGCACAAAGCCTTTCAAATTGCGCGTGACTCTGTGGATCGGCGCGTCATTTGGGTGACCGACCTACCTAATCCTGCTCAGTTTGGCTTGCGCAGCGCCGCAGGCTTGCGCGCCGCACTTTACGAAGTGCTGGACGCCGATCCGAGCATTCAGCGTGTAGCTGTTCTGCCCTACGCCAATGCTACAATCGTGCAAGCGCAGTCTTGAGGCATTCTGTGGTATGCTTACTGCATGAGACAGGCGTTTTGACTGAGGAAGTGTATGGAAAACCTAATCGGTCAGACACTTGGGCAGTTTCGGCTGCTGGAGATCATCGGCGAAGGTGGCATGGCAACCGTATACCGTGCCCATCAGCCGTCTATGTCACGCGATGTAGCGGTCAAAGTCATTCACCCCAGTCAGAGCCAGAGCGAGGAGTTTTTTGCGCGCTTTGACCGTGAGGCGCGCGTGATCGCCTCGCTGAGTCATGCGCACATTCTGAAAGTGTTTGACTATGGCGTAGTCGGCAATATTGCCTACCTTGCTATGGAACTGCTGCGCGGCGGCAGTCTTGCTGACCGCATTGAGCGCGGTCCGATGCCGATCTCAGCTATTGTCGCCATTTTGAACGAGATTGCGCCTGCGCTAGACTACGCACATCAAAAAGGCATTATTCACCGCGACCTGAAGCCGCAAAACATCCTTTTTGACGAAGCTGGGAACTTGTTCCTGACTGATTTTGGCGTTATCAAGCTACAGAGCGCGGATCAGGTACTGACGCGCGAAGGCGCTATAGTTGGCACGCCTGCCTACATCGCACCTGAGCAATGGCAAGGCATCGAGATTGATCGGCGCGCGGATGTCTATGCGCTTGGCATCATCACTTACCAGATGTTGACAGGCAAACTGCCCTTCGAGAGCGATACGCTCTACAGCATCATGCAGATGCATATGAACCAGTTGCCGCCGCCACTCAGCACCTATCGCGCTAATCTGCCTGCCAGTATTCAAGCAGTTATAAACAAGGCGCTTGCCAAAAGACGTGAGGATCGCTACTTCACAGCTGGTGAGTTTGCCATCAGCTTTGCGCGCGCCGCTAGCGAGTGGAAAGCCGAGACGCCTGCTGCTCTTGCCTCTGACACATCTATTGGCGTACCTGAACATAAAGCGCCCACTGTCCTTTCGCGTCACACTCTACCGCCTGAACACCCCTCAGTTGCCTACATGCCCGACAGCGACGCTACGCAGCCTCTCGACATTGCCTCACTAAGTGCCTCAGCGTCGCCACAAGTTCACCAAACGCCCACTGTGCCATCTAGTGCGCCGCCGCTGGCTGAGACTGTTGTTGCGCCGCCACAGCGCAAGTTGCCCGTGCCAGTCCCTGTGCTAGTGCTTGGCACTGCCTTGATTGCCTTGGTTCTGTTCATTATCATCGCCTCAATCGGCACGGGCGCAATTTCAACTAACGATCAGACCGCAACTGCTGTAGCGGCAGCAATCCTAAGCCAGACACCAACGGCAACCTCAACTCAGACGCCAACGTTCACGCCAACAGCTACTTTGCCGCCCGATGTTGCCTTGCCTGTCACACCAACGGAAGCTGTTGCGCTCAGCTTGACCTTCACGCCAACTGTGCCACCTAGTCCAACGTCTGGTCAAGAGTCTTTTATAGTTGTCTCAACAGAGACGCCCACGCCAACACGCACGCCGACTGAGACGCTCACTTTTACGCCCTCTGCAACGCACACGCCAACTATCACGCCGAGCTTCACACCTACGCCGCCGCCAACGTTCACGCCGACCTTCACACCAACTGCCACTGCTACTAGCACTGCCACTTTCACGCCCGACTTCGCGGGCACAGAGTCGGCAATTCGAACTGCCACACAGCGCTCGTTTGAAGTCGCAGCACAGCGTGCCGCAGCAGGCGCATTGCCGCTCTTCGCGCCGCGCAGCGGCGAGCTACGCCATACAACGCGCAATGCACCTGAGACTGAGCGCGCGAATGTGAAGGTGCGCAACTTCGTGGTCGAGGCGCTGTTCGGCAATCCTTACAGCATAGCAGAAGGACGTTGGGATTACGGCTTCTTCTTCCGTGATGAGGGCGAGAATCAGCAATATCGCCTAGCAGTTGTCTCGGATGGACGCTGGCGATTGACGCTGCGAGATCAAGCACAGTCAACCATTGTGCAAGAAGGCGCGCTCAGCAACCTCAACACAGCAGCTGATGGCTCAAACCTGCTGCGCCTTGTCGTCGAAGATGCACGTGCGTGGTTTTTTGTGAACGGTCAGTTTGTGGCGCAGCTGGATGTCTCTGCTAAGCGCGTGGCAGGCGACGTGCAGATTTTCACAGGCGTCTTTGGTGGTAACAAGATTAACGGACGTGCCACGCGCTATGGCGGATTCGTGGTCAGCGAGATCAAGTAGCGTGCTGACCTTTGGGCGCAGTCTGCCAGCTTGGCAAAAGCGAGTAGAATGCCACAGTCCAGCTACCGACGCAGGAAATCACGCCATACAGCACAAAAAAGTAGTGGCTATGCCGCGCCGCGATTAGCGCTGTCAGCAGGCAGAATGCGCCCCACGCTATGTCGAGCAAGACGCTTGAGTCAGCGTAAAGCTGATAGGCGCTGGCAACTAGCACAGTGTTACCCCACTTTGGTGTGCGGAGAAACTCGCCGTGCTGTCCAAGTAAACCTTTCAGCGCTGCTCGTGCGATAGTCACGGCGAGTCCGCTGCTGACAACCTGCAAGATGATGATGTAAGGCAAAGCGCGCCACGAGCGCTTGAGCAGAAGCTGCGAAGCTGCTAAGTAAATCAGCGGCATAAAGGTGAACGGACTGATTGTCACAGCATATTGCATGAAAGGCAGCGTCTGCCAGACTTTGTGCGGCAAAAAAAGGACTGCTAAGGCGTAGGCGACAACAATGAGCATCATGAGTGGGCTAACCAAGTAGCTGAGCAGGTGAACCGTGCCTTCCAGCTTACTGCTGAGCGGCAGAGCGCTGCACCAAAGCTGTGGCAAGAGCAGCCTTGCGCAGGTGAGACTACCTTGCGCCCAGCGCGCTTGTTGGCGTTTATAGGCACTCATAGTTGGCGGTAGCTCAGCAGGTGCGCTGATGTCGCAGCGATAAAGCGCACGCCAGCCACTCAGCCATGCGCGATAGCTGAGGTCAAGGTCTTCAGTGAGCGTGCGTGCCAGCCAGCCGCCTGCTGCTTGAATAGCTGCACGCCGCCATATGCCTGCTGTGCCGTTGAAATTGAACGGCATGCCACTTTGAGCGCGTCCCTGCTGCTCGATACTGAAGTGACTGTCCACAGCAATTGCCTGCATGCGAGTCAGCCACCACTGCTCTGCGTTGAGATGTTCCCAGCGCGTCTGGATGAAAGCAGCTTTTGGATCAGCGATCAGCGCAGGCAAACTTTTCTTCAAAAAGTCAGGCGGCGGCACAAAGTCAGCATCAAAAATGGCAATGTACTCGCTCTGGGTAAACTGCAAGCCATAGGCAAGTGCACCTGCCTTGTAACCTTTGCGGTCAGCGCGACGGAGATGTTGCACGTCCCTGCCTTGCTTGCGCCAATACGCAGCAGCCTCTGCCACAATTTGGCTTGTGTCATCAGTGGAGTCATCGAGGACTTGAATGACGAGTTTCTCAAGTGGATAGTCGAGCTGCGCAACAGCGTCAATTAAGCGACGGCTGACATAGCGTTCGTTGTAGAGCGGTAGCTGAACAGTGACATGCGGAAATTCGGTTAGCGGTGTTTCTAGTGTAGAGTTATGGCGCTTGAAGAACGTGATAACTAGCAGATAGACTAAGTTCAGACCATAAGCCGATAAAAGCAGCGCAGCAGGCAAAAAACTGATTGCCAGCAGCGCAGAGAGCAAAATATGAAAAGTGTTCACAGCCTCTCACCTAGTAGTGGTGTTTTCGGCGCCCAGAGTAACCGAGCGCAGAATATAGCCCAAAACGTCTGCAAAAGCTACCCTTGACTGAGAGCGCCTTTGCCAATATCATAAGCGCAGTTTGCACCGCAGACCGCAGGTGCTGCCTAGCGCAGCTTAATGAGTTCGCCTGCCGAGGTGGAGCACAGCCTAATACGATTCTGCTGCTTCCAGCCGACTTCAAGAGGCGGTCTTTTGTGCGTGTGCCAAAAGACCGCTTTTTTGGTGCAAGCACACGACTTTTGTAGAAAGGAGGTAACGCCCCTTGGCGATCAGCAGAGCGAAGAAAGAGGCGATCTACAACACCTACTTGGAAGTGCTGCGACGTACGCAAGGCATGGTAGTGACCGAGTATCGCGGCATGTCCATGAAAGACTTGACAGTCATTCGCAAGGCGCTGCGCGCGGTAGACGGCTCATATACTGTGGTGAAGAACACCATCTTCAAAATTGCCCTGCGCGAAACAGGCTTTGCAGCGCCTGACGACCTTTTTTCAGGTCCGGTAGCAGTGGCGCTGGCGCACAGCGACGTAGCGAAGGTGGCCAAGACCATGCTCGGCATTAAAGACCAGCCGCTTTTGGTGTTAAAAGGCGCTGTGATGGGTCAGGCGGTCTTCAAAGCAGAGCAGCTTGAGGCACTTTCCACTATGCCGACGCTCGAAGAGGCGCGAGCAACGCTAATTGGCACGCTGCAGAGCCCTGCCACGAGCTTTTTGGCGCTGATCAGCACTCCAGCTCAGAATTTGGCGCAAGTGCTGAAGGCATACAGTGATAAGCTAGGCGGCACGGGCGACGCTGCTTAGCTATTCAGGGCGCACGAGCGCTCAACCGAATTTTTTCAACCATTTGTAACACAAAGGAGTGATCGAACAATGGCTGATGTGAAGGCTCTCGTTGCAGAGCTGAGCAAGATGACGGTCTTGGAGATTGTTGAGCTGACAAAGGCGCTTGAGGAAGCATGGGGCGTGAAAGCTGCTGCAGCTGTCCCAATGATGGCAATGCCAGCAGCGGGCGCTGCTGCTGCCGCTGCACCTGCTGCTGAGGCAGAACCAGTCGAGGAGCAAACTGAGTTCACGGTCATCCTGAAGGACTTCGGTCCGAAGAAGATTGACGTGATCAAAGTGGTGCGCGCCTTGACCAACTTGGGTCTGAAAGAGGCGAAGGACTTAGTGGAAGGTGCGCCCAAGCCTGTCTTGGAAGGTGTCTCCAAAGAAGCTGCTGCAGACGCAAAGAAGAAACTGGAAGAAGTCGGCGCTGTTGTCGAGATCAAGTAGAGCTCAGCACTACTGCGCGTCTTTTGCCGCTACGCTGCAAGGCGTAGCGGCAATTTTTCTTGCCAAAAGAGTTTTCGGTTGTACGCATACCGTTTTGACGCTAGAATCGAGAGCTTAACTTTAGAGTGTTTGTTTATTTCGGAAGTTGCAATGGAACTAACAACTGTTTCAGATAAGCCAATCCTTCTGTTGGCACGTTGGCTCAAGTACGTCCTCAGCTTGCCTGTGATGGGCATCCTGTATGTGCTGGACGCATTCATCGGCAGATTAGAGCGCCTAATTGGGCAAAAACGGATGCCGTACCTGTTCGTGCTGCCTAACATGCTAATCTTCAGCATTTTTATCCTGTTGCCGCTCATTTTGAATTTCGTCTTTGCGTTCACAGGCGGCAACTCGATTGTGCCAGCGAATCGTCCTTGGGTTGGCTTGGGCAACTTTGAGCGTCTGTTCGCCTGCAGCGACATCTGGGATATTTCTACGTGCCGCGAGGACGTTTTTTTCTTCGCTGTGCGCAACACCTTTCTGTTTGTGCTTGTAGAGGTGCCGAGCATCATCGTGCTTTCGCTGCTCGTAGCGCTAGCGCTGAATCGTGACATTCGGCTACGCGGCTTTTTCCGCAGCGCGTTTTTCTTTCCCGTCTTGCTCTCGCCTGTGGTTGTCGCGCTGATTTGGAAATGGATGCTACAGACACGCGGCGGCTTGATCAACACCATTCTCGGCTTTTTCGGCATTCAGCCGATTGCCTTTGTCCTAGACGGCGGCTGGATGATGTTCTGGGCGATTTTCGTGAGCGTCTGGGCGCAGCTCGGTTTCTATGCGCTGATTTTGCTGGCAGGCTTGCAGGGCATTCCACCAGTGCTATATGAGGCGGCTGAGATTGACGGCGCCTCTGAGCTACAGCGCTTCTGGAACGTTACGTTGCCTTTGTTACGTCCGACGCTGCTCGTTGTCCTCGTGCTGAGCCTGATTCGCGGCGTGCAGATGTTCGACCACGTCTACGTGCTGACAGGCGGTGGTCCTGGCACGGCTACCTTGCTGACTGTGCAGTACATTTACCGTACTGCGTTTGAGCCGCCTAACAATTGGGGCATGGCAGCAGCTGTCTCGTTGATGTTGGCGGCAGTGCTTGCTGTGCTGACAATTATCCAGCTCATCTTGAATAGACGTCAGTTTGAGACAGTTTAGGAGAGCGGAGCATGGCACACGCAAGTGCTACACAGCGCGATACCGCTAGTTATCGCTGGTGGGGCGTAGAGCTGATTGCCTTTCTTTTTCGGCGCAAAGGCGGCAAACGCTTGACCATCACAGACGTCATCACTTACCTTTTTCTCATTCTCGGCACTGTGGTGATGTTTTTCCCTGTTCTGTGGCTTGTCATGTCGTCTTTCAAGCCGATCACCACGCTCTACCAGACGCCGCCGACGTTCTTTCCCTATCATCCTGTCACGGTACAAGTGCCGGGTTACCCTGAGCCATTGCCGCTAGTAGATGTGCGCCAAGCTGACGGCACGGTCAAGCGCATGGCGCGCGTCGGACGCGTCGTCGGCATTGAAGCGCGCGTGATAGACCTTAATGCGCCGCATGAGCCGCCTGTGCGCGTCCGCCTTGAGAATATCACGCCTGTGCAGGAGATTCGCTTTGACTTGACTAACTACACCACTGCCCTTGAGCGTTTTCCCTTCGGCGTGTACTTGCGCAACAGCATTGTGATCACGATCTCAGCAACAGCGCTCACGCTCTTAATCAACAGCATGGCAGCCTATGCGCTCAGCAAGTATCGCTTTCGAGGACGCAACGTCATCTTCCTGCTCATCCTCAGCACGCTGATGGTGCCACTAGCCGTGATTATGATCCCTGTTTTCTTGGTGATCAGTCGCGTCGGCTTAGCAGGGAACTTGCTAGGCGTGATCATTCCGCCAGCTGCTACGCCAACCGGCGTCTTCCTGCTGCGCCAATACATGCTGACTATTCCTGATGAGCTGATCGAGGCGGCGCGCATTGATGGCGCCACAGAATGGCGCATATACTGGCGCATTGTCATGCCGTTAGCGGCGCCGGCGTTAGCTGTGCTGGCAATTTTCAGCTTCATGTGGCGCTGGAACGACTTCCTGTGGCCCTTGATCGTGCTAGGCGGACGCAGTGATCTAGCTACCTTGCAACTTGGTCTGCAGAGCTTTCAAGGTGAGCTGAACGTCCAGTGGGACTTGCTCCTAGCCATGACAGTGCTTTCGTTATTGCCTGTTGTCTTTGTTTTTGGCATTCTGCAGAAATATATCACCACAGGCATTGCGTCAACAGGCTTGAAGGGCTAGTGTATCGCTCGCTATACCGTCATCTGCTCTCGCGCATGGACGCTGAGTGGATTCACGGCGTTGCGCTGAGCAGCCTTGCCGCTGCAGGCGCTTTTCCGCTCAGTCGAGCGCTTCTGCAGCGGCTTTTCGCGCCATACGCCGACTCATCACTGCGCGTCCAAGCCTTCGGACTGCGCTTTGCACATCCGCTCGGCTTAGCTGCAGGTTTTGACAAAGACGGCACTGCGCTACGCGGACTGGCAGCGCTTGGTTTCAGCTTTATCGAAGTCGGCACGGTCACGCCACAACCGCAAGCAGGCAATCCCAAGCCACGTCTGTTCCGCTTGCTTGAGGATCGCGCGCTGATCAACCGCTTGGGCTTTCCGAGCAGCGGCATGGTACAGGTCGCGCATAATTTGCGGTGGCGACCTGCCACGCCTATCGCTATTAGTCTGGGTAAAAACAAAGAAACTCCGTTAGGCGCAGCGCTGCGAGACTACCGCGCAGTGCTTGAGCATCTGTATGCTTACGGCGACCTATTTGTAGTCAATGTTAGCTCGCCAAACACGCCTGAGCTACGTCGCCTGCAAAGTGACGCATACCTCAATGACTTACTGGCAGGCTTGCGTCAAAGTGTAGACGCGCAACCTGTAGCTAAGCCGCTCTTGCTCAAAATTGCGCCTGACCTGAGCCTTGATGAAATCGAAGTTATCTGTGCGTTGGCACTTCAAAACGGCATAAGCGGTATCATTGCTACAAATACCATGCTGGAGCGTCCGCCGAACTTGCGCAGCGTCGCGGCACGCGAGAGCGGCGGTTTAAGCGGTGCGCCGTTGCGCGATAGGTCTACAGCGATTGTGCAGTACATTCATCGCGTCACAGAAGGCAAGTTGCCTGTGATCGGCGTCGGCGGCGTGTTCAGCGGCGCCGATCTCTGGGCGAAACTCTGTGCAGGCGCAACGCTTGTCCAAGCGTACACAGGCTTTGTTTACGAAGGTCTCGCATTTGTCAAGCGTGCTCTACGCGAGTTAAAGCAAATCATGGCGGCCGAAGGCGTGCGGAACTTGAACGAGATCATCGGCAAGACCGACTGACGGACAGGTGATAAACGCCCGTCCGTCTCAACGCGGTTAACTCTTCTGAGCAGCGCTCTGGGCTGCGTCAGCAGGTTCACTGTGAGCTACAGCGCTGTTGCCGTTTGCAGGTGTTTCCACCTTTGACTCTGGCTTTTCCTCAGACAACCCTGCAGTTTTATCAGCAGGCAATTCAACGCCCCAACGTTGCGTGAAGCCGACGCGCCGCTTATCTGGCTCTAGACGACTAATGCGCAGTTGCAGCCGATCACCTTTCTTCACATAGCTGTAAGGCTCTTTGAGCGTGCCATCGCCCATCTCGGTCAGGTGCAGCAAGCCTTCCAAGCCGTCATCTAGCGCAATGAAAGCTCCGAAGTCCACTACATTCGTGACCGTGCCTTCTACAGATTGCCCCTCATGGTAGCGATTCATCGCATCTGACCATGGATCAGGCAACAAGCGCTTGCGGCTGAGCGCAATGCGGTTAGTGCTACGGTCAAGGCTCAGCACATACACCTCAATTTCATCGCCAACTCGCAGCACATCTTTCGGATGATCAACGCGATGCCACGCCAACTCGCTCACGTGGATCAAGCCATCAGCACCACCTAGATTGACAAACGCGCCAAAGTCGCGTAGACCCGTCACAACGCCCTTGACCACGTCGCCTTCCATCAGCTCAGAGAGCAGCTTTGCCTTCTGCTGTGAGCGCCACTCTTTCTGTGCCTCGCGCTCGCTAAAGATCAGGCGGCGGCGCGACTGATCCACTTCAATCACCTTCACGACCAGCTCACGGCGCTCGCCACTGTTAGCGCTGACTGATAGCAAATGTGAAGTTGGGATGAAACCTTCTAAGCGTCTCCAGCGTACCAACACACCGCCTCGATTGTAGCCTGTAACGACTGCTGTCACGACCTCGTCTGTGTTCAGCAACCGACGCGCCTCTTCCCAATCCTGCTGTTGCAAGCCTTGGCTGATCGAAACAATCAGGTTGCCGTCTTGGTCGCGCGGGTTAAGGACGTAGACGAAAACCGTGTCGCCGACCTTCAGCTTTTCGCGCATACTTGGGTCTAGGCGCTCCAAGTCTTGAGCTGGCACAATGCCATCTTGCTTAGCGCCCAAGTCAACGATAATGTCGCCCTTGCTATCAATCTGCAGAATGGTTGCGCTGCGAATCTCGCCGCGCTCTGGTGGCGTATAATCAAATGAGGCTTCCAGTAACTTCAGAAACTCCGCTCGCTGCGCCTCTTTTTGCTTATCCCGCTCTGACTTGTCAGACATCATACCTTTACCAACCGCCTTGCTGAGAAATTGCCCTTCGAAAAGGATATAAAGTGGATGTACAGTGCAGCTGGGATGCCGCACCAATATTCGCCCTGAAGACTTGCCATTATGTCTATGCTTACCTAAATTCTATCAAGGTCAGTACCGCAGCGCCAAGTGAAAATCTGATGAGACTGAGAGGATTTAGATCGCACTCAGAAACGCAAAGACCGTGTAGCACTATGGCAAGCAGGTTTTGCACTTCGCCGCTTTTGCTGATACACTCCTTGCACAGCGAGGGGTAACGATGCTAAAAGCATTAGCAAAAGCAGCACAGCCAGTTTTAGAAAGTCCCTACGTGCGGCGTATCCGACGCAACCATGGTTTAGAACACGCCACAGTCCACGTCTTGGCACAATACGTCCCAAATCTTTCAATTGCTGGGCGCTCGGACGCCGATGGCTTTTGGCTGATGGGTAACGTCTCAACTGAGCAGGTGCAGCGCGCCGCAGAGGAAGCCTTACATCGGATGCGCAACGGCGAACACAAACTCGCTATTCATCCTAGCTGCGGCACGTCATTGCTGACCACAGGCGTGTTGGTCAGTCTAGCGGCTTTGACAGGCAGCATCGGCGTGCGACGTGGCGCTTTGCAGTATTTCAGCCGTTTGCCTAGCGTCATTCTACTCTCAATTGCCGCGATCATCTTCTCGCGTCCGCTCGGCTTGCAGCTGCAAGAACACTTCACCACGCTCGGCGATCCCGGCGACCTACAGATTGTGAGCGTCACGCGCCGCGAAGGACGCGGACTGCGCGGCGGTAAGATCGTCTTTCATCGCGTTCAGACGCGCTCATCATAGCAGGCTGTGAGCAAGAAAACGCCAGTTTTCTACATTTTTCACGGCGATAATCAGTTCGAGCTACGTGCTGAGCTGCGTGCAGTCCGTGCGCGCATGGCAGAGGCTGACGGCACAGGCGATCTCAACATCAGCATATTTGATGGCACAACGACCAGCGTCGCTGAAGTCATCAGCACAGCGCAGATGCTGCCGTTTCTGTCAGATCGGCGCTTGGTGATTGTAGAGGGCATGCTGACCTACCTTGCGCCTCAGCCTAAGCGCGGTAAGGGCAAGGTTGCTGAAACCGAGTCTGCGAAAGCGCCCGAAGAGCGTCAAAATGCTGCTGCATTGAATGCGCTCCTAGCTGCCTTGCCAACTCTGCCTGATACAGCACGCCTGATCTTTGCTGAGCCAACCACATTGCGCGACTCTCATCCCGTTTTGAAATTTGCCAAGCAGGATGACTCACGCGGCTTGGTCAAGCTCTTCGCCGTCAAGCTCGATCCGAAGTCGCGCGTTGACCGACCAAAGTGGGATAGTGCTTGGCTGAATGCATGGATTGCTAAGCGTGTAGAACACTATGGCGCCACAATTGAGCGGCGCGCTATCACGATTCTAGCTCAGCAAGTTGGGCAGGATTTGTACGCACTGGATAACGAGTGCGCGAAGTTGGCGACGTATGTCGGTAACTCACGTCCAATTACTGAGAAAGACATCGCTGCGCTCACACAGTACGTGCCAGAGGCTAATATCTTCGACATTGTCGAAGCGCTCGGCAAAGGCGACTCCAGAACAGCGCTTCTGCTCATGCATCGCAGCATCGAGCGCTTTGGCGAGTCGCCGCTGGGTATCCTGACCATGATCAACCGCCAATTTCGCCTGCTGATCCAAGTGCGCGAGGCACTAGACGACCCACGCTGTGAAGCTGAGCTGCGCCAAACTGAAGATTTTAGAAACTTGCCTGAGTACGCCATTGACAGGTTGCGCGAACAAGCACGGCGCTTCCCGCTGCGCGAACTAGAGCGCATTTACCGTCACTTGCTCGAAGTAGACTACAGCATTAAGACGGGCAGAGTGAGCGACGTCTTAGCACTTGATTTGTTAGCATCAGGTCTGGCGAGCTAGGTGCAACCATGCGCTTTAGCCTTCGCCTGAACAACAATCTGCCTGTGCGTGAGTGCGTGCGCCTTGCGCGCGCTGCTGAGCAGGCAGGCTTTGACCAGTTTTGGGTCAGTGACGACCTATTCTTGCGCTCTGCACCTGTAATCCTCGCCGCTGTGGCAACTGCCACGGAGCGTATCCAGATCGGCACATGCATTGTCAATCCGTACACACTGCATGTCGCCGAGATCGCTATGTTGGCCGCTACGCTTGACGAGCTATCTAGCGGACGCTTCAATCTCGGCATTGCGGTTGGCGCTGCGCAGTTTCTGAAGTGGATTGGCGTTGAGCAAGAGCGCCCTGTAGCTTTCCTGCGCGAGGCGATTCATGCGTTGCGTCTGCTGTTTCAAGGTGAGCGCGCCTCACTGAATGGCGAATTCCTGCGCTGGACAGACGAGGCATATCTGCGCTTCACGCCGTTGCGCCATCATATTCCAATTTACATTGGTGCGCTCAGTCCGAACATGCTGAGGCTGATAGGCGAAATTGCTGATGGCGGCTTGCCGTTACTCTTTCCGCCTGAGCATTACGTCAACATCCTGCCATATGTGCAGGAAGGCTTGGCACGCAGCGAACGCACACTTGAGACGCTAGACCTAGCGGCGTGTGTCTGGTGCAGTATTGGTGAAGATCGCGCAGCAGCGGAGCAAGTCCTGCGCGAGAAAATTGCCTATTACGGTCATGCACTCAGTCCGCTGATTTGGACTTCACTCGGCGTGCAAGCCTCAGACTTTGCGCCAGTAGAGCGAGCTGCAATGGTCGAAGGCGACCTGAAAAAAGCTGCTAGCTTAGTGACGCCGCCGATGTTGCGCATTGGCATTCTAGGCGACTCAAGAGAGCTGATTGAGCGCTTGGAAGGTTTGGTAGCGCTTGGCGTGCGCCATTTGAGTCTCGGTCCGCCGCTTGGACCTGATCCACATTACGCTATCGAACTATTCGGGCGCAACGTCATTCCGCATTTTTCGCGCCATCGGCTGGCGTGAACCGCTTCGGCGTCAGGTTAAGCGCTCTCAAAGGCTCTGGCAGGTCGCCGCTGAAAGAGAGATACAGCTGCTCACGCGCACGCGTCATCGCCGTGAAGAGCAAGCGCCTCGACTTGCTCAGCTCAGCCTCATCCGTGTCTTCAAACAAGGTCTGTACGTGCGGCACGATCACAGCACGGAACTCCAAGCCTTTCATGGTGTAAAAGCTAATAGTGCGCACATTAAGCGCTTTCATCGTTGCATGGAGGCTTGACTGGTTCTTGTACGGCAGCAAGATAGCAATTTGGTCAGCTTGCATGTCCTGTGCAAACAACTGCTGGACAACTTGGTGAACGTAAGCTGCTTCCTCTTGCATCGTCTCACACTGGACAAGCTCTGGCAATGTGCCTTTGTTCAGCGCGTAGGTGCGCAAATCTGGTTCAATGCGATCTTGTTCTTGGATTAATGGATCATCTGCTAGAAGGCGATGTGCCACTTCAGCAATAGCGCGTGTAGAGCGGAACGGCACACGCAGGAGACGCGTCCGTCCAACAATGCTGATGCCACGTTCCTGCCAAGAGTGATACCTGAAAATGCTCTGAGAAGGATCCTCACACATGAAAAGGTAGCCACGCGGCTTGATCACTGCTTTGATGACAGCGATCCAAGACGGCGCAAAGTCTTGAGCCTCGTCAATCAGCACAGCATCGAAGGCATGGCGCAGTGGATGACTGTTTCGAAGTGCAGCTAATGCTTGATGCGGCGCGTCAGCCCAATCCCAGAAATTTTCTGCCTCTTGAAAGGCGCGGTAACTTTGAAAAATATCATTGACGATCTGCCGCGCCTCAGGATTGAGCTGACGCCTACGCCCTTTACGCTCAGCGCGCAAATAGGCGTCGTCATTCCACAGGAACATATCTTTGCGATATTCGATCTCTTCTGCCACGTATTCAGCAGAGAGTCTCAATGCTCGCAACGCCTCGGCTTCATACTGCTGCAGCCAATCAGCAATGCCTTCTTTGGAGCAGTACTCGTAGTAGTGAGGTCTGATAATATCATGACAAAGTTTGTGGAAGTGCCGTACGTCTACTGCTGAGTGGTTGATCTGTTGCCGCAGGTCATCAGCAAGATTTTTGTTGAAGGCAACTACTAGGATACGCTTCTCAGGATACTGCTCAATCAGGCGGCGCGCGCGCTGAACCAGCGTAAGCGTTTTACCACTGCCTGCCACGCCGCGAATCATGCGTACCTCCAGTTCAGGCTGTGGCGTTTCCTCCAGCACGTCTGTCAACTCAACGGGCAAGCCTTCAGCCGAGAGAGCTAATTGCTGCGCTTGAAAACTCTTCGGCTCTTCAGCGACGATCTCCTCTTGCGGTATAGAAAGCGTGCCAATATCCTGCCCTGTTCTATCTTGGATGACTAGGTGCGGATCGATCACTCCGCGAATCACGTCAAGCGCTGAGAACGAGATAGCACCTTGCAGGCTGAAGGGCATCCGCACATTAGTCAGCGCTTCCTCAAACGCCTCAGGTGAGCTGAGCGCCTCTCGCCCGATCACCTCGCCTTCACGCCAAATGTTTGCCTCAACCGCTTGCTGAATAACTGCCTGCTGCAAATTCGGGAAAATTACAGCATATCCGACGGGAAAAATCAGCCTGCCTTGATATTTGCCGCTTTGATGGAGCAATTCAGCGCGCATCTTGAGCATATCCATCAGCGCATGAGCGTAGTCTTGTGCTATGCGCACAGGATTGTCCTGCGTCACTTGCTTGCCGTCACGCTGGCGGACGATCACTTGATCCTGTGTCGCTTCTAGAATTGCCACCCAGTCTTTTACCTCAAGTACCAGTACACCTAAATAGGTGCCGACTACAATAAAATCTGGCTGCAGGCGTGCTGTGCGCTGATGGTTTAGGCGCGGTTCAGCGCGCCAAAAGAAATGCTTGCGATTGGGCAGTTTTTCTAAAAGCGTGCAAACAAGACGCTCACCGTAAGTAGGCTGCATGAAAAAGCGATGCTATCTCCGAATGCTGACGTGAGCTTTTCTAACGCTCAGCATATTAAAACTCAACGGCTTGTTAGCACTTTGTGATCTCTCAGCGCTCCTCAACGTAGACGGGTACGTCCAGCTCACGTCCGATCCAGCCGCCGATGTGGTGCGCGGGCGACTCTAGCTCGCCAAAGTGCAACGGACGTCTTTCAGTGAATGAAACGCCCTCAGCAGCACGTCCTTCCACATCATTGAGGTAAGCCAACAGGATGAAGCCGCGTCGTCCTGCATAAACGTGCAGCCAAACTTCCAGCCACACTTTCTGAACGCCTGTTGCCTGCTGAGCAGGCTTGCGGCGATTGACTATGTGGCTGATCAGCACATATTCGGCGCTTTCATACGGGAATTGTAGACGTGTCCGTGTGCCGCGTCGGTTGGTCAAGCGCACCAGTTGATTGCGCAGATCGATCACTACAGATGTCTCGTGCCTGAGAGCGGTCAGCTGCCAAATAGAAAGCCCTGCCAGCAGCACAGCAATTCCTAGCCCTGCGAAGGGTAGCCACTCTGGGCTGACAGGCGCAAAAGGTGTGGTGAGCGCGCCAATGGAAAGGACAGCGAACAATGGCGAGAGCAAGGCGAAGAAAATCATGCGCATCAGCAACCCGCGCCGCCATTCAGGGCTGTGCCGCAAAATGTACGCGCCCTCAGTCGCACGAAATTCCCAGTCATCAGCGCGAATAGGCAGCGGCATGAGCGTCAGCTCAGGCGCGCTCGGCTGCGGCTCAGGCTCAGCTATGGGCAACGGCGGCGCTGCAGGTGAGGAAGGCGGAATTAACTTGAAGGGCTTCTCCCACAACGCAGCAAGCGCACGCGCTGTTGGCTCAGCCTCGGCAGCCGCCTCAGGTTTCCAGCGCGCTAAGCCACACCAGCGGCTGCCACGCCCTAGCGCGGCTTCAGGCGTCAACATGACGCCCAAGTGCCACGCCGAATCTTCCTCAGCGTAGCCTAAGGCAACAAGCATGACCTGATCAGTGGACAAAAAGCCGCTCTCAGGCAGACGGCGCGAGGCGGCAAAAGCGGGCGTGTACGTCATGCCGCTAGGTGCAGCTGAGACTGCTGGCGGCTCTGATTCACCCTGCCCGTTGTAGAGGTACCAACGTGTCGAGTCATACCGAATGGTCAAGTTATCAGCAGCTATAACAGTTGGCATAGCTTGACTTTTCTTGCCTCAGGCGGAGCTCAAGCCTTGTGCCGCGCATGAACCATCTTGCATTATAGCACGCTTGAGCAGCACCTGAAAAGCGCAGGACGGCGTCTCAAAAGCCGTCCTGCTGATTTTCAGCGCGTTAGCGCGTCAGTGTGCCTCAGGCGTGCGCACTGTAGGTGAGACCATCACGCCAAGAATGCGCTCGATGGCGATGACATGGCTGCACCAGCCGTGCGACTTAAAGAAATTGCAGGTGCATTCCCACTTTCCATCTTCGTAGCGGACAGTGTGCGTGTGGTTATCGCCGCTGAAACTGACTGTAAAGCTATGGAAGCGCACACGTTGTGGCTCATCAGTATATTTCTTCGCCTTTTCGACTTGGCTGATGATAGCAGATTGGGCGCCAATCTCCTTGATCTCAGCAGGCGGCGCAGGCGCAATCATATCTTTCAGAATGCGCTCTAGCGCCACTGTGTGGCTTGACCAGCCATGTGAGCGGAAAAAATCTGAGGTGCAGTGCCAGCCATGCTCAACGCTGTAAGTGACTGTGTGCGTGTGATTGTCACCTACCATTGAGACTTTGAAAGCGAGGAAGCGAAGGCGATGGCGCTCTTCAGCGTAGTGCTTCGCTTTGGCAATCTGCCCGATCATCCCATAGTCCATAGTCAAACTCTCCTTGTCCTCCATGAACGATTCTTGCGAACAAAAAGGCACGGCGCACCTTGTGCATACCGTGCCTCTTTATCCTTTTCCCAAGCTCAGTGTTGACTGTTCCTGAGGTATCTTCATCTGTGCTTGCCTTCCAGTAGGTTAAAGACATGATAAAATGTATTGAAGGAAAAGTCAAGCAATTTGCTCCTGCTCTAGAGCATTACAAATAGGCAGAGAAGACAACGAAGATACGTCGCTTCGGCTGTGCTCGCGCCGACATGATAGGCTTGACATCAGCCAACTGAGCCTAACTGCGGCAATTGGATGTTGCACCTGCGTTCCTTGTGAGCTTTGCACATTTTTGACAAGCTGCACAACCTATGGTAGGATTCAAAGCGATGAGGTCGGGTTCTGCGCGGCAGAGCCGCCGAACCGTGTCAGGTCCTAACGGAAGCAGCACTAAGGCGACCACTCTGGGTGCCGCAGGTCAACCTGATCTCATCTCTCAACTATTGCGCCCGCCTCACTGACCATACGGAACGCTGTGAACGGGTCTTTTCGCCCAAAGCGCCTTGATACGCCTGTCTTCAAGCAGCCTAATCCGCGCCGTTTCTTGCTTGAGCAGCCAATCCTATGGTTTGCAGCAGGCGTCAGTGTCTTGCTTGTGAGTTTTGCACTAGGCATATACCTGATCACCACGTACTCAGTTAGAATTGTAATTGAGCAGAGCGTTTTTCAGGTGCGGACAGCTCAGCGCACTGTTGGAGCGTTGCTGGATGAGCTAGGAGTTGTGCTTGCGCCACAAGATCGGCTGTCACTGGATCGTGAGGTATCTCTGGCGAATGGTATGACCGTCCAAATTGACAAAGCCGAACTTGTTGTCCTAGAGCAAGATGGTGAGCAGCGCAATTTCCTGACCCATGAAAAGCAAGTGAGCGCCATCTTGCGCGAAGCAGGCGTGCTGATTGGAGAGTACGATCACGTGCTAGTAGATGGCGTGCCACTGGTCGAAAGTGCCAAGGCGAGCGTGCCGCGTCATGTACGCATAGTGCGCGCACGACCCGTTCGCATGCAGGATGGTGATCAGCCGCCCATCACACTTTTTACAGCTGCACAAACAGTTGGCGAGGTATTGCACGAAGCACGCATTGGTCTATATGTAGCGGATCAAGTCTCGCCACCAGTAGGCGCACAGTTAGAAGCAAATCGTACCGTTACCATCAGGCGCTCTGTCCCGTTCACTGTTGTTCTAGATGGGAAAACGCTCGCCTCTCGCAGCGCTGCGCGCACTGTTGGTGAGGCACTAGCGGAGGCAGGCGTGGCACTGATTGGGCTGGATTACTGCCTGCCTGAGGAAAGCGCGCCGCTCTTGCCTGAGATGACCATTCAGGTCATTCGAGTGACCGAAGAAGATGAAATTGAACGCAGCGAAATAGACTTTCAACGAGTGTTTCAGCCTGATGTAACCATTCCGCCGGAGACGCAGAAAGTCATTCAGGCAGGCGTGAAGGGCATTCTAGAACGCCGCGTGCGCGTGCGCCGCGAAGATGGTGTCGAGGTCAGTCGTTCGCTGCCCTACTCAGTAGTGGTACGCGAGCCGCGTCCTGAAGTGATTGCCGTTGGCGCTACACCTGCTCTGCTCACGCCTGAGCCGACTAATACACCTTTACCGACAGCTGCGCCCGGCTCCTGATCGATCTCGCTGAGATGGAGTCGCTGCTGATGAACGTCAAATACTTGCTGGAGAAAATGGACATCCAGCCAAAGAAAAGTCTTGGGCAGAACTTTCTGCAAGACCCGAACGCACTGGAAAAAATCGCCAATGCTGCTGACATCGCGCCGACTGATACTGTGCTAGAAATTGGCGCAGGTACAGGCACGCTCACTGTCAAACTGGCACAGCGCGCTGCGCAAGTGTTGGCAGTTGAGATTGACGAGCGGCTCTTGCCTGTGCTGCACAGCCAGCTGCGCGATTTTCCGAATGTGCGCATTTACCACGCCGATATCTTGCAAGTAGACCTCGATGCTTTGCTCAGCGGACGTCCCTACCTAGTCGTAGCGAACTTGCCGTACTACATCACGAGTAAGATTCTGCGCCACTTGTTTGAGGCACGTAATAAGGCACGCCGCCTGATCCTGACCGTGCAGCAGGAAGTTGCCGAACGTCTTGTGGCTGTGCCAGGCGAGATGAGCCTGCTCAGCGTGAGCGCTCAGTTCTACGGCAAGCCGCGCATTGTGGCGCGCCTCAGCCCATCAGTGTTTTATCCGCGCCCAGAGGTTGCTTCCGCTGTGGTGCGCATTGATGTCTACGATAAACCGCCTGTGGAAGTGCCTGATGAGCAAGTTTTCTTTCACGTGGTGAGCGCTGGTTTCGGGCAAAAGCGAAAGCAGCTCAAGAACTCACTGGGCAATGGCTTGGCAATCTCGCACACAGCAGCCGCTGACTTGCTCATGCGCGCAGGTATCGATCCAATGCGACGTGCTGAGACACTCAGCCTTGAGGAGTGGGCGACCATTGCGCGCTTGTTTGCCGCTCAAGGTGCGCATTTGTTCGTCCAGTAGCTTTTTTAGAGAGCTTTTGCACGCTTTGGGCTGAGGAAGTATGCGAGATGTCGGGTACAATCTAAAGACGCAGACTAGCAGCACATGCAGGCGACCATGCAAAGACTGAATACGTCAGCTGAGCCGATCACCTTTTCCGTTGTAGCGCCTGTCTATAATGAAGCTGAAGGATTGCCTGAATTCTATCAGCGTGTGCGCGCCGTGATGGAAGGCTTGGGCGAGCCATGGGAGCTAGTCTTGGTCAATGATGGCAGCCGCGATAACTCGCTAGAGGTCATGCGCCAACTCAGCGCCAGCGATCCACATGTGCGCGTTATTGATTTTGCGCGCAATTTCGGTCATCAAATCGCCGTCACAGCAGGCATGGACTATGCACGTGGCGAGGCAGTCATCATCATTGACTCCGACCTGCAGGATCCGCCTGAAACAATTCCTGCACTTGTTGCTAAGTGGCGTGAAGGCTACGAAGTAGTCTACGCTGTGCGCAACAAGCGACCTGGCGAGACATGGTTCAAGCTCTTCACGGCGAAACTGTTCTATCGCATCATCTACCGCATCACGGACGTGCATATTCCGCTCGACACGGGCGACTTCCGTCTGATGGATCGGCGCGTAGTGAATGCTGTGAACAACATGCGCGAACACAATCGCTTCATTCGCGGCATGACCAGCTGGGTCGGCTTTCGGCAAACAGGCGTCTACTATGACCGTGACGTGCGTAAGTACGGTAGCACTAACTATCCGCTGCGCAAGATGCTCAAGCTAGCATGGGACGCTGTCACAGGCTTTTCGTTCTTTCCGTTGCGCCTAGCGATCTACGCCGCTTTCGTCCTATTCGTACTTTCTGTACTGGCGATTCCAGTGGTAGCTATTCTGCGCCTTGCCACAGGGCAACAGCTTTTTGAGGGACAAGCCACAGCGATCAGCGTTGTCTTGCTGCTCGGCTCAGCTCAATTCTTCTTCTTCTTTGTGCTAGGACAGTACGTAGCGCGCATTTACGACGAGGTGCGCGGACGACCGCTCTACATCGTGGCAGATACCTTCGGCTATGAGGATGAAGGCAAGGCACAGCGCCATCGCGTAACAATGTCTGAGCAGTCTGATCACACAGAGACGCCAATGCAGAGCTAGTTCTGCAGCCCTTGCATGACTGTTCTCTTGACAAAACCTTGACTCACACATACGTTCGGTTTATGATTGATTATAAAAACCGAACGTATGCTCAATGCAACTCAGAAAGCGCCTCGGCGTAAGGAGCTACCCATGCAAGGATTTGACTCGCTCTCAGAAAAGCAGAAAGCTATTCTGCGTGTGATCAAAGAATGGCTGACCGTGCGCGGTTATCCGCCTACTATCCGCGATATTGGTAATGCTGTTGGCATTAGCTCAACCTCCGTGGTGAACTACAACCTCAACAAGCTGGTAGAAGCAGGCTTTGTGACTCGCTCTAAAACAGTCTCGCGTGGCATTCGCTTGAGCGCTGAGCTGATGAACGAAATCCCTGTCCGTCTCAGCCAAGAGAATGAGGTAGTCCGTGTGCCGCTGCTCGGTCAGATCGTAGCAGGCGAGCCTCTACCCGTGCTAGGCGACGATTTCGATCACTACGATGAAGACATGCTTCTGACCGTGCCGAGCAGCCTCATTAGCGGCGCCGATCCATCTCAGGTTTACGCTTTGAAAGTTAGCGGCTACTCAATGATTGACGCTATGATCAACGATGGCGACACTGTGATCTTACGGCGGCAATCTACAGCGCGCAACGGCGAAATGGTGGCAGTTTGGCTAACCGAAAGCGGCGAGACGACGCTCAAGCGTTTCTACGATGAGGGCAATCGTGTGCGCTTGCAGCCTGCTAATCCAACAATGGAGCCAATCTACGTAGACAAGGACAAAGTGCAAATTCAGGGCAAAGTCTTGGCAGTGCTGCGTCGCATTGCCAACTAGAAGCGTGCGCGCAACGCCTCGAAGGGCAGCTCTGCCAGTGAGTTGAGCGTCAAAGCCACGCCTTCGGGCTGCCCTAGCTCCGCTGTTAGCCAGTTCGGCACAGCGATGCAACGTATGCCTGCTGCTATGACGGCTTGCATCCCTATCGGCGAATCTTCAATGGCGACGCAACGCTCAGGCGGCACGCCGAGGCAAGCGGCAGCTTGTAGGTACATATCAGGCGCAGGCTTGGCGTTTGGTACATCATCGCGTGTGAAGACGCAAGTGAAGTAGTCCCAGACGTTGTACCAACGCGCCCAGCGCTCTACCCACGCCCGATCTGAGTTCGAAGCAAGTCCTAAGCCGACGCCAGCTGCTTTTGCCGCCTCAAGCATCTCGCGGACGCCCGGCATCAGGCTCAGGTTTTGACACAGCTGTAAATAATGCTCCTCTTGAGCGCGCAACTCTTCGGGACTGAGCGGATAACCTTTGACCTGTTCAAAGTATCGCTCTGGCAGGAAGACGCCTTGCGCGCCGTTATAAACTACCTTGCCTACGCGCTGCCGCCACAGATCGTGTGTCAATGGCACGCCGTGTCTATCAAATACAGCTTTCCATGCATGGAAGTCAGCTGACTCAGTGTCAATGATCGTGCCGTCAAAATCGAAGATGATCGCATCTACTGCCACTTGGATACCTTTCAAGACTTGATAGACACACTCTGCGGCATCAGGCGTGTGCTACTGGCATAAGGCGAGGTGACCTCAAAGCGCGAGGTGCTTTTGTCGCGCTCGCTGATGTGTGTCGGCAACACAATGTGGACAGTTGTGCCGGGCAGCTTTTCCATGTCCATGCCTGGACTTTCTACCCAGATGCGTCCGCCGTGCCCGTTGATCACACCGCGCGCAATCGTCAAGCCTAAACCAGGTCCAGCGCCCATGAACTTGGTGGCGCCTGTTGAATGCAGGCTCGGATCGCCTACACGGAAGAATTTCTCGAAGATTAGCTCATGGTTGCGCGGATCAATGCCAATGCCTGTGTCTTTAATTTCGACGTGAATGACTTCGTCGCCATCAACATTGCGCTCAAGCCGCGCTGTAATGTCAATGCGCCCGCCGTCAGGCGTGTACTTAATTGCATTGAGCACCACATTCTTGAATGCCTGCACCAAACGCTGCTGATCTGCTTCAATCTCAGGCAAGCCTTTCAAGCCGCGCACTGTTAGCTGCAGCTTGCGCTGACGGATGCTCTCTTGCAATGGCTCAATCGAGAGCCGCAGCACAGCATCTAGCGTCGTCGGCATGAAGCGCAAGTCCATAGCATCCAAGCCGAGCCGACTGACATCCAGCATGTCAGCAATCAGCGCCTCAAGACGCTCTGTTGCTTTGCGAATGTTTGCGGTCATCATGCCAACACGCTCTGGGTCAATCATCGGCATCTGACTGAGCGTGTCGAGGATGTCAGTGTAGCCCACAATTTGTGTCAGCGGCGTGCGCAACTCATGGCTGGCAATCGTTACAAAGTCTGTCTTGACCGAGTCAAGTAGCTCAAGGCGCTCCTTAGTAATCATGATATCGCGGTTGAGCGCCTCAGTCTCGTCTCGTGCCTTGCGTAAGTCGCTAACCAGACGCGCGTTGCGTAAGGCGACGCCTGTCTGTGTAGCAAGCGTCGTGAACAGCTCCAAGTCCTGTGCCGAGAACGGATCGTCGCTTGCTTTGGCGCCCATTGCTAACACGCCGATGATCTGCCCTTGCATGATGATCGGCGCGTATGCGCTCATGCGCAGTTGTTTGAAAAACGACTTCAGCTCAGGCGCTACATCAGCGTAGTCGCGCGAGTACTCAATGTCATACTGCAAGAGCGGCAGACGTTTTTCAAAGAGCGTGACGTAAATCGGACTGCTGCGCGGTAGCCAGCCGCGCACCTCAGGCATATCGCTCAGACTGCTGCGCATTGGCTCTAGGCGAACCGTCTCATTGTTCTCACTGGTCGCTAGCAGGATGCCTGCACTGCGCACACGCAAGGCATTGCGTAGTGCGCTGATCGCCATGTCAGAGAGCTCTGTCAGCTCAACTACGCCAGCAATATCTTGGCTGTATTGGCGTACAAACGCTGTAGCATCCTCAGCAGGCGCGCCGAAGACGCGATCAACAAGCGTGACGCTGAGCAGACGTAGCGGTACATACAACACTGTGGCAACTGCAGCAGCGCCGATGATCAGCAGCAACCGATTCGGATCATCAGCAGGAATGTTTTGGGCAACTAGAATGGCACCTATAATGACGAGGAAAGTAATGGCAAGTGTGAGCGAGCTGGCAAAAGTCAGGCGAAAAATGCGCCGCACGTCCAAGACGCGCAGGCTCAGCACGGCATAGGTCGCGCCAAACAGTCCGCCAATCTGCATGATCCAGCCGATCTCACGCAGTCCAGGACTGCCGCTGACGCCAATCAAGGCGCCCATCAACACAAGCGGCGTCATCAGCAACCAAAACATTGAGCGGTTGGCGACTTCAGCCAAGTGCGCTGTAGAAAAGGTGTAGACAGACGCTATGAGCGTGACCGTGCCTAAAATTAGCCAATAGCCAAGTGCAGCAAGGCTGAGTGTTGACTCTGAAGCACTGAATGCCGCTGTGATCCAGCCTGCTTGTCCGAGCGTCACTTTTTCTGGCGCACTAGTTGCGCCAAAAAACAAGCCAATCCATGCCAGCAGGCTCAAGCCAAACAAGCCGTAGACGAAGCGCCCGCCTAAGTAGCGCACTGTGAGCGCACTATAACCTGCTAACATCGCGCTCATGAGCAACACAGCCACAGCAGGCTGTGTCAGGCTACCGATGAACAATCCTGCATACGGACCCAAATGCGCCTCTGGCACTAGCAGATGTACCGCTTGTGCAATCAGAGCGAGTGAGAGCGTTCCACGCAGCCAACGGCGCGCACGGCTTGCTTTGCTGCTGTGGCGTAAACTGTAGGCGATCAGCGCAATGTAGCCTGCACAAATTAGCGCAGCAAGGATATAGGTAGACATTTCCTTTCCCACAGATTTCTTGTATGACGAGAAAAGACCTGTTGTGCATGGCGTTCAGCTGTGCTGGCTACTGAGGCTGCACGTTTCTTTCGAGTATATCCCACACTCAAAGGCTAGGGTAGCTGGAAACTCGCGCAGCGGCGTAGCGTGGGTTAATACTTCAGCGCAGTTCACGAGCTGCAGGCACATCTCCAAGCGACTCAGCGTACCGCACTGCATTTCGAATAGCTGCTGCGGTCACCTCAGCAGCCAAAGCACTCACAGCTAGAAGACTCGTCTCAACTTGCCCTGTGGCGAGCGCAAAGATCGTGTCGCCGTCAAATGGTGTGTGTGACGGACGCACGGCTTGTGCAATTCCGTTGTGCGCTGCAGATGCAACAGCATTCACCTCTTCTTTGCTCAAGCGCGCATTGGTCGCTACAACGCCGATTACTGTGTTCGTCAAGAGTGTGCCTTGCTGTGTCCTCAACAGGTTGAGCGCACCCAAAAACTGCCCATTTTGATGAACGCCTGCCATGATGCGTCCCTGTTCGTCCACAACGTCGCCTAACGCATTCACAGCAACAAGCGCCGCTACCACTAAACCGTTGCCGAACTGCAGCGCTGCACTACCAATACCGCCTTTTGTAGCGTTCCTTATGCCCATCAAGCGTCCAACTACAGCGCCTGTGCCTGCGCCAAGACTACCTTGTGGCACAGGTGCCTCGCTTGCAGCCTGACATGCAGCATAGCCCATTGCAGCATCTGGACGCCGATCAGCGCGCCCGATGTCAAGATCGTACAGAATAGCGGCTGGGACAATTGGTACGACTCCGCTGGGCGTTGGATAGCCGATGCTGCGCTCTTCCAAATAGCGCATGACACCATCAGCTGCGGCTAAGCCGTAGGCGCTGCCGCCTGCTAAAACAATCGCGTTGACGTGCTGCACGAGTCTGCTTGGACGCAATAAGTCGGTCTCACGAGTGCCGGGCGCACTACCACGCTGGTCTACGCCGCCAACGGTCTGTGGTGGACAAAGAACTACAGTGCAACCTGTGATCGCTTCATGGTCAGTGGCATGCCCGACTTGAATACCGCGCACAGCCGTGAGCGTCTCATTCATCATCATCGTCGTAGAACTCCTGATCAAAATCGCCGTCAGTCAAGCGCGCGACAGAGTCATCAGGCTCAAGGACAAGAAGTGCAGCCTCGTAGTATGCCTCTGGCACAACAACACGCGCTTCGCCCAGTCCAATGGACAAGCCTAGCACTAAGCCGACTGATTCACGATGAATATAGTTAGGAATACCAAAACTGGTCAGTCTTCCACTGATGATGTTAGCCTCAAGGTAGCTACCGATTGCCACGACCATCCAAATCGGCGGCTGTGAACGCGAGGGTTGACTCATGAGGCTACTAGCCGTCCTGTGGCACGGCGCGGACGCGTCGGATCAGGATCAGAATGGGCTGGTGAAATGGGTAATACAACTGTAAACGTCGTCCCAACTCCCTCGCGGCTTTCCAGCCAGATGCGCCCTTGATGTTGCTCAACCACGCCTTTAACAATTGAAAGTCCTAAGCCTGTGCCGTCATACTCGCTAGCAGCCCGCTCAGAGCGGAAAAATTTGTCAAAGACGTAGGGCTGATCTTCGACTGGAATGCCAATACCATTATCGGCTACTTGCAAAACGATGTTATCGCCGTCGCGCCACAAGCTGACCCTAATCTTGCCGCGATTAGGCGTGTACTTAATAGCGTTGCCCACTAAGTTAGCAACCATCTGCTGAAGGCGCAGCGGATTACCAAGCAGCGGCGGCAAATCCTCAGCCACTTCGAGTGTCAGCGTGTGCTCGCGCTGCATCCTTTGATGATGCAAGCTGTCAATCGCCTTGCGCACTACTTGCTCCATTGCCACGGGTTCAAGGTCAACATTGAAGCCTGCCTCAATGCGGCTCAGTTCTAGCAGTTCAGTGATCAGCGCTGTGATTGAGTGGACACTGGACATGATCTGGTCAACAAAGTGCATCTGCTGCTCATTGAGCGGTCCAGCTCGCACAAGCAGCTCAGAGTAACCGAGAATAGCAGTAAGTGGCGAACGCAAATCGTGTGCCACAGCCGCTACAAAATCGGTCTTGGCGCGATCAAGCTGCTTCAAATGCGTGATGTCCTGCATCACAGCAGCGCGTCCGACGTTTTCAATGATGGTTAACTGAGCGTTCAGAAACTTCTCGCCTCCGAGTGTGATCTCGCTGCGCCTGCCACGTCCATTGATTGCTTCTTTGGCAAAGAGCGCTAGTACTTCAGGATGATTGATCACTTGGCGAAGTGGTTTACCGATAAAGTCAGTGCGCGTGATGCCGAAAGCCTTGCGCGCTGTTGCATTGCAGAACAAAACGCAGTCATTTCTATCTACCACGATCACGTAATCGTCTGTATCGCGCAAGATAGCATCGAGTGTATCACGCTCGCGGATTGTCTCAGCGTACAAGCGTGCGTTTTGAATGGCGACAGCAGCAAAATCTGCCAGCAGCGAGAGAATTTGCACTTCGTGCGTCTCGAAAGTGCGCGCTTTGATGCGATTATCCACACTTAGCACGCCGATCACCTTGTTTGGCGCACGCAGCGGTACATAGACTAGGCTCTTGACTAAGAACTGTGTCTTAATCTTAATCTGATCGTCTCTGCCACCAATGACTATCGGCTTAGCACTACGGATGACCTGTCCGGCAAGGCTATCGCGGACAGGCAAGCGCAACATATGTACAGTCTTTTGGTCGAGATTTTTAGCAGCGGAGACGTATAGTTCACCTGTTTGCTCATCCACTAGCATCAGGCTGCCTTCTTCGGCGCCGCTCAAATTGACTGCTGCTTCGACTACGCTATTCAAGACCTGCTGCAAGTCAAGCATAGCCGTGACGCTTGTGCCGATGTTAACTAAAGTGCTGAGTTCGCGTAGGCGCTTTTCAAGGCGGCGATTCGCCTCCAACAGATGCGCAGGCAAGCGCTCTTTGATCTGGTGTTGCCAATAGCGCTGCAGAGCGCCGCGCACAGCGTCGGTCAGCACTTCAGCGGTAACAGGCTTGACCAAGTAATCGTAGACGCCAGCACGCAAGGCACGGACAGCTAAGGCTTCAGAGCCCTCTGCCGTCATTAGGATGACAGGGATATCTAGGTTAGCTTCGCGCAGCGCCTCGATCATCTCCAGCCCGTTCATATGCGGCATCATGTAGTCGGTTAAGATCAGGTCAGGCCGCAAATCCCGCGCGATCACCATGCCTTCCTTGCCATCGGCAGCAGTCAGGACGTCATAGCCCTCAGCAGCCAGCACTGTGTGCGCAACAAACTCGCGGACAGCTGCAGTGTCATCAACAACCAAGATACGTTCGTTTGGCATGAGCGCTCTCCAGAGCAGCGCAACTTTTTGCACAAGCATAGCGCTTTCACAAATTGGATACAAGTCAGCCTAGGCTTGGTTGACTCGCCCTAAGCCTTGTGCTATCATCCAAACAGAGCAGAGTCGTTCGGCACATGCGCCGAGCAGGTAAACTAACTCAGGCATTAGAGAGGCACCTATGGCGAAATCACGTACCGAGTTAATGGTGGAGCGGCTGCGCGAACTTCAGTACAATAACTCTGATATCGAAGCCTCAGCTTTGGTGAGCGTAGATGGTCTGAGCATCGCCTCTGTGCTGCCGGGCAACATAGAAGAAGACCGCGTCTCGGCGATGTCAGCTGCCATGCTTTCGCTCGGCGAGCGTATCTCAGGCGAGCTTGGGCGCGGCGCTTTAGAACAGGTCTACATTCGCGGCACAGCTGGACATGTTGTTCTGATTTCTGTCGGTACGGATGCCGTGCTAACTTCTATGGCGCGTGAAAGTGCTAAGACAGGCTTGGTCTTCCTAGATATGAAGCGCGCTGCCAGCGACCTTGAAAAATTGGTCTAGGCGCGCAGTGCCGCGCTTTGGCAGCACAGCGGAGAGGTACAGCATCGGCAGCGAACCTCTCCGCTCTTTTTGTGCAGCTTCTGAGGGCAGAGTAACGTGGTTTCTTTGGCAGAGATACAAGCAGCACGAGTGCGCATCGCTCCATACATACGAAGAACGCCTGTGCTAGAGGCGAAAGCGCTTCGAAAAACAGTGCCGAGCGGCAAGCTGTGGTTAAAACTAGAGCAGCTTCAAGTGAGCGGCTCTTTCAAGGTGCGCGGTGCTGTAAACAAGTTGCTCAGCACGCCGAGTGAGGCTTTGCAGCGCGGTGTAATTACTGCCTCAGGCGGCAATCATGGCTTAGCAGTTGCCTACGTTGGGCATTTGGCGAGTGTGCCAGCTTTCATCTACCTGCCACACAACGCACCACTGAGCAAAGCTGAAAAGTTGCGCGCATGGTGTGCAGAGGTGGTCGTACACGGCGACGTTTGGGATGACGCCAATGCAGCCGCGCTAGAGCGCGCCGAACGTGAAGAGATGACCTACATTCATCCATTCGCCGACCCTGCTGTGATCGCTGGGCAAGGCACACTCGCTTTAGAAGTGCTGGAAGACTTGCCGCAGGTAGATGCGCTTCTGGTAGCGATTGGCGGCGGCGGCTTAATCAGCGGTATAGCACGGGCTGCTAAAGCCTTAAAGCCTTCTGTGCGTGTGATTGGCGTTGAGCCAACCGGCGCGCCGACGCTCAAGGCGAGCCTTGCAGCCAATGCCGTGGTCGTTCTGCCTGAGATCAGCACGCGCGCTAACACACTCGCGCCGCGCCAATCAGCGCAAATCAACTTTGAGATTATCCGCCAATATGTAGATGACATCGTGCTTGTGAGCGACGAAGCCATGCTGGAAGCGGCGCGTTGGCTCTGGTTTGAGTTGGGCATTGCTGCTGAGCTGAGCGGCGCTGCAGCCACAGCTGCCCTGCTGAGTGGCGCGTTCATCCCACATCCTGAAGAGACTGTGTGCGCTTTTGTGTGTGGCGCTGGCACAGACGGCATTAGTTTTGTGTAGCAAGTGAGGGCATTTTAGCGCATGACGCGGTATATCTTTTGCACAGGTGGCGTCGTTAGCTCGGTTGGCAAAGGTGTGACGGCTGCTGCTATTGGTCGCATTCTTAAGGCGCGCGGCTTGCGCGTCGCCATTCAAAAGCTCGATCCTTACCTCAATGTTGATCCGGGCACGATGAGTCCTTACCAACATGGTGAGGTTTTTGTGACAGTTGATGGCGCTGAGACCGACCTCGATCTCGGTCACTATGAGCGCTTCATTGACGAGACGCTCTCACGTGGCTGCAACGTGACGAGCGGTCAAATTTACGCTGATGTGATTGCGCGTGAGCGGCGCGGCGATTTTCTAGGCGGCACTATTCAAGTCATTCCGCATATCACGAACGAGATCAAGCGCCGCGTCATCCAAGTGGCACAGGAAAGTCGTGCTGATGTGCTGATTGTTGAAGTTGGCGGCACAGTTGGCGACATTGAGAGTCAGCCGTTCCTAGAGGCATTGCGCCAACTGCGCATTGACGTCGGACGCAAGCGCGCCATGTACGTCCATGTAACCTACTTGCCGTACATTGGCGCCACAGGCGAGCTGAAAACTAAGCCGACGCAGCACAGTGTGCGTGACCTTCGCAGCATGGGCATTCGTCCCAATGTGATTATCGCGCGCGCTGATTATCCCGTGCCGAGCGAACTGCTGGAGAAAATCTCGCTGTTTTGCGACGTAGATCGAGAGGCAGTTATCGCCTTGCCAACGGTCAAGACGCTCTACGAAGTGCCGCTGCTGCTAGAAGATGCAGGTCTGGGCGAGTACATCGTCAATCGGTTGCGCTTGAAGACAGTTGATCCTGACTTGAGTGACTGGCGGCGCATGGTCGAGAGCATCAAAAAGACGCGCAAGCCGATCACAGTTGCGATTGTTGGCAAATATGTCGAGCTGCACGATGCTTACATGAGCGTGAAAGAGGCGCTAAACCACGCAGCAGTGGCTGTCGAGCGCGAAGTGCAGATCAAGTGGATTTACAGCGGCGATCTGGAAAGAGGCAAAAGTTGGGATGTTCTTGAGCAAGTAGATGGCATCGTGGTGCCGGGCGGCTTTGGCTATCGTGGCATTGAAGGCAAGGTCATGGCGGCGCGCTTTGCCCGTGAGCGCAAGGTGCCGTATCTGGGCTTGTGTCTTGGTATGCAGGTGATGTGCATTGAGTTTGCGCGGCACGTACTGGGCATGGAAGACGCTAACAGCACTGAGTTTGAGACGCCGACTGAACATCCTGTGATTGATCTGCTGCCTGATCAGCGCAACATTGTAGACCGTGGTGGCACTATGCGGCTTGGTCTCTATCCGTGTGTGCTGGAGGAAGGTTCACTAGCGGCAAGACTCTATGGCGTCAGCCGCATTGAGGAGCGTCATCGCCACCGCTTCGAGTTTAACAACCAGTATCGCAGTGCTTTTGAGGCTGGCGGAATGCGGTTGAGCGGATTAAGTCCTGATCGGCGGCTAGTCGAGATTGTTGAGCTGACAGATCATCCATTTATGATCGGCAGTCAGTTTCATCCTGAGTTCGGCAGCCGTCCGAATCGTCCACATCCGCTCTTCAAGGGCTTTATCGAGGCTGCAATCGAACACGAGCGCCAACGTAAGAAGGATTAAGCGCATGTGACAGTCGGTTCTGCGATTACGCCCGATGATCTGCCCGCTTGGATGCGTCCGCGCCAGCGCCTGCCCGATCTAGGCATACTGTTGGCGCTCTCTGTGGCTATTACTGTTGCTTTGCCGCTATTGGCACGCAGCAGCATTCCGCCATACTCAGCATTGCCGTCACACGCGCTGCGCGCCGCTGAAACAGCTAGATTGCTGCGCGAAGGCGTCCTATATCCGCGCTGGGCAAGTGGTTTTCACTTCACCTACGGCTCACCAGTGCTGAACTACTTGCCGCCTTTGCCGCATATGTTGGCTGCGTTGCATCAAATTGTCACTGAGGCAACGCCCACGCAAAGCGTGAAAGCGGTCACAGTGGTAGCATGGATAGCTGCAGCAGTCGGCATGTACGCCTTTGGACGCAGTCGGTTTGGTGTGCGCGGCGGCGTACTGGCTGCTCTTTGCTATCTGATGAGCGCGCCAATCGCTTTCAGCCTGCCCTATCAGCTCGGCGAAGTGCCTTACCTCCTTGCTTTAGGTTTGCTACCGTGCGCTGCAGCAGCTCTGGACGCGCTGTGGCGCGCAGGCGATAGGCGCGCCTTCGCCTCAGCACTTGTGTTTTGTGTTGCTTTCTACCTATGCGATCCGCGCTTAGCTTTTCTAGGCGGCACTGTACTAGGCGCTGTGGCACTCAGTGGCAGACTGTACGCACCTGCTCAGGCGCGCTCACAGCGTTGGCTGCTGTTCGCTGCGCTTTTTGTGCTGACGTTTCTGCTGACTGCTTTCTACTGGTTGCCGACGCTGCTCGAGCGCGATGCTGTCCGTTGGCTGAGCGCTGGGATGTCATCCTTTGCTGCGCCAATTCGATTGACTGAGAGCTTGCTCAGCGTACCTTACTACGATCTGAGCGCTCAAAATCCACCTGTACTGCGCGGCGTAGGGCTAGGCGTTGTGATTACGGCTTGCCTCGCGCTTTTCTTGTCAGGTCAGCAGCGCGTGCAGGTCGGCATTTTCATTGGACTCGGTCTAGCTTTCGTCTTGCTCAGCTCACCGATATTTGAGCGTCTATGGCGCACTCAGCAAGCGTTTTTCTTGCCAATCTTGCCTTATCATGCTGTGCTTATGGCAACCTTCTCTCTAGCTGCTGCGGCTGGCGGCGCAGGTTTAATCAAAGCACAGGGCTTACGTGGCGCAGCACAACTGGGCGCTCTAGCGCTTGTGCCATTTGTACCGATGCAGGCTGCCTTTTTCCCGCCTACTTGGATTGAGTACGACGTGAATATGTCCTCCGCTGCCTTTGAAGGCGAGCTCTCAGGCTACCATGCGGCAAGCCTACGTGAAGGCGTTCTGCTGCCATCTACAGCGGGCGAACCGCCGCGTCCATTGCCTAACCTGATTGACAAGTTGCGCTTAGGACAGCCAGTGGATCGCGTCAATCGCGCTACACTCAGTGGCGGCGGGCAAATTTCACCTTTGGCAGAGAGCGGCTTGACGTGGCGCTACATCGTCAACACACTGGAAGACAACTTGGTGGAATTTTTCTTCCAGAGTGCTCCGAACTGGCGCGCACAGCTGCGAGATAAAAAACTACCTCTGAGCGTTTCGCCGAATGGCTTTGTGCAAGTGCCATTGCCTGCCACCAATGCCGAGCTGGTCTTGAGCTTAGAAGAGACATTGGTCAGCAAGTCGGCATGGGCGCTCACGGCAGCAGGAGCAGTAGTCGCTTTCATCATCTTGCAACGTTTGCCGAAAACACAGCTCGGCACAAGCAGTACAACGTCGCCTCTAAGACGTACCGAGCAAGTTGTGCTGATCAGTGCTGTTTTGCTGGCGCAGAGCGCAGCGTTGCTCATCCGTTGGCAGCCTGACCTGATTTTGCCGCGCAGCGAACGTGGCACTGTGCTCGGCGAGATGACGCCGTTGCCGCGCTTTTCGCAGGCAGGCATAGACCTGCTTGGCTATCACTTGCCGCGCCAGACTGTTCAACGCGGCGAGGTTCTTGCGCTGACGCTCTATTGGCGCGCAGCGCGTCCGCTCTTGGAACATAATCAGTCGGAGATACGCCTGATCAATGTCGAGACAGGCGAGATTGTAGCGCGACACAGCAATCGGCACATCGGCGGCATTCCCACGATTGCTTGGCAACTTTCAGGGTATGTTCGTGATGAGCTTCAGCTCATTGTTCCTTTTGACTTACCAGCTGGCAACTATTTGCTGAAAGTTGCACTTGGCGTGTGTAACCAGCCTCTACCCTTGCCATGCGAGTTTCTGAGCGCTGTGGACGCCTACGATGCGCAAGGTCGAGCCGAGCGCAACGGAATTACCATTCCACAGGTCATCCGCGTTGAATAGTGCCTCTCATTAAATCTTAAACTCAGACTCATCTGATACTTATGTGCAAATAGAGCGTGGCAACCTTATATTTTGTTTAGACTGTTCAAAACTTTGTGAAAGTTTTGAACAATGTGCATCAATATCAAAACGGGAGAATTCGACCATGCCACAACTATCTGCAAGCGAGTTTAGCCTCGTTTACAATGCTTTCTCGTTCACCTTTGCGGCGATGTTTGCCACATTCATTTTCTTGGTGCTCTCGCGTCCTAATGTTGCACCGAAGTACCGCAATGCGCTCACGCTTTCAGCATTAGTTGTCGCCATTGCAGGCTATCATTACCTGCGCATCTTCGAGAGCTGGCAGGCAGCGTTCGTTGTCAACGATCAGGGCGCATATGTCGCCAGCGGCAAGCCGTTCAACGACGCCTATCGCTACATTGACTGGCTGCTGACTGTGCCGCTCTTGGTCGCAGAGCTGGTAGCAGTCATGACCATTGCGAAGGGCAAGGGTTGGCTGACCTTCCGCTTGGCAACGGCTGCAGCGCTGATGATCATCTTGGGCTATCCGGGTGAGATCGCTACAACGCTTGACTCAAACGGTAATCCTATAGTCGACACAGGTGCACGTGCGCTGTGGGGACTCTTCTCGACCGTGCCGTTCATCTACATCCTGTATGAGCTGTTCGTCGGACTCGGTCCTGCCATTCAGAAGGAGACGGGCGAGGTGCGAGTACTGCTGCGCAACATCCGCCTGTTGCTGTTCGCTACATGGGGCTTCTATCCAATCGTCTACTTGATCCCGATCCTCAGCGGCGGCGCTCAGATGACGGCTGGTGTGCTGTTAGCTGTGCAAGTTGGCTACTGCATCGCGGACGTGGCGGCGAAGTGCGGCTATGGCATCATGATTTACGCAATTGCCAAGGCGAAGACAGACGCTGAGCCTGAGGCTATGAAGATCGGCGCTGCGGCGGCTGTTGCCGGCGACTAGTCCGTATCTCTTCCTTCCTGTGCAGACGGCTGAGCGACGCTCAGCCGTTCTGCTTTTCAGCGTGCAAGCGCTAGAGCGCGCGTGAGAAAAACGGCTGTGAAGTTGCGCTTGCTCTCGGCAAGCCGTGCAGCGTCTAGGTAGTGCATCTGCGGAAAGCGCGCTAGTTCATCCAGCACAACGTGCAGTGCAGCCATTGGATTTTGCCTGCCAAGATAGCTGGATAGGCGCCGCAGGATGCCTGTTGCGCCAATTTTATCTAGCTTGTCAGCATCGTGCAGCACTTTTACAAGCGGATCGCTCGGAGCGCCACGCTTGGCTATAGCAGCCACTAAGCGCTCTATGACCTGCACAGACAGCTGAGTATCGTGTTGCTGAAGCCACTGTTGCGCCATGAGCGCGCTGACTGACTCATGCGGCACGCCATGCTGTATCTCATCGAGCTTGCCGACGTCGTGCAAAATGCCCAGCAGAAAGGCTTGCTCAGTGCTGATCTCAGCTGCTCTAGCTAACATCAGCGCGTTGCCCGTCACGCGCAGGACGTGCGCCCATAAGTTTCGCCATCGCAAACCGCTCGCTATCAGATGTGCCTGCGCTTGCGCCATGACCGTCTGGCACAGCGCGCTTGGCACATGCAACGGTTGCCACTCGCGTGCAAGCTGCGCACTAAAAGTGCGGACAGTCTCGGTCTCAGCGCCGAGATAGGCTCGCCATGCCTCAGGGCTGAAAAGCGGCGCGTCTTCAGCAGCGCTGATCAACGCGATCAAACGGTCGTACTCGATGTAGTAGGACATTGTCTCACCTCATTAGATCAAGCTACTCAAGAGACGGCTGAGGATCAGAACGTAGAGCGGCGTGGCAATTAGCGCCACTAACACGATCAGCGCGTCGCGCAGGCGGCGGCGACGCGCCAAGCCGATGATGTACGTCTCAGGCACGCTCAGCGCGTGCGGCAGGCGCTCTGTAAGCGCAGTGTGCAACATTTGTGGCTGAGCAAGGCGCGCTGTCAGCACAAAGCGCTGACGCAGTTGCTCATTTTCGCGTCCCGCGATTCCAATAAGCGCTTCGGGCGGTAAAGTTGGCTGCGGCGCACTTGGCAGCTCACAGTAGAGCAACGCAAAGCCGCCGCGTTGTGTTGTGGCAAAACCGAGCACATTTGCGTATGGGATGCGCCGTACACGCCCTGTAACCGAGCCTTGCACGAGCAGGTAGTCATCATAAAGCCGTATGCCGCGCCCTTGACGCAGTACCTGTAGCCCTGACCAGCATAAAATGCCTGTTCCGCTGCCTGCTATGGCTACACCCAGCACATTACCCAGCAAAATGCCGAACAGCGCTGTGCTCAGAGCAGCAAAGAACATCAGCAGGCTTACGCGCTCAGTGTGATAGGCAAAGAGCATCTACGCCTAGAACCAGCCTTCAGCGCGCATACTAGCAGCGGCGCGATATGGATCGAGCTCATCTAACGGCATGGTCAAGTGATAAGGCAATGGCTGCGGCTCTAGCGCCACGTAGAGAATCCCTTCCGCGCTCAACGCACCGACCATTGCTGAAGCACTGCGTGCTACTTCTTCTATCGGCAAAGCTGCATTCACTGCGATCTCGACTGCAATCTCGTAGAGCGTTGTCATCCCATCAATACGTAGCCAAAGCTCTGTGCCAAATGGATCAAGGCGCACATGCCGATTCTGATAACGGTCATGGACAATCACTGCGTCGGGAAGCACACTGTATACGCCATCGCGGCGTGGATAGCGCTGTAACATCACAGAAAAAGGGGCAATATTTGTCATCGCACGCCTCTCACCAACTAAAGCATTCGGCTCAGACCAGTTGGCACTGCCTGAGTCGGCTGATCAAGTTATCGCTGAATTAGCTTGCACTTGACCATAGTTGCTGTTATATCCGATTCTACTTGTGCTTTCAATGTATCTGATGCTTACTTCTGGTCTCCACCAAAAACTAACTGTGCTGCAAAGAGTTCACCTATATAATTAGGGCTTGCAACTCAAGCTAGGAGATTTTTAGATGAGCATTCATATTCGCTGGCTAGGACACTCTGCTTTCGACCTAACGTTGAATGGCGCTCACGTGCTGATCGATCCGTTTTTGACAGGCAATCCATCGGCGCCCGTTGAGGCAGATCAGTTAGCAGCCGACTTTATCCTGCTAACTCATGCGCACGCTGATCACGTTGGCGATACGGTCGCCATTGCAAAGCGTACAGGTGCAACAGTGATTGGCGTCTGGGAAGTGCATACTTGGCTGCAGAATCACGGTGTTCAGAAGACGCATCCACAGAATACTGGTGGCGGCTACATGCATCCGTTTGGGCACGTTAAGTTCGTGCGCGCTGATCACAGCTCGTCTTTTCCTGATGGTAGCTACGGCGGTGTGGCATGTGGCATCGTGCTGACCGTCAACGATGTGCGTCTCTACTTTGCAGGCGACACAGCGCTCTTCAGCGACATGCGTCTGATCGGCGACATGGGCATTCATTTCGCTGCTTTGCCGATTGGCGATAATTTCACAATGGGACCGAGCGAGTCCATTGAGGCGACGCGCTTGATTCGCCCGCAGAGCGTTTTTCCGATCCATTACAACACTTTCCCTGTCATTCAGCAGGACGTGACAAACTGGGCGCAGCGTATCCACAATGAGACTGAGGCAAAAGCAATAGTAGTTAGTCCGGGCGGCAGTTTCAGTCTCTAAAGCAAGGGCGTGCGCAAGCATAGATAGCCGCGCTCAATCAAGCGCCTGCGCCGATCAAACACAAAGTCGCTGTTCTCAGTGAGCCACTCAGCCGCTGCAATCCACTGCTTGCGTCGGCTACGGATGCCCATGCCTTGCGCTATAGCAAAGGCGCGTTGCCATGCTGCGAAGAAAGCAACAGGCGCTGCATCGCGCATGTGATGGATCAAGCGCTTAGGCAAGATGGTCTGAAACTCAGCAGGCAGGTCAGGCTGATGGAAGTTAGTGGCAAAGACGAGCGCCTGATGCACCAGTGCGCCGTCTTGCTTGCGATAGACGTCAAAAGCCGCCATGCCGCCACTTGGCGTCGAAGTGCCTTCGATCAAAAGTCCGCCTTCGCGCAGTGCTTTGCTGAGTGCGTTCAGGGCAGGTTGAACGTCCTGTTCGGCGTACTGGCGCAGCACATTGTAACAGCGAATGATAGTCGCTGTCTGAGCACCGATTAGGTCAGCAAGATTGAAGCCGCCAAGCATAAAAGTCAGCTGTGGCGGCATAGCGTATGGTTGTGCTGCGCGCACACGCTCAGGATCAATTTCAACGCCTAACACGCGCAAAGTCGGGTTATACGCCTGCCAACGCGCAGCCATCTCAAGTGTGGTGTATGGCTGCGCACCAAAGCCGACATCCACCACCAGTCCACTGGGCGTGCTGAGCAGCTCGGCATGCGCCAAGCAGACATAAACGTCCACTCGGCGCAGCCGATTAGGCGCTGTTTTGCCGCGCGTAGGCTGTCCATAGGCTTTAACCTGCTTGGACGGCTTTGGCAGTGTAGCGGCGCACATCATAGCGTACGCGCTCAACAGGTAGTGCAATTGTCCACTCTTGGATCAGGTTTGCCTGATTGTCCATCAGTAGATACGTCGGCGTTGTGTTGACGCCAAACTGCTTCACTAAACTTTTGCCTGGCTCGGTATGGACGCTCAGCCTGATCACACGCAGATTCTCCTCGTGTTCTAGTTGGTGAATGCGCTTGCCCACTGTCATACAGTAGGCGCAGTAGTCGCTCTCTAGCGATATGAGCGCAGGTGTCACGCCTGCACGAATTTGGTCAAAGAGTGTTTCTACACTAGGCGTTGGTGGCTGCACATGGCGCAAGTGCGGACTGAGCCGCTGCCAGACTAGGACAGCAGCAAGGGCAAACGTCGCACTGAGGACCAGTGGCAAGCTCATGTCGGCATTGGCAGCTAGAGCAAGCAAGATTGCCAAGCCAGTTATAAACGCCCAAGCAATGGTCGCTAGTGAGACATAGCCGTAGCGATTGAAGATGATGCGCCAGATAGAATTGCGCGAGTTCTGTGTAGTTCCCATAGTTGCATCCTTCATGCTCACGTAGCAAGTGAGTACTCCACATTATTTTAGACTGTTCAACGTGCTGATTCTGAACAACAGAACGGCAATTTCACATGAAAGATTTATAATTTCAGGCTCAAGGTGAACTTCTCGCGGAACACGGGTGCTTTATGTCTGTTGATTC
>JANWYI010000033.1:34136-40199 GCA_025055255.1 Anaerolineae bacterium | reverse complement strand
GCTGAGTACGAGGCACATGGCAGGCAATCCGAACTTGCCGCGCACATGGACTGCTGGTGAGGTCACTGTGGCTGAGCGCAAGCCAATTGTGCTAGAGATTGATGGGGAATATTTAACTTTGCCATTGGCAGATGTGGTCACACTGGGACGGCGCTATGACCATGCACCCGAAGGTCAGCCGCACATAGACCTAAGTCGCTTTGGCGCAGAGGAACTAGGCGTCTCACGCTTGCACGTTCGGTTGCGGCGCAAGGGCATTTTGGTCTACGTGGCAGACATGGGCAGCTTGAATGGCACGCATCTGAACGGGCGCCGCCTGATTCCGGAAGGTGAGCGCTTGCTGCGCGATAACGACGAGCTGTACTTGAGCCGCCTGCGCATCCGCGTGCATTTTTCTTGAGAGGCGGCTTTCACGTGCCTGCGAGCAAGACATTGTCACAGGCTATGCGGCGTGCTATACTGAAGTGAGGCAGGTCTCATGGCACTGCGTTTTGCGCACTTCAGGAGGCAACTATATGCAAAGCAGCGGCAGCTTCAGGCTCATTGTCCGCCGCGGTCCGCAACCCAATCAGATTTATGAGCTGAGTAAGGATGTCATCTCGCTAGGGCGCGATATCACCAACGATATCGTGGTGAACGATCCCGAAGTGAGCCGTCATCACTGCCGCTTGACACGCAGTGGCGGTGGCTACACGCTAGAAGATTTAGGCTCCACCAATGGCACATTTATCAACGGACAACGCATCAGCAGCGCACGTCCGCTTAATAGCGGCGATTTGATCGGCTTAGGAGAGACTGTGACGCTTGCCTATGAGGTCAGCGTCTTCGCCACTGATCCTAGCGCACGTCCGCCGCTTGTTGGCACTGAGACACCTTATCAAGCGCCGCCTACTGCCTACCCACCGCAGCCCGTTGCGCCGAGCTATCCACCGCCGCCACAACCTGCACCAACTTACGTGCCGCCGACTTATGTGCCACCAGTCGGTTATCCGCCACAGCAGCAGACGCTCACACCTGAGCAGCTGACCGCTAAGCCGCCTGACTACCAACAGTTCGGCTATCAGTATCCTGAACAGCCGCCTCTGCCTGCCCAAACAGGCTTAGGGCGCTGGTTTTTTCTCGGTTGTGGCTGTTTCATAGTGGCGTGTATTGTCTTTGGCATTGCTGGCGCGATCATCGTTGATAGCGACAAAAACCTGCACTGCAATTTGCCGATTGTCCGCCAAGTCTACACTAGCGTCAGAGGTCCCGGCTACTGTCCATAGCACCGCTGGGACGGCTCAGAGTGCCGTCCCAACCGCTCAGCGATGCATACGCTCGTAGCGCCCGACCCATTTCCAGTTAGACGTATCCCGCTCGTTTGGCATAACAATTTGTGCTGCTTGCTGGCGATCTTGGTGCGCGATTAGCGTGGCGATAATTGCTGCTGACTCAAGGTCGAGCTGCTCTGTGTCAACGGTCGGCGTGAAGTAGTGCTCCACGAAGCCTGTGTCGAACTTGCCGCTAATGAAGTGATGGCTGTTCACTAACTTCTGATGGAACGGCAAGTTGGTCTTGATGCCCATCACACGATACTCGCTCAAGGCGCGGCTGAGCCGCCTGATAGCTTGTGAGCGCCGTGCACCCCACACAATCAGCTTGGCGAGCATTGAGTCATAGTAAGGCGTCACCTCGTAGCCTGCGTAAATGCCGCTGTCCAAGCGGACGCCTGGTCCTGTTGGCGCTAGGTGCACGGTCACGCGCCCAATAGACGGCAAGAAATTATTGTATGGATCCTCAGCATTGATGCGGCACTCAATGGCGTGTCCAATGATGCGTATGCTCTCTTGCGTTGGCTCCATGCGCCGCCCTTGCGCAATCCGAAGCTGCTCTTTAACCAAGTCAACGCCTGTGACTAGCTCTGTGACGGGATGCTCCACCTGCAAGCGCGTGTTCATCTCTAGGAAGTAGAAATTTTTGTGTTTGTCTACAATGAACTCAACTGTGCCTGCATTGACATAGTTCACAGCGCGTGCTGCGCGCACAGCAATCTCGCCCATGCGTTGACGCATCTCTTCATCCACGAACGGACTAGGCGCCTCTTCCACCAACTTCTGATGACGGCGCTGAATGCTGCACTCGCGCTCACCTAGATGGATAATGTTGCCGTGCATGTCACCTAGCACTTGGATTTCAATATGTCGTGCGCCTTCGATCAGCTTCTCTAGGTAGAGCGTGCCGTCGCCGAAGGCGCTTTCTGCCTCACGATGCGCTGAAGCAAGTGCGTCGGGTAGCTCAGCGGCTGTGCGCACCACGCGCATGCCCTTGCCGCCGCCGCCTGCGGCTGCTTTCACCATCACAGGAAAACCGATCACGTGCTCAGCCGCGTGGATCAGTTCTTCGTCGCTCAGACCGGGCTCAGTGCCGGGTACGATAGGCACACCTGCCGCTTTGACGGTCTGCCGCGCGCGCTGCTTATCGCCCATAGCGTAGATGGACTCAGGCGATGGACCGATGAAGGTAATGCCTGCCTCACGGCACGCCTCAGCAAAGACCTCGCGCTCGCTCAGAAAACCGTAGCCGGGATGAATTGCGTCGGCATTGGCACGGCGCGCCACGTCAAGGATTTTGTGATAGTTGAGGTAGCTCTCGCGCGGCGGCGGCGCACCGATGCAGTATGCCTCATCTGCATAGCGCACGTGCAACGCCTTCCGATCTGCCTCACTGAAGACCGCCACTGTGCGAATGCCTAGCTCACGGCAAGCGCGGATGATCCGCACGGCGATCTCGCCGCGGTTAGCAATCAAAACTTTTTTGAATAAGCGCGTCTCAGGCGCATGTGCTGCCATCTTTAACCCTCGGTTTTCAATTTGATCTCAACATGCTGACCAACAGACATGCCAGTGATGTCTAGCACGTCCACATTGTGAAAAAAACGCCCATCACGCCGATCCTCAATGGTATATAACCCGACTCGAACTGAGACGATTTGATCAGCGCGCTCGCGCACTTGGTCGGCACAAAAAGTGCGCACGATCAGGTCGCCTGCACGCCAATAGCGTCCATTCCAGAAGTAGCCGTCGGCTTGGGCGACTTGCTCGCCTGCTGCATTGTAGAACTTCACAGCGCCTTGAAAAAAGTCTGAGACAACGCCGTAAGCAGGTGACTCAGCCTGCCACACTAGCGCCAGACAGCCTGACTCAGGTTGCCAGCGGTAGGCAGTAATGCGCGCTGTGTTGGCAAAGCGCAATCCCTGTGGTGCAGGCAAAAAGCCGTCCGCATTGAAGGTTGGCGCGCTGTATGTGATGTGAAAGCAACCTTCAGGCACGCTCGTGATTGGATCGCGTCGCCAATAGAACGTCTCACCATCTGTTCCATCGCAGCGGTCCGAGATGTAGAGCGTCGGCGCGCTTGGATAAACTTCAATGCCTGCTTGCAAAAAGCGCACAGTCGGCACGTCGTAGAGCAAAAAGTTCCACACACTCGCTTGCTCATGATAGCCGATGTACTGTCCATCTAAGCGAGCTAGGACTTGCTCAGGCTGCTGCGCTAGGATTGCCTGACGCGCGCGCATGTACATGCCTAGCGGTGTGCTGAAGCCGCCAGGCGTGGCATACGTGCCTACGAAGTCTAGGAAAGCAAGTTGAAGCCACGCCTGTAACGCCACTATGGCGACCAGTGCAATGCTGCCGACTGGCGCAGCAAAGCGACGCACTAACTTTGGCGTGCGCAGCAGGTCACTTACGAAAGCGCCGATGCATAGGTAGGCTGCTGGGTGTGACGGCAGCAAGTAATGGTCGTTAAAAGTCGGAAACCATGTCAGTGTTGTAGCGAGCGGTGCACACAGCAGCCAGAGCAAGAGCGTTACGTCTACAGGTGTGCGCAAATCGCGGCGCACAAGGCTGCGCAAAGCTAACCATGCTGCACTAATCGTGCCAAGCGCACTCACGGCGTGAAAGAGCGGCAGAGCGCCGCTGATCGGCAAGCGCTCAAGGAACAGTGGGCGGTGTGTGCCTGTCCAGCGCGGCAAGTCAGCGCCGCTGAGCAACTCAGCAAAGGCAAGGAACGACTCAGCGCTTACAGTCAGACTGCGCTCTGGATTCGTCCGCGCCAAGCCGCTGCTAGTCAGTGCTTCAGCCAGTGACGCAAAGGCAGGTCCGACTAGAAATGGGAGGCTTAGCAGCAACGCTAAGGCTACGCCGAACCAAAAGTAGCGCGTCAGACGACGCCTGCCTTGCCATAGCAAATAGAGAGTCGGCAAGAGGAGCACAAAGTTCAGGTAATGATTCTGACCTGTCAGTGCCAAAGCAGGCGGAAAAATCAACTGCGCCCAGCGTTTGCCGTCTAAAAGACCGAGCATGCCACTGCCAAAGGTCACAACGGTAAGCAAGGCAAGCTGATCGGCAGGCCAAATTTTACGCGAGAAAAAAACAGCCCAAGGACTGGCTGCGAAAAGCGCTGCTGCGCACAAGGCAGGCACAACGCCGAAGTAGCGCCGCGCAATGAAGTAGCTGAGCAAGACTGCGAGCGCAGCCATAGCGCCCATATACTGCGTGGCAAAGAGCGGATCGCTTGTGAGCAGGTAGGGCGGCAAAAAGTAGTAAAGTAGAGCAGGCGGCTGCAGTATACCCACTGATGAGTCAATGCTGTGCAACGGGAAAATGCGCCCTTGTGCCATTTGGCGCGCTAGGAGCGAGAGATTTGCCTCATCTTGCCGAAACTCGACGACCTCAGGGAAACCGAGGCGCAAAGTCAGCGCTAGTGCCATAGTGACGGAAAGGGCGCTTAGCTCAACAAGGTGTGAGCGGCTCATCTCAAGCACGCGTGCCATCTTCCCGTGCCATGCGGCGTAAAAATTCGGCAGCGTCTTCTACGCTTGCATGAACGGTCGGATCAGGGCGGTATGTGCTTTGCGTGATTGTCGTGAACATCATCTCAGCAAGCGGCTCATTGCCCACGAGCGCCACGCGCTCTAGAAGCGGCAATGTGAAGCTCCCTTCGCGCATTAAGCGCAAAGTGCCGCGCGGAAACTCAGTCACAGCGCGATAATCGAAAATCATGTCCACGAGTCCTGAGACGCCTGCCGCCAATGCCCAAACTTCTTCAGCGCCCGCCTCGATGTCTTCTAGGCTCAACGGATCAGCGAGGTAGTACAAGATAATTTGGTTCGGCTCATACCATGTGACGCGCACTGGCATAGGACGCTGCCAACTAGTACTGAAAAACGCTCATGAAGGCATCAAGTGTGCGCTGTGAACTAGCAAGGATATCAAAGAACCAGCGGTCGCGGCTGTAGGCTAGGCGTGCGCGATCCGCTGCGCTGTAAGTGTAGAAAGCAAAGCCGAGCCGTGATGACTCGATTAGACTGCGCGAATTCGCCTGCAAGTCGCGCTCTCGAACAAGCTTGACGCTTGCCTGTGCTGCTGCTAAAGAAACAGCCTGCGAACCTTCCACTAAAATGCGCTCAGCGCCATTTATGTACACAGCGCGGAACTTCTGTAAATCGCCCTCCAGACTCTGGCGCGTGAAGTCACCTAGCACTGGCGGCAGCAAGTCGCCTACAAAGCTGACCATTGGATTGCGCCGCGCTGCAATGTTGTACGGTCCGTAGTCGCGGGCAGGCTGAGCAAGGCGCGCCACTAAGTTGCCAATCACCACTATCACGCCGACTGAAATTGCCACGACGACCAGTGAAGAAACTACAGCAAAGACCATCACAGCTGTGGCGCGGCGCATTTCCTCACGCGGCGATTGCATCAGGCGCATCCTTTCAGTCTGCACAGCATAGCTTTATTGTAGCTGTCTCTTCGGCGCAGAGGAAAGTGGCGGCTGGTCAACTGTCGGCTTGACAGGCGCCTTGCGTGGCTTCGAACCTTTTGCCGCAGCAGGCTTTTTAGTGCGCGGCGGACGCGGCGCCTCGGCATCCGCAGCCTCAGCAGGCAAAAGCGCTAACTCCAGCACCTGATCCATGTGCGTCACATGGTGAATGGTCATTTCAGACTGAACTTTCTTCGGCACCTCAATTAAGTCTTTGCGGTTGCGTTCAGGCAGGATGATCGTGCGCAAGCCTGCGCGGTAGGCTGC
>JANWYI010000033.1:33494-33875 GCA_025055255.1 Anaerolineae bacterium | reverse complement strand
AGACTCTTCCATCACGTCGCCAATTTGACCCGTTAAGGTCAAGTTGCCCTTGCCGTGCATTAGCGTAACCTCAACGGTCATCACATCGCCGCCGTTTTCAGTCCATGCAACGCCTGTTGCCATGCCGACTTGATCTTCATCCTCGATCTTGTCATCAGTGTAAGACGGCGGACCGAGAAAGTCTAGCAGGCTCTGGACAGTGATACGCTTTCGATAGCTCTGCTTGCTCGCCACGCGGCGCGCGATCTTGCGGCAAATGTTGGCGATCTCACGGTCAAGGTTGCGCACGCCTGCTTCGTAGGTGTACTCGCGGATGATCGTCTGCAGCGCGTCTTCGTCAAAGCGCAAGCCTTTGCCTTTCAAGCCGTGCTGCTCCAATTG
>JANWYI010000033.1:0-33440 GCA_025055255.1 Anaerolineae bacterium | reverse complement strand
ACTGAACTCAATCACCTCAAGGCGATCCAGCAAGGCAGACGGCAACGGATGCAGCGAGTTCGCTGTTGTGATGAACATGACCTTTGAGAGATCATATGGCACGTCAAGGTAGTGGTCGCTGAAGGCATGATTCTGCTCAGGATCGAGCACTTCGAGAAGCGCTGCAGACGGATCACCGCGAAAGTCCTGACCGAGCTTGTCAATTTCATCTAGCATGAAGACAGGATTGAGCGTGCCTGCGCGCCGCATGGTCTGGATGATGCGCCCAGGCAGCGCGCCGATGTATGTGCGCCGATGTCCGCGAATTTCTGCCTCGTCGCGCACGCCACCTAAGCTAACGCGCACAAATTGTCGTCCGAGCGCTTTAGCAATGCTGCGCCCAAGCGACGTCTTGCCTGTGCCGGGCGGACCGACAAAGCAGAGGATCGGACTTTTCATCTTGTCAGGCGCTAGTTTGCGCACTGCGATGTGTTCTAGAATGCGCTCTTTTGCCTTCGTCAAGCCGAAGTGATCTTCCTCCAGCACACGCTCGGCGTGTTCAAGGTCAAGGTTGTCCTCAGTCGTCTGCCACCACGGCAGCTCTAGCAACCAGTCGAGGTACGTGCGGATAATGCCGACTTCAGGCGCCATAGGCGGCATAGCCGCAAGCCGATCCAGTTCTTTGTGTGCCTTTTGAGCAACTTCCTCTGGCATTCGCGCCGCTTCAATGCGCTCGCGCAGCTCTTCTAGCTCTTGCTGGAATGGATCGCCTTCGCCGAGTTCATTCTGGATGATGCGCATTTGCTCGCGCAGATACGCCTCACGCTGATTGCGATCCACCTCTTGCTGAACTTGTGCGTTGATATGCTCTTCGATCTCAAGCACGTCCAGCTCGCGCCCAAGCAAGACGCTGACACGCTGCAAGCGCTCAACAGGGTCCGTGCTTTCTAGCATGGCTTGGCGCTCTTCAAGGCTCAGGTCAAGCGTGGAGACGACTAGGTCTGCCAGCCAGCCTGGCTCTTCAATGTTCATAGCATAGATGTATGCCTCATCAGGCAGATTGCGGTTCAGCTGGACGCATTTCTCGAAGAGCGTAAGCACAGCGCGCATGAGCGCCTCAGTCTCGCGCGTCCGTTGTGCTACCTCAATAATCGGGCGCGCTTTGACCCGATAATACGGCTCTGTTTGCACATACTCGACGATCTGCACACGGCGGCGCCCTTGTGCCAACACGCTCATTGTGCCGTCAGGCATGCGCAGCAGCCGACCAAGCGCCATTTCTGTGCCATACTCAAACAAGTCTTCAGGGCGCGGGTCAGGCTGATTGGGATCACGCTGACCGACGCCAATGATAGTCTGTCCTCGACTCTGCGCCGCGGAGATTGCTGCAAGAGACCGATCACGTCCGACAAACAGCGGCGTGACCATGTTGGGATACAGGATAAGGTCGCGCAGAGGGATGAGCGGCACTTCGATCAAGCCGTCGGAGTCTGGCTCAGCATCCTGCACGTGATAGAAGTCGTTCATGCCGGGACGTTGTATCGGGATCACGGCTTTGTTTCCTCAGTTTCTGCTTACAAATAGCGGTTTTGACGCACTTGAACGGCTTGTTCATCAAGGTAAGCCGCGCGTCCGGCTGCTAAGCCAAGCACACTGCGCAACTCGCCTACTACAGAGAGCGAGCCTGTTGCACAAATGACATCACTTGGCGAGGCAAGCTGTTCAGCACGCTCAAGTGCTTCACGTGCTGCAGGACAGCTGTACAACGTGCCTGCGTAGCCGACTTGACGTGCTAACTCAGCCAGCTGATCTGTGCTGAAGGCACGTGGACTGATTGGCTGCATCAAGATCAGCTGATCAGTGATCGGCAATAGCGCGCGGAACATGCCTAGCACGTCTTTATCCGTAAAAGCGCCGAAAATGAGAATCAAGCGGCGCTCAGCTCCGCTCAAGAAAATGTGCTGTAACGAGTCGCGCAGGCGCTCAGCACTGGCAGCGTTGTGCGCTGCATCCAGCACCAGATACGGCGCACGGCGCACCACTTCTAAGCGTCCTGCCCAGTTCACTTGCGCCAAGCCGACGCGCAGCGCCTGTTCGCTGATTGGTATGCCTGCTTTGCGAACGTGATCGAGCGTGGCAAGCGCTACAGCGCCATTTAGCGCTTGGTGAGCGCCAAGCAACGGCGTCCAGTACTCGCCGCGCAGCTCGCCTTCCAAAAGGCGGAAAAATTGCCCGAACTCGTCACTTTCACCAACCTCAAACGGTACATCACGTCCAACAACGGTCAGCGATGCGCCGCGCTCAGCAGCAACACGCTCTAGGACGGCAAGCGCCTCAGGCGGCTGTGGTGCGCTGATAGCAGGCACACCTTGCTTGAAAATGCCTGCTTTCTCGAAAGCAATTTCGGGCAATGTGTTGCCCAGCAAATGCATGTGGTCGTAGCTCAGGCTGGTCACAGTAGTGGTTAAAGGCGCGCGCAAGATGTTAGTCGCGTCTAATCTGCCGCCTAAGCCGACCTCGATCACTGCCACGTCCACTGACTCTTCGGCAAACGCCATGAAAGCGAGCGCCGTCACCACTTCAAACCACGTCAAGCCTGCCAAGCGCGCCACATACGGTTGGACGCGCTCTACAAGGCTTGCCAGAAGCTCAGGCGCGATCAGCACGTCGTTAACCCGAATGCGCTCGCGGAAGTCTTGCAAATGAGGCGAAGAATACAAGCCAACGCGCAGACCTGCTGCGCTCAAAACGCTGGCACACATGGCGCTGACCGAGCCTTTGCCTTTTGTGCCAGTCAAATGTAGGCAAGGATAGCGTTCTTGCGGATTGCCTAGTGCTGCCAGTAATGCACGCGGTCGCTCTATACTAACTACGTCTGGCGCATAGCGCTCAGGGCGCCGTACTTCGTAGTTAATCAAGCTGTAGAGGTAATCTAGGGCGTCTGCGTAGCTGAGAGTCATTTGAAAAGCCTTCGTGTGTAGCGACACATCAAGCTGTGTGCGCTCTGTTATGATCTTAGCGCCTTTGGCGCTGATCCACAAGGCTGAGGTAGAGAGACTGACAGCCCAAAAGATAAACGCTTGCAGTTTTCTTATGCGAAGGGCGAGAAACCATGAGTACATGGCGCGAGGACGAAAAACTGTTATAGTTGAACGCGTTGTGATCGCGCTCACCTTCAGGATACGTTTTGCTATGCCACTTTTTGACCTGCCAATTGAACAGCTAGAGACTTACTTGCCGCCACGCGAAGAGCCCGAAGACTTCGATAGCTTCTGGCGCCAAACCTTGGCTGAAGCACACCAAGTGCCGCTCGACGCACAATTCGAGCCTGTTGACTTGGGTCTGAGCCTTGTGGACGTTTTCGATGTCACTTTCAATGGCTTCAGCGGGCAGCCGATCAAGGCGTGGCTAATCCTGCCAAAGAGCGCAGCGCGTCCGTTGCCGTGCGTCGTAGAGTATGTCGGCTACGGCGGCGGACGCGGCTTGCCAATCGAGTGGTTGCCATTCTCCAATGCAGGCTTTGCGCACTTTGTGATGGACACGCGCGGTCAAGGCAGTGTGTGGCGCGTCGGCGATACGCCTGATCTTGAGTTGGAAGGTGGCAATCCGCAGCACAACGGATTCATGACGCGCGGCATTCTCAATCCACGTCACTACTACTATCGGCGCGTTTTCACAGATGCCGTGCGCGCTGTAGAAGCTGCACGCGCGCATGACATGGTTGACGCCGCGCACGTCGCCGTCACAGGTGGCAGCCAAGGCGGCGGAATCAGTCTCGCTGTAGCTGCGCTCGTGCCAGACCTTGACGCGGTCTTGCCTGATGTGCCGTTCTTGTGCCACTTTCGGCGCGCCACGACGCTTATTGAGACAGCACCTTACCGCGAGATCAGCGCCTTTTTAGCCATTCATCGTGACAAAGTTGAGCAGGTCTTCAAGACGCTCAGTTATTTTGATGGCGTCAACTTTGCGGCACGCGCGATTGTGCCTGCATTCTTCTCAGTCGGCTTGATGGACGACATCTGTCCGCCATCTACTGTCTATGCAGCGTATAATCACTATATCGGTCAGAAGCGCCTTGCTGTCTATCCTTTTAATCACCACGAAGGCGGCGGCGCGCACCATTTGCTGGCAAAAATTCGCTATCTGCACGAGCTGTGGGACTGATCTATGCTGCTGCAGCCGAACCAGAAGATCGTCTTTGTCGGCGATAGCATCACAGATGCAGGCAGGCGTGACATCGCTGCGCCATACGGCAACGGCTATGTGAGCATGGTGCGCAACATGCTGATCGCGCGCTATCCATATCTGAACTTGACTTTCGTCAATCGCGGCGTGAGCGGCAATACTGTGCGCGACATCGCCGCACGCTACGAGCGCGACGTGGTCAGCGAGCGTCCGCACTGGCTCTCACTGATGGTCGGCATTAACGATGTCTATCGGCAATTTCACGGTAATCCTGCTACAGCTGTCTTCCATGTAGAATATCAGGCGACGCTGCGCTTGCTAGTCCATCGCGTGCAGGAAGCATTTGGCACACAAGTGATCCTGCTCTCGCCGTACATGATTGAGCCTGACCGTGAGCAGCCAATGCGCCGTCAGATGGAAATTTACGCTGCGCTCATGGCACAAGTCGCCGCTGAGTTCAAGACGCTCTATGTAGACTTGCAAGAGGCATTTGCGCAAGTGCTGCGCGTCAGCGTGCCGCAGCTATGGTCATATGACCAGTTTCATCCGCACAGTGTTGGGCACGCACTGATCGCGCGCGAGTGGCTACGCGCCGTGCAGTTCACGCTCTGAGTCTATCTGCATGGCGCACGGCACGCTATAATCTGCGCCATGCATGTTGGCTTAAATGCACATTTGCTGGCAAGCGCGCACAGCTTTCGACGCGCTGGCATTCACAACTACATTTACAACTTAATCGCGCACTTGCCACACGCTGACCCGATGTTGCGCGCCACGATCTTTGTTGGCGAAGGCGACGTGCCAGACACGCCATACCGCGTCCGCCGCTCGCGCCTCAAGACAGCTAGTCCATTGCGACGCATTCTGTGGGAACAGCTAGTGCAGCCGTTTCAACTGAACGGCATTGATCTCATGCATGAGCTGGCTTTCGTAGCGCCGCTGCTCATGCCGCGTCCGTTTGTGGTGACGGTCTACGACCTAAGTTTCATCCGCTATCCTCAACGTCTGCCAGCAGCGCGACGGCTGTACCTGCGCGCGCTGACAGGCGCGAGTTGTCGTCGCGCGCGGCGTGTCATTGCCATTTCGCGCGCTACAGCTGGCGACCTACACAAATTATTGCGCGTGCCGCTTGAAAAGATTGATTTGGCAATTGCAGGTGTGCAGCCGCACTTCAAAAAGTTGCCGCGTGCCGAAGTTGAGGCATTCCGCGCTGCCAAAGGCTTGCCAGAGCGCTTTTTCTTTTACCTTGGCACGTTGGAGCCGCGCAAAAACTTGCCTACCTTGCTGCGCGCCTACGCAAAACTACCTGAGGCGGATCGGCGCGCTGTACACCTAGTGCTAGGTGGCGGCATTGGCTGGATGACGCACGACATTCCGCGTCTAATTGAAGTGCTTGGAATCAAGCAGACTGTCCATCAAGTCGGCTACTTGCCTGACTCTGAGCTAGTCTATTGGTACAATTGCGCAGAAACGTTTGTCTACCCCTCGGTCTTCGAAGGCTGGGGCTTGCCAGTGGTTGAGGCAATGGCATGTGGCGTGCCGCCTCTAGTCTCAAATGTCTCATCTTTGCCAGAGGCAGTAGGCGATGTCGGCATGCAGCTGCCGCCTGAGGACGAAATAGCATGGTGCGAGGCATTGGCGCGCGCTGTGCGTGACGCAGCGTGGCGCGCTGAGCAAAGCGAACGCGCGCAGGCGCGAGCGCAACAGTTCACATGGCTGCAAACGGCTTGCGCCACGGTAGAAACTTATCGCAAAGCGCTAGAGAATTAGACGTGATGCAGGAAAAGGGTCGGAATTGGGCAAAATGGCTGCGGCGGGCAATGCCTGCCTTAGATTTCGCCTTGATTTTCGTAGCGTTCTGGCTGTCTTACTACCTGCGCTACGAGTCCGAGCTCATGCGGAGCATTTTGCCAGTCGGCGAGGCGTTTTTCACGTCTTTCGATGTTTTTGTGCCATACGCATTCGTCTTTGCACTTTGGGTAGTGCTGACAGCGCCTGTAGCAGGGCTGTATCGTGAACAACGCGGGCGCAGTTGGCTAGAGGAAGTCTCGCGGATCGTCAATGGCGTAGCGAGCGCTACAGTGATCGCCATGGCGCTCAGCTTTTTTACGCAGCCGCCGGCTTTTTCGCGGCTGCTGCTGATTTTAGCAGCAGTACTATGCGTGATCCTGCTCTCTGGCTTGCGCCTCGTCTATCGGATTGTGCGCAGCATATTGCGGCGGCGCGGTGTTGGCGTGGAGCGCGTGCTGTTGATCGGCGCAGGTGACGTGGGGCGTGCAGTTTTGAGCGCGATTCTAGCGCGTCCAGACCTAGGCTACGTGCCGATTGGCTATTTGGACGACGATCCTGAGCGCGGCTCAGTGGACATGGGCAGAGTGCGTGGCTTGGGCACTCTTGAGAAATTGCCTGAGCTTTTGGCACAACGTGCCGCTGATCTTGTGATCGTGGCGCTGCCATGGGATGCACGCAAGAAAATTATAGAGATTGTGCAGCACTGTGAGGCGAGCGGTGTGCAGACGCGCGTAGTGCCCGATCTGTTCCAGCTGAGCATGAGCCAAGTGCGCGTGGAAAATCTCGACGGCATTCCATTGCTCGGTCTGAAGGCGAGCACAGGCATGAATCGCAGCCAGTATCTGCTCAAGCGCGCCATTGACCTAGCGATTGTTTTTTTGGCGGCGCCGTTTGTCCTGCCACTAGGCATTTTGATTGCTATTGCTATCAAGCTCGACTCGCCCGGCAGCGTCTTCTATGCACATCGGCGCGTGGGCAAAAATGGACGCGAATTTTACATGCTCAAGTTTCGCTCAATGTATGAGGGCGCCGACCGCAAGCATGAGGAGCTTATCCGCCAAACAGGCGCCGACCCGAAGCGTCCGAAGTGGGAGAACGATCCGCGCATTACGCGCGTTGGGCGTTTTCTGAGGCGCACCAGCCTTGATGAGCTGCCGAATTTGATCAATGTGCTGCGCGGCGAGATGAGCATTGTCGGTCCGCGCCCGCCGACGCCGTCCGAAGTTGCGCTCTACGAATCTTGGCAACGTCAACGGCTGAACACACAGCCCGGTATCACAGGCTTATGGCAGGTCAGCGGACGCAGCAAAGTGCCATTTGAAGAGCAGTGCCTGCTGGATATCTACTACATTGAGAATTGGTCAATTGGATTGGACTTACAAATCCTGCTGCGCACAATTCCGAATGTGTTGCTTGGCAACGGCGCCTACTGACTAAGCAGCCAATTGCCAAGCACCAGAGAATGGCTATGAGTCCGACTGTTGTGTCTCAGCTGTCTCCTTCACTTCAACTTCAGGTGGCAAGCCGTTGCCGTTGTTCTTGTGCTGACCGTTGCCGTTCGTCTCTTCATGGTGATGGCACTGATACGGCACAGTTGTCACAACAACGCGATCAAGGTTCTGCAGCGCGAGGCTGAAGATGTAAGCGTTGTTCTGATGCAGAATCTGTTCCCAGAAAGTGTCCATTGCCAAGTGACCGAGAATCACGTTGACGTAGCCTTCAGGATTTGCCTCTAGCTCGCGCTGAACTTCATCGCGGATCGGCTCGATCAGTTGACGGTAGGGCGACTCAAGAATGGTCAGCTCACCCTCGCCGACGCGCTCCTGCCACTTGCGCTGAATTTTCTCGACCTTAGCAGGGTTGATTGCTACATGCACAGCGCGCCACTTGACGCCTAGCGATTTAGCGTAGTCAATCATGCGCAGCGAGCCGATATGGATGTCATCTACCAGTACCAACGCTGAGACGACATGGCGCACGCCGCGTTTCAAGCGCAAGCCTGCTGCACTCAGACGCTGTGCCACGTCTTTATAGTGATGATGCACGCGGCTGAACATATAGACCATTGTCGGGATCAGCAGCACGATGAACCACGCGCCGCTTGTGAACTTGGTGATGGCAAAGATCAGCATCACGATGCAGGTAGCGGTTGCGCCAACGGCGCTGACGATCATGCTGGCGCGCCAATGCGGGAAGTGCTCCAGCGTAGTCACTTCATTAGTGACTTTCTCACCCGGTTTCAGCTTGCCTGCCCGCCAGAAGCGCACAACCATGCCTGCTTGCGAGAGCGTGAAGCTCAAGAAGACGCCAACAGCGTACAGCGGAATGAGCAGCGTCACATTCGCTTGCAGGAAGACTACCAGAATGCCTGCCAGCACGCCGAGCGTCATAATGCCAACTGAGAAGACCAAGCGCGAGCCGCGAATAGTCAGTTGGCGCGGCAAGAAGCCATCTGCAGCCACGAGCGCCGCTAAGCGCGGGAAATCAGCGAAACCTGTGTTGGCTGCTAAGAGCAGGATCAGCGTTGTGCCGAGCATAGTGGCGTAGTACATGATGTTCTCGCGTCCGTAAATGGCGCGCGCCATTTGCGAGACAACGGTCTCTTGATGGGAAGGCAACGCATGCACGGCATTCGCCAAGAGCGTGAAGCCGACGAAAATGGTGACTAGGATTGTGCTCATCACCATCAACGTAGCAGCTGCATTGCGGCTGCGCGGCTCTTTGAAGGCAGTGATGCCATTGCTGATTGCCTCGATACCTGTCAAAGCAGCGCAGCCGCTGGAGAAAGCGCGCAGCACAATGAACCACGTGAGCGGCTCAATCACGTCGTGATGGATCATCTGGACGCCTGTTACAGGCTTCAAGCGTCCAAGTGCTACCTCGATTGCGCCGACGATCAGCATGGTGAAGGACATGAAGATGAAAAAGTAGGTCGGGATAGCGAACAGCCGACCAGACTCCTTCACGCCGCGCAAGTTAGCGATAGTCATGAGGATGATGACGAATAATGCCAGCTCGACGCGCCGATCATGCAGCTGAGGCACAGCCGAGGCAATCTGGGCTACGCCACTGGAAATGCTGACAGCAACTGTCAAAACGTAATCGGTCAGCAATGCCGCAGCGGCAACCTGTGCAGGTAGCTCGCCTAGATTATCGCGTGCCACGATGTAGGCGCCGCCACCATTCGGGTAGGCGAGGATCGTCTGCCTGTATGAGACAGTGACGATAAACAGTAGTACGGCAATGGCGAAGGCGATTGGAATTGAAATACCAAAGTATGCTGAGCCTGCGAAGGCGAGGATGACTAGGATTTCTTCAGTAGCGTAGGCAGTGGATGAAAGTGCATCAGAGGCGAAAACAGCTAATCCTACGGCGCGGCTTACAGCTTGATGTGGCAGGTCTTTCGTCGCCAATGGCTTCCCTACCAGCATCCGCCATAAGCTCGGACGCCTTTCCTGAAGCGCAGTCATAGCGTAGTGTTTCCCTCGGCGCAGCGCTATCTCTTCCGCAACGAATGCAGAATTCCCCACTGAGACAGCTGCTTGCCAAGCGTGTATTCTACGCTGTCGCCACATCTTGTCAAGAGACGCTGAGCTCTGTGCTTGCTGTCTACAAAACTTTGAGATACAATCGCAAGCCTGTGAGCAAACCTGTCAAAGAGCAGCCAGCGCGCGTTTGTGCCAGATTGTGTTGCCCATGCGCCAACTTTTTGTCGTTTTAGCAGCTGCAATAGTTTTCACGCCGCGCTTTGCCTTGACCAGTGGTCAAGAGGCACTGCGCGCAGCCGACTCGCCGCTGCAGGCTGGCTCTCTGCCTACACCAGAAAGCGCGACTGCTACCAGTGTTGTACCGACGCCTAGTCCACTTGTGGCACTTGGTCTGCTTGCTGCATTCTCGCAGTGGCGGGTTGCCTCAGGCAGCTCATCTGCGCTCACAACGACCGCTAGCGCGTTAGCAGGCGCAACGCATGACCATTGGTCTGCTTGGCAGAGCAACGGTCATGCGCTGAGCATTTTTCCGACGCTTGGCAACAAGCGCGCTTGTGTCGTGCAGCCGCATCGCCGCGCGCCGCCGCGTAACATTCTCCAGAGCTGATTGCCGCTTTTCATGCGCTCGGAAGCTGTCTGATCCGTCTTTTTCGCTTGCATCCATTTCAAACAACTTGAAGGTTTAATGCCTATGCAAAGAGGAACGATTGCATGGCTAGTGGTTGTGATTGCCATAGCCATTCTATGCATCTACATGATCTTGCCAAATCCAGGCTTGTTCGGTCGTCCGATTGAAGTGCGGCTTGGTCTAGACATTCAAGGTGGCGTGCGCGTCTTGATGCGCGCCGATCAGCCTGATGTAGCGCCAGAACAGATGGATGAAGTGCGCCGCATCATTGATCGGCGTGTGAACGCAATTGGTGTAGCTGAGCCGATTGTCCAGACTGCCGGCAGCAACCGAATCATCGTTGAGTTGCCCGGCATCCAAAATCCTGACGCTGCTATTGACCTGATCCGCCAAACGGCTTTGCTGGAGTTCGTAGATTTCAGCGCCGTGGCTGGCTGCACGGCGCCAATGCCACCAGCTGGCTCCTACGTCTTGACGAACCGCCAATTGGCGCTGCGCCAAGGCTCACCAGAGGCGTCACCAACGCCTCCAGCTGCGCCAACAGCTGAAGCCACTGCTCAGGCAACTGCTGAGACGTCGCCAACTGTTGAAGCCACTGCTCAAGCGACTGCTGAGGCAACGCCAACTGCTGAAGTGACGCCTCAAGCGACCGCTGAGGCATCACCTACAGTAGAGCTGACAGCGCAAGCAACGCTAACAGCTGAGGCAACTGCTCAAGCTACAGCCGAAGCAGCTCCAACGGCTGAAGCGACGCTTGAGCCAACAGCAGAGCCGACACCTGCAGCAGGCGCGACGCCTGAGCCAACACCTGAGGCAAGTCCGCTCGGCAGCAAGGCGAATCCTTTCTTGAATCCTTGCACCAACTTGCCTTTCAACACTGTGATGACAGGCGCAGGTCTGCGCGATGCACAGGCGCGCTTGGGAGGACGTACTGGCACAGAGTACGTGGTCGGCTTCGAGCTGAACACAGGACATCCCGAAGCGCAAGCCTTTGCAGCGCACACAGGCGCAAACATCGGACAGCCTCTGGCAATTGTGCTGGATGGTGAGGTGCTGAGCGCGCCGATCATTCAAGCGCGCCTTGATGATGGTGGCGAGATCACGGGCAATTTCACACGCGAAGAAGCCGTCACATTAGCAGTTCAGCTGCGCTCAGGCGCCTTACCCGTCTCGCTGAGCATTGAGTCGCGCGAACAGGTCGGCGCAACGCTTGGCGCTGAGTCTGTGGCGCAGGCAGTGCGCGCAGGCGTTCTAGGCATTCTGACCATCTTCATCTTCCTGATTGTGTACTACCGCGTTGGCGGCGTTGCAGCAGCGCTTGCCCTGATCTTGTTCGGGATGATCAACTTCGCGCTGTACAAGTACATCCCAGTCACATTGACGCTCTCAGCCATCACGGGCTTCTTGATCTCGATTGGTTCTGCCATTGACGGCAATATTTTGATCTTTGAGCGTGTGAAGGAAGAGCTGCGCAACGGACGCAAGCTGAACAAAGCCGTCGAGCTGGGATTTTCGCGCGCTTGGGCGACCATACGCGACTCAAATATTTCGACCATCATGATCGCGCTGATCTTGTACTTCTTCGGCGGTCAATTCGGCGCGAGCGCCGTACGTGGCTTTGCCATCACGCTGATCATCGGTCTCGTCATCAACTTGTTCACGGCTGTAGTCGTGACGCGCGTACTCTTGAACGTCATCCTCGCCATTGGCGGCGAGCGCTTGGCGCGCACTAAACTGTTTGGGCAATAGCCTAGAAAGCGAAGGACAGCAATGGTTGACTTTGTAAAACGCCGCCGCCTTTACTACCTGATCTCGACACTGGTCATTCTAGGCGGCATTGTAGCGATGATCATCTCGACACAGACTTACCGTGAGCGCTCAATTATACGTCTGAGCATTGACTTTGTTGGCGGCGCGCTCTTCCAGCTTCAATTTGAGCCTGTGGCGGGACAAATGCCTGGCACATTGACAGGCAGTGCTATTCAGCAGGCGTTTACAGCTGCAGGCTTGACAGATGTGACGGCACAGCGCGTCGGCATTGGTGAGACGTACCGTTGGCAGGTGCGCGCTAACTTTGGCGACGATAGCGCTGAGCAGATCGAGGCTATTGCACAAAATTTGACGACACTCGCCAATAGCCTGAACCTGACCTTCGACGCACAGCACTTCCGCGAAAATTTCAGCGAAGTCTCGCCTGTAGTCGGTAGCGAAGTGACCAACGCAGCTATCGTTGCCACCGTTGTCGCTAGTGTCCTAGTGCTGTTCTGGATCGCGCTCGCTTTCCGCAAATTGAAGCATTCCTTCCGCTACGGCGTGACAGCGCTCATCGCCATGATCCATGATGTGCTGATCATGCTCGGCGCAATGTCCATCATGGGCTTGATCGCCGGCTGGGAAGCTGATGCGCTGTTCGTGACTGCTTTACTGACAGTGGTTGGCTATTCTGTGCAGGACACTATCGTGGTCTTCGACCGTATCCGCGAGAATGACGTGCGTCATCGCGGCGAGCCGTACGAGCTGATCGTCAATCGCAGTTTGCTGGAGACCATTCAGCGTTCGCTGATGACACAAATTGCAGTTGGCTTCGTGCTGGTAGCGCTGTTATTGCTCACCAGTGGCTCCATTCAGCAATTCGTAGGCATTCTGCTAGTCGGTTTGACAAGCGGCTCATACAGCTCAATCTTCATAGCCGTGCCGTTGCTCGTCTCTTGGGAAAATGGCGAGATTCCATTTGTGAACCGCGCTGCCAGACAACGCGCGGCAGCAGCATGAGGTTCAGGTTGTTCTCTGCGCAAAAGCGCGGCGTATTGCCGCGCTTTTTGCGTCTCAATTTGGTTTCTCAGGCAGATTTTTCAGGCGTGAGAGCATACCGCTCAGTTTACGCGGCTGTGTCGGCGGATCGGCTAGACCGTACGCAGCGAGTAACTCATGTTCTGTGTGTGCTACTTTTACGCGCCGCACAGCTGCTAACGCTGTTGCCATGCTGCGAACGTCCGCTGTCAGTTCTTGGTCAGTGAAGCAGATACCGACATTCTCAACAGCGCGGTGCTGCAAGACGCGATACAACATCGCTTGAAGCGCTCGCCCAAAGCCTGTTGCCGTTGTCAGGTCGAGGATGACTGTCACAGGTTCTGAGAGATTGTTCAGGAAGTTCTGCAGGTCGTGATACAGCTGTTGTGCCTCACCTACGCCACTGATCCGAACTTTCAGCGCGCCTTCGTAGAAACTGATCTGATGAGCCATGCTGTTTCTCCACTCCACTTTGTCCGAAAGATTTAGATGAGGACTAGCATATGGAGCGCAATTTGTGTCGTGAAGAAACATCATTTCAAAATGTAACAAGAGCTGTAGAACTGTGGGTATAGTACAAAAGTCACGATTTAGGTGAGGGCTAAGTGTGTGGACATTAGCGGCGCAGTCTGAGCCTACTGCGCCGCTGCGGAATGTCAACACGCCGAATGCTAACGAGCAGGTGTAGCGGTTGCTGTTGGCTCAGCAGTTGCTGCTGACACAGGCTCAGCGGTTGGCTCAGCCGTGACCTCAGCAGTCGGTTGCGGCGTCGGCGCAGGCGTCGCTGCAGCGCGCTCAATTGCCTCAATCCGCTCTAGCAGCACCTCGCGCAGCGCTACAAAAGCGTTTGGATCAATGCCGACGACGCCTTCCTGATTCAGGATAGTCAGCGCGTCGTCGCCAAGCAAGTACCACGCATAAGCACGGACTTCAGGTCGGCTCAAACTGCTCAAGTTCAGCACAGCGTAGAGCGGACGCGCTAGTGGATAGCTGCTATTTTGGATGTTTGCAAGCGTCGGCGCGACGCAGCCTCTGCCTGCCTCGAGCGAGATTGCTTGCACGCGCGCGCCACTGCGCATGAAGTCGCTGTAGCGCATGAAAGTGACGCCGCCAAGCGTGTTCTGCACGGCGACAGCGCGGAAAATAGGATCGTTGTTTTGCGCATTCGCTGCGATGTCTGCGCGGAAGCGCGGCGCTAGCTGATTGCGCGCTACAGCAGTCAGAATTGCATCAGCCTGCACGTCGCCATTGCGCGGCGCAATCACAACCAGCTCTAACTCAGGAAAACCTTGCGCCACTTGCGCCCAGGTCTTAGCGTTGTAGCGCGCGTTGAATAACCGATCCACATTTTCCAACGAGAGACAGCGCGCAAAAGTGTTCTCCAAATTGACTACGATCAAGTCAGCGTCGTAGCCGAGCGGCATTTGCAAGGTCTGAATGGCATTGCGTTGACAGAGAGCTGCCTCTTCCTCGCTTGGCAGGCGCGTTGTGAAAACGACATCAGCACGGTTCTCACATAGCTTGCGGTAGGCTGAGGCATTGCCGAACGGCTGATTGAGCAGCGTGATACTGGTGAAGCGCGGCGAAAACGGCGCGTTCAAGTCTTTCACCAGAGCGTTGAGCAGTGGCGAGCCGTCCAGTGTTACGACGCCAGCTGTGTTGGCAGGCACGTTCACAGCTTGCACGCGGCTGTAAGTGCGTCCTGTGCGGCGTGTCTCAATGTAGTTGAGGCCACGCGCGTACAGCACTTCGCTCGGCGGCACATACTTGAGCGTAATCAACGCACGGCGACCGTCGCTGCTGAGCAAGTAGCGCAGGAAATCTACCAATGGCTGCTTGTCCAAGCGCGCAGCGTTCACGTACAGCAAAAGCGACTCTGCCAGCGGATAGCGTCCTTCATCAAGGTTGACGGCATTCGGCTCAATGCAGGCTGTGCCTGTGCGGACTTGCAAGGGACGAATGGCTTTGGCAGGCGTGCGCTCGACGATCAAATCTTGCAGCGGCATGATGCCTATGGCATTGCGCTCAACGTTCAGCTTATCGCTCATCGCGCTCGCCGTCTCAACGACTTGCAGGTCAGGACGCAAGCCGTCGCCTGCTAGAAGACGGTCGAGCAAGAAGCGTGGCGGACGTTGTTCGTTATCAGGCAAGATGTAGAGCGCTTCTATCGGCACGTCGCCCAGTGTAGCATCCACAGCCGACCAGTTTTTCACGTCTACAGCACTAGGCGAGAGCAAAGTGTTCAGTTGATCCACGCTCAAGCATTGCGCTGGCGAGGCGTTGTTCACTACGAGCGCCACAGCATCGTAACCGAGCAACAGCTCTACAAAATTCACGCCTTTGGCGGCACAATCGGCGATTTGTGAGTCGGTAATCGCACCATACGCCATAGCCACATCAGTTGTGCCGTTACACAGCCGATCAATGCCAGTGGCAGTCCCAGAGGCAGTCAACGCAATCTGAGTCTGAGGTGCGCGCGCGACGTAGCTGGCTTTGGCTGTCTCTATCACAGCTGCTACGAGCGCCGAGCCTTCAAAAGTCAGCTGATTTGGATCGGAGGTGCCTTGAGCCTGTGCTGTAGAGAAACTGCTAGTAGCTAACAGCGCCGTGCAGATAAGCAAGCCAATCCACACGCGCCGAACATTGGTTAGCACGTCGTTTTTGCTCCTTTGAACAGTCTGTTTTGCAGCGCTGCATTATAGCACAAACCGCTGCTGTGAAAGACGTTAGTTTACTGAGGCAATTGGCACAGGTAGCCTGCAAACGGCTTGACAAATGTCACCATTTGGTATCCAATGCACGCACACAAACTCCACGCACGGAATTGACGGCACGATGATTACGTATCTGCGAGAGCGTTATAACGCAGCGTTCAGTCAAGCGCGCTACGACGCCTTTGTGCGAGATATCAATACCACATACCGTTTCCCAATGGACTTTCACCTATGCGAGACGCCGCTTTTCCTCAGCGCGCCGCTTATGGCAGAGCTGCTAATGGCGACTGAGCGCTTAGTACACGCCGTCTTAAGCTCTGAACACCTTGAGCGCAGCCGTGCCGCTGTGCCGCCTGAGTTGCAGCTGGCTGATGCTGCTCAGCCTGAGTGCTTGCAGCTGGACTTCGCGCTCTGCTACGATGCTGACGGCAGAGTGGTGCCGCGTTTGATCGAGCTGCAAGGCTTTCCTACACTCTACGGCTTCCAGTGGCTGCTCGATCAGAAAATTCGCCAGCATTTTGAGATCGATCCGTCGCTATACTTCTACATCGCACCATATGATGAAGAGTCTTACATCCGCCTGCTGCGCGAGGTGATCGTCGCTGATTGCGATCCACAGCAAGTCGCCTTGCTGGAACTCTACCCTGAGCAACAGAAGACGCGCATTGACTTCGCCTGTACAGAAGCGCTGCTCGGCATTCGCACGGTCTGCCTGACCCAAGTGATTCAGCGCGGCAAGCAGATCTTTTACACGGACGAGCGCGGACGCGAAGTGCCAATTGTGCGCTTTTACAACCGTCTGATTTTTGATGATCTGAGCGGCGAGGTGCTAGTCAAGGCGCAGCAGCTCTGTCAGCGCGCTGAAGTGAGCTGGGTCTCGCATCCGCACTGGTTTTTCAGGATCAGCAAGTATTCTTTGCCGCTCTTACGCGATCCGTGCGTGCCAGAGGCACGTTTTCTCTGCGACTTGGATACTTATCCGCCTGATCTAGCGCAAAACTACGTGCTGAAGCCGCTCTTCTCTTACAGCGGCAGCGGCGTTGACCTTGATCCGACGCCTGAAAAGTTGAACGCTATCCCTGCTGAGCGCCGCGCTCATTACCTTTTACAGCGCAAGGTGGAGTACGCGCCGCTGGTCAAGACGCCTGATGGCTACGCTAAAGCTGAGGTACGCATGTTGCTCCTGTGGAATGCGCGTCAAGCACGCTTGGAAACAGTTGCCACATTGGTGCGCATGAGCAAAGGACGCATGATGGGAACGCGCTTTAATAAAGATCAGACTTGGGTCGGCTCGACGTTGGCTTATCATCAACGGTAGCCTGTGTGCTAAACTCTGTATAAAGAGAGACTCAAAATTCTTACAACCAGTCCATGAAGCACGCAATCTACAGTATAATGCAGGGCAGGAGGTCTATTCGGCGCTATACGGAGCAGCCTGTGTCGCCTGACCTTGTCGAGCGCTTGCTAGAGGCGGCGATCTGGGCGCCTTCTGCACATAATCGGCAGCCGTGGCGCTTTGCCGTGCTTAGCACATCAGAGTCACGCTGCAGATTGGCTGCTGCAATGGGCGAAAAACTACGCGCCGACTTGACCGCCGATGGTGCTCCGCCTGAGCTGATCGAGCGCGATGTCAGCCGCTCATATAGCCGTATCAGTGGCGCGCCATTGGCAATTTTGGTCTGCCTGAGCATGGTAGATATGGATCGCTACCCTGATACGCGGCGCAACGAGGCAGAGTACCTCATGGCAGTACAGAGTGTGGCAATGGCGGCTCAAAATTTGCTCTTAGCGGCACACGCTGAAGGCTTGGGCGCATGCTGGATGTGCGCGCCGCTCTTCTGCCCTGAGATCGTGCGCGCCGCGCTTAGTTTGCCCGAAGATTGGCAACCGCAAGCGCTGATCACGCTAGGCTATCCTGCTGCGGTGCGCGACTCCAGCCGCTGCGCACTGGAAACGCGAGTGGTATGGCGCTGAGACGCGGCTTTAGGCACGTGGTGGCGCTCGCAGGCGGCGTGGGCGGCGCTAAGCTCGTGGAAGGCTTAGCAAAGTGCCTGCCAGACGGCGCGCTGACCGTGATCGGCAACACAGGCGATGATTTCCGCCACTATGGGCTGCACGTCTCGCCTGATCTGGACACGGTCATGTACACACTGGCAGGCATTGCGCATCCAGTGAATGGCTGGGGCATCGCGGATGACACGCGCCACATGCTCAGCATGTTAGCGCGCTATGGCGAGGAGACATGGTTCGGTCTAGGCGATCACGACCTTGCCACGAACATTTTGCGCACACACTGGTTAGCACAGGGAATGCCGCTCAGTGCGGTCACAGCGCGTTTGTGTCAGCGGCTTGGTGTCACCACATGCCTGTTGCCGATGACTGATGATCTATTGGCAACGGTCGTTTACACGGTCGAGTACGGCAGACTGGCTTTCCAAGAGTACTTCGTGCGCCATCGCTGGCAACCGACTGTGCAGCGCTTGGTCTACGAAGGCGCTGAGGCGGCTCAGCCTGCAGCAGGCGTTCTGGAGGCGCTAGAGACGGCTGAGGCGATTATCATTTGCCCGTCTAATCCGCTGCTCTCGATTGAGCCAATCTTGCAAGTGCGTGCCATTCGAGAGGCGATCAAAGCACGGCGCGCGCCGTGTCTCGCTGTTAGCCCAATCATCGAAGGTGCGGCGCTGAAAGGTCCGACTGTGAAGATCATGCGCGAACTAGGCTTGCGCGCTGATGTGGCAGGCGTTTCCAGCTACTATGGCGACCTGATTGACGCTCTGGTAGTAGATGAGGCAGACCGCGAAGTAGATATCCAGCAGCGTCGGTTCGTCACAAACATCCGCATGATGAACTCAGCTGATCGGGTGCGCTTGGCAGAAGAAGTTTTGTTGATGATAGGAGACTTAGCATGACCATCTGGGCAATTGTGCCAGTCAAGCCATTTGTGCGCGCGAAGAGCCGTCTTGCTAGTGTGTTGACGCCTGAGCAGCGTGAGGCACTGGCAGAGCGAATGTTGCGGCACGGCTTAGCCACGTTGAGCAGTGTGCCTGCCATTGCAGGGATCATGGTGATCAGCCGCGATACGAAGGTGCTGGCAATTGCACGTGAGTATGGCGCGCAGACCGTGCAAGAGAGCGGCGCACCAGAGCTGAACGCAGCGCTCATGCGCGCTACTGAGCTGGCGCGGCTGCGCGGCGCGACCAGTGTGCTGGTGTTGCCTGCTGACTTGCCGATTTACACGGCACAAGACATTGAAGAAGTACTACAGCTCGGTCGTTACAGCCAGACCGTTGTCCTTGTGCCTGATCGCAGCGAAGATGGCACCAATGCTATGCTGATCAACCCACCTGCCTTGATTCCGTATTCATTCGGCGCAGGTAGTTTCCAGCGGCACTGCGAACTTGCCAAGCAGCACGGCGCAACGCTCAAAATTCATCGCTCTGAGCGCCTGAGCGTGGACATTGACACGCCTAGCGACCTCGCTTTTTATGAGTCGCTGCTCGGCAGTGTATCGCATGCCTCTTAAAAACTCAGACAAGCAAGCGTTATCTTGCCTGTCTTGATTCTCGACTAAAGTTGTTCTACACTGGACTCGCTTGGACTTTCTTCTCATGAGGAGCGCCGAAAGTGGGCCTTTCGCAACTGACTTCAGAAGAATATCGCCGCCTCGTGGACATCATGGCGGAGATGACTGCTTGGCAGAGCATCGAGCATCGCCAAGTTAACATGGACCTTGCAGGGCTGAGCCGTTTCAAAAGTCGCGTGGACTTCAACGTAGGGACGCGAATTTTCTGTGGCGCTCTAATTAACGAGCTGCGAACTTATGGCAGTGAAGGTGGCGAGCCTGTCCTTGCGCGCCTTGTGCGCTATTTGCTTGAGCTGATTGGCGAGGGCGATAATCGAACTTTCTTACAAAACCTGCTTGGTGAGTACACCCAGCCGCCCAACGTTGCAGCGCCAACGGTTTATCAAGGCGTGCACACTGTTCTCTTCCTGAGCGCTAATCCTAGTCATGACCTAAACCTTGACCGCGAAATGCGCCTTGTTGAGCAAGCCATTCAGTCTGCACGCTGCCGCGATAGATTTAAGCTGGAAAAGCAGACTGACCTGCAGCTGAGTGACTTGCAATCTCATTTACTGCGCTTTCAGCCGCACATTGTGCATTTCTCTGGACATGGAGACGGCAAGGGCGGCATCGTTGTGATGGACGGCGACCAACCTGTCAGCGTGCCAATTGAGGCTTTGCGCGAACTTTTCGTCATTCTAGGCGGTAGCGTGCGCCTTGTGGTGCTGAACAGCTGCTATTCGCAGCCATCAGCAGAGAAACTTGCTGAAGTAGTGGATTGCGTGATCGGTACAAGCGAGGCAATTTATGATACGTCAGCGACCGAGTTCGCTAGGGCTTTTTACAACGGCCTAGCGTACGGTCGGAGCGTACACACAGCTTTTTCGCTAGGCGTCAATGCGCTTGACCTACGGCGCTACGCTGATAAGGATGTACCGTGCCTGCGCACGCGCAACGGCATAGACGCGACGCGAGTCTCCTTCTGCTAGGGCGCAGCGCACGGGATCGCCTGTCTTTTTTCGCCCTTTTGTGCTAAACTAAAAGGGCGATTTTTTCGCGTTCCTGACGTGAAATTTGGTGGCAGGCGCGTGTGCTGCGGGAGAGTGTGTTGCCATGTCCGACAAGCCGAGCGAGGAGAGGGAGCGTCCGCGCAGCAGCATCTTTGGCTCGCGCTCCGATGATAAGAAAGAAGATGAGAAGAAGCCCGAAGATCGCCCTTCTCCGTTTGGTGGCAAGCCGCCCGGCAGCATTTTCGGCAAGCCGACTATCACAAGCACCTTTGGTCGTCCGACGCCGATGCCGCCTAAGCCTGCCACCAGCACGGGGAGCACGCCAAAGCCCTCTGAGTCAAAGCCTACTAGCGGCGCTCTAGGCACGCAAACCTCAGAGGCGCCGAAAGCAGAAGAGTCGCCTAAGCCAAGCAGCATTTTTGGACGCAAGCCTACTGAGCTGCCTAAGCCTGAGGAAGCGCCAAAGCCAAGTGGCATTTTTGGCGGCTTTGGACGTAAACCCGCTGAGCCAACAAAACCTGCAGAGCCGCCTAAGCCTGAGCAATCGCCGCCTAAGCCTGAGCCTGCGCCCAAGGCTGGCGGCATTTTTGGCAGCTTTGGACGCAAACCCACTGAGCCGCCTAAACCTGTAGAGGCGCCTAAGCCTGAGGAAACGCCGCCTAAGGCTGAGCCTGCGCCTAAGTCTGGCGGTATTTTTGGCGGCTTTGGACGCAAGCCTGCTGAGCCACCCAAGCCTGCACCCAAGATTGGCACAGGTGAGGCAGATAAGCCCAAGTCTACGCCTGCCAAGCCTGCTGAGCCAATGCCTAAGCCCGAAGATAAGCCTGCTGAGCCGCCTAAACGCGCTTTTCCTTCGCTTGGCGGACTATTTGGGCGTAGCAAAAAGGAAGAGGATAAGCCTGCTAAGCCCGTAGACGCACCTAAAGTTGGTACAGGCAAGCCTGAAAAGCCCACAGAGAGTCCACGCAGCAGTCTTTTGGGCGTTGGCGGTCGCAAGCCTAGCGAGCCGCCTAAAGCAGCAACCGCGACGAGCGCTGTGCCTAAAGTCGGCACAGTGACGCCTGCCAAGCCTGAGCCTGCTAAGTCAGCCAAGCCTGAAGAGCGAAAGCCTGACTCTGCTCCACGAGGCGGCTTGTTCGGGCGTCTTTTCAGGCGTGGCGCGCCTAAGGGCGAGGGCAGTGCGCCTGCGCCGTCTCTGAAAGCGCCGCCACCTGCTGATCCGAAGCGCAGCGGATCGTCCATTCCCGGCGCTCCGCCTGCGCGCGGCGAGAAACAGGCGAAGCCTCTGGAAGGGCAGACGCACGTCGTAGTCAAGAATACTGGGCTGTCGCTCGACCAGAAGCTAGACATCGTCGGCTACTTGCTGATAGGCACAGGCATCGTGATGATCTTCGGCTTAATTCAGCCCGACGAAGGCACGTTCACCAAAGCCATTGTGGATATTTTTGGCGCGCTGTTCGGCTATGGGCGCTACATCATCCCTGCAGTGTGCTTGCTAGTCGGCAGCTGGTTGTTCGTGCGCCATTTCAAAGAAAATCCATTCCTCGCCTTCGACTCCAAGAGGATGAGCGGCGCGGTCTTGCTCTTCTTAAGCGCTGTGACGTGGCTGCACACGATTGAGCTGGTTGACAAGATTGTCTACGACTGGGACGAGCTGATCGCCGTCTCAGCGCGCGCTGTAGACCTGATGCAAGGCGGTGGCTGGGTCGGCGACCGACTATACATGATTTTAATTCGGCTGACAGGCGAATTCGGCGTGCCAGTTGTCTTGGCGATCACGACTCTCATCGGCGGAATGCTGCTCTTTGAACTTTCACTAGCAGAGGTTGCCACATACATCAAATCGTTTTTCCAGATCGTTGGCGCGCGTTTGCGCCGTATCCGTGAGAGTTGGCGTATGTGGCGTCACTCAGCTGCTATGCGCCGTGAGGCACGCAAAGCTGCACGCGCGCAGGCGCTGGCACAGCGCGAGGCAGCGAAGTTGGCTGCACAGGCACAAGCGCAGCCACAGCAAGCGCCCGGCTTGCCTGCAGCTGCGACGCTTGCAAATGTCTCTGACCTGCCCAGAGAGCCTGTCGCAGTGCCGCTCAGCTCAGAAGCTAAGCCGTCAGCGCGCAAGGCTGCCTTCCGCTCACCTATTGTGGCACCAGCTGTATCTGTTGGCACGCAGACTGTAACAAGCGAAGACACTCCACCTGCACCTGCGATTGCTAAGCCCTCGCCGCTCAGCACGCGCAGCACACCGCTCACAGCCCAGACCAGCGCCCAAGCTATGCCGTCAACGCCAGTTGCTGAGGCTGCGCCCGCTGAGTCGCCTGAGAAAGCGCGCACAGGCTTGTTCGGCGCCTTTGGCAAGCCGAAATCTGAGCCCGTAGCGCCGCCTAAGCCTGCTGAGCCTGAGCCTGCAAAGCCTGCTGACTCAGTCACGTCTGCTGAGCCGCCTAAGCCGCCTGAGAAAGCGCGTACTACTGCTTTTGGCAGCATCTTCGGCGCCAAACCGAAGTCTGAGCCCGTAGCGCCGTCTAAGCCTGCTGAGCCTGAGCCTGCAAAGGCAGACGTCTCAGCAGACCAGTCAGAGCCACCTGCAGAGACAACTGTGCCTGCAGCTCGCGTGTCGCCTGCTGAGACCGCGCCATCTGATCTTGCCGCCACACAGCCGACGCGCGCCACGAGCATCTTTGGCACAGTTCGCCCTGCACCAAAGCCAAGCAGCAGCATTTTTGGCAGCAAGCCAAAAGCTGACGAGATCAGCCCAGCCGATGCTGACTCAACAGCTGCTGAAGACGATGTGCCAACTTCGAAGGCGCCACTGCCGCCTGTCAAGCCAAGCAGCAGCGTTTTCGGCAGCAGGACGAGTAGTCCGTTCGGCAGCCCAAGTGTTTTCCGCCCAGCGCCCAAACCGAGCGCTGTGCCGCCTGAGGACGAGTCTGAAGAACCAGATGACGTTTCAGAGCCAGAAGACAGCGACTTAGGCGATGTGTCTGAGGTAGCTGACACAGAGCAGGCTACTTCTGCGCCTTTGCCGCGCATTTTTGGTCTCGCCACGCCCACTAAGAATGGCGAGTCACCTGCTGAGGAATTGCCGCCAATGCAGCTACCGCCTGATGAAACCACGTGGCAAATGCCTGATTATCGCCAGCTGTTGCGCGCAGGCTCAGCTCAGACCATCACTCAAGAGATGCTCTTGGAGCGCGCGCGGATCATTGAAGAGACACTTGAGGCGTTCGGCGCGCCCGGTCGCGTTGTTGAGATCAACGTTGGACCAGCAATCACGCAATTTGGCGTTGAGCCGGGCTACCTAAACTCGCGCGGCAAGCAGACGCGCATTAAAGTCAATCAAATCGCTAAGCTAGATGCCGACCTTGCTCTAGCCCTAGCAGCGCGCACAGTTCGCATTGAAGCACCTGTGCCCGGCAAAGGCTACGTCGGCATTGAGGTGCCAAATCCTGAGACCGCGCTAGTCGGCTTGCGCGATATCATCGCCAGCCCAGCTTTCAACGAAATGCGCTCACGATTGCGCCTCGCGCTCGGCAAGAGCATTGACGGCGCTCCAGTGGTCGCTGACTTGGCGCAAATGCCGCACTTGCTCATTGCCGGCACGACTGGCTCTGGCAAGTCTGTATGTGTCAATGCGATCATCGCCTGCTTGCTGCTGCAAAACTCGCCCGATGATCTCAAGATGGTGATGGTTGATCCGAAGCGCGTCGAGCTGACAGGCTATAACGGCATTCCACACCTTGTCTCGCCTGTTGTGGTAGACCTAGAGCGCGTGACAGGCGTCTTGAAGTGGGTCACGCGCGAGATGGACGACCGCTACAAGAAATTTGCTGCGCTCGGCGCGCGCAACATCAGCGATTACAACAGCAAAATTAGCAAGACTGAGCCGCGAATGCCTTACTTGGTCGTCGTGATTGACGAACTGGCAGACTTGATGATGCTGGCGCCTGATGAGACAGAAAAGCAGCTGACGCGCCTAGCACAAATGGCGCGCGCTACGGGCATTCACTTGATCATCTCGACACAGCGTCCGAGCGTGGATGTTGTGACAGGCTTGATCAAAGCCAACTTCCCTGCCCGCATCTCATTTGCAGTCGCCTCTAGCGTGGATAGCCGCGTCATCCTCGATCAGCCTGGCGCTGAGAAATTGCTGGGTCGCGGCGACATGCTCTACCAAGCGCCTGACGCTGCAGCGCCGATCCGCGCACAAGGCGCTTACGTCTCAGATGCTGAGCTGAAGCAAATCACAGATTTCTGGAAGAACGCTCAAAAGGAGCGCGGCACGCCGATCAGCCAGGTCTCATTTGATCACGCGCCTGATAAGCCGACTGCCAAGTTGATCAAGCCGGGCGAGTCGTCGCCGTTCCAGTCGCGCGCAGAGCGCTTCGGCGGTGGTTCGCCGTTTGGCGCACCTCGATTCGCACCGCCACGTCCACAAACCGATCCTGATGAAGAGAAATTCTTCGCGGCGTTGCGCGATGAGCAGCCGAAAGAGACCAAAGTGGATGAGGCGCTCTACGAGCGTGCTGTTGAGTTGTACAAACAATCAGGCGCTGCGCTGAACGTGACACTGTTGCAGCGGCGTCTGAACGTAGATTACACTCAAGCGCAGGCGCTCTACAAGCTGATGCGCGAGCGTGGCGTGTTCAAGTCTGATCACGGCGAGCATGGTGCAGACGCCTAGCCAAGCGCAGCTTGCTGTCATTCTGATTGGTTTGACACTCAGTGTAGCATGTGGCTTCACAGGCATGGCGGCACAGCCGACTTCGCCTTTTGCTTCAGACGCATTGCGTGCAGCGACACTAGCGCCCGTCTTAAGTGCCACGCCGAGCGATACCACGCCGATTCCATCAAAAGTACGCACACCTACGCTCACTCTTGATCCGTGCGGCATGTCCAAGTCAGATGCTGCGATTGAGTATCGCGTCAGCGCACAGATTGACCCTGAAAGGCGCAGCTTGCGTGCCACGCTGCGCGCTGCATACCGCAACACAGCTGATGCGCCGCTTGAGACGCTGTTCATGTATGTTGACTCGAACAATGCAGAAGGCGTTTTCACGCTTGAGGCGCTCGCTAGCGCACCTGAGTCGGCTGTAAGTGTCTCGAACTATGTCCTAGAGAAAGCGCGCCTTGCTCTGCAGCTAGAGCAGCCGTTGCCTGTTGGCTGCCGCGCTGTGGTGCAACTGACTTTCACATTACGCGTGCCTAGTTTGCCTAATGCGCGTAGGTCATATCTCAGCTACACTGAGCGGCAACTCAATCTTGGGCACTGGTTACCTGAATTCGCGCCGCGCTTGGACGACGCATGGATGTTGCCGCAGGCGTCGCTTGTTGGTGAGTACATGCTCTCTGAGTTAGCGGACTTCGAGGCAGAGATAGTCCTAAGTGGCACGACGCCTGCTGACTTGATCGCGCCGGGCAATGTCGAGCGTCTAGGCGATAGAAATTGGCGTGTGCGCTTTCGAAATGGCAGGTCATTGCCTCTAGTTATCAGCAGCGCCATGGCGCGGCTCAGCACGCAGACCGCTAACGGCGAGACAATTGACCTGTATTACTTTGTCACAGCCAACAGCGCGCCCTCAGCAGCACATTTGCACGCGCTAAAGACGGCGCGGCAAGCCGTAGAGCGCTTCTCACAGCTTTTCGGCACGCTGTTCTACGACCGACTGGTCGTGGTCGAGGCGGATTTCCACGACGGCATGGAGTTCAGCGGCTTGGTGCATGTGGGCAGTCACTGGTTCGCCACTTTCAACGGACGCGACGATTCTTGGCTGACGCTGATCACAGCGCATGAAGTGGCACACCAATGGTGGTACGCCCAGGTCATGACAGCGCAAGGCGACGCGCCATACCTTGATGAGGCGCTCTCAATCTATGCAGAATTGCTTTACCTTGAAAGCGTGCGTCCTGACCTAGTGCCATGGTGGTGGACTTTCCGTGTCAAGACGTATCAGCCGAACGGCTATGTGGATGCAGCGGTCTACGAGTTTCGGGACGTACGTGCGTACATCAACGCTGTGTATCTGCGCGGCGCACAGATGCTACAGGCAATACGTGAAGCACTGGGCGACGCTGCATTCTTCACATGGCTGCGTCGCTATCTGTACGCCAGCAGTGGCAAAATTGCAACGCCACAAGACTTTTGGCGTGCTATGAGCGCTGAAGAGTACTTGTATACAGCGGAAATCAGACTGCGTTTTTTGCGCATGCCTGATGTGCTGCCAGTCGCTACGCCGACGCCTGCCGATCTGCTCAGCAACTGATTCGCTCTTGAGTACACCAATTTACGTTATTTAAGCGTAAAATAACAGGTTGAGTTTCGCTTGCTCCGTCATTTTGAGAGCCTATGAATCAAGTTGCTAGAGACTACGACGAAGCGCAACAGCTAACTGCAATCAGCCTGCGGCGCTTTTTGGACACAACTGATCAGCTGACACATCTTTCCTTGCCTGAGTTGCGTTCCCTAGCCGATGAAATTGCGCGCATTGTGCCAGCCGGCAATGTGCCAGCCATGATCAGCATCGGCTTAGCGAACTTGCGCGAGCGCGTTGTGCCTGTCCAAGAGACTCGGCGCAACCTTGCACTGTTGATGCAAGGTATGCAAGCCTTTGTGGACAAGGTCAAGTACAGCGCTATTTTCGGCGGACCAGCAGCAATTTTGGCTGCCTATCACATGCTCTTGCGGCTCAGCGGCAAAGACCCGATCAAATCTTTTCCCGAAGGCACATGGCAATTTTACGTTGAATTCGGTTTGCGCGAAGATACTGCCTGGCACGCCTGCGAGACCGTCGGCTTTCAGCAGGCGATCCACAGGCTTGGCGCGCGCCTTGAGCCCGCTGATGAGTTGGCGGCGTGGATCATGGCGGCTGCATGGCTGCTGCAGCACTACCCTGACATACTAGCCTGCGAATGGACAGAGCGTGTGCAGCTGCGCGCCATCAGTGAGGCAATTGGCGATCCGCGCTTGACCGAGCGCTGGCTGAAAACACGCCCGTACAGCGCGCCAAGCGATGCTCTAGACGACATTTTCATCGCCTACCGCCGCCAAGCCTTTGAGCACTTCTGCACGCAAGCGCTAGAGCGAGCCGAGCGCCCTCAGCGCCGTGCCTATGAGCGTGCATGGCAAGACCGCAACGCCGTTGCTGAGCGTCAAGCCGCTTTGCAGGCATACATCAACCAGATGGACATCCGCGCTGCGCTCACGCCGAGTGAGTATAACGACACGCGCACGCCGATTCCACCTGAGCAGCTGCACGTCGGCGTGATCTTGCGCAAGCGCTATTACCTAATTCCACTGCTTGTTGCCGCTGATCATGCCCGTGAAGTAGCTGCAGAGCTGCTCGCGCTGAAGCCAATTACGCCCGTTGCCACGCTAGACCGTGCGCTGCGCACAGCACGTCGTAGCCATCAGCCTGCTTTGCGCCGTAACCTGCCTGAGGCAACGCGCAAGGCACTTGAGCAGCTGCGCACAGCGCCGATCCTGATCAACTGGGACATAGCGCGCGCTGAAGACCGTCTAACCGACATTCGTAGCGGTCAGCGCGGCATTGGTGACCACGCGCTGACCGTTTTCCGAACGGCACAAAGCAACGTTTTTGACCTATCGCACATTTTCTTTGACGCAGCAAATGGCATGGCTATCGCGGAGATTTTGACAGGGCAAGCTGTGCGCTTTCTGCGCAAACTGGCTGCACAGCGTGCTGAGCAAGGCACACAGTCTGCTTCCACACGCAATGCCAGTTATGTTGCACTTCACCTAGAGACGCCAAGTACGCTCACGCCTGCCAAGCTGAAAAAAATCCAGTGCTCGCCTGAAGTGAGCGCTGAGAGCACTGCTGTGCGCCTTGAGCTGATCCAAGATGTTCGCCGCAGCTTGCTCAAGCGCTCTGAGAAGCTGCGCCTGACCGTCAACGACCTACTCCTGCTCTATCGGACGCTTTTCAATCAGCTCTACAAACCTGACCCGACAATCTTACAAGCTATCGCTGCTTTGAGTGAGCAGAGCGATAAAAATGCTCAGACAGCTGCGCAGCTCGTGACCAAAATGCTGGAAACTACGCGCCAGACCAATCCTGCCTTACTGATTCCGATTGACGCCACAGCGCTCAGTCCGCACGAGCGCATTTTTCCTACCACGTTCCGCAACCCAATGCCGAATCTCTATGAGAAACATCGCCAGACCTATCAAGCCTTCCAGCAGCTGGAGCAACGCATACGCGGCGCAAGCGCAAGTGAGGCGCAAGCTATGCGCCTTGAATACTTGGGCATGCTCCAGAAATTCGGCGAACTCTTGCTCGCCTACAAAGATGTAACCATGCGTGGTGAGAGCCTCAGCACTAGCACAATTCGGCTTCTGGGCGGCTTGCCGCCTGCCATTCAGCGCCTGCTGGATAGCTTGCCGAGCCATTTTGACGTGCTGAACGACACCATCAAAGGTCAGGAAGTCTTCAGCAATATTGGGCAGGTAGCAGCGACGTCTTCATTGCGCCGCTTTAACACTGCCAAAGATGATAACGAGAAAAAGTCGCTCGCCTGGGGCATTATGACCGATGCTGCAGGCGTCCTGCACATTTCGCTGCGCGACTTCCGTCCGCATGTGGCTGCCTTGATCAACATCGGGCGCACCGATTTAGCGCAGGCGATTGCACAGGACTTCCTAGACAAGTATGCTCAAGGCGTCAATGCATTCATGGAGGAGCTACTCTACATCGCACGCGCGCGAGCGCAACGCTAACCTCGCTCCAAGCGACTTTGCTCATCATGTGACATTCTTCACATAAAAATGTGATCGGCGCGTGACAAAATTGCGCCGTATGTCAATAGGCAGTCAGCCGAGCGCGTGGCACAATGCCGTCATAGCACAGGTCTGATGACCAACAAATTTTTCACGTGCAATTTGCCGAGGAGTGACTGCTATGGCAAAGGCAACGACTGCTGTCCCTGTCAAAGAGCGTCCTGATCCAAACGGGACAGGGCAAACTGGCGCACGCTGGGTCTATTTGTTTAGCGAGCTGGATGAGGCACAAGCTGCAGTGGGCGGCGCTTGGGACAATGTGCGCGCGCTGCTCGGCGGCAAAGGCGCCAACCTTGCCGAGATGACGCGCATTGGACTGCCTGTGCCGCCTGGCTTCACCATCACCACACAGGCTTGCAACGCTTACCTAGAGGCGAATCAGACTTTTCCCGAAGGCATGTGGGAGCAGACGCTGAACGCGGTCAAGGCGATTGAGGTGAGGACAGGCAAGCGATTCGGCGATCCGAGCAATCCGCTACTCTTTTCAGTGCGCTCTGGCGCTAAGTTCTCCATGCCCGGTATGATGGATACCGTGTTGAATCTCGGCATTAACGACGCCGTTGCACAGGGCATGATCGCGCTCACAGGCGACCCGCGCTTCGTCTACGACGCCTATCGCCGCTTCGTCCAGATGTTCGGTAGCGTTGTGATGGGCATTGAAGATGAGGCGTTTGAAGACTACCTGACCGAGACTAAGAAACGCCGTGGCGTCAGCAGCGACCCTGAGTTGACCGCTGAAGACTGGCAACAGGTCACAGCTGAGTTCAAGCTGATCTACCGCAAGCATGTCGGCGAGGACTTTCCGACTGATCCGTACGTCCAGCTGAGCAAGGCGATTGAGGCGGTCTTCAAGAGCTGGAACGGCAAGCGCGCTGTGGACTACCGCAATGCCGCAGGTATTCCACACAATCTTGGCACAGCCGTCAACGTGCAGATGATGGTCTTTGGCAACATGGGCAACGATAGCGGCACAGGCGTCGCCTTCACGCGCAATCCCAGCACAGGCGAGCGCAAGCTCTTCGGCGACTACCTGATGAACGCGCAAGGCGAAGATGTCGTGGCAGGCATTCGCACGCCTAAGCCGATCAGCGAGCTAGAGAAAGATAGCCCAGAGGTCTACAAGCAGTTCGTTGAGGTTGCCGAGAAGCTAGAGCGCCACTACCGCGACATGCAAGACGTAGAGTTCACCATTGAGCGCGGCAAGCTCTACATGCTGCAAACGCGCGACGGCAAGCGCACAGCGCGCGCAGCAGTCCGCATTGCGGTTGAGATGGCTGAGGAAGGCTTGATCAAACGCGAGGAAGCCGTCTTGCGCGTCACGCCTGACCAAGTTTTGCAGCTGCTGCATCCGCAGTTCGATCCTGATGCTAAGCGCGATGCTAAGCGCAGCGGTCGGCGCATTGCCACAGGCGTGAACGCCTCGCCGGGCGCAGCAGTCGGCATTGTTGCCTTTGACGCTGATTTGGCGGAAAAGTGGGGTAAAGCGAAAAAGTCGGTCATCATGGTGCGCCCAGAGACCAAGCCTGATGACGTTCACGGCATGTTGGCGAGCAAAGGCATTCTCACCTCGCGCGGCGGCGCAACCAGTCATGCTGCTGTAGTTGCCCGTCAATTTGGCGTGCCGTGCGTATGCGGCGCTGAGGCACTTGAGATTGACCTGCGCGCGCGCCTGATGCGCGTCGGCGACATTGTCGTGCATGAAGGCGACGTCATCTCAATTGACGGCACAACCGGCGAAGTGTTCGTCGGCGAACTGAAACGCGAAGTGCCCGACTTCATGCGCGAGACCTACTTGCAGACGCTTCTGAACTGGGCAGATCAATTCCGCCGCTTAAACGTCTACGCCAACGCTGACTATCCGCAGGACGCGCGGCGTGCGCGCGAATATGGCGCGCGCGGCATTGGTCTGTGCCGCACTGAACATATGTTCTTCCAAGAGGAGCGCTTGCCGATCATGCAAGCGGCTATCCTCGCCAAGCCGAACAGCCCTGAAGAGCGCGCTGAGCTGGACAAGCTGGAAGTCTTCCAGTATGACGATTTCTACGGCATTCTTAAGGCAATGGACGGCTTACCTGTGATCGTCCGCCTGCTCGACCCGCCGCTTCACGAGTTCCTGCCTGATCACGAGCAACTTGCGCTGCGCGCTGCTGGCTTGCGCCTGATGGGCGACCGTCCGAAAGAGCTGGAGCGCGTAGAGGCATTGCTGAGCGCTGTTGAAGCCATGCGCGAGTTCAACCCGATGATCGGCTTGCGCGGCTGCCGACTCGGCATTACGCGCCCTGCCTTTAGCGAGATGCAAGCGCGTGCGCTCTTCCGCGCTGCCTGCCAGCTGACCAAAGAAGGCTACGATGTGCGCCCTGAGATCATGATCGCCGTGACCAGCACAGCCGAGGAAGTCCGTGAGCTGCGCCAATTGATCGAGCGCGTCGCCGCTGAAGTGATGAAGTCCACTGGCTGCGCTGTGCATTACAAGATTGGCACGATGATCGAGTTGCCGCGCGCCGCGATCACTGCGCACAAGATGGCAGAGTACTCTGAGTTCTTCAGCTTTGGCACCAATGACCTGACTCAGACGACCTTTGGCATCAGCCGTGACGACGCCGAAGGCAAATTCCTGCTCGATTACGTAGAACGCGGACTGTTGCCGCGCAATCCATTCCAGCAGCTTGACGAAGAAGGCGTCGGCTTCCTGATTCAGCTCGCCGTTGAGCGCGGACGCAAGGCGCGTCCTGACCTTGAGGTCGGCATTTGCGGCGAACACGGCGGCGATCCTGCCAGCATCGCCTTCTGCCATAAAGTAGGCTTGGACTACGTCAGCTGCTCGCCGTTCCGTGTGCCAGTAGCGCGCCTTGCCGCTGCGCACGCTGCGCTCAAGGAAGCTGGTCGTAGCGCTAAAGACGACTAGACCCCTTTGCCTCTCCTCACAACCACCCTCTTGCCTCTCGTTCAAGGGCTTGCGCAACGGCAAGCCCTTGAACCTGCCTAGTTCGGCAAGCGCACAGCGTCCACGCGGAAAGGCGGCTGCACTTCCACGCCGCCGATCAAGCCGAAGGCGCCTGAGCTGACCACGTATGCCATGTCGTTCACCACGACCACGCTCGTCGGCTGACGGAAACCCTCTGCCAGTGCCACCAAGCCGTTCGCCTCGTCAAGGCGATACAATGTGCCGTTATCGCCCTGCCACGCTGCGATCAACACGCGCCCTTGCACGTCCACAGCAACAGCGCGCGGATCAAAGCCTTGTTGACGGTAGAGCAGCTGGCTCTCAACGCCTGACTCAGTCATACTCAGCCGATAGACCGCGCCCGTGCCTGAGTCTGCCACGATCAGCGAGTCGTCCCAGCGATTGTGCGCAATCCCAGTCGGACTCGGTCGTGAGTTGCCGACTGGCGGCGCCGTCCAGAGCAACGTCGCTGTGCCGTCAGGCGTGACGCGCCAAATCGTGCCGTTCTCTGGATGTGAGAGATAGACAGCGCCGTTCTGATCAGCAGTAATGCCTGCGAAGAGCGGCAAATTGCGCGCCGAAGGCGACTCGCTGACGTTGCGCAGCGTGCCATCTGCGGCGATAGCTTTCAAGGCGCCTGTGCTGAACGCGCCGACTTGATTGTAGTCGAGCACGTAGAGCGTCTCGCGGCTGTAGGCGAGCGCAGCAGGCGCGTTGAGCTGCGCCATGAAGCGCATGACGCCATCTGTTGTGACGCGCCGCACGGCGTTGCCGCCGAACAAGCTCAGGTAGAACTCGCCATTGCCGTAAGCGATCCCGTACGGAAAAATGCGCTTATCGTTCAGGCTCAAAAACGGCACGATCTCAGCGCCTTCTGCCAATGCTTTCGGCTCGCGCAGCGGACTGCTATTCCAGCGCCCGAACAGATCGTTCAGCAGCAGCAACGCCGCGCCGACCACAATCCCAGCTACTACAGCGCTGAAGGCGAGGAAATACAAGATGCGCCGCGCTGCGCTCGGCTCGCCCTGCTCTGGCGCTTGCTTGATCTTTGATGATGCGCTCACTGAAAAAGTCTCCTGAACATCGGTAGATGCTCAGAATCATACGCACAAAGCGCCTGCCTTGCCTAGCCCTGAGACTGCTCAGCGCACCTGCAGCCGCTGCGCTCGATAGCGTCCTCAATTAGCTTTCGGTCGCGCTGCTTCTTCGGACGCAGCGCCTTAGCGCGGCACAGATGCTGACACGCCTCATCCTTCCGATTGGTGCTCAAGAGTACACGCACAGCGAAGTGATAGTGCGTGAGCGGATTGCTGCTATCGCAGTGCAGCGCTGTTCGGAAGTGTTTCTCAGCCTCTTGCAGTTTGCGCCCGCCTGCCAGCAGACTGCCTAAGGTTGAATGCAGCAGACCTTTGCCCTTAGAGTCAGAGACTCGACGCAAGCCTTCGCGCAGCAGGCGCTCCGCCTCTGAGTAGTTGCGCTGGTCGCGCTCAAAGAGCGCATACGCCTGCCAAGACGGCGCATTCTGCGGATCGGCTTGCACGGCGCGCTCAAACAAGCG